>NZ_JBIVFW010000002.1:0-549004 GCF_044748385.1 Microbacterium sp. NPDC090003
TTACATTCCGAACCCGGAAGCTAAGCCTCACAGCGCCGATGGTACTGCAGGGGGGACCCTGTGGGAGAGTAGGACACCGCCGGACTTCTTTTAAGAAAAAGAGCCACCCAATGCTGGGTGGCTCTTTTTCGTTTTACGGGCGTGTACATGCGATCGCCTGCGCATGCTGAGTGCGCACACACGTTCAGTGTGCAAGCCGCGCCTCGAGAACAGAGGCGGTGCCGCGCACGGCATCCGCCAGGTGCGCCTCCGAGACGTCGTTGCCTGCCCAGGTGACGGCCACAGCCGCCACCGGCCAGCCGTTGTGATCGCGCACCACGGCTCCGACCGAGCGCAGCCCATCGGCCACCTCGCTGTCCTCGGTCGCGTACCCGCGCGAGCGTGCGTCGCGCAGCACCTCGCGGAGCTCCCGCGGTGTCCGCGGCCCGACGCCGGTGCGATCAGGGAAAGCGGAGGCGCTCGGATACAGTGCGCGCACCTGCTCGCGGGGGAGCGCGGCCAGCATCGCCCTCCCGCTCGCGGTGAGATGCGCGGGCAGTCGCACACCGACGTCGGTGACGAGCGCCGGCCGCCGCGGTGCGCGCTCCTCGACGATGTACAGCACGTCGCCACCGCTCATCACGGCGAGGTGCGCGCTCTCGCCCAGACGGTCGGAGAGGGACGCCACCAGCGGGCGCCCGAGCCGAGCGAGCGGCTGCTGCCGGGCGTAGCCGCCGGCGAGTTCGAACGCCGAAGTTCCCAAGCCCCACCGACGATCCTCACGCAGGTGCACCACGAAGCCGTGCAGCGCCAGGGTGCTGAGCAGGTGATAGACGGTCGACCGGGGCAGTGCGAGGTCCCGCGCGATCGCCGATGCGGCGACCGGCGCCGGCCGTCCGGCCAGGTAGCGGAGGATCCGCAGGGTGTGCTCGGCCGCGGGTACCTGCGCGGGAGAGTCGGCCACGGTCTCCGGATTGTCTGGTATCACAGACACAGGATGTCACGATCCGCTGCCGCGGGCGACCCCGCCGGTGTGGAATCGAGACATGAGTGAACTCGCCCCCGTGCTCGTCGGCGCCGCCCCACTGACTCCCGCCGATGTCGTCGCCGTCGCCCGCCACGGCGCTCCCGTCGTGATCGCCCCCGAGGCGCTCGCGCGCGTCGCCGAGACTCGCGCCGTGATCGACGGGTTGGCTGCGGACCCGCATCCGCACTACGGCGTCTCGACCGGGTTCGGCGCCCTCGCCACCACGTTCATCGCTCCCGACCGTCGTCTGCAGCTGCAGGCGAGCCTCATCCGCTCGCACGCGGCGGGAACGGGCGCCGAGGTCGAAGCCGAGGTCGTTCGCGGCCTGCAGCTGCTGCGACTGCAGACGCTCGCCTCGGGTCGCACCGGCGTGCGCCCCGTGGTCGTCGAGACCTACGCGGCGTTGCTCAACGCGGGCATCGTCCCGGTCGTGCGCGAGTACGGATCGCTCGGCTGCTCGGGTGATCTCGCCCCGCTCGCCCACATCGCGCTGGCGGCGATGGGGGAGGGAGACGTGCGCACCGCCGACGGCGCACTCGCCCCGGCATCCGAGGCTCTGGCGGCCGCCGGCATCGCGCCGGTGACCCTCGTCGAGAAGGAGGGCCTCGCTCTCATCAACGGTACCGACGGGATGCTCGGGATGCTGGTGCTGGCGCTCCACGATCTGGAAGCCCTGCTCCTGACCGCCGACATCGCCGCCGCCATGTCGATCGAGTCGCAGCTGGGGACCGACGCCGTCTTCGCCGCCGATCTCATGGCACTGCGTCCGCAGACGGGGCAGGGCGTCTCGGCCGCACACCTGCGTGCGTTCCTCGGTGACTCGCCCATCGTGCACAGCCACAAGGGCCCCGAGGACGGCCGGGTGCAGGACGCGTACTCGCTGCGGTGCTCGCCGCAGGTGCACGGAGCCGCGCGTGACACCGCAGGGTACGCGGCGACGATCGCCGGCCGTGAGCTCGCGAGCGTCATCGACAACCCGGTCATCACGGTCGACGGGCGGATCGAGTCGAACGGCAACTTCCACGGGGCGCCGGTCGCCGCCGTCCTCGACTTCCTCGCGATCTCGGTCGCCGACGTCGCCTCGGTGTCGGAGCGGCGCACCGACCGAGCACTCGATCCGGCGCGCAACCACGGCCTCCCGCCGTTCCTCGCCGATGAGGTCGGCGTCGACTCGGGCCTCATGATCGCGCAGTACGCCGCGGCCGGCATCGTCTCGGAGCTCAAGCGCCTCGCGGTACCGGCATCCGTCGACTCGATCCCCTCGTCGGCGATGCAGGAGGACCACGTCTCGATGGGGTGGGCGGCCGCGCGCAAGCTGCGCCGCGCCATCGACGGACTCGGCCGGGTGCTCGCGATCGAGATCCTCACCGGTGCCCGAGCCCTCGACCTGCGCGCCCCGCTGCAGGCGGGTCCTGCCACCGGGGCCGTGCGCGACCTCGTGCGCACGGTCGCCGGCGGCCCCGGCCCCGACCGATTCCTCTCCCCCGACATGGAGGCCGTGACCGCGCTCGTGCAGTCCGGCGCCGTCGCCCGCATCGCACAGGAGCACGCGAATGACTGATCAGAAGCCCACCCTCACCGACACGACGCGCACCGTTCACGCGGCGCGCGGCAACCAGCGCACGGCGAAGAGCTGGGGTGCCGAAGCCGCCAAGCGGATGCTGATGAACAACCTCGACCCCGAGGTGGCGGAGCACCCCGAGAGCCTGGTCGTCTACGGGGGTACGGGCCGCGCCGCCCGCAGCTGGGAGGCGTACGACGCGATCGTGCGCACCCTCGACGAGCTCGAGCCCGACGAGACGCTGCTCGTGCAGTCGGGCAAGCCCGTGGGGGTCTTCCGCACGCACGAATGGGCGCCGCGGGTGCTCATCGCCAACTCGAACCTCGTGGGCGACTGGGCGACCTGGCCGGAGTTCCGCCGACTCGAGGAACTGGGTCTGCTCATGTACGGCCAGATGACGGCCGGCTCGTGGATCTACATCGGCACGCAGGGCATCCTGCAGGGGACCTACGAGACCTTCGCCGCCGTGGCCCGCTCGCTCGGCCGCGACTCGCTGCGCGGCACACTCACCCTCACCGGGGGTGCCGGGGGCATGGGTGGCGCGCAGCCGCTCGCGGTGACCATGAACGACGGCGCGGTGCTGATCGTCGACGTCGACGAGTCGCGCCTCGCCCGTCGGGTCGAGCACGGGTACCTCGACGAGTACACGACCGATCTCGACGCCGCCGTGGCCCGCGTCCTCGCGGCGAAGGATGCCGGAGAGGCGCTCTCGGTGGGTGTCGTGGGGAACGCCGCAGAGGTGTTCCCCGAGTTGCACCGCCGTCGCGTGGCGATCGACATCGTGACCGATCAGACCAGCGCGCACGATCCGCTCGCGTATCTGCCCGTCGGCGTCGCGGTGTCGGAGTGGAAGGCCGAGGCCGAGCGCGATGCCGAGGAGTTCACGCGGCGCTCGCGGGAATCGATGGCGGCTCATGTCGCCGCGATGGTCGCGTTCCAGGACGCCGGTGCGGCGGTCTTCGACTACGGCAACTCGATCCGTCGCGAGGCGGAGCTCGGCGGCTTCGACCGCGCGTTCGCGTTCCCCGGCTTCGTGCCGGCATACATCCGCCCGCAGTTCGAAGAGGGGCGCGGCCCCTTCCGCTGGGCCGCGCTCTCGGGCGACCCCGAGGACATCGCCAAGACCGATCGTGCGATCGCCGAGCTGTTCCCCGACGACACCGCGCTGCACCGCTGGCTCGAGAAGGCCGGCGAGAAGGTGCACTTCGAGGGTCTGCCGGCCCGCATCTGCTGGCTCGGATACAAGGAGCGGCATCTCGCCGGGCTGCGGTTCAACGAGATGGTCGCCTCGGGCGAGCTTTCGGCTCCGATCGTGATCGGGCGCGACCACCTCGACGCAGGCTCGGTGGCCTCGCCCTACCGCGAGACCGAGGCGATGAAGGACGGCTCCGATGCGATCGCCGATTGGCCGCTGCTCAACGCGCTGCTGAACACTTCGTCGGGCGCCTCGTGGGTGTCGCTCCATCACGGCGGAGGAGTCGGCATCGGTCGCTCGCTCCACGCCGGTCAGGTGACGGTCGCCGACGGTACCGACCTCGCCGCGCAGAAGCTCGAGCGTGTGCTCACCAACGATCCGGGCACCGGTGTGATGCGGCATGTCGATGCGGGCTACGAACACGCCCGTGAGGTGGCGCGCGAGCGCGGCCTGAACATCCCGATGCTCTGAGCCGCGCTCCTCGAACCTGAAAGGCTGACGCCATGACGACGCTCCTCACGAACATTGGCGAGTTGACGACGAACGCTTCGGCGGCGGGCGCATCGACGGGCTCGGAGACCCGGGTGGGCACGCTGCACGATGCGGCAGTGCTCATCGACGGCGACCGCATCGCCTGGGTGGGGGCAGCGGCGGATGCTCCGTCCGCCGACGAGATCGTGGATGCCGCGGGGCGGGCGGTGATCCCCGGGTTCGTTGACAGTCACAGCCACCTGGTGTTCGGGGGTGACCGCGCGGTCGAGTTCGAGGAGCGGATGGCGGGACGCAGGTACGCGGCCGGTGGCATCCGCTCGACCGTCACGGCCACCCGCGCGGCGACCGACGACGAGCTGCGCGCGCGGGTGCGCGGGTTCCTCGACGAGATGCTCGCGCAGGGCACGACGACCGTCGAGATCAAGAGCGGCTACGGGCTGAGCGTCGCCGACGAGGAGCGTCTGGTACGTCTCGCCGCCGAGGTGACGCCCGAGGTGACCTTCCTCGGCGCGCACGTCGTGCCGGCCGAGTACGCCGACCGCGGTGACGAGTACGTCGACCTGGTGATCGGCCCCATGCTCGACGCCTGCGCCCCGCACGCGCGGTGGATCGACGTGTTCTGCGAGACCGGGGCCTTCACGGTCGCCCAGTCGCGGCGCGTGCTGGAGGCCGGGATCGCTCGCGGTCTGGCGCCCCGTGTGCACGCCAGTCAGCTCGGGGCGGGGGAGGGCGTCGCGCTCGCGGTCGAGCTGGGCGCGGCATCCGTCGACCACGGCACCTACCTCACTTCCGACGACGTCGCGCTGCTCGCGGCATCCGACACCGTGCTCACCCTGCTGCCGGGCGTCGAGTTCTCGACCCGCCAGCCGTACCCCGATGCGCGCCGCCTCATCGACGCCGGCGTCACGGTCGCGCTCGCGTGCGACACCAACCCCGGGTCGAGCTTCACGTCGTCGATGCCGTTCTGCATCGCCGTCGCCGTGCGCGACATGGGCATGACCCCGGCGGAAGCCGTGTGGGCCGCGACCGCCGGTGGAGCCCGGGCTCTGCGCCGCGACGACGTCGGGATCATCGCTCCGGGGGCGCGGGCGGATCTCGTGCTTCTCGACGCACCGACCCGCATCCACCTCGCTTACCGCCCCGGCGTGCCGCTCGTAGCGCGCGTGTGGAAGGACGGCGTCGCGGTCTGAGTCGTCGCTTCGGGCTTTCCGGCGGTCAGGCGGTCAGCCCCGCGAGGAGCCGGCGCAGTCCGTAGTCGAAGGCCTGGCCGACGTCGCCGCCGAGCCGGAACGCCCCGGACAGCTCCATCTGCAGGAAGCCCGTCGCCCAGGCGGTGAAGAGGCGCGCGGCGTCGAGAGCATCCGCCTCGCCGACGAGCGCGGCGGAGGCGCGCAGCACGGGCTCCGATGTGCGGTGCAGCGCTTCGACGGGAGCGGATGCCGTGAACATCAACCGGAAGCTCTCGGGATGCTCGTGGGCGAACGCGCGGTAGACCTCGGCGAGGTGTGTGAGGTCGCTGCGGGCGGTGTCCGCGTCGGCGGCGTCTGCACCCGCGGTGTGCAGACGCGAGCCGAGCTCGTCGATCGCCGCTTCGGCCACCGCTGTGAGCAGGGCATCGCGGTCGCGCACGCGCTTGTAGAGCGAGGGTGCACGCACGCCGACGCGGGAGGCGACCGCCTGCATCGTCAGGCTCGCCGGCCCGGACTCCTCGAGGATCACACGCCCGGCGGCGACGATGGCCTCGGTCGAGGTGCGTTCGGGTGCCGGCATGGGCCCTCCTTGATGGCTATTGACAATAGCCATCATAGCTACGTATCGTAGCCTTCGCAATCGTCCACCGATCGCACGCGTCCCGAAAGGACCCACCATGCCGCTCGCCCCGCACCTCCACCGTCTCGGCAACGACATCGTCGCCTCGTACCTGATCGACGCACCCGAGGGAATCACCCTGATCGATGCCGGACTCCCCGGCCACTGGCGCGATCTGCAGCGCACCCTCGCCGAGATCGGGCGCCCGCTCACCGACATCCGCGGCGTCGTGCTCACCCACGGCGACAGCGACCACATCGGCTTCGCCGAGCGACTGCGGCGCGAGGTCGGGGTGCCCGTGTTCATCCATGCCGCCGATGCGCACCGCGTACGCACGGGCGAGAAGCCGAAGACCGCGATGGGGCCGGCCCGGATCGGACCGATGCTCGGGTTCCTTGGCTACGGGCTGCGCAAGAACGCCTTCCGCACACGCCACGTCGCCGAGGTGCGCGAGGTCGGCGACGGCGACGTGCTCGACCTGCCCGGCTCGCCCGTCGTGATCGGGATGCCGGGGCACTCGCCCGGCAGTATCGCCGTGCACGTCCCCCTCGTCGAGGCCGTCTTCGTCGGCGACGCGCTCACCACCCGGCACGTGCTCACCGGGCGGGTCGGCGCGCAACCCGCCCCGTTCACGGATGAGCCGGGGGAGGCGCTCGCCTCCCTCGATCGGCTCGCCGGGGTGTCGGCATCCTGGGTGCTGCCCGGGCACGGAGCTCCCTGGCACGGGTCACCCACCGAGATCGCCGCGGCGGTGCGGGCATCCGCCTGACGGGGCCGCCGCCGCTCCGCGTGCGGGACTCAGCGCCCGGCGAGCACCGTCGCTGTATCGCTGATCGTGATCTGCGGCGGGTAGAGGCCCATCACCTGGATCGCCGCGGCGTGGTTCTCGGCGGTCGACCCCGCACAGGCGTCGGCCGCGACGGTGACGTGGGCCCCGGCATCCGCGGCGGCCAAGGCCGTCGAGATCACGCAGCAGTCCGTCGAGACACCGGCCAGCACGATGTGCGCTCCGCGCCCGACGGTCCGCTCGATCTCGGCGCCCCACTTGCCGAACGTGGGCAGGTCGAGCGTCGGCAGCGGCGACAGCGCGGAGGCTTCGGGGACGAGCGCGAACAACGGGTCGGTCGGCGGCTGATCGGCGAACGGCCACGCGGCGAAGTAGTCACCCCACGAAGTCGTGCGATCGGCCGTCGGCATCCATCGCGTCACGAGCACGCGCTCGCCGAAGGACTCCGCAAGAGCCCGGATGCGGGGCATCGCGTCGGCGAAGAACGGCGAACCCCAGGCGGAATCGGGTGCCGCGAAGATCGCCTGCGGATCGATCACGACCAGCCACGGTGCGGTGCCTGCACCGCCCTCGGGTTCCGATCCCGCCGACGTGATCACACCTGCTCCTGCCGGCGGATCCTGCCCGCACGCGCGACGTACGTCACGAGGAACGACAGCACGAGGGCGAAGAACACGCCGAGGTTCGCGTAGGCCCACTCGCCGTCCTTGCCGCCGATCAGGAACAGCAGATAACCCTGCCAGTTGTTCCACGGAGCGTCGTCGGCGAAGTTGTTGACGACGAGGCCCCAGCCGATGACGCTGGTGACGACCATCGTGCCGATCGAGGTCCAGTCCCAGGCCCCGTAGCGGCCGCGGGCATCGAACAGCGCCTGCTCGTCGTAGTCCTTCTTGCGGCGGAGGATGTCGGCGATGAGGATGCCCGCCCACGACGCGAGCGGAACACCGAGCGTGATCAGGAAGCTCTGGAACGGGCCGAGGAAGTCGGTCGCGAAGAACACGACGAAGATGGTGCCCGCGGTGAGGATCGCCCCGTCGATCGCGGCGGCCGAGGGGCGGGGGATGCGGATGCCGAGGCTGAGCAGCGTGAGGCCCGAGGAGTAGATGCCGAGCACCGCGCCCGAGACGAGGGCGAGCACGGCGGTGAGCAGGAAAGGCACGAGCACCCACAGCGGCAGAATGGTCGCGAGCGCGCCGATCGGGTCGGCCTGCACGGCGGTGAAGAGATCGTCGTTGGAGCCCGCGAGCAGCAGACCGAACACCACCAGGATCACGGGAGCGACCGAGCCGCCGATCGTGTTCCACGCGACGATCGCTCCGTCGGATGCCGTGCGCTTCTGATAGCGCGACCAGTCGGCGGCGATGTTGATCCAGCCGAGTCCGAAGCCGGTCATCACCATGACGAGGGCGCCGATCACCTGCCCGATGCCGCCGTCCGGGCGGGCGAGCACGGCTTCAAGGTCGATGCTCGGGACGGCCAGGATCACGTAGAGGATCGTCACCGCGCCGGTGAGCCAGGTGAGTACCGACTGCATCTTCATGATGGCGTGGTACCCGAGCACCGAGGCGCCCACGATGAGCGCCGCGACGATGACGGTCGCCGTGATCCTGAGAGCGATGCTGTCGCCGTCACCGCCGAGCTGCGTGATGACGGTGGCGGTGGCGAGCACGGCCATGATGGCGAGGAACGTCTCCCAGCCGATCGACGTCAGCCAGGACACGATGCCGGGCACCTTCTGCCCGTGCACCCCGAACGCCGCACGCGAGAGCACCATCGTCGGCGCCGATCCGCGCTTGCCGGCGATCGCGATGAGCCCGCAGAGCAGGAAGGAGACCACGATGCCCACGATCGAGACGATCGTCGCCTGCCAGAACGAGATGCCGAAGCCGAGCACGAACGATCCGTACGACATGCCGAAGACCGACACGTTCGCCGCGAACCACGGCCAGAACAGGTCGCGCGGCTTCGCGGTGCGCTCGGACTCGGGGATGATCTCGATGCCGGCGCGCTCGATGAGGCCGGGCGGATTCTGCGTCATCCCCTCATCCTGGCACCGGCCACGGACGGGCGGGCGAAAAAGACCTCAGGACCGGAAGAACGCCTCGGCGGTGCGGGCGAGATCGTGCAGGTCCGAGACGCCGGCGAGCTCGCGCGCGGAGTGCATCGACAGGATCGGGATGCCGACGTCGACCGTGCGGATGCCGAGCCGGGTCGCCGTGATCGGTCCGATCGTCGAGCCGCAGGGCACCCCGTTGTTCGACACGAACTCCTGCGTCGGCACACCGGCCCGCTCGCACCAGGCGTGCCAGGCGGCGGCGCCGACGGCATCCGTCGCGTAGCGCTGGTTGGCGTTCAACTTGAGGATCGGACCCGATCCGAGCACCGGCTGCACCACGGGGTCGTGCTTGCCGACGTAGTTGGGGTGCACCGAGTGACCGACATCGCTCGACAGGCACCACGACGACGCGAAGGCACGGCGACGCTCGGAGGCATCCGCCCCCAACCCGTCGGAGATGCGCCCCAGGATGTCTTCGAGGAAGGGGCCGGCGGCGCCGGAGCGCGAGTTCGACCCGAGCTCCTCGTGATCGAAGGCCGCGAGCACCGCGATCGGGGCGCCCGCCTCGGCCTCGTACGCGGCGAGGGCGACGACGCCCGCATGCACCGAGGCGAGGTCATCGAGGCGGCCCGAGGCGAAGAAGGCGTCGTCCTTGCCGAACACGGCGCCGCGCGCGGTGTCGGCGATCACGACGTCGTAGCCGCGGATATCGGCGGCGTCGACACCGGCGGATGCGGCGAGCTCGCCGAGCACGTCCGCCTCCGTCGGGTCGCCGAGGCCCCAGACCGGCTGCGTCTCGACCTGCTTATCGAGCGCGAGCCCGCTGTTCGCGGTGCGGTCGAGGTGGATGGCCAACTGCGGCAGGCGCAGCAGTGCGCCGGTGTCGGCGAGCACGACGCGGCCGCCGGTCAGCGCGAGCCGGCCCGCGAGACGCAGCTCGCGGTCGAGCCAGGAGTTGAGAAGCGGTCCGCCGTACACCTCGACGGCGGCCTGCAGCCAGCCGCGGGTGCCCGTCGTCGGCTGCGGCTTGAGCTTGAAGCCGGGGGAGTCCGTGTGCGCGCCGAAGACGTGCACGGGCGTGGTGGGCGCGGCATCCGTCGGTACCACCCACGCGATCGTCGCACCGTCGCGCACGACGACGAAGCGACCGCCGGGCTGGGCCGGCCAGGCGTCCTCCTCGTTGAGGCGCGTGAAACCCGCGCCCTCGAGGCGGTGGGCGACCTCGGTCGCGGCGTGATAGCTCGAGGGGGAGGCGGCGACGAAGTCGGCGAGGTCCTCGGCGTGGGCGAGGGCGACCGGAGTGACGGGCATGGAGGGCCTTCCTGCAGACGGGCGTCCTTCGAGCGTACCCGCGGATGGCGACGGGCCCGATCGTTCACCGCGGGGGAGTGAGGTGCGCGTCGAGAGCGCCGATCGTTCCGGGGCTCGCTGTGTCCCGTGCTCGCGCAGGCGGCTGGGTCCGTGAGCTTGTCGAAGGGCCCCGCCGCGTCCCGTACTGGGTCCCTGAGCCTGTCGAAGGGTCCCAGCCCCGTCCCGCGACTGGGTCCCTGAGCGTGTCGAAGGGTCCCGCCGCGTGTGCACTCGTTCTGCACCGGTGTGGTGTGGTTGCGAGTTCTCCACCGATCACGTCGATATGTTCGTTGGTCTGGGGTTTTCGCGTCTGAATGTCGGTGGCCCCTGGTGGACTGGGGTGCATGAACAGCACCGCCGAGCTTCTGGATCGGGTCGCCGCCGACCTGGCCGTGGTGCTGCGCGCGGATGTCGTGGCGGGGTTGTCGGATGCCGAGAAGATGCAGGTGTTGCGTGCCGCCGGGGAGGTCGCCCGGCGGGTCGATGCGGTGGTGGTGGAGACGGTCGGGTCGGTGGATCAGCGTCCGGCGGGGTCGGGGGAGCTGGCGTTCTGCGGGAGGTTCGGATGCCGGAGCATGAACGAGCTCGTCCAGCGGGTGCTGCGCACGGACGCGGCCGGCGCGGCACGGGTCGTGAAAGCCGGGAAGATCGTCCGGCGGGAGTTGGACTTCTCCTCGGGGGCGATGCTGCCCGCCCGCTGGCCGGCGTTGCGGGAGACGTTGCTGGCTGGCGCGGTCGGGGTCGCGGGGCTGCTGGCGGCGACCGGGCCGGTGGAGCAGGCCGGCGTCAGGATCGGTGCGGCGGATCGGTTGCGCGCCGATGCCGAGTTGGCGGAATACGCGCGCGGGCTCGTCGCCGTCGACGATGGATCTGACGCGGATGGCCATGTCGAAGCGGGACCACCCGCGACACCCGAGGACTTGAAGCTGTTGTCGCGGGTGATCGTGACCTACCTCGATCCCGACGGCGCAGAACCCGCCGAGGAGCGGGCGATGCGCGCCCGCGGGATCGTCCTCGGGCGGGTGAAGGACGGGGTGATCCCGATCCGTGGGTCGCTGCTGCCCGAGACGGCGGGGCAGTTGCAACGCATCTTCGACGCCTACCTCAACCCGAAAGTCGACGGACCACCGATCCCTGCGACCCCGCTCCCGGACGACGGGTTCGAGGACGGAGTGCGTTTCGTCCCTTCCGCCGACGACGCTGCGCTCGGTGCGGATGACCATGCGCTGAACAGCCAGACGCATAGCCTCCTCGCCGACGATGTCCTCCCGCCGGGCGACCCGGGCGGGATGGTCGATGACCGGTCCCGGGCGCAGAAGCAGCACGACGCTCTCGCCGCCGTCCTCGGCATCGCCGCCCGCCACGGTGACATGCCCACCCTCGGTGGTGCCGCCCCCACCCTCGTCGTGTCGGTGGCTGCGGAGGATTATGCGTCCGGGCGGGGGTGGGCGCACGTCGACGGGGTCGACGACGCCCCCGTTTCTCTCGCGACCGCCCGGCACACCGCGTGCGGGGGCAGTATCCAACGCGTCACCTGCGACCCGGGCGGGCGCATCATCGGGATCGACACCACCGACCGGATCTTCACCGCCCACCAACGCCGCGCGATCGCCCTCCGCGACACAGAATGCCTCATCCCCGGCTGCCACGTCCCCGCAACCTGGTGCGAGATCCACCACGTCACCGAACACGCGCGCGGCGGACCCACCAGCACCGACAACGGCGTCACCCTCTGCTGGCACCACCACCGCACCCTCGACACCAACGGCTGGACCATCCGCATGCACCACGGCGTCCCCCACGTCCGCGGACCCGCCTGGTGGGACCCCCACCAACGCTGGCGCACACCCCGACCCACCACACGCACCACCACACGCCACCCCACACCCGCCACCATCACCACACCCACCATCACCACACCCACCACCAGACGCCACGCCACCCCGGCGCGCCCACCACGACCACCGATCCGCGCATGAACACCGCTCGTCGGCCCCGGCGACTCCCCGAGATCAGCCGCGAGCATCACCCGCCCGTGACCGGTTGCGTGAGCGGTGCCATGAGCGATGATTCCCCAGAACCGCGCCGCGGGGATCGCGCAAGGCAGCACCTGCGCGGTCGACCGCGCGCCGAGGCGCGCGCCTCAGAAGCGGCGCGCGCAGCGGAGGCAGAACGCGCAGCAGAGGCAGAACCCGCAGCAGAGGCAGAACGCGCAGCAGAGGCAAGACACGCCTCAGAGGCAGCACGCGCCTCAGAGGCAGCACCAGCCTCGCTAGGGGCAGGACGAGTCTCAGTAGATGCTGATCACCAGGTGACGCTCGGCATCGGCGGCCTGCTGGTGCACGCGCCGCAGTTCGGCGAAGGCATCCGTCAGCTCGGCCCGCAACTGCGCAGGGTCGTCGGTCCAGATGTTCGGGTAGACGCGCGCCGAGGTGAACGCGGCGAAGTCGACCGTCGCGAGCGCCTCGTCGAGATCGACCGCGTCGAGGGCTTCGATGATCGGCTCGAGCTCGTCGTTCTCCGTGCAGCCGACGAAGTCGTCACCGCCGAACGCGTGCACTCCCACGACGGCTTCGCTCAGCGGATCGTCCTCGCGCGGCGCGGATGCCGACACCCCCGTGAGCAGGAAGTGCAGACCATCCCACATCTTGTCGACGTAGACGGTCGTCGCGCCGGCCTCTTCGAGTTCCTCGAGCGTCGACAGCAGCACTTCGGGCGACAGCGACACCAGCCGATCGAGCGTGCCCTCATCGATCAGCGTGTATGCAGCCCTCATGCCCATCCGAACCCTCCCCGTTCGTCGCGGTACCGCTCCCAGCCTAGAGCGCACACGAGAAGCACCGAGCCACCCGGCGAATCCGAACCGGATGGGAGGTGAACAGCCTCTGAACACTCGCGGGTGCGCCCGAATGCGTCGTTCTCGTCCTGGAAGAGTCGGAGAAGACTCGGGGAACGAGATCGCGCAGCTGACACGGGGAGCGACATGGGAACGATGCTGACCCGCCCGCCCGGGCACCGGCGCGACGTGACGCTGCGACCGGCGGCCACCGCGATGGTATTCGTCGGCGAGGGGCAGCCCCACGAGACGATCGCCGTACCGGGCGTCGCCCTCGCCGACGGGGATGTGCTGGTCGCGGTCGAGCTGTCGACCATCTGCGGATCCGACGTGCACACGGTGCAGGGGCATCGACCAGCCCCGGTGCCGCTGGTGCTCGGACACGAGAGCGTCGGCCGGGTGATCGCGCTCGGCGACACCGGGGCGACCGCGACCGACGGTGCGCCGCTGCGCATCGGCGACCGCGTGGTGTGGTCGATCACCGTGTCGTGCGCGAGCTGCGACCGGTGCCTGTGCGGCCTGCCGCAGAAGTGCCGCACGCTCGGCACGTACGGCCGCGACCGCATCGGCGTGCACGGCGAGCTGACCGGAGCCTTCGGCAGTCACATGCAGTTGCGCGCGGGAACCACGATCGTGCGCGTTCCCGAGACGCTCCCCGCATCCGTCCTGGCGCCCGCGTCATGCGCGACAGCCACCGCCTGGGCCGCCGTCGCCCGCGCGGCCCGGCATCGCGATCTCGACGGCGCGCGGGTGCGCGTCCACGGTGCCGGCCTCGTGGGGCTGTCGGCCGCGGCCATCGCCGCCGAGCAGGGTGCGCGCGTCGAGGTGCTCGACCCGAACGATGAGCGCCGCGCCCGTGCCCGGGAGTGGCTCGCACCGAGGGGAACGCGTTCCCGGAGCGAGCGCAGCGAGACGCGGGACTCCGCGCCCTTCGATGCCGCAGGGACCCCGGAACCCGACATCGTGATCGAGGCATCCGGCCATGCCGTCGGTGAGGCGCTCGACGGGGTGGCCGTCGGCGGGATCGTCGTGCTCGTCGGCAGTGTCTTTCCCGCCGACCGCGTGCCGCTCGACGCCGAGAGCGTCGTGCGGCGCCTCGTCACGGTCGCGGGTGTGCACAACTACACGGGGAGCGATCTCGCCGAGGCGGTGGCGTTCCTCGCGGGGCGCGGACGCGCCTACCCTTTCGCGGATGCCGTGGGCGCCGTGCGGCCTCTGAGCGACCTCGACGGGGCGCTCGCCGAAGCATCCGTCCCGGGAGCGCCCCTGCGCATCGGACTGCTCCCGGGACGGTGATCGAGGCGGGAGAGACGGAGCGAGGGCACAGAGCCGGTGCTTCGGCCGAGCGCCGAACGCCGAGCGGATTCTCCGCGCGCGACGGGGCGGAGAGCGGTCAGGAACCCGCGCGGCGAGGGCCCGCAGCGTGCACGCCCTCGATCCGCACCGCGAGAAGACGCACGGCTTGGGAAACCGTCGACTCCAGAACTTCTGTGGGATCGCCGGACAGCATCAGGGCACGGTGACCGACACCATCGGCGGATGCCCAGCCGAGGAACACGGTTCCCGCAGGGTGCCCGTTGTCGTCCGGCCCCGGCCCGCCCACGCCCGTCGTCGCTACGCAGAGATCGGCATCGAAGAGCTTCCGTGCGCCCTCGGCCATCTGCTCCGCGACCTCGGCAGAGCACGGATCCAGCCCGGGGGTGACCCCGAGAACCCGCTCTTTCTCCGCGGACTGGTAGGCGACCGCTCCGCCACCGAACCAGCGTCCGGCATCGTCACCCCCGCCGACTGCGCTCGCCAGTCGCCCCGACGTCAGCGACTCGGCCACGCAGATGCGCAGCCCACGCTCGAGCGCCGTGCGACTCAGGTGCCGGAGGTCGTCGGACGCGTCGGCACCGTTGCTCACCGCGCGTCGTCCTCCGCGGAGTCGGCCGGACCCGGCGTGCCCTCTGCGGGTCCGTCGGGAGCCGCAGCCTCGTCGGGGCCCGCCGCCGCCTCGTCGTGCGCGTAGTCGGGCCGCGGCGGCTGCAGCGGCTGGTCGTCGAACTCTCCGCCCTTGCGGCCGCCGAAGGGCCGGCCATGATCGGCGAACTCCTCGCGGTGGTAGACGAACGTCCACGGGCCGGCGGTGAACCGCGCGCCCGTTCGCAGGGTCTCGGTGCTCGGGGCGGAGTGGGTGCCGTCGGCGTTGTCGCTCGCGTTGCGCTCGCCCTCACCGTGCAGTTCGAGCACGTACTCGTCGCGCTCGTCGTGGGTGATCGTGGCGTGCACGGGGTCGGTGTCGGCGAGACGCAACTCGTTGCCCGCCGCAGAGCCGATGCGCACGACGTCGACGTCGAGGAGGAACTCGGTGCGCTCGTCGTCTCGCGAGATGCGCAGCTTCGGTTCGCCTGCGCCCCACTCGGCGTGGGTCGTGGTGGGGGTGTAGCCCTCGGTGCCTGGATCGGTCATCCGTCATCGCCTCCTCAGCAGGTTGGATCTCGACTCTAGGGTCGGGCGCGGCGCCGTCGCAGGGGCTTGACTTCGCCTCGCCGGGGTGTTCATGTGACGACGGGTTCCACGCGGGAAACGATGAGGGCATACGCTTACTCGTATGGGGTGATCCCGACGGCCGGGTCGGAGAACCGAAGCATCGCACCAAGGAGCACCTGATGGGCAAGTTCGTCTACGAAGGCGGAGTCAAGACCGAGATCGAGGATCGGGCGCTCACGCACCTGCAACTCGTCATCACCGCCAAGCTGCGCCGGGGCGAGCCGTTCCCGTTCAGCTGGCGCGAGGACGCGAGTGTCGGCGGCGGCCGCACGACCGTGTGGATCCAGCCGGCGAGCTCGCTGGTCTTCAAGTACTTCGGCAGTCGACAGCCGTCGATCAACCGCGCGTGGATCGAGGCACTCGCTTTCACGGCCAACGCCCCGAGCGGACTGTACCTCGTTCCCGAGCCGGCCGAGAACGGTGAAGCGCCGGCGACGACCGAGATCCCGCCCGCACCGCAGAGCTGAGGGCTCCGGTCGGAGCATCCGCCTGTCAACCCCCTGGAGACGGGCCCGGGCTGACGGCATCGTCGGTATCTCGCGCACACAGACTTCTGCGCACCGAGACCGACGATACGGAACCCAGGTGACGAGATGACCGATTTCCCGACCGATCCCCGACACGCCCACCGCGAGGAGGGTTTCCCGGCGCAGCAGCAGGACCAGCCGGGCCTCACCGGATTGACGCTGCCCACCCCCGATCACGGGGAGGCGAGCTATGTCGGCCACGGCCGACTCGACGGCCGGCGCGCCCTGATCACCGGCGGTGATTCGGGCATCGGTCGCGCGGCGGCGATCGCGTTCGCTCGAGAGGGCGCCGATGTCGCGATCGCGCATCTTCCGGAGGAGCAGGCGGATGCCGATGACACGGTGCGCCTGATCCGCGACGCCGGACGCACGGGCGTGAGCCTCGCCGGAGACCTCCGCGACGACGACTTCGCCACCGCGATCGTGTCGCACACCCGCGAGGCTCTGGGCGGTCTCGACGTGCTCGTCCTCAACGCCGCCTACCAGCACGACATCGACGGATTCGAGAACCTCGACCCCGCCCGCATGCGCCGGGTGTTCGAGACGAACCTGGAGGGGACGCTGCTGACCGCCCGCGCCGCCTTCCCCGACCTCGAGCCCGGGGCGAGCATCATCGTCACGACCTCGGTCCAGGCGTACAACCCCTCGCCCGGGCTCGTCGACTACGCCATGACGAAGGCCGCGCAGGTCGCGTTCGTGCAGGCGCTCGCCGAGGAGGCCGGACCCCGGGGCATCCGGGTGAACGCGGTCGCGCCGGGGCCGATCTGGACACCGCTGATCCCCGCCACCGGCTGGGACGAGGAGCGCCTCGCGAGCTTCGGCCAGGACACCCCGCTCGGTCGCGCCGGCCAGCCGGCGGAGCTCGCGGGGGCGTACGTGTACCTCGCATCCGCGGAGTCGTCGTACACCTCGGGCATCGTGCTGCCCGTCACCGGGGGCAAGCACCTCTGACGGGGGCGCCGGGGCGGCGGAGCTACGCTGGAGGGGTGCAGAAATCCGCGTCGTCCCGGACCCTGACGGGCGTCGCCCTCGTCATCGGTTCCTGCCTCTCGCTGCCCTTCGGGGCGGCCGTCGCGGCACAGCTCTTCCCGGTGCTCGGCCCCTGGGGAGTGACGTCGCTGCGTGTGGCGATCGCCGCCCTGCTGCTGCTCGTCATCGTGCGCCCGCGCACCCGGCGCTGGACGCGACAGCAGTGGGCCGCGGCGCTGCTGTTCGGGCTCTCGCTGGCCGCGATGAACGGCTTCTTCTACGCCGCGATCGATCGCATCCCCCTCGGGCCCGCCGTCGCGATCGAGTTCCTCGGACCCCTCGTGCTGGCGGCGGTGCTCACCCGCCGGCTGCCGGACGCCGTCTGGGTCGGGGTCGCGGTGATCGGCATGGGGCTGCTCCTCGTCGACGGCGTCGTGGGCGCCGAACCGCTCGATCCGCTCGGCGTGGTGTTCATCCTCATCGCCGCCGCATTCTGGGCGATGTACATCCGCACCAGCGCGAAGGTCGGGGCGGTGATCCCGGGCAGTGGCGGGCTCGCGGTGGGACTCGTCGTCGCCGCGGTGCTGCTGCTCCCGGTCGGCATCCCGACCGCGACCGTCGTCGCCGCCGACCCGCAGCTCCTGCTGCTCGCGGGGATCACCGCCGTGCTGTCGTCGGTGATCCCCTACAGCTTCGAACTCGCGGCGCTGCGCCGTCTGCCGCAGCGTGTGTTCGGCGTGCTGCTGAGCCTGGAGCCCGCCTTCGCGACGCTCGCGGGGTGGCTCATCCTCGGTCAGGACGCCTCGCCGCTGCGCCTCCTCGCGATCGCCCTCGTCGTCGCCGCGAGCATCGGGACGACCCTCGGCATCCGGCGGGCCCGGCGGCGGGCGGACGATACCGAGTCCGCCGCCGATCCCGCCGCCGATCCCGCGACCGGGCCAGCGCCCGATCGCGGGAGCGGCCCCGAGACCGGGGTGTTCACCGCTCCGATACCGCTGCCCGACTGACCGGCGCCGCGGCGCCCGTCGCGGCCAGCGGGTAACGACGACGCAGCAGCATCCGCTGCACGAGCGTCCACACCACGGTGACCGTCAGATAGAGGGCTGCGGCGAGCGGCACGAACACCGCGAACACAGCCGTCAGGTAGTGGAGCGAGCCGAACACCCGCTGCATCGCGGGGGAGTTCATCGCCGCGCCCATCGACGATTCGTCATCGACCGGGGCGGGTCGGAACACGCGGCGCGTGACCTCCGCCGTCGCGATGATCACGAGCAGCAACGCCCCGAACACGATGAAGGTGGCCGGGGTCGCCGTGCCGCCGAACACGGCGGAGACGAGGCTCGTTCCCAGCGGCGCCCCCCACAGGTCGTGCGAGAGCAGCTCGTTCGGATGCCCGGCGATCTCCGGGCGGATGAACAGCGTGTACAGGATGCCGACGACCGGTGCCTGCGCGAGCACCGGGAGCATGCCCGCAAACGGGGAGGTCTTCTCGTCGCGGTAGAGCGCGAGCATCTCCTTCTGCAGCCGTTCGGGATTCTTCTTGTGGCGGCGCTGCAGTTCGCGCAGCTTCGGGGCCAATCGCGAGCGCGTCTGCTCGGCTTTGGCGGTCGAGAACCCGACCAGGATGAGCAGGGAACGCACGAGCAGGGTGACGAGCACGACGGCCAGCGCGGCGGCGGATGCCCCGGCGAGAGGTTCGAGCAGGGTGGAGAGCCCGGCGAGGGCGCCGTAGGCGGCGTCGAGAAGGGCGGCGAGGGGCGGGAAGGCGAAGAGGTCCATCGGAGTGTCCGTTCATGAGGTCGGGAGGGGTCGGCGAAAGCCGCGTGGTCCCTCCCGTTCTCGGGCGGAGGACTACGCGGGGATCGCGACTCCCGGCGCTCGCGGACGCGGGTGGCCGGGCGCATCGGGATCGCTCTGCGCGAGCAGCGCGGACGCATCGATCGCGCGCCAGGGATGCGGGGCGCGGGTGTCGATGGCCGTGCGGACACTCAGCGCGACGGCCAGCACGAGGGCGGTCACGGCGATGACGGCGATGGCCACACCGAGGGCGGCGGCATCGGGCATCGCGACGAGACCGAGGGTCGCGAGCAGCACGCTCAGCATCCGCTCGATCCACTCGCCCATGCTGCGAGGGTAGCACCGGGCCCTGGGGGCGAGGGCGGGAATAGGCTCGGAGCATGAGTGATCTGCGTGAGCTGTTCGGCGTCGAGCATCCGATCGTGCAGGGGCCGTTCGGCGGGCTGTCATCGGCCGCACTCACCACGGCGGTGAGCGAGGCGGGCGGGCTGGGCTCGTTCGGCCTCTACGGTTACGACGGCGACCGCATCCGCGCCGTCGGGGCGCAGCTGCACACCGCCACCTCGAAACCGTTCGCACTCAACGTCTGGCTGCCCACCGGCGACGAGGTCGAGCCGAACGCCCAGCACATGATCTTCGCCCAGGCGCTGCAGCCGTTCTACGACGCGGTCGGCATCGACGCTCCGGCCCGGCCGGAGCGGTACCTCGCCCCGCTCGACGAGCAGCTCGATGCGATCTGGGAGGTCGCCCCTGCCGTGCTCAGCGTCGTGTTCGGGGTGCCGAGCGCCGAGGTCATCGACGAGGCGCATCGGCGCGGCATCCGCATCGTCGGAACGGCCACGACGGTCGCCGAGGCCGTGGCCCTGGATGCCGGCGGCGTCGATGCGATCGTCGCGAGCGGCATGGAGGCGGCGGGGCACCGCGTGTCGTTTCTGCGGCCCGCCGAGGACTCCCTGGTCGGCACGTTCGCACTCGTGCCGCAGGTCGTCGATGCGGTCTCGGTGCCCGTCATCGCCGCGGGCGGCATCGCCGATCGCCGCGGGGCGGCGGCGGCGTTCGCGCTGGGAGCGAGCGGGGTGCAGGTGGGCACCGCCTTCCTCGCCACCGACGAGTCGGCGGTCACGGCCGCGCACCGGGCGGCGATCCATGCGACGGCCGCCGAGGAGACCGTGCTCACCCGCGCGATGAGCGGACGACTCGCGCGCGGCGCCCGCAACCGGGCCGTGCGCGCGATCGAGGCGAGCGGCACCATCGCCCCGTTTCCGATGCAGAACTGGTTGACCGGCACCTTCCGCGCGGCGGCGGGGGAGCAGGGGTTCGGCGAACTGCAGTCGCTGTGGATGGGTCAGGCGGCGCCGCTCGTACGCTTCGAGACCGCGGGCGAGGTGTTCGCCGAACTCCGGGCGGGTGTGCCGCGGGGATGACGCTCCGGCGAGCGGTCCGTCTAGAGGATGACCGTCGAGCGGCCGTGCACGATCACACGGTCCTCGGCATGCCACTGCACCGCGCGGGCCAGCACGAGGCGCTCGACGTCGGCACCGCGGCTCTGCAGGTCGGCGGCGGACTCGCCGTGCGTCACACGCGTGACGTCCTGCTCGATGATCGGCCCTTCGTCGAGGTCGGCCGTGGCGTAGTGGGCCGTGGCGCCGATCAGCTTCACGCCGCGATCCTTCGCCCGAGCGTAGGGATTGGCGCCGATGAAAGCCGGCAGGAACGAGTGGTGGATGTTGATGACCGGGGCGCCGACACGCTCGATGAAGTCGTCGGTGAGGATCTGCATGTAGCGCGCGAGCACCACGAGATCGACGTTGCCCTGCAGGAGCTCGAGCTGACGAGACTCCATGGCGCCCTTGTCGCCTGAGGGGATGTGCACGAACGGCACACCGAACGACCGCACCGACTCGGCGAGGTCGGGGTGGTTCGAGATGACCATCGTGACGTCGATGTCGAGCTGGCCGCGCTGCGTGCGCCACAGCAGCTCCATGAGGCAGTGGTCGTACTTCGACACGAAGATCGCGACGCGCTTGCGGCGGGAGACGTCGTGCAGCGACCACTCCATCGAGAAGCGCTCGGCGACCTGCGCGATGCTCGCCTCGAGCGCAGGGCGGGCGGCCGAGAGACCCGGCAGGTGGATGACGGTGCGCTGGAAGAAGCGTCCGCCCTCGGAGTCCGTCGAGTGCTGATCGAGCGAGATGATGTTCGCTCCGTGCTC
This sequence comes from Microbacterium sp. NPDC090003, assembly GCF_044748385.1. Taxonomy (NCBI): domain Bacteria; kingdom Bacillati; phylum Actinomycetota; class Actinomycetes; order Micrococcales; family Microbacteriaceae; genus Microbacterium; species Microbacterium sp. NPDC090003. The sequence continues at coordinate 21,130 of NZ_JBIVFW010000002.1, forward strand.
GGCCAGAGCATTGGCGACCGCCGCGACGATGCCGGGCTGGTCGTCGCAGGCGATCAGAAGGCGAGCGGTATCGGGCTGTGACATGGCGTCTCCTCGGGGTGTGCATCGATTCTGCCGTGCGAGCGGCCGTCCCGGCGAATCGCGCCCGTCACGAGCCGCTGCTCGCTAGCCTGGAGGGATGCATCCGACCGCTTCCGACCTGCTGACCCGCGCGGTCGCCGACCTCGCGGGCGCCCCGAAGGAGGGTCTTGGCGAGGAGCGCGACTCGCGCTGGCGGGGCAAGCGGATCGTGCGCGTCGGCGAGGTCTGGCACCTGGGCGTGCTGCTGCTCACCGACACGCACGCGCTGGCGACCGCCGAGGTGCTGCGTGCGGCCGACCCCGGTCGCCGCGGCTACACGGCGGAGTCGGCGCGCGAACGGGCCGAGCGCCGAGCCGAGGCCCTCAAGGGCGGCTTCGATGAGGGCGAGGTCGTGCACGTCGGGTGGAGCGTGATCGACGTCGACGCGGTGGATGCCGGGGGCTCGTCGGGGCCGCTCGCGCTGGTCGACGGCGTCCCTTCGGTGCGATGGAGCACCGCCGGAGGCCTCATGCCGCTCGAGGCATACCTGCGCGAGCGCGTCGAGCTGCTGCGCGGGGCGAACTGAATCGGGCGTTTTTCTGGCCTCGGGTGCCCGCCTCAGGTGCCCGTCTCAGGCGAACGTCTCGGCGAAGCGGCGCAGGAGCGCCGCGCCCTCCGTGACCGATGCCGACAGCACCTGCCCCTGCACGCGATCGAACTCCGCCGGGTCGAAGTAACCGGTCGTGCGGTAGAACGTCATGCGGTCGGCGAAGTCGCGGGGCGTCGGCTCCGGGTGGAACTGCGCGGCGTACAGGTGGGTGCCCACGCGGTATGCCTGCACCGGGCACACGTCGTTCGTCGCGAGCAGCTCGGCGCCCGCCGGGAGCCCGGCGGCGCTCTCCTTGTGTGCGGTGAAGACGGTGAGCGCGGGTGCACTCGGACCGAACACGGGGTCGGCGGCACCGGCATCCGTCGTGCGGATCACGGTCGCGCTCGCCGATTCCGGCGTCGAGGTGACGACCTCGCCGCCGAGGAGGCGCGTGACGACGCCGATGCTGAAGCAGGTGAAGAAGACGGCGGTCTCGGCTGCGATCGCGCGGCGGGCGATGTGCTCGAGGTCGGCCTCGACCCGCAGCTGCACGGCGGACTTGGCGGTGTCGGAGACGTTGAACGGCGAACCGCCGACGACGATCCCGCGGTAGCCCTGCAGGCGCTGCTCATCCAGGGGTGCGTCGAGAAGATCGAGGCGATCCACGACGTCCACGCCCAGCGCGCGGCGGAAGGAGGCGTGCTCGGCATCCGCGGCCCCGATCTCGGGTCGCACGCAGACGTAGAGAAGCGAGGACATCAGAAGATTCTAACGAGAGCGCGGCGGCCGGCCGGTCGACGGTGACTCACCGTGACGACTGCGCCGTGCGGCCGCGGACGATGCCGACGAACGTCTCGACGTCGGGCGTCGTGCGCTCGCGCAGCCAGGCGAGGGCGACGGTCGATGTGGGACCGTCGACGAGCGGGCGGTAGTCGGCGTCTTTGCGGTGGTGCAGGCGCGCGAGAGACATCGGCACGACCACCGCGCCGGCGCCGGTCGCCGCGGTGGCGATGGCCTCCGCGGTCGACAACGGCGCGAAGCGCGGCGCGAGGGTACCCGGTGCGTCGATCGCGGGCAGGACGTCATCGGTCAGCGCGATGAGCACTTCGCCCGCGAGGTCGGCGAGGCGCAGTCCGTCGGCGGCGAGGAGGTGCGACTCGATCGACGCGACCACCACGGGAATCTCGTCGTACAGCGGGATGACGTGCAGCGTGTCGACGATCTCCGCACCGAGGGGCAGGCGCACGAGGGCGGCGTCCAGTCCGTCGATCGCGGCATCCTGATCGGCCGCCTCGACCGCCACGACCTCGAGGGGCACGTGGGGCATCCGCTGCTTCCAGGCATCGATCCACTTACCGGGAGTCGCGCCGGGCACCACCCCGAGGCGGAACGTGCGCGGCTCCTCCGGGACGGATGCCGGGGCGTCGAAGACGACCTTCTTCGACTGCTTCGGCTGACCGGGCCGACGCTTCTGCTGCGGCGGCTTCGTCGTCTTCTGCGGGCGCCGCTGCGGTCGCCGTCCCTGAGTCGCCATGCGATCAAGGGTATCCGGCGACCACGCGGTCGGCTGCCGCAGGGGTCAGCCGTGCGTCAGGCGGCGAGCCAGAGGCCCTTGCGGTTCGTCGCGACGGTGAGACCCGCCGCGACCGTCTCGTCGTCGCCGATGCGTGCGCCTCGCACGATGCGTGCGCCCGCGCCGATCTCGGTGCGGACGCCGATGTGCGCGCCGTCGCCGACGGCCGCGCCCTCTCCGATGTGTGCGTGCGCCTCGATGTGCGCTCCGTCGCCGATCACGGCGTCCGGTTCGATCCACGCGCCGCGCGCGATGGTGGCTCCGGCGCCGATGCGGGCGCCCGGTTCGATGTAGGCGCCGGCTTCGATGTGCGCCTTCGGGTGCACCTTCGCGCCGTGCGCGACGAGTCCTCGGCCGTTGGCGTGCTTGCGGTAGCGCAGCGTGTCGCCTCGGTCGTTCTCGATGTCGACGTAGTTCTTGCCCACGATTCCTCCCGTGCTCCGGGGTTTTCCCCAGTGATACCAATAACCACGTGCCTTCGGGATTCATTCCCCGGTATGGAACCGGTCAGCGCTGGCAGACGGGGCACCAGAAGGTGATCCGCTCACGCGTCGGATCCGCGCCCTGTTCGCCCCGCCGGATGAGGGTTCCGCACCGTCGGCACGGACGCCCCGCGCGGCCGTAGACCCAGGTGGCCTGGCCCGGACGATCGACGCCGGTGAACGTGCGATTGCGGCGGTCGCGGTTGGCGCGGATCGTGCGCGTGCCGAGATCGAGGAGGGCGGCGGTGTCGACGTCCGCGGCCGGCGTGGTCGGCAGTATCCCCCGCAGGAACAGGAGTTCCGCGGCGTACTCGTTGCCGAAGCCGGCCACGTTGCGCTGGTCGAGGAGTGCGACGTGGATGCTGCGCGCATCCGCCGACAGCCGCAGGGCCGCCTCTCGGGGATCCCAGTCGGCGGAGAGCGGGTCGGGGCCGAGGTAGCCCACGAGGTCGTCTTCGTCGCGGGTGGGCACCAGCTCGATCTCGGCGATATCGACTCCCACGGCTTCGCGCTCGGCCGTACCGACGATCGCGCGCACCTTGAAGGCCGGATGCCGCCACTTCTCGCCCGGCCGATACACGAACCAGGCGCCGTCCATGCGCAGATGGGAATGCAGGGTGCTCTCGCCGATGCGCAGGAGCAGGTGCTTGCCGCGGGGTACCGCGCCGTGCACCGTCTGTCCGGTGAGGTCGGCGGTGGCGAAGCGCGGCACGCGCAGGTCGAATCGGGTCACGGTGCCTCCGGCCAACGCCTCGTCGAGGCGCCGCGCCGTGCGGAAGACGGTATCTCCCTCGGGCATCAGCGGGGTCCCGCCGGGGGCTGGGGCGGGGGCGGGGGCGCGGAGAGGTTCTGGTCCTGCATGCTGCGGCTGCGTTCCTGCATGCTGCTGCTGCGTTCCTGCATGCTGCGGCTGAGCATCGTCGAACCGGCGACGGCGGCGGGCATGACCGCGACGGCACCACCGGGCACGAGGAAGCAGAGCTGGGTGGCGACGCCGAAGCCGAGCACACGCGCGCGACTGCCCGCGAACAGGGCGGCACGGTCGGCGGGAGTAAGATCTCGGGCGTCGAACGCGCGCCCGGTGAGCTCGCGCGCGAGGAGGCGTCCCGACAGGACCACGCCGAGCACGGGGCCGACGAAACCGCCCACGAGCGGCAGGAGACCGGCGATCAGCACGACGATCGCGATGAGGATACCCAGCACGACGAGGCGCAGGCCCTCGCCGATCGTCGTCCAGAAGCTGCCGCCGTCGGCCGGGGGCGGATCGCCGAGGTCGACCTCGACCGCGTGCCAGATGCGCTGATAGAACGGGTCGCCGATCGTGAGGGTCAGGGCCGTGAACACGGCGCTCGCGAGGAAGATGGCGGCAGCGACGATCACGAACCCGACCGCCGTGCGGAACAGCGACCGCCAGGGCTCGATCCAGCCGTCGGCGAACGGCGTGGCCCACGCGGTGATCGAGCCCATGCCCAGCACGAGCGGGAGGATCGCGGCGATCAGGAGCGCGAGGGCGATGACAGCCGGTACGAGCCCCAGCGCCATGAGCCCGGGGCGGGTGCGCCACACGGAGAACCCGCGCAGCAGAAGGCCGACTCCGGTGCTGAACTCTCGGATCATGACTCTCACAGTAGAGGGGGTGGGCGAATGGGCAGTGGCGGGCAGGAGCGGTCGGCCGGTGGTCAGACCGCCTTGCGGAGCGTGAAACCGCGCGGTGTGGCCACGAACCCGGCGTCCTGCAGGGCGAGAGCGAGCGGGGTGCCGTAGACGCCCTCGCCGTCGATCTTCTCGACCGTGAGGGTGTCGAGGCGTCGAGCGCGGGCGGTGTCGGCGAGGTCGGCGGCAGCGGATCGCAGCACCTCGGGGTCGTCCGTGAAGGACAGCACCGTGCGGCCGCCGCGCTCGAGGTACAGCACGAGCGCGCCGTCGACGACGACCACCAGCCCGCCGGCTTTGCGCCCGGGACGATGCGAGACGCCGTCGCGACGGGGCCAACCGAGCGCCGCGCCGTAGGGGTTCGCGGGGTCGGTCGCGGCGAGGGTCACCGCCGTGCGAGGCGGCGGGTCGGCGAGACCCGCGAACGTGCGCAGCCGGTCGACCGTGGCCGATGCCGCGAACTGCGCCGCCCCCAGCTTCTCGATCACGTAGCCGCGGCGGCAGTGCCCGGCCTCTTCGAAGCCGGCGAGAACCCGGTACGCCTGGGCGAACCCGCCCGGCACGCCCTCGGCCTGCACGGCGCCGCGTGTCACGACGCCGTACCGGTCGAGCAGGAGCCCGGCGGTCACCGTCGCACGGCGGGCGGGATCGGTCTCGGCCGCGGGGAGGAGCGACCAGCGTCCGCCGATCGCGGTGGGGCGTGCGGGTGTGCGCCCGAGGGAGACGCCGCGGTAGGTGCGCGTGCGCGGGGCGCGACGGGTCACCCGGTGCGCCTGCGATCCGCCCGCCAGGAGCGAGCGGATCGGAGCGAACGTGTCGTTGGTGACGTGCCCCGACCAGGTGAGCGACCAGAGTGCCTCGAGCACCGACTGCTCGTTCTCGGCACCGGTCATCTCCTTGAGCTGCGCCGCGAAGTACGCACCGCCCATCCCTCCGGCCGCTCCGATGCTCCCTCCGGCGCCGGGGTTCGCGGCATCGACGCGCGCACCCGGCCCGCCGAGGGCCCCGAGCAGGCGGGCTTCGAGCGAGTCGGCTGCGATCTCGGTGTCCGGCTCGGGCAGTGTGAACGGCGCGAGATCGGCGGGGTGCAGCGACACCCATCCATCGCGCCCGGGGAGAGTGCCGTGCCCCGACCAGATGACTTCTCCCGAAGAGGTGAGCTCGTCGAGCATGCCTGGGGCGTAGCCCCGGACACGGGAGGGCAGCACCAGCGACTCCCACGCACTCGCGGGAATCGGCACCCCGGCGAACTGCTCGATCACGGCGAGCACGCCGTCGATGCCTTCGAGCGGGCGGGTGAGGTGCTGCCACTCGGGCAGGAACCGCGCGTACGCCTCGGGCGAGACCGGTTCGACGCTGCCGCGGATGGCGGCCAGCGACCGCATGCGCAGGCGGCGCAGCACCTCGGCGTCGCACCACTCGATGTCGTCCCGGGTTCCCGCACCCGCTGCACCGGAGGACCCGGCGGCCGGGGCCGATGCCTCGGGCAGGAAGTACCCGCTCGTGAGACGGCCCGCGTTCTCGAGCCGCTGGAGCGTGTGCCGGGCGACGGCCGCGCCGATGCCGAAGCGGGTGGCGACGGCATCCGTCGTGAAGGGGCCGTGCGTGCGCGCGTGACGCGCGACGAGATCGCCGAGCGGGTCGGCGAGCGGCTCGAGGAACGCGACCGGGATGCCGGTGGGGAGAGCCGCGCCGAGTGCATCGCGCAGTCGCCCGGCGTCTTCGATCGCCGCGATGCGGACGGTCCCGGCGATCGTCACGGGGATCGCACGTCGGGCCTGCACGAGGGCGTCGAGGTGGGCCGCGGCGACGCTCTCGTCGGCCTCGACCTCGTCTTCCGGTTCGCGGTCGCCTTCCGGCGCGAGCCGCGCCGCGACCTCGGCGGCATCGAGCGGGCCGAGCAGCCGCAGCAGATCGGCCGTGCCCTCGAGCCCGCGCGCGCGACGCTCGGGGTCGAGGCGCTGCGCCTCGCGCTCGAACTGGGCGATGACCTCGGGATCGAGCAGTTCGCGCAGCTCGACCGTGCCGAGCAGCTCGCCCAGCAGCGCGGGATCGACGGAGAGCGCGGCGGCGCGGCGCTCGGCGAGCGGGGAGTCGCCCTCGTACATGAATGCGCCCACGTAGCCGAAGAGCAGGTCGCGGGCGAACGGTGAGGGCTGTGCGGGCTGCGTCTCGACGAGGCGGATGCGCCGGTCGGCGATGGAGGTCGTGAGCCGTCGCAGCGAGGGCAGGTCGTAGACGTCCTGCAGCACCTCACGGAGCGTCTCGAGGATCACCGGGAACGTCGGATGCCGTCGCGCGACCTCGAGCAGCTGCGCCGAGCGCTGACGCTGCTGCCAGAGCGGGGTGCGGCGGTTCGGGCTGGTGCGCGGCATGAGCAGCGCGCGGGCCGCGCACTCGCGGAAGCGCGAGGCGAAGAGCGCCGACCCTCCGACCTCCTCGGTGACCAGGTGCTCGATCTCGTCGGGGTCGAAGACGAACAGCTCGGCGCCGGGCGGTTCGGCCTCGGCATCCGGGATGCGCACGATGATGCCGTCGTCGCTCGCGACCGCCGACCCCTCGACGCCCAGGCGTTCGCGCACGCGGGCGTTGATCGCCAGCGCCCACGGCGCGTGCACCTTCATGCCGTAGGGGGAGTGCAGGATCACGCGCCAATCGCCGACCTCGTCGCGGCCGCGCTCGACCGTGAGCGTGCGATCGGTCGGGAGGGTGCCCGTGGCCTCGCGCTGCTCGCTGAGGTGGGCGAGCAGATTGGATCGGGCCTGTTCGTCGAGCCCGGCGTCGATGAGGCGCTGCGCCGCCTTCTCGGGGGTCGCCGCCGACACTTCGCGCGAGAATGCACCGAGCGCCTCGCCCAGTTCGAACGGTCGTCCGATGCCGTCGCCGTGCCAGAACGGCACCTTGCCGGGCTGGCCGTAGGCGGGGATCACATTGACGCGGTCATGCGTGATCTCGGCGATCCGCCAGCTGGTCGTGCCGAGCGTGAACACATCGCCCACGCGCGATTCGTAGACCATCTCCTCGTCGAGCTCACCGACCCGGGCGCCCGTCGACTCGCCCGCCACGAACACCCCGAAGAGCCCGCGGTCGGGAATCGTGCCGCCGCTCGTGACGGCGATGCGCTGCGCGCCCGGACGGCCCGTGAGGGTGCCGGCGTCGCGGTCCCAGACCAGGCGCGGGCGCAGCTCGGCGAACTCGTCGGACGGGAAGCGCCCGGCGAGCAGGTCGAGCGTCGCCTCGTACGCCGACCGCGGGAGTGAGTGGAACGGCGCCGAGCGGCGCACCGTCTCGAACCACTCCTCGACGCTGATCGCCCCCAGTGCGCTCGCCGCGACGGTCTGCTGCGCGAGGATGTCGAGGGGGTTGCGGGGCACCTGGATGGCCTCGATCTTGCCGGCGAGCATCCGCTCGGTCACGATGGCCGTGTGCAGCACGTCGCCCCGGTGCTTGGGGAACAGCGCCGCTCGGCTGATCTCCCCGACCTGATGACCGGCCCGGCCGACGCGCTGCAGGCCCGACGCCGCCGACGGTGGAGCCTCGACCTGGATCACGAGGTCGACGGCCCCCATGTCGATGCCGAGCTCGAGGCTGCTCGTCGCGACGACGCATCTCAGCACGCCCGACTTGAGCTCCTCCTCGACGAGCGCGCGCTGCTCCTTCGAGACCGAGCCGTGGTGAGCCTTGGCCAGCACGGGGTCGGCGCCCGCGGTCGCGCCTGCCTGCGCCATCATCTGAGCGGGGACGGTCTGGTCGGGCAGCTCGCCGCCGGTGCGCTCGGAATAGATCTCGTTCAGGCGGCCGGTCAGGCGCTCGGCGAGCCGACGCGAGTTCGCGAACACGATCGTCGAGTTGTTCTGCAGGATGCGGTCGACGATCGCCTCCTCGACGTGCGGCCAGACCGATCCCGTCACCTCGGTGTACTCGGCATCCGCCGTCTCGCCGGACCCGGTCGCTGAGCCTGACGACGTACCCGGAGGAGGCGGCGGATTCGTCATGTCGTCCATCGGCACGACGACGCCCAGCTCGAAGGTCTTCGATGCCCGGGGCGCCACGATCTCGACGGGCGCCGAACCGCCGAGGAAGCGGGCGACCTCGTCGATCGGGCGCACGGTGGCCGAGAGGCCGATGCGCTGGGCCGGTGCCTCGGCCCCGTACGACGACCGCAGCGCGTCGAGGCGCTCGAGGCTCACGGCGAGGTGGGCGCCGCGCTTGGTGGCGGCGACCGCGTGCACCTCGTCGATGATGACGGTGTGCACGCCGCGCAGCGTCTCGCCCGCACGGCTCGTGAGCATGAGGTAGAGGGATTCGGGCGTGGTGATGAGGATGTCGGGCGGATCCGAGACCAGCTTGCGTCGGTCGCTCGAGGTGGTGTCGCCCGAGCGGACGCCGACGGTCACCGCGGGCGACGGCGCCCCGAGGCGTCGGGCCGACTGCCCGATGCCGACCAGGGGGGAGCGCAGGTTGCGCTCGACGTCGACGCCCAGCGCCTTGAGCGGCGAGATGTACAGGATGCGGGTGCGCGGGGGATCCGTCGCCGCGGACTTCGCTGCGGCCTTCTTCCGGCTCGCACCCTTCTCCGCGGACTTCGCGGGAGCAGCGGTCTCCGCCATGCGCTCGCGGAAGACGCTGTCGATCGCCCACAGGAACGCCGAGAGCGTCTTGCCCGAGCCGGTGGGCGCGACCACGAGGGCGTGCTTGCCCGCCGAGATCGCGTCCCACGCGCCCGCCTGCGCGGGGGTGGGCGCGGGGAAAGCGCCCCGGAACCAGTCCTGCGTGGGCGGGGTGAAGCGCTCGAGCACGTCACTCATAGGTCCATCTTGGCCCGGGGCACCGACATCGGGCTCGACCGTTGTCGGATGCGGGGCGCATGCTGTACCCATGGCGCACACCACGAACTACATCGACACCTTCATCGAGGTCGCCGAGGACTGCCCGACCGAGCACGCGGTCGAGCCGCCCGCGACCGAGAACCCCACGATCGCCGCCCTGCACTACCGGCTGATCGCCGAGCGCCCCTACGCCCGCACGTCGGATGACGTGGTGTTCGAGACCTTCGCGCTGCGCGCCGGGATCGCCGTCGACGACGCCGCCGAACGCGCCCTGTTCTTCTCCGTCGGGCGCCCGTGCCTGCGCTCCTCGCCCCTCGGCAAGCGCTACGGATGGGGTCTCCACCACGACGACCAGGGTCGCGTCGCTCTCGTCGCGCGGGAGTCGGAGGAGTACGCGCTCCGCGCCGCCGACCCCGCGATCTCCCACACGCGGGCGATGCGGAGCCGACGCCCCTGACGGTGCGCGACCGAGTCGGCGTGACCGGTACGGTGGGTGCAGATCGACCAGGGGGAGACGATGACCGATCCGAGCACACCGCAGCCTGCCCAGCACGTTCCGGCGCCGCAGCATTCCGCGACGCCGCAGAATTCCGCGGCGCCGCAGCATCCGACGACACAGCATCCCGGCCCGCAACCCGCGCCGCCTCGCCGCCCCCGCGCGCGTGCGTGGATCCTCGTGTGGGTGTTCGTCGGAGTCGCGGTCGTCGCGGCAGTGGTCGCCGGCGTCCTGGTGGCGGTGAACGGCACGAACCGAGGGCCGAGCGCCGGCGAGGTCGCCGAGCAGTACCTCCAGCACATCGCCGACGGCGACGCCACGGCGGCCGCGGCTCTCGTGGCGCCCCAGCCGGAGGAGCTCGAGGGCCTCAGCGACCCGTCGATGCTGACCGACGAGGTGCTCGGCGCTGCGACCGAACGGATCCGGGCCATCGTCGTCGAGGCCCCCGTCGGCGCCGACGACTCCGCGAGCATCACGGACGTGGACGTGTCCTTCACCCTCGCGGGCGAGCAGCACGACACGACCATCTCGCTCGTCCGAGACGAGGACTCGGGGCAGTGGTGGGTGCGGACTGCGCTGACAGATCGCTTCATCGTCACGCAGGAGGACCCGGCGTTCCTGCTGAGCGGTGTCGAGACGCCGACGGTCGACTCCGGGGAGTACCTGCCGCTGGCGCTGTACCCGGCGGTGTATCCCGTCGCGGCGATCGATGACACCTTCTACGAGACGGACCGGGACGAACTCGTGATCACCGGTGCGCCCGGCAGCGTCGAGAAGGTCACCGTCGTCCCGAACGCCCGTTTCTCGGAGGAGGTGCAGCGTCAGGTCGACGCGCATCTCGACGAGTGCATCACCCAGGCCACCTGGCGGGTCGAGGGGTGCCCGCTGAGCGCCCCGTTGGATGCCCGAAGCGTCGCGGTCGAGTGGATCATCGACGCGTATCCGACCGTGGAGCTCCTGCTCGACGGCGAGATGTTCCTCGCCGAGGAGGGCGAGATCCGCGCCGTCTACACGCCGGAGGGCGCCGCGGAACCCGTGACCTTCGAAGACGACCTCTCGACCAGCGGCACGATCGAGATCGACGGCAGCGCGCTCGTCGTCACCTTCGGATGAGCGCGCTCGTCGCCAGCTTCGGATGAGCGCGCTCCCGAGGTTCACACCTCTCGCAGCATCCCCTCGCCATCGATCTCCAGTGTGAGGTCGAGAGCGAGACGGGAGAGGAACGCATCGTCGTGGCTCACGACGAGCACGGCACCCCGGTACGCCGTCAACGCGTCGACGAGCTGGTCGACCGTGTCGAGGTCGAGGTTGTTCGTCGGCTCGTCGAGCACCACCAGCTGCGGTGCGGGATCCGCCAGCAGCAGCGTCGCCAGCGCGACGCGGAAGCGCTCGCCGCCCGACAGCGCGGCCACGGGCCGGTCGGCCGTCGCACCGCGGATGAGGAAGCGGGCGAGCCGATTGCGCAATTCCTTCTCGGGCACGTGCGGGGCGGCCGCGGCGATGTTCCCGAACACCGTGAGCGTCTCGTCGAGTCCGTCGACCCGCTGCGGCAGGTAGCCGACGTGCTCGACGTGCGCCACGGCATCCGCCCGCGCGGTCTTCGGCTCCGCCCCGGCGACCAGACGCTCCAGCAGCGTCGTCTTGCCCGCGCCGTTGCGTCCGATCAGGGCGACCCGCTCGGGTCCCTGCACCACCCACGACCTCTCCGCGTCGCCGATCGAGGCGATGCGGCGGCTGCGTGAGACCTGCGGATCGGGCAGCTCGATCTTCATCGAAGCCTCGGAGCGCACGCGGCGCCCCGCTTCGTCGAGGGCGGCGCGCGCGGCATCCTCCTTCGCCCCGACCTCGGTGCGCAGCTTGCCGGCCGATACCTCCGCGGCCATCTTCCGGCCATGTGCCACGATCTTCGGCACGCGTTTCTCGATCTCGGCGGTGCGGGCGGTTCGCGCGCGATGCGCGAGCTTGGTCTCCGCCTCGATGCGCTGGCGCTTCTCCTTGCGCACGACCTGGGCGGCATCGCGTTCGGCCTGCCGTGCGGCATCCTGCTCGGCGTCCAGCCACGCGCGCCATTCGGAGTACGGCCCGCCGAACACGCTCAGCGCGCGGCCGAACAGTTCGGCGGTGTCGTCCATCTCGTCGAGCAGCGAGATGTCGTGGCTGACGACGATCAGCGTGCCCTTCCACGAGGCGATCATCGCGGCCAGTTTCGTGCGGGCATCGCGGTCGAGGTTGTTGGTGGGTTCGTCGAGGAGCGTGATCGGGGCGCGCCGCAGACGGATGCCGGCGATCGCCACGAGAACGGCCTCACCGCCCGAGAGCTCGCCGACGCGGCGGTCGAGGAAGTCGGTCGAGAGACCGGCCTCGGCGAGGGATGCCGCGGCTCGCGCCTCGATGTCCCAGTCTTCGCCGACCGCGTCGAAGTGGGCGGGGTCGACGTCGCCGGCCGCGATCGCGCGGACCGCGTCGAGCGCCGTGGCGACCCCGAGCAGGTCGGCGACGCGTCGTTCGACGTCGAGCGTGAGCTGCTGCGGCAGGTACGCGACGTCACCGGTGGTGGTCACCGTGCCCGCCGTCGGGTCCAGTTCGCCGGCGATGAGGCGGAGCAGGGTGGACTTGCCCGCGCCGTTGCGACCGATGAGGCCGGTGCGACCCGCGCCGAAGGCGCCCGACACGGAGTCGAGGGCGGTGGACCCGTCGGGCCAGGCGAAGGTGAGGCGGTCGAGGGTGACCGATGCGTGAAGAGTGGAGAGTGACACGGTGTGTCTCCTGTCGAGTGCGGAGTGCACTGACACCGGGCCTGCACGGCGGGTCTCCTGCGCGGCGCCGTCGAAGGCGTGCGGAGAGCGGCCGGGTGGAGTCGGCGATCGTCGGGTCAGCGCGCGGGAAGAGGAGCGCGGAGGCGACGGATCAGATCAAAGGACTTCCAGACACGGCGGACAGGACGACACGACGATACTCCGGCGGATGCGGTCGTGCAACCCGGGCGTGTCGCGCTCGAGCCCCACGCCGATCACTCGGCGGCGATGCCCTCGAGCCAGAGCGCGAGGAACTGGTGCACGTCACCGAGTTCCTCCTCGGAGATGCTGTGCGTGAGTCCGGTGTAGACGCGGCCGGACAGCGTGGAGTGATCGGGGAGCCACAGTGAGGTGTGCGTGATGAGCGCCTCGGGGATCACGTCGTCGGCCGATCCGCGACCCCAGAACACCGATGGACGCAGCTCGCGCAGCGCCTCGTCGTCGGCCAGGTCGCCCGGGGTGACGTAGCCGCTCAGGGCGACGACCGCGCCGAGCCGTTCGGGAGCGAGTCGCAGAGCCTGGAGGGCGACGGCCGCACCCTGCGAGAACCCGAGGAGTGCCACCGAGGGAGCGTCGGCGGCGGTGACGTCGAGCCACCGGAGGAGCGCCCGGGCCGCGACCGTGATGTCGTCGGACCGGCGACCGTTCAGACCCTCGATGGGGTACCAGGACCGGCCCGGGGTCGGGAAGGGCGGATCGAGGGGAGCGGCGACGGATGCCACGGCGATGCCGGAGGGCAGATACGGGGCGAGGCCGATGAGATCGTGCTCGTCGGCGCCGTAGCCGTGCAGCAGCACCAGCAGCGGCCTGCCTTCGCGGTCGCCCGGCACCCACCGGGTCGCGGCGTCGTCGATCGTCAGCTCCTCGCTCATGCCGTCCATCCTGCCAGGGGCTGCCGACACCGGCCCGCCCGCCGACTCCGGCCCGGTCATAGGGGAAGTCGGATGCTGCTGGTAGAAAGGACACATGGCGGTGCGCACACCTGATCCCGACCCCGAGCCCGACGACGACGGCCTCGGCGGCTTCGGCGACGGCGCCCCTCGACCCCCGGCGCCCGACGCGAATCCCGGGTGGCTGAGCGACGTCGAACTCGAGGAGGCTCGTCGTCACCTCCCGATGCTCTACGTCGAGGCGATCCCGGTGCGCACCGACGGCTCCGGCCAGGTGAGCGAGATCGGCATCCTGCTCCGTTCGACGCCCATGGGCGAGATGACGCGCACGATCGTCTCGGGCCGCGTGCGCTTCGGCGAGACCATCCGCGACGCGCTTTTCCGCCACGTCGAGAACGACCTCGGTCCGATGGCGTTCCCGCTGCTCCCGCCCCAACCGCTGCCGTTCACGGTGGCGGAGTACTTCCCGATCCCCGGAGTGAGCGCGTACCACGACGACCGGCAGCACGCCGTGTCGCTGGCCTTCGTGGTGCCCGTCACCGGCACCTGCGAGCCACGTCAGGATGCGCTCGAGGTCACCTGGTTCTCGCCCGAGGCCGCAGGCTCCGACGCGGTCTGGTCGGAGATGGAGGGCGGCCGCGGCACGCTCATCCGGCAGGCGCTCGCGAGCCTCGGGCTGCTGCGCTGAGCGCACTCGCCGAGGGTCCGCCGGACCTCAGGCCGTGAGGCGCGCGAGCTCCGCGACGAACGCGTCGACGTCGTCCTCGTGGGTGTCGAAGCTGCACATCCAGCGCACCTCGTTGCGTGCGGCATCCCAGTCGTAGAAGCGGAACGATTCGCGTAGAGCGTCGGCGACGCCGTCGGGCAGCGTCGCGAACACGCCGTTCGACTGGGTCGGCTGGGTGAAGACGACGCCGTTGATCGAACCCGATGCGATGCCCTGCTCGATCTCGTCGCGGAGGCGCGCGGCCATGGCGTTGGCGTGACGGGCGTTGCGCAGCCACAGGTCGCCCTCGAGCAGCGCGATCAGCTGCGCCGACACGAAGCGCATCTTCGACGAGAGCTGCATGTTGAACTTGCGCGAGTAGACCAGCCCGTCGGATGCCTCGGGGTTCAGCACCACGACGGCCTCGCCGAGCATGGCGCCGTTCTTGGTGCCGCCGAAGCTGAGCACGTCGACGCCGGCATCCGTGGTGAAGGCCGCGAGCGGCAGGTCGAGGGCGGCGGCGGCGTTCGAGAGGCGCGCGCCGTCGAGGTGCAGCTTCATGCCGCGCTCGTGCGCATGATCGGCGATCGTGCGGATCTCGTCGGCGGTGTAGAGCGTGCCGAGCTCGGTCGACTGGGTGATCGAGACCACCAGCGGCTGCGCGCGGTGCTCGTCGCCCCAGCCCCAGGCTTCGCGGTCGATGAGCTCGGGGGTGAGCTTGCCGTCGTCGGTGGGAACCGTGAGCAGCTTGAACCCGCCGATCTTCTCGGGGGCGCCGCCCTCGTCGACGTTGATGTGCGCGGTCGTGGCCGCGATCACCGCGCCCCAGCGGGGGAGCATCGACTGGAGGCCGGTGACGTTCGCGCCCGTGCCGTTGAAGACGGGGAAGGCCTCGGCGCGCTCGCCGAAGTGGGAGCGCACGACCTCCTGCAGGCGCGCGGTGTAGGCGTCGCTGCCGTAGGCGCCCTGGTGGCCGTCGTTGGCGGTCGCGATCGCGGCGAGCACCTCGGGGTGGATGCCGGAGTAGTTGTCACTGGCGAAGCCCCGGATCGCGGGGTCGTGCTGAATGGTCACCGACCCAGCCTATTCGCCAGAACCCGTATCGGATGTCGGTGGTCCTGAGTACCCTCGAACCCATGCAGCGGACCGCAGCGAATCGGGCGTTCCTCAACGTCCTCGTCAATACGCTGATCGCCAACGTGACGACCAGTTTCCTCTGGTTCGCGCTCACTTTCTGGGTCTACATCGAGACGCAGTCGGTGCTCGCCACCGGCGTCATCGGCGGCGCGTACATGCTGTTCGTCGCGTTCTTCGCGATGATGTTCGGCACGATCGTCGATCGGCACCGCAAGCACGCGGTCATGGTGCTCTCGAGCGTGATCTCGGCCGTGGCCTTCCTCGTCGCCGGCGCGCTCTACCTCTCGCAGCCCGAGGCGGCTCTGCTCGACCTGGGCGGCCCGTGGTTCTGGCTGTTCTCGGGTGTGATCCTGTTCGGCGGGGTGATCGAGCAGCTGCGCAACATCGCGCTCTCGACGACCGTCACCCTGCTCGTGCCCGACGAGAAGCGGGCCAACGCGAACGGCCTCGTCGGCACGGTGCAGGGCATCGCCTTCCTCGTCACGAGCGTGTTCTCGGGGCTCTCGATCGGGTTCCTCGGCATGGGGTGGACGCTCGCGATCGCGATCGCCGCGATGGCGATCACCTTCGCGCATCTGCTCTTCATCCGCATCCCCGAGAGCGAACCGCAGGCCGATCCCGACGCCAAGAGCGCGGTCGACTTCCGCGGCAGCGTGCGCGCGATCCGGCAGGCTCCCGGGCTGTTCGCGCTCATCATCTTCTCGACCTTCAACAACCTCATCGGCGGCGTCTATATGGCGCTTATGGACCCCTACGGGCTCACGCTGTTCGACGCGCAGACGTGGGGCTTCGCCCTGGCGTTCGCGTCGACCGGCTTCCTCATCGGCGGCGGCCTGGTGGCCAAGTTCGGTCTGGGCACGAAGCCGATGCGCACGATGCTGCTCGTCGTGATCGCGATGGGCTTGCTCGGGGCCGTGTTCATGCTGCGCGAGTGGTGGTGGCTGTACGTGCTCGGCATGTGGGTCTACATGGCATTGGTGCCGCCGGTCGAGGCGGCCGAGCAGACCGTGATCCAGAAGGTCGTGCCGTTCGAGCGCCAGGGCCGTGTCTTCGGTGTCGCCGCGGCGATGGAGGCGGCGGCCGCCCCCATCACGGCGTTCCTGATCGCACCTCTCGCCGAGTTCCTGATCATCCCCTACATGGACAGCCGCGAGGGGCAGCAGGAGTGGGGCTGGTTGCTCGGCGACGGAGAGGCCCGAGGCATCGCTCTGATCTGTCTGTTCGCCGGGCTCATCATGGTGGTCGCGGCGACGCTCGCGTTCTTCACGAAGTCGTACCGCAAGCTCACGGTGCTCTATGCCGAGGCGCCCGAGCAGAACATCTCCGAGGGTGGGGCGACCCCGGGCGGCGAGGGCAGCGACGAGGAGCGGGGCCGCGCCCCCGATGCCCCGCCGATCGTTCCGGGAGCGTCGCAGTTCTAGCGGCCTCGCTCGCGATCGCAACCCCCGCTCAGTCCAGGTCGATGACCCGATCGTTCAGCTCGGCGGCATCCGCATCCCACAGGCCGACGATGGGCGGTGCCAGAGACTCGGGATCGAGCGCCTTCGCGCGGAACACGACGGATGCCGCGCGCAGCGGCTCTCCCGCATCCCGAGCCGTCTTGGCGAACCCCTGCGCGACGGCGCGTGTCCAGGCCTCGCTCGCGGCCTTGACCGCGGCATAGTTCGCCCCGCCGGCGAGCGGTCGCGCGACGGCGGTCGACGACACGATCGCGAAGCGTCCGGCATCCGATGCCCGCAACGCCTCGTCGAAGGCGCGGCTCGTGGCGCGTACCGCTTCGAGCCCGGGCAGCAGCGCCGCGAAGTCCTCGTCGCTCTGGCCGGCGAGCCCGCCGCCCCCGCGCCACCCGCCCACGAGCGGTACGACGGCGTCGACCGTGACGCCGTCGGACACGAGCCGCTCGGCCAGCGCGCTCATCGCGTCGAGAGAGGTCGCATCGGCGACATCGGTCCGGGCTCCGGCATCGGCCAGCGGTCGCAGCCGATCCGCAGAGCGCCCGGTCGCGATGACGCGCATGCCCGCCGCGATCAGCGCGCGGGTCACGGCGAGGCCGGCGGTGCTCGTGGCCCCGGCGAGAACGATCGTCTTCATGTGCTCCACTCTCGCAAGAGTCCGGTTCGGGTGAAAGAACGCTTCCGCGGTCGGCGCGGGCGGATTCATCCGCAGAACCCGGACCGACCGCGGAAGCAGGGGCGCCCCAGCGTCACATCGTCACCGCACGCAGCGCGCGCGGGGGATCAGTCGTCGGTGCCGCGGATTCCCACGGTCGACTCGATCACGGTCTTCATCTTCTTGTCGAGCGCCTCGAAGAACATCGACAGCGGGAACTCGTCGTCGAGCACCGCGTCGGTGTAGCCCTTGGGGGCTCCCGCGAGGATCTCGTCCGACAGTCCGCGCGCCCAGGCAGACGCCGGGTGCGGCGTCAGCACCGAGCGGACGAGATCGTAGGCGGCCAGCCAGTGCGCCGTCTTCGGACGGTCGATCGAACGCCAGTACAGGTCGTCGATCGCATCGCCGAGCGCGACGACCGCGTCGGGCACGCCCTCCCAGTCGAACGCGAGCGCCGTGTCGGTCCAGTGCAGCACGCCGCGCTGGTGCAGCCACGCGAACAGCAGCTGGCCGCCGAGGCCGTCGTAGTTGCGCACGCGCGAACCCGTGATCGCGAAGCGGAAGATGCGGTCGAAGATCACCGCGTACTGCACGAGCGGCGCGTGCTCGAGCATCTCGCGCTCGGAATCGGTGAGGTCCTCGCCGGCCTCGCTGCGCGCGGTGAGCGTGCGCTCGATCTTCACCGACTCGCGGAACGCGGTCAGATCGCAGCGCATCTCTTCGAGCGAGTAGAGGAAGAACGGCATCCGCTGCTTGATCATGAACGGGTCGAACGGCAGGTCACCGCGCATGTGGGTGCGGTCGTGGATGATGTCCCACATCACGAACACCCGCTCGGTGAGCGCCTGGTCGTCGAGCATGTCGGCGGCGCGCTCGGGCAGGTCGAGCTTCGTGATCTCGGATGCCGCGCGCGTGACGCGACGGTAGCGGGCGGCCTCGCGGTCCTGGAAGATCGCGCCCCACGTGAACGAGGGGATCTCGCGCATCGCGACGGTCTCGGGGAACAGCACGGCCGAGTTCGTGTCGTACCCGGGCGTGAAGTCGATCAACCGCAGCGAGACGAACAGCTTGTTGCCGTAGTCGCCGGCCTCGAGGGCGCCGATGAACTCCGGCCAGATAGTCTCGACGATCAGGGCCTCGACGAGGCGGTCGCTCGAACCGTTCTGCGTGTACATCGGGAAGACGACCAGGTGGCGGATGCCGTCGACGCGGTGCTCCTGCGGCTGGAAGGCCACGAGCGAGTCGAGGAAGTCCGGCACGCCGAAGTCCTCGGCGGCCCAGCGGTCGAAGTCGACCACGGAGGCCGCGAGGTAGGCGGCGTCATGGGGGAATGCGGGCGCGAGGGCGCGGATGCCGGCGGTGATCGCGGCGACCAGCTCGCGAGCCGTCGCGTAATGCGCGGCGTCGGGGATCGATCCGTCCTTGATCTGCATCTCGCGGATCGCGATCGCGGCATCCTTGAGCTGTGCCCAGGCGGCGGAGGATTCCGCCGTCGAAGCATCCTCGACGACCTCGGGTTCGCCGACGATGGCCTGAACAGCGGAACTGTTGGCGGAAATGATGGACATCGGGACCTCCGATCGGAGAAATAGACGGAAACTTTCCTGTATATACGGAAAGCTAACGATATTCTTACACGCATGGATGACTCTGTCGACCGCGCGATCCTTGCCGAGATCTCCCGCGACGGGCGTGCCACGCTCTCGCAGCTGTCGGACGCCGTCGGGCTGTCGGTCTCGGCCGTGCAGTCGCGTCTGCGCCGCCTCGAGACGCGAGGGGTGATCACCGGCTACCGGGCGCTCCTCGACCCGGAGAAGGTGGGGACGCCGCTTTCGGCGTTCATCGAGATCACCCCGCTCGACCCCGCGCAGCCCGACGTCGCCCCCGAGCAGCTCGAGCACCTCGACGCGATCGAGGCGTGCCACTCGATCGCCGGTGACGCGAGCTACATGCTGTTCGTGCGCGTGGCCTCGCCCCGGGCGCTCGAGGAGCTCGTGCGCGACATCCGGCTCGCGGCATCCGTGAACACCCGCACGACGGTGGTGCTGCAGACCTACTATGAGCATCGACCGATCATCCCGATCGCCCACGACTGACCATCCGAAGGAGACACCGATGTCGTTCCAGGCCTACCTCGACAAGGTCGAGGCCCAGACCGGTCTCACACCCCGGCAGTTCATCGCGCTCGCGAAGGAGCAGGGGTTCGACGAGACGACGAAGTCGACCGTCGTGCTGAACTGGCTCAAGGAGACCTACGGCCTCGGCCACGGGCACGCCCAGGCGATGGTGCACGTGATCCTTAAAGGGCCGAAGATCAGCTCCACGCACGTGGGCAAGGGCGGAGCGCACGGCGACAAGAGCGACGAGCTGTGGCTCGACGGCAAGGACTCGAACCCGAATCCCTGACCCGCCGCCGCCCCCGGGCCGTCATCGGCTCGCACAGTAGGATTCCTCCGTGGCAGCATCCTCGAAGCGCAAGACCTCCGCGACCCGCAAGACGAACCCGACCCGCGTGAGCGGCAACCCGGCGAAGCGGGCGAGCGGCAACCCCGCCCGCCAGACCGTGATCGACGCCGGGCCGGTCACGCTCGGCGACTGGATCGGCGCAGCCCGTCTGCGCACGCTGCCCCTCGCGATCGCACCGGTGCTCATCGGCACGGGAGCCGCGCGCAGTACGGGCCCCGAGTTCCACTGGGTCATCGCCCTCGCCTGCCTCGCGGTGGCGGTGCTGCTGCAGATCGGCGTCAACTTCACCAACGACTACAGCGACGGCGTGCGGGGGACGGATGCCGTGCGCGTCGGTCCCACGCGCCTCACGGCCTCGGGTCGCGTGAAGCCGCGCACCGTGCTCATCATCGGGTTGGTGTTCTTCGCACTCGCCGCGGCGGTGGGCGTCGCCATCGTGGTGCGCACGGAGCAGTGGTGGATGCTGGCCGTCGGCGCCGCGTGCATCGTCGCCGCCTGGTTCTACACCGGAGGGAAGCGCCCCTACGGCTACGCCGGTCTGGGCGAGGTGTTCGTGTTCGTCTTCTTCGGGCTCGTCGCGACACTGGGCACGACCTGGGTGCAGATCTTCGACCTGCCGCAGCAGGCGTGGCTCGGGGCGATCGCCGCGGGACTGTTCGCCTGCGCCGTGCTGCTCGCCAACAACCTGCGCGACATCGACCAGGACCGTCTCGTCGGCAAGCGCACCCTCACGGTGCTCATCGGCCGCCGGGCGACGCAGGTGCTGTTCACGCTCTTCGCGCTCGCGCCGTTCGCGATCGCGATCCTGCTGGCGCTGCTCTTCCCGATCGCGTGGCTGTCGCTGCTCGCCCTGCTCGCGGGGCTCCCGGCGATCCTGATCGTCTGGACCTACCGCCAGCCCAAGGAACTCGTCATCGCTCTCGCGTTGACCTCGCTCACGTCGCTGCTCTACGCCGGGGCCCTGTTCTGGGCGTTCGTCGGCTGAGCGCGGTCACTTCTCGTCGCGGGAGCGCTCGCACGGGGCATCGCTCTCGCCGTCGACCACTGCATCCTCGGCATCCGCGTCCTCCTGGCGGCCGGAGACGCGCTCGCGGCGCTCGACGATTGCCGCCGACGCCTCGGTGAGCGGGCGGCGCAGGAACAGCATCGAGATGCTCGTGCCGATCAGTGCGGCGAAGATCGCGGCGAGCCACCAGAACTCCCGGAAGATCGGGAAGAAGAACCAGAGGATCGCGAGCGGGACGAGGAACGCCAGCAACCGGAGCACGGAGTAGACGAAGAAAGGTGCAGGCTTCACCCGACAAGTCTACGAGCGTTCGCCGGGTCGGACTTCTCGACCGGCCCTCACAGACCGATGCGCGCGAAGGGGATGCCGCGCACGACGCGGTGCCGTGGATGCTCGCCGAGCGTCCACAGCATCCGCTCCTCCGGATCGAGCGCGAGGTCCTCGCACCCGGCGGGCAGGGGTACGGCGTGGCGGGTCAGGCCGTCGCGCGTGCCGGTCCACAGCCGACCCGGCGTCTTCAGCGCCGACTGAGACACGAGGATCCGGTCGCCCCACCGCACGGCGCCCTGCATGCGCGCGATGCTCGGCGCGAACCGCTCGTGAGCGACGAAGACGTCATCGGTGGTCTCGGGGATCGTGAACTCGCCGATGCGTCCCTCGTCGTCGCGGCGGTACTCGCCGATCAGCACCCGCCGCAATGGTGCGCCGTCGGCGTCGAACACGCGCCCGAGGAACGAGCAGCGCAGATCCACCGGGTGCACGCGCGTGCGCACGGCGACCAGCGCGGAGCGCGACCACCATCGGCCGGCGATCCCGCGCACCCGCCGGGCCACCGGGCCGCGCACGCGGCGGATGTCGGACAGGTCGAACTCCCAGATGCCCTGCCCCGTCGCCGCGGCGAACAATCGATCGCCGAACCAGGCCAGCCCGCCGGTGTGGATCTGCGCGGGCTGGAGGTCCCCCGCCTCGTCCTCGATCGCGAGGGCGACATCGATATGACGCGCCCGCTCGGTGTCGATCAGCACGACGCGCGAGGCGAGATGGTGGCCGGTCCGATCCTGTCGGAACCAGCTGACCGCGAGCGTGCGGCGTCCCCCGCGCTCGCCGATATCGATCCCCTGCGGGTACCAGCGGGTCGTCCAGGCGCGCGCCGAGAGCCAGCGCAGTTCGTGGGTCTCGCGGCGGCGTCGCAGCATCCGACGACCTTTCGACCCGCGTGAGAAGAGCATCGCTCCATCGTGGCGGATGCGGGCGGCCCCGCGGGCCAAGACACCCCGCGTTCACCCGCGCGTCGCCGAGCGGCAAGGAACGCCTGAGACGATTCCCGACCGACCGACCCGACCATCCCCGGGAGCTCCGTGCGCAGCCCGCTCGTCACCGTCATCCTTCCCGCGAAGGACGCCGCGGCCTACATCGCGACCACGCTGGAGACCCTGACGCGCCAGTTCGACGACCCGGCGGCACTCAAGCTCGTGGCGATCGACGACGGATCCGGTGACGACACCGGCGCGCTCATGCGCCGCTACGCCGATCGGTTCCCGCACGCCGAGGTCATCCGCAACGACTCGGCCCGCGGGCTCGCGAGTGCGCGCAACCAGGGGCTCGCGCACGTCGAGGGCGATGCCTTCTGCTTCCTCGACGGCGACGACTGGATGCAGCCGCAGCGGCTCGCCGTGCTCGCGCGCCGGCTGCGCGAGCTGGATGCCGACTTCGTGCGCACCGATCACGTCACGGTGACGGATGCCGACCGCGTGCTCGTGCGCGCTCCGCACCCGTGGCGGGAGACCGTCGTCGCCGCCCGCGACGCGATCCTGCCGGCGACCGAGACCACGATGGTCGACTACCCGTTCGCCTGGGCGGGCATCTTCAGCCGCCGGATCATCGATCGCGGGCTCGCCGCCTTCCCCGAGGGGCTGCACACCGCCGAGGACCGGCCGTGGATCTGGCGGCTGCACCTGTCGGACGCCTCGTTCGCCGTGGTCGACGCCCCCGCACTCCTGTACCGCCGCGGGGTGCCGACCTCGCTCACGCAGGTGCGCGACCGCCGCCAGCTCGACTTCGCCCGCGCGATGGCCGATGCGGTCGCGATCGTCGAAGCGGATGCCGAGGCCGCACGATTCCTGCCGAAGATCACCTTCTCCTCCCTGGCGCTCAGCTCGCATCACCTCGTGCGGGCCCGGCGGATGCCGCGCGCGCTGCGCGGGGAGATGCGCGCGGGGATCGTCGAACTGCTGCGGGCGCTGCCCGACGCCGAGGTGCGGGCCGCCGTGCGCGGGCTCTCGGGGCCGCGGCGCCGAGTGCTGGCGCGGGTGCTCCGACAGGCGGGGCACGGCTCGTGACCCAGGTCTTCGCGCTGCACAGCGCCTACGGGCTCGCGACCGTCGCCGCGGCGATCGACGACGGGCTCGTGGCGCCGCGTCCCGGTGACGCGGGCGGTGACCGCGTGCTGGTGCCGTTCGTCTCGGCGCGGGTGCCCGAACTCGTGACGGGGATCGCCGCCGACCCGGCGCTCACCGCGCTGCGCGCCCGGTTCGACCGGATCGAAGACCTCGACGCGCTGCTCGGCCCCCGGCATCCGAGCGGATGGGAACCGGAGGCCGCCGACCTGCCGCTGCTCGAGCGCCTGCTCACCCGGACCTGGAACCTCGATGCCGATGACCTCGAGCTGTTCGTGCAGAGCCCGCAGGTCGCGCCGGCGCGCACGCTGATGTCGCTCTTCCCGCGCGCGAGGATCACGATCGTGGGAGACGGCCTCATGACGTACTCGCCGATGCGGGTGCCCCTCGACCACGCCGTGCGCAGCCGGATCGTCCGGGTGCTGCACGCCGATGTCGTACCCGGGGTCGCGCCCCTCGCCGGCGGCCCGGTCGCGGCATCCGTTCCCGTGCCCGTCGCCGCGCTCGGACGTGTTCTCGACGAGACCGATCTCGGGGAGCCCCTCGTCGACACGGAGGGGCATTCGCTCGACGACGGCACCCCCACGGCGATCGTGCTCGGGCAGTACCTCTCGGCGCTCGGCCTGCTCGCCCCGCGCGAGGAGATCGCGCTGCAGCGCGACCTGATCGACCGCGCGGCGGCCGCCGGGCCCGCCCGCATCGTCTTCAAACCGCATCCGGCGGCGCCGCCGCTGCAGACGGATGCCGTGCGCGAACGCGCTCTCTCGCACGGCGTGGAGTTCGCCGTGTACCGCGGTCCGCTCGCCGCCGAGGTCCTCGCGCGCCGCGTCGACGCCCGTGCGGTGGTCGCGGCGTTCTCGACCGCGCTGCCCACCGTGCAGGCTCTGCGCGGCACGACGATCGGATCGGCGGGGGCGGCGATGCTGCTGCGCCGCCTGCGCCCGTACGAGAACAGCAACCGGGTACCGCTCACGATCGTCGATGCGCTCACCCGGGAGGATTCCCCGTACGTCGATCCTGCACGTCTGCAGCTGCTCGTCGATGCGGTGGGCTACGCCATGCAGCCCGAGATCGCCGGACACCTGCGCGAGCGCGCGGAGCTGCTGCTGCGCGATCTGCCGCCGGCGGAGCGCGATCGGTACTTCGCTCCCGAGCGGCTGCGCGACCTCCGCCTGCCCGGGGCGCCGGCCGACGGCGGGGTGCGACGGATGCTGCGATCGGCCGGAGGCACCGGGCGCGTGGAGGAGCTGCGGTTGACGGCCATCGGGGCGCGACGGCGCGCGGGCCAGGCCTGGCGAGTGATTCGGGGGCGATGACAGGGATGACGACATGAGCGATGACATGAGCGAAGCGACGACCGAACCGATCGACGGGCTGACGGTCGCGATCATCCCCGCGCGCGGCGGGTCGAAGGGCGTCCCCCGCAAGAACCTGCGGACCGTCGGGGGCGTGCCGCTGGTCGTGCGCGCGATCCGGGCGGCCCGAGACGCCGCGGGCATCGATCTCGTCGTCGTCTCGACCGATGACGACGAGATCGCCGCCGTGAGCGCGGCGGCGGGCGCACGGGTGGTCCGCCGACCCGCGGAGATCTCCGGCGACACGGCGTCGTCGGAGAGCGCGCTCCTGCACGCGGTCGACGACCTCGAAGCCGCGGGCGACCGGGTCGGGATCATCGCGTTCGTGCAGGCCACCTCACCGTTCCTCCCGAGCGCCGCGCTCGCCGGAGCCGTCGCCGAGGTGCGCGCCGACCGTGCCGACAGCGTGTTCTCGGCGCACGAGACCTACGGCTTCCTCTGGCGTCGCGGGAGCGGTGCGGACGGCGACGGAGTCGGTGCACAGGCCGCGGCCGTCAATCACGAGGCCGCGCACCGCCCGCGCCGTCAGGATCGCGAACCGCACTACCTCGAGACCGGTGCCTTCTACGTCTTCCGCGCCCCGGCCTTCCGCACGATCAGGCACCGCTTCTTCGGGCGGATCCGCATCGCCGAGGTGCCGGAGTGGACGGCGATCGAGATCGACGACGCACAGCAGCTCCGCATCGCCGACGCGCTCGCCGCGGTGCACGATCGGGCAGGCGGTGCCCCCGGGCGCATCGAGGTGCGCGCCGTGGTCACCGACTTCGACGGCGTGCACACCGACGACACCGCGATCATCGACGCCGATGGCGGGGAACGCGTGCGGGTGAGCCGGGAGGACGGCATGGGCGTCGCACTGCTCCGACGCGCCGGTATCCCGATGCTGATCCTCTCGACCGAGCAGAACCCCGTCGTCCGTGCGCGGGCCGCGAAGCTGAGGGTGCCGGTGCTGCACGGCATCGACGACAAGGAGCAGGCGCTGCGCACATGGGCCGCGGATGCCGGCATCCGCCTGGGCGACATCGCGTACCTCGGCAACGACGTCAACGACCTGCCCGCGATGCGCATCGTCGGGTGGCCGGTCGCGGTGGCGAACGCGCACCCGCGCGTGCTCGCCGCCGCGCGGGTCGTGCTCACCCGCACCGGCGGCAACGGTGCCGTGCGCGAGCTCGTCGAACGGGTGTTGCCCGACTGACCGGTGCCGGTAACCCGGGCGTCGTCGGGTGTTCACCCCCGAGGCGTAGCCAGGAGGGGCGGGGTTTTTCCGCATCGCTCGACCCGCTCGACCACCGGAGGAACCATGACCGTCAGCATCGGATCGCGTGTGATCGGCGGCGGTCGCCCCGCCTACGTCATCGCCGAGATCGGCCTGAACCACAACGGCGACGTCGAGATCGCGAAGCGCCTCATCGACGTCGCGGCCAGGGCCGGTGCCGACGCCGTGAAGTTCCAGAAGCGCACCCCGGAGATCTCGACGCCCGCGCACATGCGCGACGTGCCGCGCGAGACGCCGTGGGGCACCATGAGCTACCTCGACTACCGCCGCCGCGTCGAGTTCGGCCGCGACGAGTACATCGCGATCGGCGACCACGCCACGATGCTCGGCCTCGACTGGTTCGCCTCGCCGTGGGACGTGCCGAGCGTCGCCTTCCTGGAAGAGCTCAACGTGGTCGCGCACAAGGTCGCCTCGGCGAGCCTGACCGACACCGAACTGCTCGTCGCCCTGCGCGAGACCGGCAAGCCCGTCATCCTCTCGACCGGCATGTCGACGATCGAGCAGATCGACCGCGCGCTCGACACGCTCGGCACCGATCGCGTCGTGCTCATGCACGCCACCTCCACCTACCCGCTCGAGCCCGAGGAGGCGAACCTGCGGGCGATCGCCACGCTGCGCGACCGCTACCCGGGGATCCCCGTCGGCTACTCCGGGCACGAGCGCGGCCTGCAGATCTCGCTGGCCGCCGTCGCCATCGGCGCCGTCGCCGTCGAGCGCCACATCACCCTCGACCGCACGATGTGGGGTTCCGACCACGCGGCCTCCCTCGAGCCGACCGGCCTCGAGCACCTCGTGCGCGACATCCGCGTGATCGAGAAGGCCCTCGGCGACGGCGTCAAGCGCGTCTTCGACAGCGAGCTCGCCCCCATGGCGAAGCTGCGGCGCGTTCCCGCATGACCGATCTGCGCGCCGGGGCGGCCGGAGGGCTGAGGGTCGTGGCGATCGCCGATGCCGACTCCTTCGTGAAGTGGTCGGCCTCGCTGCTCGCGGCGGTGCCCGGCATCCGTCCGCAGCTGCTGCTCGTGCGCACCCCGCTCACCGCGAGTGCGGCGCAGCAGCGCACGGCGCTCGCGGGCACCGGCATCCGTGAGTCCGATGTCGCGCGCATCGCATTCCGCGAGGCCGAGGCCTGGCTCACCCGGCACGAGCCGGACGTCGTGGTGCTCGCCGGGCGCGGGCCGTTCGTGCGCCTGATGGGGCGCGTGATCGACGCGCTGCCCCAGCGTCCCGTCACCGTCTCGGGCCTGCCGGGGATGGCGATCCCGGCGCAGCGCGGCGCCCTCGACTACCGGCGCCACACCGACGTGATGGTCGTGCACTCGCACCGGGAGCAGCGGGCTTTCGACGAGCTCGGTCGGCGCATCGGCGTTCAGGTGCCGACGGCTCTCGCGACGCTGCCGTTCGCGCGCGGCCGGGAGCGGATGCTGGTCGGCGACCGTGCGCGGGTGCTCGCCGCGGGAGTTGCGGGAGCGGCGTCGGCGGGCGCACTGGCGGTGGCGGAGCGTCCGCGTTCCGCGGAGCCCGCGGCTCACCGGCCCCCGGCGACCGACATCGTGTTCGCGGCCCAGGCGATGGTTCCCGCGGAGCGCGCCGAGCGCGAGAAGATCGCCGAGATGCTCATCCGGGCCGCCGAGGTCGACCCCACCCGCCGCATCGTGGTGAAGCTGCGGTCGCGGCCGGGGGAGGCCGAGACGCACCTCGAGCGGGACTCGTACCCCGAGTTGCTCGCGGGCCGGATGCCGTCGAACCTCGTCGTCTCGTACGCGTCCATGGCCGAGGCTCTCTCGACTGCCGCGGGTCTCGTCACCGTGAGCTCGACCGCTGCGATCGAAGCCGTGGCGCAGGGCGTGCCGGTGATCGCCCTCGACTCGTACGGGGTGAGCAAGTCGCTGCTCAACACGGTGTTCGTGGGCAGCGGCCTGCTCGGCGGCGGGCGCGAGGTGGTGGGCGGCAGGTTCCGCCAACCGCACCCCGACTGGCTGCGCGACAACTACTTCCACCCGTCGAAGGAGTCGACGTGGTGGGAGCGCGTCGAGGAGCTCGTCGCACTGCGGCGGGCGGGTGGCCTTCCCGCCCGGCGGGTGCCCGCCCCTCGCGGGGGTCGGCTGCACGAGGCGTGGCATCGGGCGAGCGTGCTCGGCCGCGAGGACCGGTCGGTGAGCGGTGCGCTCGCACTCGCGATCGGTGTGCCGGCGACCCGCCTGATCTCGGCGCTGCGCCGAGGACGTACGCAGGGCGGCGGGCGCACCTGGGCGGACGCCTCGACCGATTACACGCTCGAGCCGAGCCCGTTGCGCGACTCCATCCGGCGGTGAGGCGCCCGGGTGGTGTGACATCGAGCGTTCGATGACGTCACACGAAGTAGTCGAGTGTCACTTCGGGGAATGTCCTCGCTTTGCCGCGGACGCCCGGGTAACGTCAGTGCCATCGCGGCGATCCGGGCGGTCCCGGGCCTCAGCTCATATCTGACGGCGTTGCGGGTTCGACTCCCGCCGTCGCGTCCACTTCTCTCGACAGGACCCCCGGGTCACCCCACCCGCTCGTCCAACCAGTCGAACATCCGCTGCGCGGTGATCGTGCGGCCGAGCGGCTGGCAGTGCCCGTCGGCGCCCTCGGCCGCGGTGAAGTGCACGATCGTCGAGACTCCGGGCGTCAGGGCCGCGAGCCGATCGGCCTGACCGGGCCAGAACTGCTCGTTCTCGGGCGAGAGGATCAGCAGCGGGGTCGTGATCTCGGCGGCGATGTCGGCGACCGAGTACTGACGCACGGCATGGATCGTCTCGCCGTAGCCTCGTGTGCCGTAGGGGCGAGCGCGGAAGCGCCAGGTGCGTGCGGTCTCGGGGGAGAGCTTGAGTCCGAGCTCCATCTCGCGGTCGAACTTCTCGACCTGTCCCTCATCGAGCAGCTTCAGCAGCCCGTGCGGGAGGTGCCCGGTCCACGAGATCGAGACGTCGACGATCCCGGGGTCGGTGATCGCGGCGGCGAAGCGGTCCTCGAAGGCCAGGGCGCGCGCCACCCAGTAGCTGCCCTGGCTGATGCCGTACACGGCGATGCGCATCGCATCCACGCCGTCGAGGCGGGCGACCGTGTCGAAGACCGGGGCGAGCACGTGCTCCCAGTCGGGGCGGAACGGCACGTCCTTCTCGAACAGCTCCGACTGCTGGCCGGGCCCGTCGAACACGAGCACGTTGTACCCGCGGCGCAGAGCGGGCGCGACGACGGCGGCGTAGAGCGAGGCACGCGAGCCGTCGCTGCCGTTGACGGCCACCAGCGTCGGGGGCGTCGCATCCTCCGACGCGGGGGCGGGGCGGAAGAACCAGCCGGGCAGGGTTCCGCCGCCGCACGGGATCGAGACGTCCTCGATCACGCTCGACGTGTGCGCCACGAATCCGCGCCAGGCGGCCTCCTGCTTCGCGAACGTCGGTGACATCGCGTCCGGGTCGGCGAGTGCGCTCGCCGCGTTGACGGCGACGCCGTAGTACGCCGAGGCGCGCAGGTAGGCGGATGCCGCGCTCACCGCGTGCCCCGCCTCCGCGCTCGCGGATGCCGTGGCGACCGTGCGGTCGGCGAGGCCCTTCCAGGCGTCGAACCAGGCCTCGTGCTCGCCATTGCGGATGCCGGCGACGGCGGCGAGGACCTCGCCCGGTTCTGCGGCGCCCTCCACGCTCGCGCCGAGGGCGCTGCGGATCTCGAAGTCGAAGTCGGCGCTCTCGGAGAACGCGCGGATGTGTGCGGAGTGGTGGGTCATGGGAGACTCCCTTCCCCTTCCACTATCGGGCGTCGTCGGCGTCGCTGACAAGGCGCGCCTCGATCGGCGCCCAGCCGCTCTCGAGAACGTGGAACCCGGCGTCGAGCGTCGCGAGTTGGTCGTCACTGTCGGTGACGAGCAGCTGGAGCTGCAGCACGAAGCGCGCGTACACGCGGATCTCGGGGGTGGGTGAGGGCAGCCCGAACTCCTCCGCGATCACGTCGGAGAGCGCGTCCTCGTGGCGCAGCCACATCCGGGCGGCGTACTCGCGCAGCGCGGGCGTCTCGTTCAGGAAGCGCAGGAAGATGCGCGCGACGTCCTCGCCGTGCTCGTTCAGGTTCTCGCCGATCTCGGTGGCGTAGAAGTCGCGGATCGCACGGTTGATCGTGATGCCCTCCGCGCGATCGCGCACGGCTCCGACCAGGCGATCGCGCTGCTCGTCGTCCTCGTCGAAGACGAGCGCCTCCTTCTGCGGGAAGTGCGCGAAGACGGTGGTGGGGGAGACGTCTGCAGCATCCGCGACCTCGCGGATGCTGACGTTGTCGAAGCCGCGTTCGAGGAACATCATCGTCGCGACATCCGAGATGTTCTTGCGGGTCGCCGCCTTCTTGCGCTCCCGCCGGCCGAGGGGGCTCGTTTCGGTCATACCCTCACCTTACCCCGCACTCGGTACAAAACTGGCTTGACACCGAAACTGGTATGGATACACTTTCGGTATGACTTCACCCTCTCTCCTCTCCACGCGCTCCACGAACCGCGCCTGGATCATGCTCATCGTCCTGACGATGCTCACCGTCATCGGCATGACGGTCGTCCTTCCCGTGCTCCCCTTCGTCGTGCTGCAATATGTCTCGCACGAGAGCGACCTCGCCATCTGGGTCGGGGTCCTCGAGGCGATCAACGGTCTGTGCGCCTTCCTCGTCGCCCCGTTCCTCGGTCGGCTCTCCGACCGCTTCGGTCGGAGGCCCGTCATCATCGCCGCAGCTTTCGGAGCGGCGCTCTCGATGGCGCTGTTCGGGATCGGCGGCGCTCTCTGGGTGCTCGTGCTCGCGCGGGTGATCCAGGGTCTTACCGCCGGCGACCTGCCGGCGCTCTTCGCCTACCTCGCCGACATCACCCCGCCCGAGAAGCGCGCGCAGCGCTTCGGTCTGCTCGGCGCCCTCTCCGGCATCGGCATGATGGTGGGCCCGGCGGTCGGTGGACTCCTCGCGGCGATCAGCCTGCAACTGCCCGTGTTCCTCACCGCCGCCGTCGGCCTGACGATCGCGATCCTCAGCATCTTCCTGCTGCCCGAGAGTCTCGCCCCCGAGAACCGCATCACGCGGATCTCGGCTCCCGACGTGCAACCGTTCGCCGTGTTCCGCAACGCCTTCGCCCGCCGTGAACTGCGCGGGCTCCTCATCGGCTTCGCGCTGATCGCCCTGCCGTTCGGGTTCTTCGTCAACAACTTCAGCGTGCTCGCCCTCGATGCGATCCAGTGGGGTCCCACGCAGATCGGGCTCCTGACGGCCGGCGTCGGGATCATCGACATCCTCATCCAGGGCGTGCTGCTCGGCATCCTGCTGCCCCGGATCGGCGAGCGCGGCGTGATCATCAGCGGAATCGCCGCGCAGGCGATCGGTCTCGCCGGGCTCGCAATCGTCGCATCGGTGCTCGCTCAGCCGTGGGTGTTCATCGTCGGCGCGCTGATGCTCGCCGCAGGGCAAGGCGCCGCGACCGCCGCGATGGACGGCGCGATGTCGAACGCGGTCGGCGACGACGAGCAGGGCTGGCTGGGCGGGGTGACGCAGTCGCTCAACGCCGCGATGGGCACGGTCGCCCCGCTCATCGCCGCCGCGCTCTACACCGTCATCAGCCACTCCGCGCCCTACTGGCTGGGCGTCGCGCTCATGGTCGTCGCCGCGATCGTCATCGGACGCGCGCATATCGCCAACACCGCGAAGAACGAGGCGATCGACACCGCCGACGAGCAGAGTGACGCGCAGGGTGCCGCTGCCCCCACGCCGATCGCGGGATGACGCCGATCGCGGGATGATGGATGCCATGTCCGCCTCCGCTCGCCCCGGCCTCCGGGTCTCGTCGGGTCTCACGATCCCCGAGTCCGAGCTGTCGTGGCGGTTCTCGCGCTCGTCGGGGCCGGGCGGGCAGGGCGTGAACACCGCGGATTCCCGCGTGGAACTGGTGTGGGATGCTGCGAACTCCGCGCAGCTCTCCCCGGTGCAGCGGGCGCGGCTCGTCGAGAGGCTCGCCGGCCGGCTGGTGAAAGGCGTGCTCACGATCGCGGCATCCGAGCACCGGGCGCAACTGCGAAACCGTGAGGCGGCGCGGGAGCGGCTGGCGGCTCTCGTCGCCGAGGCGATCCGGCCGCCGGCCCCGCCCCGGCGCGCCACGAAGCCCAGTCGTGGGTCGAAGGAACGGCGGCTCAAGGCCAAGCAGCGACGCACCGACGTGAAGCAACTGCGTCAGCGTCCGCGAGACGTCTGACCCGTCCCTCGCCGGCCGCGGATGCGCGCGGCGTCTGAGATGATGGTCGCTGGCCCGCTCAGGGGGAGCGCGGTTCCGACCTTGGGAGTGACAGATGACCGAAGAGAACGACGCCGTCCAGCCGCCCGAGCCGCCCGCCGCGCCACAGCCGCCTGCGTACCTGCCGCCGTCCGGACAGCAGCCGCCGGCCGGATACCCGACTCCGGCGCAGCCGCCCTACGGTCAGGCTCCGGCGCAGCCGCCGTACGGCCAGGCTCCTTACGGACAGGCGCCCTACGGGCAGGCACCGGCCCAGCCGCCGTACGGTCAGGCTCCGGCCCCGTACCCGGGGCAGCCCGCGTACGGGCAGACGCCGCCTCCCTACGGTCAGGCTCCGACCGGCTACCCGGCGCCGGGCTACGCCCCCTACGGCTACCCGCCGATCAGCGGCCGTCGCTACTGGGCACTGCTGTTCCTCGTCTACATCCCGTACGTCGGAGCGCTCGTCGCCGCGATCGTCGCGATCGTGCAGCGGTCGTCCGCGATGCGCTCGCCGCATCCGATCGTGCGGGAGAACGCGCGCTGGGCGGCGAACTGGGCGCTGAGCTACCTGCTGTACCTCATCGCGCTCTTCACCCTGCTCATCACGATCGGCGTCGGCACGTCGCGGCCGCGCTCCTATGACGAGTACGGCTACAGCTCCGGCGGCGATCCCTCCGGCTGGATCGCCGTCCCGGGGCTGCTCCTCATCGGGGTCGGGATCTACTGCCTGGTCACCATGATCCGAGGAACCGTGATCTCCGACCGTGTCGTGCACCGGCCGGCCCTGGCGATCCCGTTCTTCCGGACCTGATTCTCAGACGCGACGGCACTCCGTACACGCGAAGAGGACGCGGACCCGCGATCGGGTCCGCGTCCTCTCTTCGCAGGGGGAACGCGTCAGCTCGGATCGGTATCCGCGTCGGCATCCGCCCATCGCAGTGAGGCGATCGGCTCGCGCACGGGCCGGTCCTCGCGGCGCTCGTCGGAGGCCACGTACTCGTCGTCTTCGATCAGCACGCGGGCGTCGGTGAGCAGAGCGGCGCGCGCGAGCGCCTCGGCGGCGCGGATGCTGCCGAGAACCTGAGTGTTCAGGCGCTGAGTCACGTCGGTCACCACCCACGGCGGGCCGTCGAGAGCGATCAGCGTGCGCTCGTCGTCGAGCAGGCGGCCATCGAGCACGACCGTGTCGACGCGGGCCTGCTGCAGCGCCTCGATCACCGCCGGGAAGCCCTCGGCGCCACCCGAGCCGTCGTCGGCCGCCGCCCGGTCGCGTACGTCGGCGATCTCCCGCCGGCGACGATCCTCGATCTCGCGGGCGATCGTCTCGTCGAGTGCCGTGCGATCGGCGCCGTCGGCCCGGGTGTTCGCATCGACGTCCACGAGCAGTGCGCGCTCGTCGCCCGTGAGCTCTTCGGCAAGCAGCTGCCGTGCGCGCACGTCGCCCGACACCGCGACGAACGCGGGCCGCTCCTCGCGGATGAGTGCGCTGAGGGCGGCCGCGACGTCTTTCTGGTTCTGCTTCCAGACGTTCTCGACGTAGTTCTGATACTTCGCGTCGCCCAGGCCGCCGGTGCGCACCTTGGAGATCTCGTCGGTGTCGCCCTCGATCTCGGTCTCGCGCTCGCTGCCGCCGCGCCCCGAGGTCTCGAGGCGGATGTCCGCGCCGTCGCGGCTCGTCTCGACGACGAGGTAGCGGGTCTCCGAGGTCGTATGGCGCAGGAGCGGGAGGATCGACGGCAGCGCGCCGTGCTCGAGCCGCTCGGGGCCGAGGCGCGCTCCGACGAAGCTGCGGTCGAGTACCGTCTCCCCATCTCGCGCGATCACGACGCGCGCCGACGGACTCGGCAGTCCATTGCGTTCGCCGAGTGAGGTCTCGATGGCCTCGGCGTCGTCCTCCGGCGCTCCGACCTCGTCGATCAGCTGGGCGCGCACGGCTTGGTGGCGGGCTCCCTCCTCGACTTGCGGCAACTCGCCCGTCCCGTCGACGTAGGCGGTGGTCCAGGGGCCCGAACCCTGCAGGATCTCGGTCAGCGTGTGTTCGCTCATGACTTCTCCTTCATCGGTCGTCGGTCTTCTCGACGGTAGGAAAAGAGAGAGGAGCGGTCGACAGGGTTGACGAAGAGGGAGCCCGACGTTAGCCGCGCGCGCGGTCGTCGTCGGGTGTGCGCCGACGCGCGACGGGCTAGTCCTTGCCGCCCCGCACGAGTTCCAACCCGGCCCCGGCGAACTGCCGCAGCGTCGCATCGGGCAGGAACGCCCGGGTGAGCGCTCCGCCGATCCGGGTGAGGTCGCTCTCGTCGCGGAACAGCAGGTACATGGTCTCGTAGCGGGGGTGGAACTTCTGCTTGAAGCGATGCAGCGAACCGAAGCCGTACACCGGTTCGAGGGCTTCGGCGAGGCGGTCGCTCAGCGCGGCGATCATCCCGGCGTCCGGCGGGTAGTCATGGGCGAGCGGCGCGCCCGAGAGCGACATGATCTCTGCGCCCTCCTCCGAGAACTGCTTCGCCGAAGCGCCGATCAGGTATTCCATCACCGGGGCGAACCCGCCCTCGCGGCGGCGCATCAGATCGAGCGTCCAGCCGCGCACGTCGCCGCCCGCACCGTACACCGGCAGCCACGACAGGAAGCCGTCGACGTCGCCGTTGGGCGCGAGGGCCAGCGCGATCCGCACCTCCGGGTCCTCGGCCTCCTCGAGCGTGCCGAGCGTGAACCGCATCTCGGGCAGATCCTTGTCGCCGACCCACGCCTCCGAGATCGCGCGCAACTGCTGCTTCACACCCCACGACTCGTCGCCGAGCCGCGTCATCCGGAAGGTCATGTCCTCGCGTCCTGCGCGGTTGAGCGACGTGCGCACCGATGCCCATTGCTTGCCGGTGAACTCCAGGCCCGGCAGGTCGACGATCGTGTCGTCCGCGACGACGATGCTGCGCCACGTCGACGGCACCGCGGCCCGTGTCGCGGCATCCGCACTGAAGAAGCAGGGCACGAGCCCCGCCTGCTCGGCCGTGCGGATGAAGTCCGCGACGGCGTCGGCGCGCGCGTCTGCGGGGCCGATCGGGTCGGCGAGCGCGAGGGCGACGCCGTTGCGCCGTTGGTACGCGATGACGCCGCCGTCGACCCGGGCGTAGCTGTTGCCCTCCCAGGTCGTCATCCACGACAGGGTGCCGCCGCCGTGTGCGCGCAGTTCGGTCTTGACGTCGTCGACGGTCGGCGGGGGCGGCGTGCCGAGAGGCGAGCGCCGCTTCGCGCGGAACGCCCGCCGCACCCACACGAGGTAGACGAGCACGACGACCCAGAGGAGGCCGTTGGCGAGGGCGAGCTCGGTCTCGCCGTCCCAGCGGATGTCGAGCTCGGCCTGACTGGTGAGGATGATCAGCGTCAGCACGAGGGCGGCGATGAGCACGTTGAAGACACCGAGGAGCACGGCGAGCACCCACGACCAGCGGCGACCGCGACGCAGGCCGTTCACGAGCACGAGGATCACGACGAGGTCGATCGCCAGGTCGATGAAGCCGCCCGAGGCCGGATCGGTGGGACCGAACGGTCCGTCGGTGGGCACCAGGGTCGTGATGATCTCGACCGCGCCGAGCACGAGGATCGCCATCACCGCGACGAGCCGCTGTTCGCGCACCGTCGTGCGCCGCACGCGCAGCGACCGGTCGACCACGAGGATCAGCAGCACGGCGAGCAGATGCTCGAGGTCGGCGAGCTTGCCCCAGAACAGCATGGCCACGAACACGAAGCCGAGCAGGATCAGCCACCCCCGCACCTTCCACGGCGGACGGAAGAGGCCGACAGCCGCCGCGATGCACGCCATGGTGCCGCCGGATGCCCCGACGTCGAGCGCCTGCGCCTGGGTCACAGCCCAGGCCCAGGGGAACTGCGAGAGCACGAACAGCAGGAGTGCGGTGGCGAAGATCGCGAACAGCTGCCCGATCGCGTAGTAGGCGAGCGCGACACGAGACCCACGGCGGTACTCGAGGTACGCCATGCCCCAGAATCCCGAGATCGTGAAGATGTACACCCACGGCTCGTTCACGAAGAACGTGCCGGTGATCGGCGTCCACCACTTGCCGTCGGCGAGGTTGGGGAGTCCGTAGGCGACGGTCTCGAACAGCGCCGACTTCTCGAAGGGCGTCCAGAGTCCCTGCCACGCCACGCCCACGACGAGGATCAGCGCGACGAACGTCAGCGTCGCCGGCATCCGTCGAACGACCGAGAGCACCGAGGACCGCACGGGGCCGGCCGGGGGCGTTCGCTCTGCGTGCATGCGCTCAGCGTAGCGATCGGCACCCCTCCGGGTCTTCCTCCTTGTGACGCGAGAGGGTTGGATGGGAGGCATGACCCTCTCGCGCACGACCGCCGCCGGGTCGCTCGCCGCGATCCTCGCGCTCGCCGGATGCACAGTCCCGACCCCGGTCCCGACACCGGCGTCGGCCGAGTCCGACGCCGCGACGATCCTCACGACCGTCGTGGCCTCGGGACTCGACGCCCCCTGGTCGATCGCCTTCCACGGGGAGACGGCCCTGGTGAGCGAGCGCGACAGCGCGCGGATCGTCGAGATCACCGCGACGGGCCGAGCGCGCGAGGTGGGACGCATCGACGGAGTGCGGGCGGGCGGTGAGGGTGGTCTCCTCGGCATCGCCGTGCACGAGGAGCGGCTCTACACCTATCTCACGGCCGACGCCGGTGACGACGGAGCGACCGAGAACCGTATCGAGCGCCGCGACATCCTCGGCGCCCCGGGCTCGCTCGCGCTGGGCGACGCGGTGACGGTCATCGACGGCATCCCGGCCGCCGGCAACCACAACGGCGGCCGCATCGCCTTCGGCCCCGACGGGATGCTGTACGCCACGACCGGTGATGCGGGCGATCGCGAGAGCGCCCAGGATCCCGACGCCCTGTCGGGCAAGATCCTCCGGCTCACCGCCGAGGGGGCGGTTCCCGATGACAACCCGACCCCGGGGTCCCCGGTGTACACCCTCGGCCACCGGAACCCGCAGGGCATCGCCTGGGCCGACGACGGCACGATGTACGCCAGCGAGTTCGGACAGGACACCTGGGACGAGCTCAACGTGATCGTCGCAGGCGAGAACTACGGGTGGCCGACCGTCGAGGGCATCGCCGATCGCGACGGCTTCGTCGACCCCGTGCAGCAGTGGTCGCCGTCGACCGCGAGTCCGAGCGGCATCGCGATGGCGGGCGATGAGATCGTCATCGCCAACCTGAGGGGCGAGCGACTGCGGATCGTTCCGCTCGCCGACACCGGCACGGCGTTCGAGCTGCACGGCGGCGAGTACGGGCGTCTGCGCGATGCGGTCGCCGCCCCCGACGGATCGGTCTGGGTGCTCACGAACAACACCGACGGGCGCGGCGATCCGCGCGACGGCGACGACCGCATCCTCCGGGTGGACTTCGGCTGAACAGCCGTCAGCGCTCGACGGCCCGGGCCACGGCCTCCTCCAGATCGTCCCATTCCTGCAGCTGCACGTACGTGCCGTCGACGAAGAACGACGGAGTGCTGGTGATGCCGAGCGACTCGCCGTCGGTCTTGTCGGCCTGGATCCGGGCGAGCGTCGCGGGGTCGGCGATCGCCGCATCGTAGGCCGCCATGTCGAGTCCGAGCGATTCGGCCATCGCGCGGAACACCGCGGGCGTCTCGCCCGTCGCGTGACTCCACTCCTGCTGGGTCTCGAACAGCCGGTGGTACATGTCCTCGAAGCGATCCTGCTGCGCTGCCGCCTCGGCGGCGAGAGCCGCCTGCGTCGAGTTGATGTGACCCGGCAGCGGGAAGTACCGCACCACATAGGTGATCTCGCCGTCGAACTGCGCGCGCAGGTCTTCGACGATCGGGTAGAAGGCACCGCAGGCCTCGCACTCGAAGTCGAGGAACTCGACGACGGTCACGGCATCCGCTCCTCCGTCGTCGATCACGTGCGAATCTGCGCGGGTGGTCTGCAGGGTGCCGTCTTCGGCGACGTCGGGCGCGGGCGCCTGCTGCGTGATCGCGTAGATGACGCCGGCGATGGCGAGCACGACGGCGACGGCGAGAGCGATCAGGGTCGCCCTGACGGGCGTGGTCAGGCGGGTCTTCTGAGGGGTGCGAGTGGGTGTGGCGAACATGGGTGTCTCCAGACACGAGGGAAGAGGAACGACGGACGAGGATGCCGCGCGGGGCGGCCGGATCGACGCGTCGTCGTTCAGGTGCGGGAGATCGAGAGTTCGGTGAGGGTGATGGCGGTGCGCAGCGGGAGGGGGCCGGCCCGCGGCGCCGCGACGGTGGCATCCGTGCGGGGGCGCAGGATGCCGGGTCCGCGGCGCGCGGTCCGCACGAGCAGCATGACCAGAGCGAGGAACCACAGCACGGCGAAGCCCGCCACGGCCGCGTGCGAGGAGGAGTCGACCGGTGCGGCCTCCTCGTGGTGCGACGCTCCCGCCCCGGCATCCGCGGCGGAGGCCCCCGATGCCAGGCACAGCGACGCGTGCACATCGGCCTCGCCGTGCGAGGTCGACCAGGCTCCCACGACCAGCAGCAGGGCGAGGCCCAGCGCGGTGAGGAGAGTGGTCAGCGACCGGGTCGAGGTCATGGTGCGCGAAGTCTAACAAGCGGTCCTCTGCGCCCGCCGGGCCGCGTGTCCGCCGACCCGCCTACACTGGAGGGGTGGCGAGACTACTGATCATCGGCGGCTTCCTGGCCGCCGTGTTCTGGGTGTTCAGCATCGTCGACTGCGCAGTGCAGCCGGCGACGCGGCACCGTGGTGTGCGCAAGGGCATCTGGATCCTGATCGTCGTGCTCCTCCCCGTCATCGGCGGAATCCTGTGGTTCGTCATCGGTCGGCGCCGCAAGAACGACCCCGGTCCCGCACGCATGGTCGCGCCCGATGACGACCCGATGTTCCTGCGCGGCATCAGCAAGACCGAGCAGGACGCGCGCATCGCCCGTCTCGAAGAAGAACTCGCACGACTCGAAGCCGAGACCGACGCCGAGATCGACGGAGAGAACGACAGCGGCTCCACTCCCGGGGCGACCCCCGAGCCCCGCCCGTGACCTCGTCGCCGGCGACGGATGCCGCGGCATCCCTCCTCGCCGATCTGATCGCCCACGGCGTGCGCGATCTCGTGCTCTCACCCGGGTCGCGCTCGCAGGCGCTCGCGCTCGCCGCGGTGCGTCTGGCCGACGCCGGTGCCCTGCGCGTGCACGTGCGCATCGATGAGCGCGTGGCCGGATTCACGGCGCTCGGCCTCGCCCGCGAGACCGGGGTGCCGGCGGCGGTGCTGTGCACCTCGGGCACGGCCGCTGCCAATCTGCTGCCGGCCGCGATGGAGGCGTTCCACTCCGGCGTCCCGCTGCTGCTGCTGACCGCCGATCGTCCGCCCGAGCTGCGCGGGATCGGCGCCAACCAGGCGACGACCCAACCCGGCATGTTCGCACCGTGGGTGCGCGAGGGCGTCGATGCCCCGGTCCCGGGTGATGCCCTCCCGGGTGATGCCCTCCCCGGTGATGTCGTCCCCGGTGATGCCGCTTCCGGCGCGAGCGCCTGGTCGGGACTGGCGGCCCGCGCGGTCGCGATCGCGCTCGGTGCCGATGCCCCGCACGGCCTTCCCGGAGTCGCGGGCCCGGTGCATCTGAACCTGCCCTCGCGCGAGCCGCTGTCGGGTGAACCGGTCGTCACCGCCGTCACTCCGGGGGTCGCACCCGTGCCCGCGCCCGGCGAGCCGGTCGTGCTCGCGCGCGGACCCCGCACCGTCGTGATCGCCGGCGCGGATGCCGGGGCCGACGCCGAGGAGATCGCCCACGCCGGTTCGTGGCCGCTGATCGCCGAGATCGTGTCGGGTGCCCGTTTCGGCCGTCACCTCGTGCACGGTTATCGCGCACTGCTGCGTCGCACCGATCTCGGCGGCGCCGTCGAGCGCGCGGTCGTACTCGGCCATCCCACCCTCAGCCGCGAGGTCGCGGCGCTCCTCGCGCGGCCCGAGGTCGAGGTCATCGCGGTGCGCCACGGCGGCGAGGAGCTCGATCTGAACCATCGCTCGCGGGCGGCGGCATCCGTCGTCGTCGCCGAGGGCGCCGCCGATCGGGACTGGCTCGGAGCCTGGCTCGAGGCCTCTGCCGCGCAGGCCGTCGACCTCAGCGAGCGGGCCCCGGATCACGACGGCCTGGCCTCCACCGACTCCGCGACCCGACGCGACGCCGTGAAGGCCGAGCTCGAGGCCGTGCGCCGGCCGCTCGACCGCGAGCTGCTGGTCGATGCGGTGTGGCGGGCGACCTGGCCGCACGACCGGCTCGTGTTCGGGTCGTCACGGCTCGTGCGCGTCGCCGATGCGGTGCTCGGCGGCAAGAAAGTGCCCGTGCACGCCAATCGCGGTCTCGCGGGCATCGATGGCACGATCGCGACCGCGACCGGCATCGCGCTCGCGAGTCAGGCCGGGGGAGCGCCCGGCGTGACCCGCGTGCTGCTGGGCGACCTCACCCTGCTGCACGACGTGGGAGCGCTGCTGCTGCCGCCCGACGAGACCGAGCCGCGTCTGCAGGTGATCGTCGGCAACGACGGCGGCGGCACGATCTTCGACGGGCTCGAGGTCGCGCAGGTCGCCCCGGCCGCCGACCTCGACCGTGCGTTCTACACGCCGCACCAGGTGCGCCTCGAGCACCTCGCCCTCGCCTACGGCTGGGAGTACCGGCGCGTGACGACCCGCACCGCGCTCGACCAGGCGCTCACACGCCCCGTCGGCGGGCGCCAGCTCATCGAGGTGCCCCTCCCTCGCTGAGGTGCCGCGCGCTTGCTGAGGTGCCGCCCGCTGCCATGCCCACCGATCGGTGCAGATCGAGACGTGCGCGGAAGCCCGCGACTCGACATCATGGGCAGATGAACGCTCATCAGTGGACCGAGACCCTCCGCGTCGGCGACGGCTTCCGTCTCGACGACGTCGACGCCGGGAGCACGCCCGGGTACCACGGGCACAAGGCCGACGGCGCCCGCGACCTCGCCGAGGGACTCGCCGCGTTGAACGACCTGCAGGAGCGCCTGTTCGCCGAGAGTCGCACCGGCACCGCGACGGATGCCGTGCTGCTCGTGCTGCAGGCCATGGACTCGGCGGGCAAGGGCGGCATCGTGCGGCACGTCGTGGGCGGGGTCGACCCGCAGGGCGTGTCGCTCGCGGCGTTCAAGGCCCCGACCGACGAGGAGCGCGCGCACGACTTCCTCTGGCGCATCGAGAAGCGGCTGCCCGAGCCCGGGTTCATCGGCGTCTTCGACCGCTCGCACTACGAGGACGTGCTGATCGGACGCGTGCGGGCCCTCGCGCCCCCCGAGGAGATCGAGAGGCGTTACGACGCAATCAACGCGTTCGAGGCGGATGCCGTGGCCTCCGGCATCCGCATCGTGAAGGTCATGCTGCACATCTCACCCGAGGAGCAGAAGTCGCGGCTCATGGAGCGTCTGGAACGCCCGGACAAGCACTGGAAGTACAACCCCGGCGATGTCGACGAGCGGCTGGTCTGGCACGAGTACATGCGGGCCTACCAGGCGGTGTTCGAGCGCACCTCGACCGAGGTCGCGCCCTGGCACGTCGTGCCGGCGAACCGCAAGTGGTACGCGCGCCTGGCGGTGCAGGAGCTGCTGCTCGCGGCGCTGGAGGACATCGACCCGCAGTGGCCGGTCGCCGACTTCGATGTCGAGGTCGAGAAGAAACGGCTCGCCGCGAGCTGAGGTCCGCCGACTACGCTGCGCACTGCGGCTCAGGCCAGCGCGTCGACCAGCGGTCGGAACTTCACCCGCGTCTCGAGCAGTTCGGATTCGGGGTCGGAGCCTGCGACGATGCCCGCTCCCGCATATGCGGTCACGGCGATGTCGTCGTCGGCCGCGGTGAACTGG
Source organism: Microbacterium sp. NPDC090003 (assembly GCF_044748385.1). Lineage (NCBI taxonomy): Bacteria > Bacillati > Actinomycetota > Actinomycetes > Micrococcales > Microbacteriaceae > Microbacterium > Microbacterium sp. NPDC090003. Next base: position 63,076 of record NZ_JBIVFW010000002.1, read on the forward strand.
GCGCAGCGCAGGGCGATCGCCCACTCGCCGTTGCCCGCGGCATCCACCCATCCGACCGGGCCCGCGTAGCGCCCGCGATCGAAGGGTTCCAGCTCGCGGATGACACCGATCGCGATCGTCGTCGGGGTTCCGGCCACGGCCGCGGTCGGATGCAGCGCCCCGACCAGGTCGAGCGCCGATTCGCCCTCCGCGAGCTCGCCCTCCACGTCGGTCGCGAGGTGGAACAGATTCGGCAGCTTCAGCAGGAACGGCTGCTCGCTCGCCGCCAGCGCCCGGGTGTGCGGGCGCAGTGAGGCGAGCACGCTCTGCACGGCGTACTGATGCTCGTCGAGATCCTTGGTGCTCGAGGCGAGGGCCGTCGAGACGGCGGTGTCGGCGTCGGCATCCGCGCCACGACCCGCGGTGCCCGCCAGCACGCGCGCGGTGACCGTGCGCTCGTGCACCGTGACGAGGGTCTCGGGGCTCGCACCGATCAGGCCGTCGACCGCGAACGCCCACGTGTCGGGGTATCCGGTCGACAGTGCGCGCACGAGGCGGCGCAGGTCCGACCCTGCGGGGATGCTGCCGGTGAGGTCGCGCGCAAGCACGACCTTGCTCAGCTCGCCCGCGGCGATCCGGCCGAGCGCCTGGCGCACCGAGTCCTGATAGCCCTGGGGGGTCTGCGCGCCGGGGCCGACGGTGCCGGCCCAGTGCGGGCCGTACGGCTCTTCGGCGACGGAAGTCGGGAGGGGGGCATCCGCGTCCCCGTCGGCGTGGCGGACGGTCGTGCGCCAGAACCGGTCGCCGTGGCGTCCGATCACCTGCGAGGGGATGACCAGCACGCTGTCACTCGCCGAGCGCTCGTCGAACGCGAGGGCGCCGAAGGCGACGAGCCCGGTGCCGGGCAGGCCGACCGGGTCGTCAATGCGCGCGGTGGAGGCGAGGCGGCGCCAGGCGGTGGCGAGGGCGGCGCTGCGCAGGCCGTTCGCCCCGGCCGAGGCCCGCAGCTCGCGCAGAGGTTCGCCGACGGCCACGATGCCGTCGCCGCGGCGCAGCCAGGCGAGGGGGCGGGAGGGGGAGGCCGACGCCAGGAGGTCTTCGATCGGATCGATCTCTCGGGTCTCCACGATCAGCGCGCTGCTCACGGCTCCAGCCTAATCTCTGCGTTCTAGGCTGAGCGCATGAGCGATGCCCGTCCCCCGGTGGGAACCCCGATGATCGTGCAGTGGCGCAAGTGGGACGGGTCTCCCCACTGGCGGCACGAGAGCGTGTATCTCGGGGCGGACTCCTGGGGGGACTGGGTGGGACAGCCCGCCGGATGGCGCAGCAGTCGCCCCGGACGGGACTACCTCGCCGGTGGTCCGAACGTGACGCTGATCCCCCACCAGGGCGACTTCGCCCTGACGATGAACCGGGGCCATTCGAAGGGGATGCGCATCTACGTCGATCTCGGCTGGGACGTGCGTTGGAGCGACGATCCGTTGCTCGTGACCGGCATCGACATGGATCTCGACGTCGTGCGCGTCGAGGGCGAGCGCGGCACCTGGGTCGACGATCGGGACGAGTGGGCGGAGCACAGCGTGCGCTACGGGTATCCGTCCGAGATCATGACTCGACTGGAGGCGCTCGCGCTCGACCTCGAGGAGCGGGTGCGGGCGCAGGTCGCTCCGTTCGACGATGCGACGGCGGATCGATGGCTCGACCTGCTCGAGTCGTTCGACCTGCACGAGTTCCCGCCTGTCAACCCGCAGAATGCGCACAGACCCGGCGCCTAGACTGATCCGGTGACCTCGAACGACTCCCGCAGCGAGCCCAACCGCGCCGATCTCGGCAAGGACCCCGCGCGCGTCAGCGGCATGTTCGACCAGGTGGCGGCCGGGTACGACCGCACGAACACCGCCATGACCTTCGGCAACGACGTGCTGTGGCGTGCGGCGACGACGCGCGCCGTCGCGCCGAAGCCGGGGGAGCGCATCCTCGACCTGGGGGCGGGCACGGCATCCTCGTCGGCATCCCTCGCCCGCAGCGGCGCCCAGGTGGTCGCCGCCGACTTCTCGCCGGGCATGCTCGCCGAGGGCGAGCGCCGTCACGGAGCGATGCGCAACCTGTCCTTCGTGCAGGCCGACGCCACGGCTCTGCCGTTCGGCGACGACGAGTTCGACGCCGTCACCATGTCCTACGCGTTGCGCAACGTCAACGACCCGAAGAAGGCGCTGCGCGAGCTGTTCCGCGTGACCAAGCCGGGCGGGCGTCTCGTGATCAACGAGTTCTCCACGCCGCCCGCTCCCCTCTTCCGCGGCGCCTACCGCTTCTACAACGCGCAGGTGCTGCCGCGCGTCGCACGCGTCGCCGGAACCAACGGCGACGCCTACGACTACCTCAACGAGTCGATCGCGGCCTGGCCCGATCAGAAGCGCCTGGCCGAGTGGATCCGCGAAGCCGGCTGGGTCGACGTCGCGTACCGCAACCTCACCTTCGGGATCGTCGCCCTGCACCGGGCGCGGAAGCCCGCCTGAGACGACGGTAGGCTGACAACGTGACTTCGAGCCCCGTAGCCCCGGGATCGCGACTGGCGAGCCGTCTGGGTTTCAGCGACCGTGTCTTCATCGGTCCTGCGGCGCGGCGCGTCGCGCGCGCGATCGAAGACGGGCTCGAGCTCGTCGAGACCGGACTGGCCGAAGACGTGCGTGTCGCCGATCCGCTCGCCGACGCCGCGAGCCGGTACCTGTACGAGGCCGGGGGCAAGCGCATCCGTCCGGTGCTGACCCTCCTCGCCGCCCAGCTCGGCGACGGCAACACCGAGCAGGTGATCGATGTCGCCAAGGCGCTCGAGATCACGCACCTCGGCTCGCTCTACCACGACGACGTCATGGACGGAGCCGACCGCCGCCGCGGGGTTCCCGCCGCACACGCCGTGTGGGGCAACAACATCGCCATCCTGACCGGCGACATCCTCTTCTCGCGGGCCAGCCAGCTCATGTCGCGTCTCGGCGAGCGGGCGATCCGCCTGCAGGCCGACACGTTCGAGCGGCTCGTTCTGGGGCAGATGCACGAGACGCTCGGCGCGCAGCCCGACGACGACCCGATCGAGTTCTACATCCAGGTGCTCGCCGACAAGACCGGCTCGCTGATCGCCGCCGCGACGCAGGGCGGGGTGATCTTCTCGAACGCGCCGAGCGAGTACGAGGAGCCGCTGCGGGTCTACGGTGAGAAGATCGGCGTCGCCTTCCAATTGCTCGACGACGTGATCGATCTGTCGGCCAAGCCGGAGGACACCGGCAAGGTCCCCGGCACCGACCTGCGCGCGGGCGTGCCCACCATGCCGTACCTGCTGCTGAAGGCACAGGACGATGCGGATGCCGCCGACCTCGCCGCCCGCATCGACGCCGGAGTCGTGCGCATCGCCGACGGCGAGGACCCGTCCATCCTCGACGGACCGCTCGCCGAGTTGCGCGATCACGCGGCGACGCAGAAGACCCTCGATCTCGCCCTCACGTGGACGCGCGACGCGATCGCCGCGCTCGCACCGCTGCCCCGGGGCACCGTGCGCGAGGCGCTCACGCGCTTCGCCGAGACCCTCGCCGAACGCTCCAGCTGACCGGGCGCCGCGTCCCGTACGGGCGCGGCTGTGCGGCTCACGCGACGGCATACGAAAGGACCTCCATGACCAAGCTCAGACTGGCCATCGTCGGCGCAGGACCCGCCGGGATCTACGCGGCCGACCTGCTGCTGAAGGCCGAGCGCAAGTTCGACGTGTCGATCGACCTGTTCGAGCAGCTGCCGGCGCCCTATGGACTGGTCCGCTACGGTGTCGCCCCCGATCACCCCCGCATCAAGGGCATCATCAACGCGCTGCGCGATGTGCTCGACCGCGGCGACATCCGTCTGTTCGGCAACGTGCGCTTCGGCGAGGACATCACCCTCGACGATCTCAAGAAGCACTACAACGCCGTGATCTTCGCGACCGGCGCGATCCGCGACACGTCGCTCGACATCCCCGGCATCGACGCAGTCGCCTCGTACGGCGCGGCCGACTACGTCAGCTGGTTCGACGGGCACCCCGACGTGCCCCGCGAGTGGCCGCTCGACGCGGCATCCGTCGCCGTTCTCGGCAACGGCAACGTCGCGCTCGACGTGTCGCGCATGCTCGCCAAGCACGCCGAGGACCTGCTCGTCACCGAGGTGCCCGAGAACGTCTACGAGGGCATGAAGTCCAGCGCGGTCACCGACGTGCACGTCTTCGGACGCCGGGGCCCGGCGCAGGTGAAGTTCACCCCGCTCGAGCTGCGCGAGCTCGGCGAGCTGCGCGACGTCGACATGGTCGTCTACGACGAGGACTTCGACTACGACGACGCCGCCAAGGATGCCGTCGCGAGCAACAAGCAGGTCATGGTCATCGACCGCATCCTGCAGTCGTGGCGCAAGCTCGATTCGGTCAACAACGCCGGCGGCACGGCATCCCGTCGCCTGCACCTGCACTTCTGGGCCCGCCCGGTCGAGGTGCGCACCGACGACAGCGGCCGCGTCGCGGCGCTCGTCTACGAGCGCACGCAGCCGGACGGCCAGGGCGGCGCGATCGGCACCGGTGAGATGCGCGAGCTGCCGATCCAGGCGCTGTACCGCGCGATCGGCTACTTCGGATCGCCGCTGCCCGGCGTGCCCTTCGACAAGAAGCACGGCGTGATACCGAACCGCGAGGGCCAGGTTCTCGCGAAGGACTCGAACGAGCAGATGCCCGGCATCTACGCGACCGGGTGGATCAAGCGCGGACCGGTCGGCCTCATCGGCCACACCAAGTCCGACGCGATGGAGACCGTGCGTCACATCATCAACGACCAGGGGTCGTGGTGGCACCCGGAGGACCCGTCGGAGGAGGCCATCCCCACGCTGCTCCAGGAGCGAGGCGTGAAGTGGACCGATCTCGAGGGCTGGCACCGCCTCGACGAGCACGAGATCGCCCTCGGCGCTCCGCACGAGCGGGCGCGCGTCAAGGTCGTGCCGCGCGACGAGATGGTGCGCGTCTCCCGCGGGGAGTGAGTCCCCCTCGGCTAGCCTGGCCGCATGGCTGACACCGGCTCCGCGCACTGGATCCCCGACATTCTCGGCGACGAGTTCGAGCAGCTGACGCTACCGCTCGCCGACGATGACCAGGGGGCGGTCGTGGCGACGCTGGTGCGCGCGCTCCCCACATCGGTCGGGTGGTGGGAGCGTCTGCGGGGGCGGACGCCTCTCCTGCATGACGTCGACGTGCTCTACGTGCACGGCTGGTCGGACTACTTCTTCCAGAAGCGCCTCGCACGGTTCTGGACCTCGCGGGGCGCGCGGTTCTTCGCGCTCGATCTGCGAAAGTACGGACGCAGTCTGCGTGACGGGCAGACGCCCGGGTACGTGACCGACCTCGCGACCTACGACGAGGACATCGCCGCGGCGCTCGACGCGATGGGACGGGGAACGGATGCCGCGGCATCCACGCGGCGCCTCGTGCTGCTCGGGCATTCGACGGGTGGGCTGACGCTGAGCCTCTGGGCGTCACGGCATCCGGGGATGGCGGATGCCGTCGTCCTCAACAGTCCGTGGTTGGAGTTCCAGTTCGCGGCGGCGCGCGCGGCGATCGCGCCGATGGTCGAGCTGCAGGCGCGGCTACGACCGCTCGATGCGGCACCGCAGATCGATCTCGGCTTCTACAGTCGGGCGCAGGAGGCGGTGGCCGATCCCGACGATCCGATGGAGGTCGACCTCCGCTGGCGCCCGCAGCAGACCATGGCGGTGCACGCCGGGTGGTTGCACGCGATCCTCAGCGGGCACCGCACGGTCGCGGCGGGGCTCTCGATCACGGCACCGGTGTGCGTACTGCTGTCGGCGCGGTTCGCGTCGCCGACGCGGTGGTCGGACGAGCTCACGCGGGCCGACACGGTGCTCGTGGTCGAGGACATCGCCCGCGCCTCGCTCCGCCTCGGGCCGTCGGTCACCGTGGAGCGGATCGACGGCGCCCTGCACGACGTGTTCCTCTCGGCGCACGACGCCCGCGAGGACGCGTATCGTCGGCTCGACCGCTGGGTCAGAGGCTGGCGAGCCGTGGGCTGAGGCGGCGAGGCGGCGTTCCGCCCCGCCGGCGTCAGACGTAGTACATGGCGCGGGCGAGACGCTCGGCGTCGTCGCCGTCTCCCCGCTCCACCGCCTCGCGGAATTCTGCGTAGACCTGCGTCATGTGTGCGTGGTCCTCGACGGGCACGACCCAGTTCCGGAGGTTGCGGAACAGCGCGATGCTCGAGTCGTTGACGAGGGCGCTGTGCTGCGGGTTGCCCGCGCGGTGCGTGAGGTACGAGAAGACCGCCCACCGGCTCTCGGACGTCTTCGCGGCATCGTCGAGCGTGGTGTGCAGCTGCTCGACGAGTCCCGCCAGGTAGGCGCGCTCGACCTCGGTCAGTTTGGGCACGCCCATGCGCGCGGAGACGCCCGCCTGGTAGCCCGCGAACTCGAGCGTGCCGAGCACGATCTCGGGCGTGACGAGCGTGACCTCGGTATAGCGGCTCGGGTACATCGTGACCAGCCCCAGCCGCTCGAGGCGCTGCAGGGCCTCGCGCACGGGTGTGCGAGAGACGTGGAGCTCGTCGGCGACGGTGACATCGCGGATGCGGTGGCCCGGCTCCATCACGCCGTCGATGATCTGCTGGCCGATGTGGTGGAACACCTCGTCCGCGAGGAGCTGTTTGCCTTCGCCGATGTGTGTGATTTCGATGCTGCTCATCGACTTACCCCCAGTAAGTTCGTCGGTTCACCACGGCCTGCGTCGCGCCTCCCGGTCGCGCGGTGCGCCTGCTGTCGTGCTTCCTGCTGTCTTCTGTTCCGCTGTGCTGTGTGAGCGCCCCATACGCTCCCGCAGGAAACTACATCATGCACCTGTGCGGCCGCCGTGCCTATCGTTCTTGCGGAGTTCTTGCGGCTGGCCTGGGCGGATGCCGCGGTGATGCGCCGCTCTGGTGCGTGTCCGTGGTCCGTGGAAAGCTCCGGGGATGGACGAGCTCACTCTGCGCCCCTGGGGTTCCGGCGACCTGCCGCTCCTGCACCGGGCCAATGCGCCCGCGATGACGTCGCACCTGAACGGCTCCGAGACCGATGCGCAGGTCGAGGAGCGCCATGCGCGCTACCTGCGCCTGAACGCCTCGGGCGAGGCGCACATGTCGGTGATCCTCGAGGGTGGGGTGCCGGTCGGGTCGATCGGCTTCTGGCCGGTTCGCTGGCGCGACGCCGACGCGTGGGAGACGGGGTGGTTCGTGCTGCCCGAGGCGCAGGGTCGCGGGATCGCCGCCCGCGCGGTCGCGCTGGTCGTCGCGCAGGCGCGGGCCGAGGCGGGGGAGCGGCGGATGCTCACGGCCTTCCCTGGCGTCGACAACGCCGCATCGAACGCCGTGTGCCGTCGCGCGGGATTCGCCCAGGTCGGATCGCTCGTCGAAGAGTTCCGCGGAGCGTCGCTCGAGATCAACGAGTGGGTGTACGACCTCGGGGAGGCGGCCTCCGGAAAAGCGTGAAGCCCCGCCGGGGCCGGGCTTCACGAACGGGTGACGACGCGGTCAGCGGTAGTTGATGAACGGCCACGAAACTGTTGACTGTCCTGGGTTAGCGTTGTTTCTGCTTGATCCCATGGAGTTCGCTTGTTGTGCGTGTTGGCGGCAGTTGGGGATCACGGCAGGTTTTGCGGACTGTCTGCGGACTAGAAGTCGAACTCGGGGAACTTCATACGCATGAGGTGCCGAAGCTCCTCTTTCGGCACCGTGTTGTCGGGGTCGATGCGCAGCATCCGCTCGAGATCATCGGCTTCCATGCGCACACGGTACTCGGCCTTCGTCAGCGCAGAGGTCCGTAGTTCTCGTCCGGGAGGTCGCGCACGAAGCGCAGCGCCTCTTCGACAGGAATCAGTGCCTTCGTTCCCGAGTAGACGGGCGTGATGTCTCGTCGATCGATGTGGCGGTAGATGCGCGAGTCGGACAACCCAACCGAATAGGCGAGCTCTGCCACTGTGAATGCGAGTCGCGGCACTCCCTTCATCGATTCCGCGATCTCCTCGCGAACGACTGAGCGGATGCGTTCGAGGTCGACGTCAGTCACTCGTGGAACGAATGCGGGCTGCACGGGAGGGGGTGTGGGCTTCTCGGGCAGAGCGTGCGCGAACTGGGGATGAGTGGCGAGGTAGGCATCCCGCGTCTCCCATGTCGCGGGCAACCGGCCTCGACGGGTCCAGAAGGTTTCCCCCGTGTCGATGCTTTGAACGCGGATCGACGCCTCGTAGCGCTCGCCCGCGTCCAGGACCTTGACCTCTATGAGCGGGCCGTGACTGAGCGTGGTTTTGTAGGCCCAGTGCTCGCCGGCTCTGATTCCGAGTTCTTTCGGCACACCAACTCCTACCGCTCGAAGCCAACCTGGATTCCGAACGAGTCGGGTGGGACTTCAAGGGTGATCGAGATGACGTCTCGTGCTATGCCTTCGATCTCCTCGACCGGGTGCGCTTGGGTGAACAAGCCGAGCTCGGGGATCTGAACGAACCAGAAATCGCCGTTTCGCTGCGCTATCGCCTCGTAGACCTCCATGCGGTGAGCATACGACCAATCCTGCCTCCGTCAATCGCGGTGCCTGTCAGCGCAGTGGTCCGCGGTTTCTCGCCCTGGCCTTCACGGCATTGGTGCCAAACCGCGGGTTGTGTTGTCTTCGAGCTTTGGTTGTCGCCTTCCACAGGTTGCTTAGTCTGTTGCCGTTGGCGGCGGCGATCTCGTGGATCAGGTCATGGCATCCCGGACAGACCGGCACGAGGTCCATCAAGCGTTCGTTGCCAAGGTTCTTGTACGTGCGGTGGTGCAGATGCATCCCTTTGGAGCGCGGGGCATCGCACACCCAGCACTCATTGGGGAGCTTGCTACTCCAGTACCGCTCTCGGGTCGCGCGCCAGTCTGGTGATTGGATGTACGCGGCGTATCCAGCGCGTGTGACGGTGGCTTTGCCGGGTGAAGACATGCGAGCACGCTAGCGGCTACCTCCTACATTTGGGCGCTCACCTGGCACCGCGATTTCCTGAAGCCGTCAAGGGCAAGGCCTGACTTGCTCGCAGGGAAGGCGCTCGGCGTCGGCACTTGGTGACATAGTCGGTGCATGGCCAGTCAGAAGAACGCACTCGGATTGCAGACATGGGTGCCGCTCGTCACAGGCTTGGTTGGCGTTCTCATCGGTGGCGCGATATCGATCCTCACTGTTGAGCGCCAGATCCAGGTCAGTCAGGAAGCAGAGCAGCGACAACTTCGCGCGGAGACGTACTTGGCGCTCATCGATGCCGCCGACGACTACGCAAATAGAACTGATGAGGTTCTCGACACACACAAGCTCCGCGGGCCGATCACCGCGGAAGAGATGGATCTTCTGAAGTTCGAGCCCCATGTCAGTCCCTGGCTCGACTCCCGAAACACCTTCCAGGACGCGCTCAACCGAGTTTCGATCTACGGCAGCGCAGACGGGTGGGAGGCAGCGCTGGATCTCGCTGGAACCTTGCCGTACTCCCAGGGAGACAACTACGAATGGGTTGAGGTATCCCCGGAGATGGGCGATCGCTATCGGTCGCTTCTGGGGCTCGTGTGCGCGGAAGCCACGGTGACGCCTCGAGACGATTGCACACAGGACCGCGACGCTGGATGAACAACCCGCTGCCACACAGGAGCGCGACGGACAGTTCTGGCTTCGTCCGCTTCCCCGAAGCCAGACGCCGGGGGTCACGGTCACCCACTTGCTGAAGTCCCGACGAGGGCATGCTGGCTACACCGCCCTGTCGCTCGACATCGCCTAGACGGCGCCCGGCCAAATGTCAGATATGTCCGCTAGCATTAGTGGTACCAGTCCCCCCGCCGCCTCTCAACGATGCGCCCTGCGGGGGTCCTTTTTACCCTCAGGCATGCGGATGAGCGAAGAACGTCGATATCTCACCCCCGAAGAGCGGGCCGAGTACCTCGTCGACCGTGGGTACATCGAAGCCGGCGAACTCAGTGATGAAGCGAAGGCATTCATCGGGCGGACGAACTTCCATTACTTCCTCGGGTATGCTCGCAATTTTCGGAAGCTGCGTCGGGACGGTTTGATTGAGGGAGACGACCGGATCGATCGTGTGATTCAGATGGTGCGGCTCGACCACGCCGTATCGACTCGGTTGTTCGACGCGCTGCGCACCCTCGAGTGGCGTCTGCGCTCGGCACTCGTCGACCAGCATTGTCAGCTGTATCCGGCTCGGGAATGCTATTTAAGGCCCAACCATTACACGGTGATGAACGTGGAAGCCACTCCAGTCGACGTTCTTCTGCGCGACCAGATTGCTCGGTCTCGTGAACCGTTCGTTCTCGGGGCGTTCGAGAACCACGAACGCTCTAGCGGTAGGCCGTGGTTGGATAGCCCGCGCAAGATGACTGAAGAGAACCGAATCGCTGCGATGCAGGCTCTGCCGATCTGGGCTGTCGTTGATGGCTGGACGCTCGGACTGCTCGAGAGAGTGGTCACCGAGACGAAACCTGCGCGAGTAGAGGAAGAGAACCGCTACCTTTGGAAAGAAGTGGCCTCGACATTCAGTGTCAGCAACGCCATCTTCCAAACGCAGCTTGGCAGTCTCATAGTCCTCCGGAACCTCGTTGCCCATCACTCACGTCTTTGGATGCGTCCGACTACTGTCTCACCGAAGAAGCCGAAGCTGTACGACAAAGTGCTGCGCACCTCCGACGCCAAGTCGATGTATGTGCTCTGGCTCACCCTTGCTTCTTTCCTGAATGCCGGGGGCGGCGATCGAGAGTTGATCGACGACCTCGACGATCTCATCGCTAGCGACCCGCTCTATGAGCTCGGCGTAAAGAAACCTCTCGGCTCAGCAGAATTGACCGAACGCTAGAGCCTGGGCTCGAGTGAACGCCGAGTGAGCCTGCGCCTGTCGCGCAAACCGCCTAGTCGTAACTGCGGTGCACGTGCCAGCCGTCCTCACCCTTGTACACGTCGAAAACGAGCGAGAGCCCGTCATCGTTGGTTCCTTGGAATCGCCAGCCGTAGAGGCCCGTGTGGGGCTCGAGGGGCGCGGTCCAGACTGAGCGACGCAACCTTGTGGGCGTGTCGGTGACGCGCCATCCTCGGCCCGCGTAGACCATCCTCTTGGGGATGTCGTTGACCATCCACAGGGTTGTGGGGTGTTCGACAGTTACGGCGTCCATGGGTTAAGACTGAGAACAGATGTTCGAGGCTTGCTAGCCTGGATTCAGGCCGGAGGAAGGTGTGCCGGCATGGGGGCAAGCAAGCGGTTAGCCCTGCACTACGACATGCAGGCACAACACCAGGCGATCCTCTCGGCGGCGAGGTCCGGGCCGCTGCAGTCGCTGTCCGATCGAGAGCTTGCGTCACGCGAGACATCCGTCACTGTCTACCCGCATGCGGCTCAACGTCGGGTGCGTGCATGGGTGAGGTTCGGTCCACAACCAATCTGTGTCGATGCGAAGGTCGTGCGGTCGACACCGCTCGCCGCTGGGATAGAGTTTCGCGCTCGTGACAAGACGTTCCGCTGCTGGGTTTGGGGCGGTGCTGTGGCCCTTGAGTAGGCGTCGCTTCGAGCTAGTCGTCTCGGTCGATCATGTGCCGAATAATCAAGATCGCCATGACGCCGACCAGCGCGCCCAGGACGACCGAGTTACCGCATACAAGGACAAGCGCGAGCCAGCCTGTGTACGGTCCGCTCAGGACAACCCAGCCGTCGACCATGATCACGAGAAGCGAAGCCAGTAGAGAAACAAGGCGATACTGCGCGAAACCGCGTCCTACGGGCTTGGTTGCCGCTCGCCATCTTTTTCCGTCGCTGTCGACCATCTCATCAACGCCAAGCACACCACGCATGTCAGAAGAGAAGGCCACAGCAAGCAGCAGAATGGCGAGGATCTGCGCGATGGCGCCTGCTTCAGGAGCGGCGAACTTGAAAGCGTCGATGTCCACGATCTCAAGATATCCAGCACCAGAGGCTTGCACGAGTACGGCGCGCCTGGTCCTAGCCCCGGCAGACAAGTGAGGCTTTGCACTCGCTATGCTCCGAGACGTGATGGAACAACTGTGGAACGGCTTCTCTGGATGGTGGGCCACGATCAACTGGGGCGACGCTCCAACCTGGGTTGGTGCAGTCGGAACCACAGCAGCAGTCTTGTTCGGTGTATACACCTGGAGGGCCAAGCTACGTCGAGAGGATCTGGCCGAGTTCAACCTCGTGAAGATTCAATACAGCGTTCACGGGAACAACATCCAGATTCCTGTACACGTCCGCGCCGAAGCATTCAACTCCAACTCTCATCCGATACCGCTCATCTGTCTGTATGGGTGGGATGCGGGTTGGCGGCCTCGAGTCATGACGGTGTCGGGAGACGTCACGGTTCCGCCGAAAACCACCGCTGTGGCCACATTCAATCTCCAACGCGCCTTTCGAAACCGTGACTTCTACGTAATGGTTCAAGGATCACGAGGGCAGGAGAGGCTCTTCTCGCTTCAGGGCAAGCCCCTCGGTTTCGCAGCACGCCGCGTCATTGCTCGACAACGTCTCCGCCGCGGTTGGGCGCAGCTGAGCGCGTGGGTCCGCGGACTGTTCCCGCACTATCTTCCAGAGAGCAGGCCGACGAACTCTCGTAGAGCACGACTGGGGATGTTCTGGAAGACCTTCACCGCGTCCGGGCACGCCGCAGCTCTATTGATCTGGCGATTTCGTCCATATCGATACTTGATGCTTACAGCCGCGGGACTGCTTGCGATGGCGCTGATCGCCTTCGTTGTCCTCGGCGCGCCTGCAGCCGCCGGCATGCTTTTTCTTCTACTGCTCGCGAGCACACTCTTTGGCGCTGCGCTCTGCGCGTTGCATACGCTTTGGAGACTGCTCGATCCGAACCGCCTGGTCCTGTTCGCACCTGATCTGGGTTCTAGTCTTGATGTGATCTTCAAGAGCAACCGGCGGGTCTCTTTCGCGAACCACGCAAGAACCTTCCGCGGCGAGAGTGCAGCCGCACTCCGCGAAGCGGTGGCCACGTGGATCGACGGTCTTGAAGGATACTGGCTCGACATTCGTGCGCAGAACACACGCGTGGCTCATCACTACATGGCCCAGTTGCCCCAGCTCAAGATCGTGGGTCGCGACTGGACGGGGCACTATCGTCTCGCCGCCTTGCCGAGCGAGACGTCTGGGACCTGAGCGCCACGATGGTGCAACTACGCTATCTTTTCGGCATGGAAGACGTCGTCAGAGTCGATTTCAAAGAAGAGGACCAGCAGTGGCTGGTGACTCTCCTCAACGCCAATGGGGACACCCGTCCCGGCGAACCATTTCCTGCGTCCGGGCATGAGAACTACACCAAGCTTGAGCAGGTTCTCGCCCGTCTAACATCCCTCGGGTACCGACCTCACCGGATCCCGTACAACCACGTAAACCGCGGCTGGTACATCTTCGACGTGAGCCCACTCGACGAATGAGAAAACGGCCCCGTCTCAGCCGAAGCAAAGACGGGGCTAGTTCAATGCTCATGGGCTGATTGCGTAGTCGTTCATCTTCTGCCAGGTCTCCTCGTAGTCCGGGAATCGATACAGAAGATCCGTGAGTATGCTCCCCGGCACTAGCTGAGTCATATACAGCTCACCACCAATAGCGACCTTGCCTCGCTCGGTCCCGTCCCCGTTCTCGCCCTTGATCTGCAGTGCGAGCGCTACCACTTCTTCCCTGGTATCTGGCGCGGGCCAGGTTTCCCCGAGCGGCGGTGGCTTAGCGAAGAACATCGGCTGAGTCTCAACCTTCCGCTCGGGCTCGAAGTGCACCGAGAAGCTCGAGCGCCCCATTCGCCTAGGGGAAGCGCTCGCACTCGCGCGCGTCTTCAATGTGACGCTTCTACTCATGATCAGTGGCGGGGATGGCGGAGTAGAAGCCCTTGCCGCGCTCCGAGATGTTCGGGCTCAACTGGTGGCCGCGAATCGCAGGTTCAAGATCGGCGCTTAGATAGCTGCTGAGGTTCTCGCTAGCGTTCGTCGGATGCGCGAAGACGGCAGAATCCCCGCAGGATCGGCATACGAAGAGTGGATCGCCGAAGTTGAGGCAGATGTGCACGACCTGCTAGACGGGGGAGAGGGCGAGAGGGATGGTAAGCCTCAAGCAACGCCCTAATGGAGTTTGGCGGGCGCGCTACCGAGACCAGGACAACAAGGAGCACTCGAAGCACTTCAAGACGAAGCGTGAGGGTGAGGCGTGGCTGGTTGAGCAGAAGGCGGCGATAGCGACCGGTCAGTGGGCTAGTCCTGCTGCGGGTCGGATCATGTGGGATGAGTGGGTGTCCCGCTGGCTTGAGATGCAGGTTTGGGCGGATGGGTCGGTCACGTCGGCGATCACTTCGACGTCGTCGGTGCCGTGGCGTCAGAAGTCGATTCGCGATGTGAAGTCGGGTGACGTGCAGCTTTGGGTGACGCATGAGGCTGATCGTGGGTTGGCGCCGTCGACCATTCGCACTCGGTTGAACTATGTGCACATGGCGTTCAGGGTGTCTGTCGACAATCAGGTGATTCCGCGTTCGCCCGCGTCTCGGACGAAGGCGCCACGTCAGCGTAAGAAGTCAGTGACGATGCGTATCCTGACGGCGGATCAGGTGGCCGCGGCGCTCGAGGCTGCGGGGGAGTTCCGGCTGTTCGTCGCCGTGTGTGCGTTCGCTGGGCTGCGGCTGGGTGAGGCTGCGGGGCTGCAGGCGGGCGACATCGACTTCGAGCGCAACACCATCTCGGTTCGACGCCAGGTGCTTGGGACGTCGATTCCGTCAACCAACGTCGGCCCTCCGAAGGCGGGATCTGAGCGGGACATCTTCGTTCCGCGCGAGCTCATCGACATGCTTGCGGGTGACAAGAAGTTGTCACCTGACACTCTTTTGTTCCGAACGCCGCTGGGCCACCTCTACAACCGGAACAACGCAGGCCATGAGTGGCGCAAGATCCGAGTGTTGCTGGGCTTCGACGATGAGGTGAAGCTGCACACCCTCAGGCACACGTTCGCGTCAAACCTGATCGCATCGGGCTCCGACGTGGTGACGGTGCAACGCGCGCTGGGGCACTCTCAGCCATCGATCACGCTCGACGTCTACAGCCACTTGTGGCCGTCAGCGGAGGACAAGACGCGCTCCGCGACGCCCACATTCATGGGTCACGTTCGGGGATTGCGGGCTCCGTGCGGACTCCACTAGAAACCCCAGGTCGGGCGGGGTGCTTACCGGTAGTTGATGAACTGCAGGTCGACGTCGAGGTCGGAGCCCTTGAGGAGGGCGATCACCGATTGAAGGTCGTCGCGGCTCTTCGACTGCACGCGCAGCTCGTCGCCCTGGATCTGGCTCTTGACGCCCTTGGGGCCCTCGTCGCGGATGATCTTGTTGATCTTCTTCGCGTTCTCCGAGGAGATGCCGTCCTTGAGCGACGAGACGATACGGAACTCCTTGCCGCTGGCGAAGGGTTCTCCGGAGTCGAGGCTCTTGAGCGAGATCCCGCGCTTGATGAGCTTGGACTGGAACACGTCGAGCACGGCCTTCGCGCGCTCCTCGGTGCCGGCGATGATGAGGATCTGCTCGCCGCTCCAGGCGATCGATGCGCCCGTGCCCTTGAAGTCGTAGCGCTGCTCGATCTCCTTGCGGGCCTGGTTCAGGGCGTTCTCGGCCTCCTGGTGATCCACTTTCGAGACGATGTCAAAGGAACTGTCAGCCATACAGGGAGTGTACCGAGAGTGCGCATGCCGCGCCCCTCGCGGACTCGGGCCGGCGACACGCGGGCGTCGCGGCGTTGCTCCGCGTTCAACCGATACTTCGGTCCTAGCGTGAAGGCATGGCACGAGTCGGTGGACGCAACCTGGCGATGAGCTGGTTCGCGGGAGTGGTCTGCGCCGGTGTCGTCGCCGGACTGATCTGGCTCTCCCTGCCGATGATGCCCGTGCTCGCCGCGTTCGCCGGCGACACGTTGCGATCCATTTTCCCCTGAGCGGGACCGTCGCCTCCCGAACGCCCCGGAGGGCGAATGCCGACACGTCGGCACGCCTCCCGGAGCGCGTCCGCGGGCGGCGGTACCCTCGCACTGCACACTTCCGATGAGAGGCGCACCCCATGAGTGACCCCGAGGTTCCCCAGCCCGAGCGGCCGAAAGACGTCAATGACGTCCTCGACAGCGCGAACGAGGGTCTCGACGCCGCCGCCGCGGCCGGTGCCGACGTGCCCGCAGGCGACCACGCCGCGACTCGTGACGACGCCGCGATCCGTGACGACGCCGCGATCCGTGACGACGCCGCGATCCGTGACGACGCCGCCGTGTCCGAGTCCGCGACGACGGATGCCGCGACCGCTGTTCCCGCGAACGAGCGCGCCGCCGCTCCCGTCGACCCCGATCTCGCGGCCTTCGAGGCCGCGGAGCGCGATCACCCGGGCACGTTCTCGGCCTCGTCCGAGCGCCGGGAACCCGTCTACGGGGCGGAGGCCACCGAGGTGATCGCCGCTCCCGCCGCGCACGTCGACGAGACGCCGACGGTCGCGGACACCGCCTACTCCTCGCGTGCCGACGCCGAGACGACCATCGTCCCCTCGGAGCCGGGCTTCGTCGCGGCCGCTCCCTCCCAGCCGCAGCCGATCTTCGTGCAGGCTCCCGAGCCGCCGCGCGACCGCGGCAACCGTGGGACGGCCGGCGCGATCGGTCTCCTCGCCACCCTCGCCTTCGCCGTGCTCTATCTGGGCGCCACGCTCGGGCTGGGCGCGCTCGCGGGCGACGTCGACGGCAGCAACATCGGGCAGGCCGCTCTCGCGCCGCTGCAGACCGCGGGCTACTGGGTGCCGGTCGCCGTCTTCTTCCTCGGTTTCTGGCTGCTCGGCGCGATCATCAACCGTGGTCGCTGGGGCCTCTGGGTCGTCTTCGGCATCATCGTCGGCGCGATCGCGTACGGAGGCCACCTTCTCGGACAGCTCTTCCAGGCGCAGTTCTGGACGCTCACCGCCTCCGAGGGCGCCGACCTCATCGGCGGCCAGCTCCTCGCCCCGCTCGCGATCGTCGCCTTCGTGTTCGCCCGCGAACTCACCATCTGGTTCGGCGCGTGGGTCGCCCGCAGCGGCGCCCGCAAGACCGAGCTGAACCTCGAGGCGCAGCGCGAGTACGAGCGCACCCTCGAGGCCGGCCCGACGCTGTCGAGGTAATGGCGCACACACCGATGCCGAACCCCCGTGGACCCGAGTCCGCGGGGGTTTCGCCTGTCCTCGCGGTGGTCTTCGCCACCATCGGTTTCTTCGCGCTCGCGATCTTCGGGCTCGGTGCGGTGAGCGTGCTCACCGACAGCGACATCATCGCGACGCCGGGGTTGGGGCAGTGGCCGGGTATCGGCGGCATGGCCGCGGCAGTGCTCGCCTTCGCCCTCCTGCTCTGGTCGGTCGTCCGTCGACCCGGGCCGTCGTTCTTCTCCGCACTCGTGATCGCGGTGGCGACGGCGCTCGTGCATTTGGCCGCCGTCTGGATCGCCGTGGCGAGCGTCGCCGGCAGCGCACTGCTCGCGACGGCGGTCGCCGGCGACCTGGTGCGCGGGGGAGCGAGTGCCGTGCTGCTCCTGGCCGCGGCGATCGGCGCCTGGGCCGGGATCGCTCTGCGGCGCACCCGCGCTCGGCATCCGCGCTGGCCCTGGGAACGCGACGACGACGTCGAATGATGCGCGGCGATGACGCGCCGCTGGTTCGGCGTGTCGCTGCGGAGTGCCCGCTCCCGCGTACCCTGGTGGGGTGGAGCGCTCGTTGGAGACGCAGGTCGACCAGGCCGTCGAGGCCTGGTTGCGCTGGGTGCCGCGCTGGGAGCCGGCGACTCATCGCGGTCGGATCGCGCCCTGCCGGCGGTGTCTCGGATCCCCGCTGCTCTCCGCCGCGGGGATCGGTGCGAACGTGCCCCACGGTGTGCAGCACGGGCTGTCGACGCGGTTGAAGACGATCGTCGATCACGCGGTCGCCGAATACACCGCCCGCAATCTGCCGATGCTGCAGCGCGAACTCGATCAGCAGGCCGCGCGCAACCGCGCGCGCAGTTATCGCCCGACCGAGGACCTCGACCCCGAATTCGACGGGTTGCCGCTCGACCCGGATCCGGTTCCGGGCGCGCCCTTCCTCTTCACGATCGCCGGGCTCGCCGATGACGCGGCCGAGACGCTGCCGCCCCTGCCGCCGTTGACCGAGGAGGCGAAGGTGGCGCTGCGTCAGGAGGTCGGTCTCGCCGACGAGTACGCCAACATGGTCGGCCGCGAGATCTGCGGTCTGCTGCTGCGCCACCGCCTGCCGATCCAGGCCGCCATCGCGCGCCACATCGAGCCGCAGATCGAGGCGCTCCTCGCCGAGCTGACCCAGTCGTTGGACTCGCCCTTCGACGCCGACCCGAGTTAGCGGCGGCATCCCCCGGGGGAGCTCGCGGTCATTTGACCGGCACGTTACGCGCCATTACACTTGGTCAGGTGTGTGCACGTCTCGACGTGCGCGCTGGGCGCCGGCCCCATGGCCGGTCCGCCCCCACGGCATACCCACCACACCAAAGGCCCGTCCGTTCGGACGTGCCGGTGGGTCATGATGTGAAACCCATCACGCTGTCACCGTGCAGCATTATGAGGAGAGAACGTGCCAACCATTCAGCAGTTGGTTCGCAAGGGTCGCTCGCCCAAGGTCACCAAGACCAAGGCGCCGGCGCTCAAGTCGAACCCGCAGCAGGCCGGGGTCTGCACCCGCGTCTACACCACCACCCCGAAGAAGCCGAACTCGGCGATGCGCAAGGTCGCTCGTGTGAAGCTCCGCAACGGCACCGAGGTCACCGCGTACATCCCCGGTGAGGGCCACAACCTCCAGGAGCACTCGCTGGTGCTCGTCCGTGGCGGTCGTGTCAAGGACCTCCCCGGTGTGCGTTACAAGATCGTCCGTGGCGCCCTGGACACCCAGGCCGTCAAGAACCGTAAGCAGGCTCGTTCCCGCTACGGCGCGAAGAAGGGTTGAGTTAGATGCCTCGTAAGGGTCCCGCCCCCAAGCGCCCCGTCGTCAACGACCCGGTGTACGGCGCTCCGATCGTCACCTCGCTGGTGAACAAGATCCTCGTCGACGGCAAGAAGTCGCTGGCCGAGTCGATCGTCTACGGCGCCCTCCGCGGCGTCGAGGCGAAGAACGGTCAGGATGCCGTCGCCACGCTCAAGAAGGCGCTCGACAACGTCCGCCCCACCCTCGAGGTCCGCAGCCGCCGCGTCGGTGGCTCGACCTACCAGGTGCCGGTCGAGGTCAAGCCGCACCGCGCGAACACCCTCGCGCTGCGCTGGCTCGTCAGCTACGCCAAGGGTCGTCGTGAGAAGACGATGACCGAGCGTCTCCAGAACGAGATCCTCGACGCCTCGAACGGCCTGGGTGCCGCGGTCAAGCGCCGCGAAGACACCCACAAGATGGCCGAGTCGAACCGCGCGTTCGCTCACTACCGCTGGTAAACAGCTCCGCCCGCCCCCGGCCATCCGTCGGGGGCGGGCACCCCCTCTTCGCAGTACGACTGCCAGAAAAGATAAGGACACTCCCGTGGCACAAGACGTGCTCACCGACCTGAGCAAGGTCCGCAACATCGGCATCATGGCGCACATCGATGCTGGCAAGACCACCACGACTGAGCGCATCCTGTTCTACACGGGTGTCAACCACAAGCTGGGCGAGACCCACGACGGTGCTTCGACCACCGACTGGATGGAACAGGAGAAGGAGCGCGGCATCACGATCACGTCTGCCGCCGTGACCTGCTACTGGAACAAGAACCAGATCAACATCATCGACACCCCCGGTCACGTGGACTTCACGGTCGAGGTGGAGCGCTCGCTCCGCGTCCTCGACGGTGCCGTCGCCGTGTTCGACGGCAAGGAGGGCGTCGAGCCCCAGTCCGAGACCGTGTGGCGTCAGGCCGACAAGTACAACGTCCCGCGCATCTGCTTCGTCAACAAGATGGACAAGCTCGGCGCCGACTTCTACTTCACGGTCGACACGATCATCAACCGCCTCGGCGCCAAGCCGCTGGTCATCCAGCTGCCGATCGGTGCCGAGAGCGACTTCATCGGTGTCATCGACCTCATCGAGATGCGCGCGCTGGTCTGGGCGGGTGACGCCAAGGGTGATGTGACCATGGGCGCCTCCTACGAGATCCAGGAGATCCCGGCCGACCTCAAGGAGAAGGCCGACTCCTACCGTCAGCAGCTGCTCGAGACCGTCGCCGAGAGCGACGACGCACTCCTCGAGAAGTTCTTCGGTGGCGAGGAGCTCACGGTCGCCGAGATCAAGGGCGCCATCCGCAAGATGACGGTCGCCTCGGAGATCTACCCGGTCCTCTGCGGCTCGGCGTTCAAGAACCGCGGCGTGCAGCCGATGCTGGACGCGGTCGTCGACTTCCTCCCGAACCCGCTCGACGTGGGCTCGATCGAGGCGCACGACCCCAAGGACCCCGAGAAGATCATCGAGCGTCACCCCGACGCCAACGACCCGTTCGCCGCGCTGGCGTTCAAGGTCGCGGTGCACCCGTTCTTCGGTCGTCTGACCTACGTGCGCGTCTACTCGGGTTCGCTCGAGTCGGGCTCCGCGGTCATCAACTCGACCAAGGGCAAGAAGGAGCGCATCGGAAAGATCTTCCAGATGCACGCCAACAAGGAGATCCCGGTCCCCTCGGTCACCGCGGGCAACATCTACGCCGTCATCGGTCTGAAGGACACCACCACCGGTGACACCCTGACCGACCCGGCCTCCCCGGTCGTCCTCGAGTCGATGACGTTCCCGGAGCCCGTGATCGAGGTCGCCATCGAGCCGAAGACCAAGGCCGACCAGGAGAAGCTGGGTGTCGCCATCCAGAAGCTCGCTGAAGAGGACCCGACCTTCCGCACCGAGCTCAACCCCGAGACCGGTCAGACGACCATCAAGGGCATGGGCGAGCTGCACCTCGACATCCTCGTCGACCGCATGAAGCGCGAGTTCAACGTCGAGGCCAACGTCGGAAAGCCCCAGGTCGCGTACCGCGAGACGATCCGCAAGGCCGTCGAGAAGCACGACTACACGCACAAGAAGCAGACCGGTGGTTCGGGTCAGTTCGCGAAGATCCAGTTCACCATCGAGCCGATGGACCTGGACTCCGAGAACACCTACGAGTTCGTCAACGCCGTCACCGGTGGACGCATCCCGCGCGAGTACATCGGCTCGATCGACGCCGGTTTCCAGGACGCCATGAACGTCGGAGTCCTCGCGGGCTACCCGATGGTCGGTGTCAAGGCGACCATCGTCGATGGTGCCGCGCACGACGTCGACTCCTCGGAGATGGCGTTCAAGATCGCCGGCTCCATGGGCTTCAAGGAGGCGGCTCGCCGCGCCAGCCCGGCTCTCCTCGAGCCGCTGATGGCCGTCGAGGTCCGTACTCCCGAGGAGTACATGGGCGACGTCATCGGTGACCTGAACTCGCGTCGTGGCCAGATCCAGTCGATGGAGGACGCCGCCGGCGTCAAGGTCGTCCGCGCCCAGGTGCCGCTGTCCGAGATGTTCGGTTACATCGGCGACCTGCGCTCGAAGACCTCGGGTCGCGCGGTCTACTCGATGGAGTTCCACAGCTACGCTGAGGTTCCCCGCAACGTGGCCGACGAGATCGTCCAGAAGACCGCGGGCGAGTAACAACTTCTGGGAGCCGGGTTCCGGCCCGGCTCCCAGGTCCCCTACAACTTCACATTCCCTCTCTACTAAACTGAGATTCACACCCGTAGAGAACCGGTCGCAATCCAGTGCCCGGCACCCTCTACACGACGTCCTGAGGAGGACCCAGTGGCTAAGGCCAAGTTCGAGCGGACCAAGCCGCACGTCAACATCGGAACCATCGGTCACGTTGACCACGGCAAGACCACGCTCTCCGCAGCGATCTCGAAGGTGCTTGCTGACAAGTTCCCGTCTGACACCAACGTGCAGCGCGACTTCGCTTCCATCGACTCGGCGCCGGAAGAGCGCCAGCGTGGTATCACCATCAACATCTCGCACATCGAGTACGAGACCCCGAAGCGCCACTACGCGCACGTTGACGCCCCCGGCCACGCCGACTACGTCAAGAACATGATCACCGGTGCGGCTCAGATGGACGGCGCGATCCTCGTGGTCGCCGCCACCGACGGCCCGATGGCTCAGACGCGCGAGCACGTTCTGCTCGCCAAGCAGGTCGGCGTTCCGTACCTGCTCGTCGCGCTGAACAAGTCCGACATGGTCGACGACGAGGAGATCCTTGAGCTCGTCGAGCTCGAGGTCTCCGAGCTGCTCGCCTCGCAGGGCTTCGCCGAGGACGCTCCCGTCGTCCGCGTCTCCGCTCTCAAGGCCCTCGAGGGCGACGAGAAGTGGGTCCAGTCGATCCTCGACCTCATGGAGGCCGTCGACGAGAACGTGCCCGACCCGGTGCGCGACAAGGACAAGCCGTTCCTGATGCCCGTCGAGGACGTCTTCACGATCACCGGTCGTGGAACCGTCGTCACGGGTCGCGCCGAGCGTGGCACCCTGGCCATCAACTCCGAGGTCGAGATCGTCGGACTGCGTCCGACCGTCAAGACCACGGTCACGGGTATCGAGATGTTCCACAAGCAGCTCGACGAGGCATGGGCCGGCGAGAACTGCGGTCTTCTGCTCCGTGGTACGAAGCGTGAGGACGTCGAGCGCGGCCAGGTCATCGTGAAGCCGGGTTCGGTCACGCCGCACACCGACTTCGCGGGCACCGCGTACATCCTGTCGAAGGACGAGGGTGGCCGTCACAACCCGTTCTACACGAACTACCGCCCGCAGTTCTACTTCCGCACCACCGACGTCACCGGCGTCATCACGCTGCCCGAGGGCACCGAGATGGTCATGCCCGGCGACACCACCGACGTGACGGTCGAGCTGATCCAGCCGATCGCCATGGAAGAGGGCCTCGGCTTCGCCATCCGTGAGGGTGGACGCACCGTCGGCGCCGGTACGGTCACGAAGATCATCAAGTAAGCATCTGCTTCCTGCACAAGGGGTCGGACCTTCGGGTCCGGCCCCTTTTGTGTTCCCCCGGGATGCTCGAGGATCCGGTATCCCAAACCCGTACCCCTATCCACTTGAATAAAACACGAAGTGTTGGATAGTGTGAATACCGCTGTGCCGAAGCATGGCGGAGCAGGCATGTGTTCGAGCCCTAGGTCGAACCGGCGCTGCAGCGGCCAGGGAAACCCGAAGCTTCCCTGAGCCGCTGATCTGCGCGCGCCTGCCTGTATCGGGGAGAGCCTGCGCGTCGGGGAGTGGCGCGCGGGATGAAGGGGAGTATCACCATGCGTTCGAACGCGCGTCGGCAGAAGCAGCAGCACGCCCGGAAATTGACGGCGATCACTGCCATCGTCTCCGTGATCGCCGGGGCGTTTGTCGCCGGTATCTCGGCTCAGACGGCGTCGGCCAACAGCTGGACCCCCACCGTCTCCGTCGAGAGCGTGGATCCCTCGGGCGCCGGCAAGGACTTCGTTCTCGCCGAGGAGAACGTCGGGTTCGACGTCGCGGTCTCGAACGCCTCGGGTGGTCGGCAGTTCAACCTCAGCCTGATGGCCATGGTTCCGGCATCCGTCTCGTTCGTCTCGGGCGGCGAGTTCGGCGCCCCGACGGTGTTCACCGAGGGCCAGGTGCTGCCCAACCGTACGCGCACCGCTGCCACCGACCTGCCGAGCTGCACGGACCTCGGCCTCGTGGCCGCCCCCGCAGGCTCCGCTCAGCCGAACCTGTGCGCGGTCCCCGCCGGTCAGCAGGTCTGGGTCTGGTCGAACGTCAACGACCTCCCGCAGGGCGCCACCGTTCCCTCCACGATCACGATCGCCCCGGCATCCGACGCCTACCCGGTCGGCAGCCGCATCGACTTCTCGATCCGTGCGTTCACCAGCGACGACCCCGCGCGTCTGCCCACCTTCGACGGCTCGACCAGCGTCTCACGCACGGCCGACCACACGTCGGGTGCGGGCTTCGCGGATGACGATGTGCCGGTCAAAGCGCTCCGTGTCACCAAATCCGAGCCCAGCGCCGAAGACGAACGTCTACGTGGCGCGCACGGCGAACCCACCGTCTACACCGTGACCGTGCAGAACACGAAGCGTGAGGCGACCCTCGGCGCGACCGTGACCGATTACCTCCCCGCCGGAATCGAGTACCTGGGTGACGGCACCACCGTGGACAATTCGGCACCGGGTGCCGAATACCCCACCGCGCCCCGCCTCGGCGGTGGCGCGATCGACGGAGAGACCGTCGAGACGGTGTCGCTGACCGAGGCGCAGGCGCTGGCATTGCACCTCCCCGGTGCCGGCGTCTACACCAAGGTCACGTGGCTGCTCGGCGACCTCGCGGCAGGCGAGACCCGTACCCTCCAGTACCGCGCCGTCGTCCCGCTCTTCGCCAACGCGCAGTGGGCCGCGGGCTCGGCGCCGTCGGCCGAGAGCGGCGAACAGACGGCGAACCTCGACAACAACACGGGCGCCTCCACCCGCCACGGTGCCACGGATGCGCCGACCACCGCGCAGACGTTCCGCAACCTCGCGTCGGTCGTCGGTACCTACCAGGGGCCGGTCTTCGGCGGCGACGACTCTTTGCGCGCCAGCTCCGATGACGATGACGAGCTCATCGAAGCGGTCGACGTGCGCGTGCTCAAGAGCGTCGACTCGAGCGGACTGTTCTCGACGGGCTCGGTGGCGATCTACTCCATGCAGGTCGACGTCAGCGAGTACGTCGATGCGAGCGACATCATCCTCACCGATGTGATCCCGAACGGTCTCTGCCCCGCGCTCCCTGCTGGTGAGGCCGACGCGACCCTCATGATCGACGGCGCGACCGTCACCGCCGAGCGCTGGAACTCCGAGGTCCCCGGCGAAGCGTGCAACTACCCGACGACCGCGCGCGGCGCCGTGCTCTCCGACGACCTGACGGTCGTCTCGATCGACTACGACCGCACCGACGGCACGTTCACCGTCGTCTTCTCCGCCGACGACCTCATCGCGGGCGAGACGATGACCGGCCGCTATTCGGTCATGCAGCGCCCCAACTACAGCGGCACCAGCGGCGGCACGAGCTCGGGCGACAGCTTCGTCAACCGGGTCACCGTCACGGCGCAGACCGACCCGATCGCCGCCATCGCGAACGACCCGGTGCTGAGCGCGCGCGTCGGCGGTGCCCGCCTCGTCTCGGACGACTCCGCCGCGATCATCACCTCGGGCTTCACCGGACTCACGAAGACGGTCCTCGAGCGCGGTAGCGACCTCACCACCGATCCCGAGGCCTGGGTGAAGGATGCCGTCCAGCCGTTCTCGCCCGGCGACTCGGTCTGGTACCGCATCGAGATCCCGTTCGCGAAGGGGATCGACATCCGTAACCCCGAGCTCGTCGACTACCTCCCCGAGGGCGTCGCCCTGCAGGAGGTCCGCTACGCGTACACAGGCTTCCCGGAGGGTGCGTCGACGACGACCCCGGTCGCCTACGGCTCCTCCGGATTCCCCACCGACTTCATCCCGAACCCGGTGACGACCGAGTCGTCGCTCACCTGGGAGTTCGGCTCGCGCAACCGCGGGGGCAGCGACCACCGCTTCATGCCCGCGGGTAGCACGGTGACCGTGTACATCCGCGGAGAGGTGCAGGCGCAGTCCGCATCGCGCGAAGAGGTAGACAGCCCGAAGAACCAGGCGAAGTACCAGCAGGTCAACGTCAACGGCGAGATCTCCTTCCGTCGCGACGACGCGGGCATCGACCTCGACTGGGGCTCGACGCTCACCAAGGGGATCGCCGCGGTCAACGGCGCCGCGACGCCGGACGGTTCGCGCTTCGGTGCACGCACCGAGACGAACCAGGTCGTCCAGGGCGACAAGGTCGAGTTCCGGGTCGATGTCACCGCTCCGCAGAACTCGACCACCGACTACGTCGTGTGGGACGTTCTCCCGGCAGGAGTGAAGAAAGCGGACGTCGCCGATCTCACCGCGGCGATCTACGACGGGACGACCGAGGCGACCGTCACGGACGTGACGGCGGCAGCGTACGACACCGCAGACATTCCGGCGGGTATCGCGCTGAGCAGCGCCTACACCGGGCGTTCCATCGTCGCCTGGACCGTGCGCGCCTCGGTGCCGGGGTCGACGCCGGCGACGGATGCCACGCCCGAGGTCGCCCGCGGCCTCTCGCTCGGGTACACCCTCACGGTTCCCACCGGCATCGCCGACGGCGGTGCTCCTGCGCAGCTCACGCAGAGCTACGTGAACACGGCCGGCATCGTGAGCTACGGCATCGAGAACTCCGCGACGAAGACCACGACCGTCGTTCCTCAGGCGGATGCCGGGGGGCAGCAGCTCACGAACCGCACCCCGCAGGCCGGGGAGGTCGAGGTCTCCGATATCGACACGGTCGACACCGCCGAGGTGCACCTGCCCGACGTCGCCGTGGCGAAGCGTCTCGTCTCGACCGAGGTGGGCCCGACGACGGGCACGCCGTTCGGGGAGGTCGACCTCGGCACCTCTACGCGCAACGCCGCGAACCAGATCGTGCAGGGCGAGTACGCGACCTTCGAGTACTCGATGACGATTCCCGCCCGCACCACCATCCGCGGTGCCGTGCTCTCCGACGGCGGCTCGCTGAGCACCGGTGGCGCCGGTGTCACGTATCAGTACGTCGCCGGCAGCGCGACCTTCTTCGATCCCTCGGGCGAGGAGCTCTCGATCGAGGACGGCACCGACACGTTCCAGACGGCGGAGACGGTCGGGAACACGCACGGTGTGCTCACCTTCCCGTCGACGTACACGAACAGCAGCACCGAGCCGCAGACCTTCCGGGTGCAGATCGCCGCGTGGGTCAAGGATCGTGACGCCGCTCCGGCGAACGCCGCAGCACCGCAGATCGCCAACGGCACGCAGCTGACGAACACGGCGACGCTGAGCTTCCTCGACCCGAACGCGACGGGCGGCTCGCGCCTCACCCGCACCGCGAACGCCCAGGTTCAGTTCATCGAGCCCGCGCCCAAGCTGACCAAGACGGCATCCGCCGCGACGGTCGGTGCCGACGGCACGGTGACGTACACCCTGCGGGCCGAGAACGGCGCCAACCGCGTCTCGTTCTACGACTCGGTCGTGCTCGACTGCGTCCCGGCCGAGATCACCCCCAGCAACCTCTCCGCGACGTCCGGTGACCCGCGCATCGTCGGGGACTGCGCGATCGGAACGGGCAACGTCATCCAGCCGGGTTCCGGACCGGGAACGCTCATCGAGTGGACCATCCCGGTGATCGACGGCACCGGCCCGACCGGCGCCCCGACGCTCACCTACACCGGAACCGTCGAGACCCGGGCCGGCGGCGGCTCGACGTTCACCAACCGTGCCGAGCTCAAGGGGTACACGCTTCCGCTCGTGCTGGGTGATGACGCCGACACGGCGGACCGTCGCGGCACGGTCGCGGCGGTCAGCGCCGCGACGGTGCGGATGCCCGAGGCATCCATCGCCAAGACCGTCAGTCCGGGCACCGCACCGGTCGGCGACGTCGTGACGTATACGCTCACGACCACCCTCCCCGCCAGCACCAACTTCTACGACGTCGTGCTCACCGACCTGCTTCCGGTCGGTGTGGAGTACCTGCCGACGGGTACGCGCACTCAGACGACGAACTGGGCCGGCGCGCCGAACGCGCCGACGATCGGAGCGCCGACCCTGAACGGTCGGACGCTCAGCTGGAGCATCGGACCCGACGACATCGCCGCCTGGTCCGCCACTCGCACCATCACCGTCACCTTCCAGGCGCGCGTGACCTCGAGCGTCACCGCTGCGGCGCCGAGCAACACCGGGACGTTCGCGTGGAGCTCCGTCGACGGTTCGACGGTGCCCGCCGATCGCAAGTCGCCCACCTCGACCGCCACGGTGACCCTGCTCAATCCGAGCGTGACGATCGCGAAGGCCGTGAAGACGGCCGGAGCGGATGACTCGACGTACGCCGCGAGCAGGACCGGCGACCCCGACCGGACCTTCACCTACCGCGTGCGCGTCACGAACGCCACGGGCGCGGGTACGGCGCCGGCCCACGGAATCGTCGTGACCGATCGCGTCGATGCCGGTGTGCGCATCGACACGGCGCAGGCGGCGTTCGCCGAGGCGACGTTCTCGGACGAGCAGGCGATCCAGGACGGACGCGGCGGCACGATCACGTGGACGCTCGCCGGCCCGCTCGGCAACACGAGCGGCAGCAACGTGCGCGATCTCGTCTACCAGGGCACGTTCGTGGCCTCCGCGTCGCTGCGCGCGGTCGCGCTGAACAACGCCGTCGGCGTCTCGCAGTACTCGTCGGCGGCGACGGACGGCTGGATCTATCGCCCCGGCGGAACCCGCCCGGGTGGTGCGACCATTCCGACCACCAACACCACGGCCTCCGCGAGCGTGACTCCGCTCTTCCCGAGCATCCAGCTGCAGAAGAGCATCACCAACCCCGGAACGCAGGCCTTCGTCGGCGAGTCCTTCTCGTGGAGCCTGCAGGCGCGGAACACCGGTGCGGGCTCGGCGCAGACGATCACCCTCGTCGACACCCTGCCGAGGAACTGGCGATACGACGACACGGTCGCCCCGCGCATCAGCATCGGCGGTCAGACCGCGATCGCCCTGGCCGCACCGGAGATCACCGCCGAGGGCGACCGGCAGATCCTCACCTGGGTCGTCGCGTCGTCGAACACGTCGCCGCTCCTCCCCGGCATGACCGGGGGATCGGCGGATGCTCAGCGCACCGTTCTGGTCACCTTCTCCGCGAAGCCGATCGCGGAGGCGACCACGACGGCCGGCTCGAGCCTGGCGACCAACCACACCAACACCCTGTCGGGAACGGCGACGGACACGACGGGCGTGACCCGCAATGCGACCGGGATCTACGTCGGCACGAACGCGCAGGCGAACGCGCAGATCGCCCGCGCCGACCTGAAGATCGTCAAGCAGGCGATCGGCGGCGACGCCCAGGGCGCCTGGACGGCCGGTGACACGGTGCGCGGCGGGTACACGCAGCCGCAGTGGCGTATCACGGTCACGAACCAGGGGCCGGACGCGGCGAACGGTCCGTTCCGCGTGACCGACGACGCCACCCTCCCGGCAGGCGTCACGACCGGTGCCTTCACCGCGCGGTACTACAGCGGTGCGGCCGACACCACGGGCACCGCGCTCTCGCTCTCGGGTGCGGGCACGGCATCCGACCCGTTCGTCGTCGGGACGACCGGCACCACGCTGAAGTCCGACGGCTCCGACCGGATCGTGCTGATCGCGAACGTCACGATCCAGGCGCCCGCCACCGGCACGGCCGAGAACACCGCAGCCGTGACCGGCCGCACCTACGAGGCCCCGGCCGACATCGCGAAGGACAACGAGGCCACGGCCACGAAGCCCATCTCGAGCGCCGCCGACCTCTCGATCGAGAAGACGGTGAACACGGCGGAGGTGACCGCGGGACGCTCGATCACGTGGAGCATCGCGGTGCGCAACAACGGTCCCTCGGTGTCGGCGTCGACGGCGGAGGACACGATCACCGTCACCGACACGATCCCGGAGGGGATCACCGATGTGGTCGACCCCTCGGCGGGGCTCACGGCGTGGACGGCCTCGGCGTCCGACGGCTGGCCCGCCACCGCCGGCGACACGATCACCTGGACGTTCACGGGCAGCCAGCTGGCGGTCGGTCCGGCACAGGATCTGTCGCTCACCGGTACCGTGCTCGCATCGTGGACGCCCGACGACGGTGACATCGCCAACACGGCGACCGTCATCCCGGGGGCGACCACCGATCCGACGACCACCAACAACTCCGACGAGGTCACCGTCTCGCCGGGAGACGCGACGACCCTCGCGATCACCAAGACGCGCGTCGTGGACGACGGCGGCGTCTGGAAGGACGCCGCTCAGTTCGGCGCGCCGCTGCCCGACGTCGTCGCCGGCGAGACGGTCAGCTACCGCGTCGTCGTGACGAACAACGGTCCGGCGGATGCCCGCGACGTCAGCGTCGAGGACGAGGTGCCGAGCATGCTCGCCTTCGCCTCGGTGCAGGACGAGAAGGGCACGTGGACCCGCACGGCGGGTCCCGCCACCCGCGACACGTTCACCGTCGACGGCACCGTGCCGGCGGCCGCGGGGGACAACACCCGCGCGTTCGTCGTGACCTACGCGGTCGACGCCGCGCTCGCGCCCGGTTCGGTCGTCGAGAACTGGGCGACCGCATCGGCGACCAACGCCACCAACGAGCCGCGCGACGGCGACACGACGGACTCCGACCGCGTCGCGGATCTCGCGATCCTCAAGCAGGCGCTGGATGCCGAGGGCGTCGCCGTCGCCGCGGGGGAGAACCCGGAGGTGACCGCGGGCACGCAGACGCGATTCCTGCTCACGGTCACGAACGAGGGGCCGAGCTTCTCGAGCGCGCCGATCACGATCAGCGATCAGCTTCCGGCAGGGCTCACCTACAGCTCGTCGACCATCTCGATCGGGGGAGTCGAGGCATCCGCCGCTGCGCCCGCGGTGTCGGAGAACGGACGCACGATCTCGTGGACGGCGCTGACCGAGGCGCAGACGCTCGAGGTCGGATCGACCATCGTGATCGTCGTCACCGCCGACGTGGCCGCGGACGTCCGCCCGCAGACCCTGGTCAACGAGGTCGACGTGACGGGTCCCGACGACTTCGACCCGGCGAACAACCACAGCGAGGCCGAGGTCGACATCGTCACCCTCGCCGAGATGACGGTGCAGAAGGATGTCGCCGACGGTCCGTGGATCGCCGGTACCGAGGTCGAGTACACCATCACGGTCGACAACGAGGGGCCGTCCGTCGCGGATGCCTTCCTCGCCGACGTGCTGCCGGCCGGCCTCGCCCCCGTCTCGATCTCGGGCGAGGGCTGGACGTGCGACGAGGATGCCCAGAGCTGCATCCGTCGTGGACACCCGCTGGGAGAGAGCACGATCACGGTCGTGGCCCTTGTCGAGTCGAACGTGCCCACCGGCACCGAGCTGACGAACACGGCGAACCTGTCGTGGACCGACAGCCGCAGCGACTCGCCGCATTCCGACAGCGACGCTGCCGCGATCGACGTCACCACGGATGCCGACCTCGGCCTCGTCAAGACGGCGGTCGACGTCGAGGGCGCCGAGGTCACCTCCGCGGTCGCGGGGGAGAGCGTGCGCTACCGGATCGAGGCGGCGAACTTCGGCCCGAGCGACGCGGTCGGCCCGATCACGGTCACAGACGCGCTGCCGGCCGGCATCCGCTTCACCGGCCTGACCGGTGACGCCGCCGAGGTGTGGTCCGCGCAGGCCGACGAGGCGGAACCGCAGACCGTGACCTTC
The DNA here is from genome assembly GCF_044748385.1 of Microbacterium sp. NPDC090003. Taxonomy (NCBI): domain Bacteria; kingdom Bacillati; phylum Actinomycetota; class Actinomycetes; order Micrococcales; family Microbacteriaceae; genus Microbacterium; species Microbacterium sp. NPDC090003. The sequence continues at coordinate 94,457 of NZ_JBIVFW010000002.1, forward strand.
ACGCTGCTCCCTGCCGACGCCGGGCTCGTGAACGGCGCCGCAGCACCGTCGATCGAGTTCGAGGCCGCCGTCGACCCGTCGGTCGCGCACGATGCGGTGCTCACCAACACGGCATCCGTATCGTCGGGAACGCCGGACTCGAACCCCGAGAACGACGAGGACTCGGCCGATGTCACGATCGCTCGCGAGGTCGATCTCTCGATCACGAAGACCCACGATGCGGCGGCCGTGCGCATCGGAGACGAGCTCGCCTTCGCGCTCGAGGTCCGCAACAGCGGTCCCTCCGTGGCGACCGACGTCGTCGTGACCGATGTCGTGCCCGCCGGGCTCAAGGTCACGACCGCCGTCGGTGACGAGGTCGGCGCCGACTGGTCGATCGAGAGCATCGAACCGGTGGACGCGGAGGATGCGAGTGCCGGGACCCGCGTGGTCGCGCGCTACGCGCTTCCGATCGCGCCGGGCGAGACGGCATCCGTCCTGGGCGTGAACACGCGCGTGCTCGTGGCGGCGTACTCCGAGGTCGTGAACGTGGCGGATGTGTCCGCCGCCGAGATCACGGACGCGCACCCCGACCGCACCCCCGGCGACAACCGTGCGTCGGACGTCGTCGCCGTCCCGCCGATGGCCGCCCTGGTCGTGACCAAGACCGCCGTCGGGGAGTTCCAGGTCGGCAGGGCCGGGTCGTACGAGATCGTCGTGCGCAACGACGGTCCCACCGCCGACCCGGGGCCGATCACTGTGACGGACGCGCTGCCCGACGGGCTCTCGTTCGCCGGATCTCCCGACGAGGGAGTGCGGGTCGACGGTCAGGTCGTGACCTGGACGCTCGAGGACGGCCTCGCGGTCGACGAGGAGATCACCCTCACGCTGCGCGTGAACGTCGGTGAATCCGCGTACCCCTCGGTCACCAACGTCGTCACGGTCACCTCACCCAGCGAGCAGACCTCGGATTCGGTGCTGACCGACGATGCGACGGTCGACGTGAAGGCGGCCGATCCGCTCGCGACGACGGGCGCCGAGATGGCCTGGGGCCTGCTCGCGGTCGCCCTGTTGATGATGGTGTCGGGCGGGCTGTTCGTCGCTGCGCGTCGTCGCTCTTCCGTCGGTACGTCCGTGCATGCAGAATGAGGGTGCCCGGAATCGATCCGGAGCACATGACCAGTAGGGGACGCACATGGGTATCGATGACGCCGTCAACAAGGGCAGGGACTTCGTCGAGCAGAACAAGGACAAGATCGCCGAGGCCGTGAAGAGCGAACAGGCCGAGGACATCAGCGACAAGGTGCTCGACGGCGTCGCCGACTTCGCCAAGAAGATCGCTCCGGGTGCGTCCGAGAAGATCGACGAGATCCGCGACGCGGCCGACAAGCAGGTCGGCAACCAGTAGTCGTACGCTCCGAGGGCGGCGATCTCCGGGAGGAGGTCGCCGCCCTCCGTCGTGCGCTGTGATATTCCGGCGGATGCTCGCGCGGGGACGCGCGAGTGCGTAGACTGCAAGTGACCGCACTGGGGATAGGGCGGTCGGGGAGCCCGGAGGGGTCCGGACTCCTGAAGCACGCGGCTCGTCCGCGTTCAACTGGGGAATGCGATCTTGGGGATCATCTTGCGACGTGCGCACTCGCTGCGCGCCTTCGTCACCCCGCCTGCACGGCGGCGTCATCGCCGTGCCCTCGATCGAGGATCTCGGCGTCCCTTCACGCCGGATTCCTCGCGTTCGGTGTGCCCCCTCGCACTGAACGCCCTCCCCGAACGGGGCGAGGCATGGGGATGCCTCGCCCCGTTCTCACCTCGCGGCTGAGGCTTCGACGACAGCGCGACACGCCCGGGTTTGCGCAAGTGAAATACCCCGTGGCAGAATAGACAGGTTCGACATTTCGGTGCGCTCAGCGTGCGCCGAATCACTGCCAGGGCAGTGCATAGACGGTGTCTCCTCTGAGAGGCGCAGGGTTCTAGGCCGCGGGTAGCAGAACACACAACCCCGACACCTTCCTTTCGAGGTCTTCGCCGTGCGCGGCGAAGGTCGGGATGACAGCAGAACAGTGGTGCGCAGAGCGACTCCCCGGAGTCGTTCGAGTGCCGAGGCGTGAACAGCGCCGACGTGCGTCCAATGCCCCTGAGCCACCGGGTTCAGGCCGGTAAGACGCTTAAAGAGAGTGAGCAGACAATGGCGGGACAGAAAATCCGCATTCGCCTGAAGTCGTATGACCACGAGGTCATCGACTCGTCGGCACGCAAGATCGTCGACACCGTGACCCGTGCGGGCGCGACCGTCGTCGGCCCCGTGCCGCTTCCGACCGAGAAGAACGTCGTGTGCGTCATCCGGTCGCCCCACAAGTACAAGGACAGCCGCGAGCACTTCGAGATGCGCACCCACAAGCGTCTGATCGACATCGTCGACCCGACGCCCAAGGCCGTCGACTCGCTGATGCGTCTCGACCTCCCGGCCGATGTCAACATCGAGATCAAGCTCTGAGGTTCGACATGGCTGACATCAACGCAAAGATTTCCAAGGGCATGCTCGGCACGAAGCTCGGCATGACCCAGGTGTGGAACGAGAGCGGCAAGCTCGTCCCCGTCACCGTCATCGAGCTCGCACCGAACGTGGTCACCCAGGTTCGTACGCCCGAGAAGGACGGCTACAACGCCGTGCAGATCGCGTACGGCCAGATCGACCCCCGCAAGGTGAACAAGCCCCTCACGGCTCACTTCGAGGCCGCCGGCGTCACGCCGCGCCGCCACGTCACCGAGATCCGCACGGCGGATGCTGCTGACTACTCACTCGGTCAGGAGCTCACGGTCGACGGCACGTTCGAAGCCGGCCAGCTCGTCGACGTCGTCGGCACGAGCAAGGGCAAGGGCTTCGCCGGTGTCATGAAGCGTCACAACTTCAAGGGCGTCTCGGCATCGCACGGTTCGCACCGCAACCACCGCAAGCCCGGCTCGATCGGCGCATCGTCGACCCCGAGCCGCGTCTTCAAGGGCATGCGCATGGCCGGCCGTATGGGTGGCGAGCGCGTGACCGTCCTCAACCTCACGGTGCACGCCATCGACATCGAGAAGGGTCTGATGCTCGTCAAGGGCGCCGTCCCCGGTGCTCGTGGCCGCATCGTCTACGTCCGCAACGCAGTGAAGGGTGCCTGATCATGGCTGACTCGACTCTCGCGCTCGACGTCCTCAAGGCAGACGGCAAGAAGGCAGGCTCGATCGAGCTTCCCGCCGCGCTGTTCGACGTCAAGACGAACATTCCGCTGATCCACCAGGTCGTCGTCGCGCAGCTCGCGGCGGCTCGCCAGGGAACCCACTCGACCAAGCGTCGCGGTGAGGTCTCCGGCGCCGGCCGCAAGCCCTTCAAGCAGAAGGGCACGGGTAACGCCCGTCAGGGTTCCATCCGCGCGCCGCACATGACCGGTGGTGGCATCGTGCACGGCCCCAAGCCGCGCGACTACTCGCAGCGCACGCCCAAGAAGATGATCGCCGCCGCCCTCCTGGGTGCGCTCAGCGACCGCTTCCGCGGCGACCGCCTGCACGCGATCGACAGCTTCGGCGCCGAGGGCTCGCCCTCCACCAAGGCAGCCGCGGGCTTCCTCGGCCAGGTCGCCACGTCCAAGAACGTGCTGGTCGTCATCGAGCGCGGCGACGAGCTCGCGCTCAAGAGCCTGCGCAACCTCGGTCACGTGCACCTGCTGTCGTTCGACCAGCTCAACGCCTACGACGTGCTCGTCTCCGACGACATCGTCTTCACCCAGGCCGCGCTCGAAGGCTTCATCGCCTCCAAGTCCGGCGCCAACCAGGAGGTCTCCGCATGAGCGAGCAGGCATCTGTTCTCCAGACGGCCCTGAACAAGGACCCGCGCGACGTCATCCTGAAGCCGGTCGTGTCCGAGAAGAGCTACGGCCTGATCGATGAGGGCAAGTACACCTTCCTCGTCGACCCGCGTGCTTCGAAGACCGAGATCAAGCTCGCCATCGAGAAGATCTTCGGCGTCAAGGTCGCGTCCGTTAACACGCTCAACCGCGTCGGCAAGGCCCGTCGCACCCGCTTCGGCACCGGCAAGCGCAAGGACACCAAGCGCGCCATCGTGACCCTGAAGTCGGGCACCATCGACATCTTCACGGCAATCGGCTGATCCGGGGGATAAGGACAATCATGGCAATTCGCAAGTACAAGCCCACGACCCCGGGCCGTCGCGGCTCGTCGGTGGCTGACTTCGCCGAGATCACCCGATCGACGCCGGAGAAGTCGCTGCTGCGCCCGCTCTCGAAGACCGGTGGTCGCAACAACCAGGGGCGCATCACGACCCGTCACATCGGTGGTGGCCACAAGCGCCAGTACCGCGTCATCGACTTCCGTCGCAATGACAAGGACGGCGTGAACGCCAAGGTCGCTCACATCGAGTACGACCCCAACCGCACGGCTCGCATCGCGCTGCTGCACTACTTCGACGGTGAGAAGCGCTACATCCTCGCTCCGGCGAAGCTGAAGCAGGGCGACATCATCGAGTCCGGCGCGGGTGCCGACATCAAGCCGGGAAACAACCTCCCGCTGAAGAACATCCCGACGGGTACCGTCATCCACGCGATCGAGCTCCGCCCCGGCGGCGGCGCGAAGATGGCGCGTTCGGCCGGAGCATCCGTCCGTCTCGTCGCCAAGGACGGCCCCTACGCCCAGCTGCGTCTGCCCTCGGGCGAGATCCGCAACGTCGATGCGCGCTGCCGCGCGACCATCGGCGAGGTCGGCAACGCCGAGCAGTCGAACATCAACTGGGGTAAGGCCGGCCGTATGCGCTGGAAGGGCGTCCGCCCGACCGTGCGTGGTGTCGCCATGAACCCGGTCGACCACCCGCACGGTGGTGGTGAGGGTAAGACCTCCGGTGGTCGTCACCCGGTCTCCCCGTGGGGTCAGGCTGAGGGTCGCACCCGTCACGCCAACAAGGAAAGCGACAAGTACATCGTGCGTCGTCGTAACGCCGGCAAGAAGCGCAAGTAGGAGTAAGAGAAGATGCCTCGCAGTCTTAAGAAGGGCCCCTTCGTCGACGAGCACCTGCTTCGCAAGGTGGTCGTGCAGAACGAAGCCGGCACGAAGAACGTCATCAAGACCTGGTCCCGCCGGTCCATGATCATCCCGGCCATGCTGGGTCACACGATCGCGGTCCACGACGGACGCAAGCACATCCCTGTGTTCGTCTCCGAGACCATGGTCGGTCACAAGCTGGGCGAGTTCGCGCCCACCCGCACCTTCCGCGGCCACGAGAAGGACGACAAGAAGGGGCGGCGCCGCTAATGGTCGAATCGATCGCACGCGTGAAGCACATCCGCGTGACCCCGCAGAAGGCTCGTCGTGTCGTCGCGCTCATCAAGGGCAAGCAGGCCCAGGAAGCTCTCGCGATCCTCAAGTTCGCACAGCAGAGCGCCAGTGAGCCGATCTACAAGCTTGTCGCGTCGGCCATGGCCAACGCGCAGGTGAAGGCGGATCGCGACGGCGAGTACCTCGACGAGCAGGACCTGTACGTGGCCAACGCGTACGTCGACGAGGGCACGACGCTCAAGCGTTTCCAGCCCCGTGCACAGGGTCGCGCTTTCCAGATCAAGAAGCGCACGAGCCACATCACGGTCGTGCTCTCGACGCCGGAGGCGGCTACGCCCGCTGCCGGTGACAGCAACAAGAAGGCGAGCAAGTAATGGGACAGAAGGTAAACCCGTACGGCTTCCGTCTCGGTATCACCACGGACCACGTGTCGCGCTGGTTCTCGGACTCGACGAAGGCCGGTCAGCGTTACGCCGACTACGTCGCCGAGGACATCAAGATCCGCAACCTGCTGAAGACGCAGCTCGACCGCGCCGGTGTCTCGAACATCGAGATCGAGCGCACCCGTGACCGCGTCCGCGTCGACATCCACACCGCCCGTCCGGGCATCGTGATCGGTCGTCGTGGCGCCGAGGCCGAGCGCATCCGTGGCGACCTCGAGAAGCTCAGCGGCAAGCAGATCCAGCTGAATATCCTCGAGGTCAAGAACCCCGAGGCCGACGCTCAGCTCGTCGCCCAGGGCATCGCCGAGCAGCTCTCCGCACGTGTGGCGTTCCGCCGCGCGATGCGCAAGGGCCTGCAGGGCGCCCAGCGCGCCGGTGCCAAGGGCATCCGCATCCAGGTCTCCGGCCGCCTCGGCGGCGCGGAGATGAGCCGGTCGGAGTTCTACCGTGAGGGTCGCGTGCCGCTGCACACGCTCCGCGCGAACATCGACTACGGCTTCTACGAGGCCAAGACCACCTTCGGCCGCATCGGCGTCAAGGTCTGGATCTACAAGGGCGACCTGACCGCGAAGGAGCTCGCTCGCGAGCAGGCCAACGCACCCAAGGCTCGTCGTGACGACCGTGGTGGCGACCGCCGCCGTGCCCCGCGCAACGAGGCACCTGTTGCAGAAGGAGCGTCTGCCTGATGCTTATTCCCCGTAAGGTCAAGTTCCGCAAGCAGCACCACCCGGGTCGCTCGGGTCAGGCCACCGGTGGCACGAAGGTCTCCTTCGGTGACTTCGGCATCCAAGCCCTCACGCCCGCTTACGTGACGAACCGTCAGATCGAGTCCGCTCGTATCGCGATGACCCGTCACATCAAGCGTGGTGGAAAGGTGTGGATCAACATCTACCCCGACCGTCCGCTCACGAAGAAGCCTGCCGAGACCCGCATGGGTTCCGGTAAGGGTTCGCCCGAGTGGTGGGTCGCCAACGTCAAGCCGGGTCGCGTCCTCTTCGAGGTCGCCGGTGTCGACGAGCAGCTCGCCCGTGAGGCACTCACGCGAGCCATTCACAAGCTGCCGCTGAAGGCACGCATCATCAAGCGCGAGGAGGGCGACGCGTAATGGCGATCGGCACCAAGGAGCTCGCTCCGGCAGAGCTCGACACGTTCGAAGACCAGCGCCTCGTTGAGGAGCTGCGCAAGGCCAAGGAGGAGCTGTTCAACCTCCGTTTCCAGTCGGCCACCGGTCAGCTGGAGAGCCACGGCCGCATCCGCGCCGTCAAGCGCGACATCGCGCGTCTCTACACCGTGATCCGCGAGCGCGAGCTGGGCATCCGTGCGACGCCCGCTCCGGTCGAGGCTCCGGCGAAGAAGGCGTCCAAGTCGAAGGCGAAGAAGGCGGATGCCGCCGACGACGCCGTGAAAGAAGAGGCTGAGTGATGGCCACCAAGAAGGAAGCCGCCGTCGAGGCTGAGCACGCTGCTCACGATGTGCGCGATGCGGATGCCCGTGGGTACCGCAAGTCGCGTCGTGGCTACGTCGTCAGCGACAAGATGGACAAGACCATCGTGGTCGAGGTCGAGGACCGCGTGAAGCACCCGCTTTACGGCAAGGTCATCCGCCGCACCTCGAAGGTCAAGGCGCACGATGAGGCGAACACCGCCGGCATCGGCGACCTGGTCCTGATCAACGAGACCCGCCCGCTCAGCGCCACGAAGCGCTGGCGTCTGGTGGAGATTCTGGAGAAGGCCAAGTGATTCAGCAGGAATCCCGCCTCAAGGTCGCCGACAACACCGGCGCCAAGGAGCTGCTCACGATTCGCGTGCTCGGTGGTTCGAAGCGCCGTTACGCCGGCGTGGGCGACACCATCGTCGCGACGGTCAAGGACGCGATCCCGGGCGGCAACGTCAAGAAGGGCGACGTCGTCAAGGCGGTCATCGTCCGCACCGTCAAGTCCACGCGCCGTCCCGACGGCTCGTACATCAAGTTCGACGAGAACGCCGCCGTCATCCTGAAGAACGACGGGGAGCCCCGCGGCACCCGCATCTTCGGACCGGTCGGCCGTGAGCTTCGTGACAAGAAGTTCATGAAGATCGTCTCGCTGGCGCCGGAGGTTATCTAAGTCATGGCGAAGATCAAGAAGGGTGACCTCGTTCAGGTCATCACGGGCGCCAAGCCCGAGCGCGGCGGAGACCGCGGCAAGCAGGGCAAGGTCCTCGAGATTCTTGCCGAGCGCAACCGCATCATCGTCGAGGGCGTGAACTACGTCACCAAGCACACCCGCGTCGGCCAGACGCAGCGTGGCACCAAGACCGGTGGCCTCGAGACCGTCGAGGCTCCCATCCACATCTCGAACGTCGCACTCGTCGACCCCTCGACCAAGAAGCCGACCAAGGTCGGCCACCGGGTCGAGGAGCAGACGAAGGACGGCGTCAAGCGCACCGTCCGCGTGCGGTTCGCGAAGAAGTCAGGTAAGGACCTCTGATGGCAACCACCGACGCCGCGGTGGCTGGCAAGATCCAGCCCCGCCTGAAGGCGAAGTACAACGCCGAGATCAAGAAGGCTCTGCAGGACGAGTTCGGCTACGCCAACGTCATGCAGATCCCCGGACTGGTCAAGGTCGTCGTGAACACCGGTGTCGGCGAGGCAGCTCGCGACAGCAAGGTGATCGACGGCGCGGTCGACGATCTCACCAAGATCACCGGCCAGAAGCCGATCGTCACGAAGGCCCGCAAGTCCATCGCGCAGTTCAAGCTGCGCGAGGGTCAGGCCATCGGCGCGCACGTCACCCTCCGCGGTGACCGCGCGTGGGAGTTCGTGGACCGTCTCGTCTCGCTCGCACTGCCCCGTATCCGCGACTTCCGCGGTCTCTCGGCCAAGCAGTTCGACGGCAACGGCAACTACACCTTCGGTCTCCAGGAGCAGAGCGTGTTCCACGAGATCGATCAGGACAAGATCGACCGGGTTCGCGGTTTCGACATCACCGTCGTCACGACCGCGAAGACGGATGACGAGGGTCGGGCACTGCTCCGCCACCTCGGCTTCCCGTTCCGCTCGGAAGACGCACAGGCGTAACACCTTCGACGGGCTCAGTGGTCATGTGTCACTGAGCCCGTCAATGTGTGCGTACAATTGAAGATTGCGTGTCATCGCAGGCCGTCTGTCGTGTAACGGCAGCCGGAACCTCATGAACAAAGGAAAACAACAATGACAATGACAGACCCGGTCGCAGATCTGCTGACCCGTCTGCGTAACGCGAACTCGGCGCACCACGATTCCGTGACCCTGCCGTCGAGCAAGCTCAAGACGCACATCGCCGAGATCCTCCAGCAGGAGGGTTACATCTCCGCCTGGGAGACCTCGGACGCCCGCGTGGGCCAGAACCTCACGCTGACGCTGAAGTACGGCCCCAACCGCGAGCGGTCGATCGCCGGCATCAAGCGCGTGTCGAAGCCCGGCCTCCGCGTCTACGCGAAGTCCACCGAGCTCCCGCGCGTCCTCGGCGGCCTCGGCGTGGCCATCCTGTCCACCTCCTCCGGTCTCCTCACCGACCGTCAGGCAGAGCAGAAGGGCGTGGGCGGAGAAGTTCTCGCCTACGTGTGGTAATTCGAAATGTCGCGTATTGGACGACTTCCCATCGACGTTCCCGCGGGCGTGACCGTTTCGGTCACCGGCCGCGAGGTCGCGGTGAAGGGCCCCAAGGGTGAGCTCACCCTCACGGTGGCCAGCCCCATCGAGGTCGCGGTCGAGGAGAACCAGGTTCTGGTCACCCGTCCCGACGACGAGCGCGAGTCGCGGTCGCTTCACGGCCTGACCCGCACGCTCATCAACAACAACATCATCGGCGTGACCCAGGGCTACACCAAGGGTCTCGAGGTCGTCGGCACCGGTTACCGCGTCCAGCAGAAGGGCGGCTCCGTGGAGTTCGCACTCGGCTTCTCGCACCCGGTCCTGATCGACCCGCCGGCGGGGATCACGCTCACGGTCGAGGGCACGAACAAGCTCACCGTCAGCGGTATCGACAAGCAGGCTGTCGGCGAGGCAGCTGCCAACATCCGCAAGATCCGTAAGCCCGAGCCCTACAAGGGCAAGGGCGTCCGCTACGCCGGCGAGAACGTGCGTCGCAAGGCCGGAAAGAGTGGTAAGTAACCATGGCTCTCAAGTCAAAGTCCGACGCCCGCGCGCGTCGTCACGCCCGCCTTCGCAAGAAGGTCGTCGGCACCGAGGTGCGTCCGCGCCTCGTCGTCAACCGTTCGGCCCGCCACGTCTTCGTCCAGCTGGTCGACGACAGCAAGGGTCACACCGTCGCGTCGGCATCGACGCTCGAGACCGACCTGCGCGGCTTCGAGGGTGACAAGACCGCCAAGGCCCGCAAGGTCGGCGAGCTCGTCGCCGAGCGTGCGAAGGCCGCCGGCGTTTCCGAGGCAGTGTTCGACCGTGGCGGTAACCGCTACGCCGGTCGTGTCGCCGCCATCGCCGACGGCGCCCGCGAAGGGGGTCTGGCACTGTGAGTGACAACAAGGAGAACGAAGTGACCGAAGCGGCTGCTGCCACTTCCGAGACGGCCGCCGGCACCACGCAGGCAGAGCCGACTCGCGACCAGCGCGACGGTCGTCGCGGTGGACGCGGTGACCGCAACCAGGGTGGCCGCGACCGCAACTCGCGCGACCGTGGTGACAACCAGTTCCTGGAGCGCGTCGTCACCATCAACCGCGTCTCGAAGGTCGTGAAGGGTGGTCGTCGCTTCAGCTTCACCGCTCTCGTGGTCGTCGGCGACGGCAACGGTCTGGTGGGCGTCGGCTACGGCAAGGCCCGTGAGGTCCCCCTGGCGATCTCGAAGGGTGTCGAAGAGGCCAAGCGCAACTTCTTCCGCGTTCCGCGCGTCGGCAGCACCATCCCGCACCCCGTGCAGGGTGAGGCTGCGGCCGGTGTCGTGCTGCTGCGTCCGGCTGCCGCCGGTACCGGTGTCATCGCCGGTGGTCCGGTTCGCGCCGTGCTCGAGTGCGCCGGCATCCACGACGTCCTGTCGAAGTCGCTCGGCTCGTCGAACACGATCAACATCGTGCACGCGACCGTCGCTGCCCTGAAGCAGCTCGAGGAGCCCCGTGCGGTCGCCGCGCGTCGTGGCCTCGAGTTCGACCAGGTGGCACCGGCGCGTCTTGTCCGCGCCGAGGCCGAGGCCATCGCCGCACAGAAGGTAGGTGCCTGATGGCCGCCCGGCTCAAGGTCACGCAGATCAAGTCCAAGGTGAGCGAGAAGCAGAACCAGCGCGACACGCTGCGCAGCCTCGGTCTCAAGCGGATCGGTGACACCACCGTCCGCCCCGACGACGCGCAGACGCGCGGTTACGTCAAGACCGTCGCACACCTCGTCAAGGTTGAGGAGATCGACTAATGGCTGAGAAGAACGAGGCCGTCGAGGCCGAGAAGGCCACGAAGAAGGCTGCGGCCCCCAAGGCCGCCGCCGAGAAGAAGCCCGCCGCGAAGAAGGCTCCGGCCAAGACCGCTGCGGCCGACGCCAAGGCTGAGGCTCCCGCCAAGAAGCCGGCTGCCAAGAAGGCTGCGCCGAAGGCGGATGCTCCGGCATCGCGTCCCGGCGTGCTGAAGGTGCACCACCTGCGTCCCGTCCCCGGATCCAACACCGCCAAGACTCGCGTCGGCCGTGGTGAGGGCTCGAAGGGTAAGACCGCCGGTCGTGGAACCAAGGGCACCAAGGCTCGCAACACCGTTCGCGTCGGTTTCGAGGGTGGGCAGATGCCGCTGCACATGCGCACCCCGAAGCTGCGCGGGTTCAAGAACCCGTTCCGCGTCGAGTACCAGGTCGTGAACCTGGAGAAGCTCGCGGAGCTCTACCCCCAGGGTGGAGACGTCACCATCAGCGACCTGGTCGCCAAGGGTGCCGTTCGGAAGAACGAGAAGGTCAAGGTTCTCGGAAACGGCGACATCGCCGTGAAGCTCACCGTCGCGGTCGACAAGGTCTCGGGTTCCGCCGAGCAGAAGATCGTGGCTGCGGGCGGTTCCGTCAAGTAACCACCGCAGGGAAGGGGTCGGAGATTCTCCGGCCCCTTCTGTGCACATGGATGCCGAGAACCGCGTTTAGGTTACTCTGGTCTTTCAGCCGCCCATCGGTCGCGGCAACCCTTTCAGGAGGCACGTTCTTGTTTAGCGCCATCGCGCGGATCTTCCGCACTCCCGACCTGCGTCGGAAGATCGGTTTCACCCTGGCCATCATCGCCATCTACCGACTCGGCTCCAACGTCCCGGCTCCGTTCGTGAACTTCCCGAACGTCGAGGAGTGCCTCGCGGCCAACAACGGGACCGAGGGTCTGCTCGGACTGGTCAATCTCTTCTCGGGTGGCGCACTCCTGCAGCTGTCGATCTTCGCGCTGGGCGTCATGCCCTACATCACCGCGACGATCATCACGCAGCTCCTGCGCGTGGTCATCCCGCACTTCGAGGCGCTGCACAAAGAGGGCCAGGCCGGTCAGGCCCGCCTCACCCAGTACACGCGCTACCTCACCATCGCCCTCGCGCTGCTGCAGTCGACGACCCTCGTCACGGTGGCGCGCAGCGGCCAGCTGTTCGGTACGACCGATCTCGCGGCCTGCCAGAACCTGCTCACGAACGACGTCTGGTGGGCGCAGCTACTCATCATCATGGCGATGACCGCCGGTACCGGCCTCATCATGTGGTTCGCCGAGCTCGTCACCGAGCGCGGCGTCGGCAACGGCATGTCGCTCCTCATCTTCACCTCGATCGCCGCGACCTTCCCCGGCGCGATGGGCCTCATCTGGCAGACGAAGGGCTTCGAGGTCTTCCTGCTCGTGCTGCTCGTCGGAATCATCGTCATGGGTCTGGTCGTGTTCGTCGAGCAGTCGCAGCGGCGCATCCCGGTGCAGTACGCGAAGCGGATGGTCGGACGCCGTACCTACGGCGGCACCAACACCTACATCCCGATCAAGGTCAACATGGCGGGTGTGATCCCGGTCATCTTCGCCTCGTCGCTGCTGTACATCCCCGCGCTCATCGCGCAGTTCAACACTCCGCAGGACGGCTCGACGCCGGCTGCATGGGTCACCTGGATCAGCACGTACTTCACCACGGGCAACCACCCGATCTACATGGCGGCGTACTTCCTGCTCATCATCGGCTTCACCTACTTCTACGTCGCGATCACGTTCAACCCGGTCGAGGTCGCCGACAACATGAAGAAGTACGGCGGCTTCATCCCCGGCATCCGCGCGGGTCGTCCGACCGCCGAGTACCTCGACTACGTCCTGACGCGCATCACGTTGCCGGGCTCGATCTACCTGGGTCTCATCGCACTGATCCCGCTGATCGCCCTGGCGACGGTCGGCGCCAACCAGAACTTCCCGTTCGGCGGCGCATCGATCCTCATCATCGTCGGTGTGGGTCTCGAGACGGTCAAGCAGATCGACGCCCAGCTGCAGCAGCGTCACTACGAAGGGCTCCTCCGATGACGGCATCCGCACGTCTCCTGATCGTCGGCCCGCAGGGCTCCGGCAAGGGCACGCAGGGTGTGCGCATCGCCGAGACCTTCGGCATCCCCGTGGTCTCGACCGGCGACATCTTCCGCGCCAACATCAAGGGGGGCACGGAGCTCGGCCAGAAGGTCACCGCGATCCTCGACCGTGGCGACCTGGTCCCCGACGAACTGACGGGCGAGATCGTCCGCGACCGTCTGTCCCAGGACGACGCGGCGAACGGCTTCCTCCTCGACGGATATCCGCGCAACACGGCTCAGGTCGGACACCTCGAGGAGTTCCTCGCCGGCCGGGGCGAGTCGCTCGACGCCGTGATCCTCCTCGACGTGCCGCGCGACGAGAGCATCTCGCGCCTCAGCCTCCGTGCGATCGAGCAGGGGCGCTCCGACGACACCGAAGAGGCGATCGCCCACCGGCTCGACATCTACGAGCGCGAGACCGCTCCGATCATCGACGTCTACAGCGAGAAGGGCATCGTCGACCGTATCGACGGCGTCGGCTCGCTCGACGAGATCACGGAGCGCATCGTCGCAGCGCTCGACGCTCGCGGTCTGCGCGTCGCCGTCTGAGCGGCCCCGAGATGTTCCGCCGGTCGATCTACAAGACCCCGGCCCAGCTGCGATCGATGGTCGAGCCCGGGCTGATCACGGCGGCGGCGCTCGATGCCGTCCGCCCGCTGATCCGCCCCGGGGTGACGACGCTCGAGCTCGATGCCGAGGCGAATCGTGTGATCCTCGCTCGCGGTGCCGAATCGAACTTCCAGCTCGTGCGGGGTTACCACCACACGATCTGCGTCTCCGTCAACGAGCAGGTCGTGCACGGTATCCCGGGCGATCTGGTGCTGCAGCCGGGTGACATCGTCTCGGTCGACTGCGGTGCGCAGTACCAGGGGTGGAACGGCGACAGCGCGATCACCGTCGTCGTCCCCGACGAGACCCGACCGGACGTCGTCGCGAACCGCGAAGAGCTCTCGCGCGTGACCGAGGGATCAATGTGGGCCGGTATCGCCGCGATGGCGACCGCCTCGCACCTCGGCGACCTGGGTGCCGCGATCCAGGGGTACATCGAGGCTCAGGGCCCGTCGGCCGTGTCGGGGGAGACCTACGGCATCCTGCGCGAGTATGTCGGGCACGGCATCGGCCGCAAGATGCACGAGGCGCCGAGTGTCTTCAACTACCGCACCCCCGACCCCGGGGCCGAGGTGAAGCCGGGCCTCGTGCTCGCGATCGAGCCGATGGTCACCGCGGGCGGCGAGGACACCTTCGTCGAGGACGACGACTGGACCGTCTCGACCGTCGACGGCTCGGACGGCTCGCATTGGGAGCACAGCGTCGCCGTGCACGAGAACGGAATCTGGGTGCTCACCGCCCCCGACGGCGGTGCGGCGGGCCTCGCGCCCTTCGGCGTGACGCCGGTGCCCGTGGCCTGACGCGCCGGACCCTCTCCCGCACCGGCCGCCCCGGGCATCCGTTACGCAAGCGTGAACTGCAGGCAAGGTTCGCCTCACACGAACCCCATAGGCTGATGCAGGAAGATCACAGGGTACTTGCGTCCGCAATAACTGCGGCGAGACCGAGAGAAACGGAAGACAATGGCAGCGGCGAAGAGCAACACCAACTGGTTCGCGATCGGGGTGTCCGCAGCAGTCGTCGTCGTGCTGGTCGTCCTCGGCGGGCTCGTGGTGTTCCTGAACAACCAGGCCACGGCCCCCGGCGTCGCCCCCGAGGGCGGCAACGTCAATCAGGAGACCGGTGCGATCAGCTTCGGCGGCGGAGAGGACGAAGTCGACGTCTTCGTCGACTTCATGTGCCCCGTCTGCGGTGACTTCGAAGACGCGTACGGCGAGCAGCTGCAGTCCGCGGCCGCGAGCGACGACATCACCCTGAACATCCACCCGATCTCGATCCTCGACCGGTACTCGCAGAACACGAAGTACTCGACCCGTGCCGCCGGCGCCGCGTACTGCGTCGCGGAGAACGCACCGGACTCGTTCCTCGACTTCTTCAACTTCATGTTCGCGAACCAGCCGCAGGAGAACACGGCCGGTTACACCGACGACGAGCTCGCGGCATACGCCGAGCAGGTCGGCGCGGGTGCGGCGGCCGACTGCATCGCGGACGGCACCTACATGAACTTCGTGCGCGACCAGACCAACCAGCACGAGATCCAGGGCACCCCCACCGTCGAGATCAACGGTGAGCGCATCGAGAACGCCGACATCCAGACGCGTTTCGCGCAGATCCTGCCCTGAGCGCATCCGTATCACGACGAGGGCGGTCCCGCCACGGGACCGCCCTCGTCGCACGCGAAGCGGACGACGCGCGGATGCTGCGGGCTCAGGTTGCCGGATGCCTCGGCGTCGTCTAACATAGATCTTTGGTGCCTTGCGCACTGATTCGGCGTGTCCGTCGGCGCAGCACCAACACACCACCCACCCACCGCAGATCGACCGGTCTGCAGAAGCGTCAGCGAGGCTATGGCTAAGAAAGACGGTGTCATCGAGATCGAGGGCGTGATCTCCGAGGCTCTTCCCAACGCGATGTTCCGCGTTGAGCTCAGCAACGGACACAAGGTCCTGGCAACGATCTCCGGCAAGATGCGGCAGAACTACATCCGTATCATCCCCGAGGACCGCGTGGTCGTGGAGCTCAGCCCCTACGACCTCACCCGCGGCCGTATCGTCTACCGCTACCGCTGATCGGTCGAGAAGTAACGGCCTGCCCCGCAGCGGGGCGGTACGAAGACAGCGAACAGGAAACATCATGAAGGTCAACCCCAGCGTCAAGCCCATCTGCGATCACTGCAAGGTGATCCGCCGCCACGGCCGCGTCATGGTGATCTGCAAGAGCAACCCGCGCCACAAGCAGCGCCAGGGCTGATCACTCTTCTGATCTGACACACAACTGAATACACGAACGGCAGGATCAGACGCTTCGACAGGCTCAGCGACCCAGAGGGGAGCTGTGTCCTCCGGAGCCGACACCTCGGGGCGGAGGCCCGGGCACCGATCCTGTTCCACACCTCCACAACACCCAGGAGAACCGCATGGCACGTCTTGCCGGCGTTGACATCCCGCGCGACAAGCGCGTGGTGATCGCCCTTACCTACATCTACGGCGTCGGCCGTACCCGCTCGGTCGAGATCCTCAAGGCGACCGACATCGATGAGAGCATCCGCGTGAAGGACCTCAGCGACGACCAGCTGATCGCCCTCCGCGACCACATCGAAGGCAACTACAAGGTGGAGGGTGACCTCCGTCGCGAGGTCGCCGCAGACATCCGCCGCAAGGTCGAGATCGGCTCCTACGAGGGCATCCGCCACCGTCGTGGTCTCCCGGTCCGCGGTCAGCGCACCAAGACCAACGCCCGTACCCGCAAGGGCCCGAAGCGCACCGTCGCCGGCAAGAAGAAGGCCCGCTAAGCGCGGCCCCAGGGACTAGGAGAACACTTTCATGGCTGCACCCAAGGCCGCCGCGCGCAAGCCGCGCCGCAAGGAAAAGAAGAACATCGCGCTGGGCCAGGCCCACATCAAGTCGACGTTCAACAACACGATCGTCTCGATCACCGACCCGTCCGGCGCCGTCATCGCGTGGGCGTCGTCGGGTGGCGTGGGCTTCAAGGGCTCGCGCAAGTCGACCCCCTACGCCGCCGGTATGGCAGCCGAGTCGGCTGCCCGCCAGGCCGCCGAGCACGGCGTCAAGAAGGTCGACGTCCTCGTGAAGGGTCCGGGCTCCGGCCGCGAGACCGCGATCCGCTCGCTCCAGGCCGCCGGCCTCGAGGTGGGCTCGATCCAGGACGTCACCCCGCAGGCGCACAACGGATGCCGCCCGCCGAAGCGTCGCCGCGTCTGATCCGGCTCGCGAGCCGCTCGCCCCGTCCCGTTCGCTGAACGGTCGGGACCGAGCGGCTCGCCCGCCCGTTCGCGGGCATCGACTTCCACAACTCAAGACCTCACCCACCACATGTCATATAGCGGTCATGTGATCGAAAGGAACACAGAGTGCTCATTGCACAGCGTCCCACACTCACCGAGGAAAAGATCGTCGAGAACCGGAGCCGGTTCATCATCGAGCCTCTGGAGCCCGGCTTCGGATACACGATCGGCAACGCGCTGCGTCGCAGCCTGCTGTCGTCGATCCCCGGTGCCGCTGTCACCAGCGTCCGTCTCGACGGCGTGCTGCACGAGTTCAGCACGATCCCCGGTGTGAAGGAGGATGTCACCGAGATCATCCTCAACATCAAGCAGCTGGTCGTCTCCTCGGAGCGCGACGAGCCCATCACCGCGTACCTGCGCAAGACCGGTGCGGGCGAAGTGACCGCCGCCGACATCTCGGCTCCGGCCGGTGTCGAGGTGCACAACCCCGAGCTCGTCATCGCGACGCTCAACGACACCGCGAAGTTCGAGCTCGAGCTCACGATCGAGCGTGGCCGTGGCTACGTCTCGGCGACGCAGAACCGCAACGAGTACGCCGAGGCCGGTCAGATCCCGATCGACTCGATCTACTCGCCGGTCCTCAAGGTGAGCTACCGCGTCGACGCGACCCGTGCCGGGGAGCGCACCGACTTCGACAAGCTTGTCCTGGACGTCGAGACGAAGAACTCGATCAGCCCCCGCGACGCCGTCGCTTCGGCTGCCAAGACGCTCACCGAGCTGTTCGGTCTCGCCCGCGAGCTGAACGTCGAGGCCGAGGGCATCGAGATCGGCCCGGCGCCGGTGGAGGCTGTGAACTCCAGCGAGCTGTCGATGCCGATCGAGGACCTCGACCTGTCGGTCCGCTCGTACAACTGCCTGAAGCGTGAGGGCATCAACACCGTTTCGGAGCTCGTCGCCCTCTCGGAGACGCAGCTCATGAACATCCGTAATTTCGGCCAGAAGTCGGTCGACGAGGTGCGCGACAAGCTCATCTCGCTCGGTCTGTCGCTCAAGGATTCGGTGCCCGGTTTCGACGGCGCCCACTTCTACGGCGGCAGCGAAGACGAGTCCTTCTGATACCCGACCTTTCTGACCAGGAGTTAGACGATTATGCCCAAGCCCACTAAGGGTCCCCGCCTCGGAGGCGGCCCCGCCCACGAGCGCCTGCTGCTTGCCAACCTCGCCGCTGCGCTGTACACCCACAAGTCGATCAAGACGACCGAGACCAAGGCCAAGCGCCTGCGTCCGCTCGCCGAGCGTCTCATCACCTTCGCCAAGCGCGGAGACCTGCACGCGCGCCGTCGCGTGCTGTCGGTCATCGGTGACAAGGAAGTCGTGCACACGCTCTTCACCGAGATCGCTCCGCTGGTCGCTGACCGCGAGGGTGGCTACACGCGCATCACCAAGGTCGGCAACCGCAAGGGCGACAACGCTCCGATGGCCGTGATCGAGCTCGTCCTCGAGCCCGTCACGCCGAAGGCGAAGTCGACGAAGAAGGCCGCTGCCGCTCCGAAGGTCGAGAAGCCGGCCGAGGAGGCTCCCGCCGAGGAGACCGCCGAGGTCGTCGAGGATGCTCCCGCCGAGGAGACTCCCGCCGCCGAAGACACCACCGAGGCGCCCGCCGCCGAGGAGAAGTCCGAGTAATCACTCGACTCGAGAGAAGCCCGTCACCGTGAGGTGGCGGGCTTCTTCGTCGTGGCCCGCGATCATGATGCCGACGCGAACGTGTCAGCGCGCGCGCAGATCCTTCCGGAGGATCTTGCCCGATGTCGATGTGGGGATCGCATCGATGAACTCGACCTGCCGCACCTTCTCGTGGGGTGCGACGCGCTCGGCGACGTGCGCCATCACTCCCGCCGCGTCGAGGTCCGCCCCCGCCTGCACCACGACGAAGGCCTTCGGCACCTCCTGGCCGTCGTCGTCGGGCGCACCGATGACGGCGGCATCTGCGATGGCGGGATGGTCGAGGAGTACGGCTTCCAGCACCGCAGGGGCGACCTGGTAGCCCTTGTACTTGATGAGTTCCTTGAGCCGGTCGACGATGCGGAAGACCCCCTCGGTGCTCACCGTGCCGACGTCTCCGGTGTGCAGCCATCCGTCGTCATCGAGCATCTCGGCGGTCGCATCCGGGCGGTTCAGATATCCCTTCATCACCTGCGGTCCGCGGATCAGCAGTTCGCCGGGCTCGCTCGTCCCACCCGCCGGCGCCTCCAGGTCGGCCCCGGTCTCGGGGTCGCGAAGTCGCGCTTCGGTGCCGCTGAGCAGCAGGCCGACGCTCGCCCGATCGATGTCGTCGCGGTCGTACGGGATGGCATGGGTGACCGGACTCGTCTCGGTCATGCCGTATCCCTGGCACACGGTGCAGCCCAGTCTGCCGGCGACGGCCGCGGCGAGCGAGCCGTCGAGGGGCGCGGCACCCGAGAAGACCACCTTGACCGACGAGAGATCGTGCTCGTCGACGAGCGGATGCTTGGCGAGAGCGACGGCGATCGGCGGAGCGATGAACACCCACGTCGTGCGGTGCTCGGAGACGACGCGGAGGAAGTCGGCGAGGTCGAACCTGGGCATCGTCACGAGTGCAGCCCGTTGACGCAGGGCGAAGTTGAGCAGCACGGTCATGCCGTAGATGTGGAAGAACGGCAGGACGGCGAGCACGCGGTCGTCGTCGGCGAGGGAGATCGTGGAGCGGCACTGGCTCACGTTCGCGACCAGGTTGCGGTGCGTGAGCATGACGCCCTTGGGTCGACCGGTGGTTCCGGATGAGTAGGGCAGCACGGCCAGATGCTCGGAGGGATCGACGGAGACGTCCGGCGCCGGGTGTCCCTCTTCGAGCAACGCTGCGAGCGATGGGTGACCCTCGGCGCCATCGAGCACGATGAGGTGATCGGCGTCGATCCCGACCTTCTCGGCCGCCGCTCGGGCGCCGGCGAGGAGGGGGGAGACGGTGATCAGCCACTCGGCTTCGGCATCCGCGAGCTGGTTCGCGATCTCGTCGGGCGTGTACAGGGAGTTGATCGTGGTGGCCGTCGCGCCGGCGCGCAGGATGCCGTGGAAGACCGTCGCGAAGGCGGGGGTGTTGGGGCACAGCACTCCGACCCGCGTGCCGACGCCGACGCCGCGCGCGGCGAGGGCTCCGGCGAAGAGCTGGATCTGCCCGACGAGGGTGCGGTAGCTCGTCTCGGCTCCGCTCGTGCCGTCGATGAGCGCGGTCGCGTCCAGGCGATCCTCGTCGAGATCGCCGAACAGGAAGTCGTAGACCGAGAGGTCGGGGATCTCGACGTCGGGGAGGATGCTGCGAACCATGAGATCTCCTTCGATCCGTGCGGGACGGCGTCGTCCCGCGGTTGGCGTCAAGTGTCGCATAGGAGGGGACTGCGTCCCAGGGGTGATCGAATCGGCGGTCGGGCCCGCGCCCGACGCGGTGTCCGCGCGGGAGTAGGCTGGCGGACGGTGCGGCCACGTCCCAATGCCGCCCGAGGAGGAGAGACGTGAACGACGCGGCCACGAGACCGTTCCGCGGACCGCGGGCCTACACGACGTTCATCGGGATCGGCCTGCTCGCCGGGCTCCTCTCCGGTCTCTTCGGGGTCGGCGGCGGCACGGTGATCGTCCCGCTGCTGGTTCTGCTCCTGCACTTCGATCAGCGCCTCGCGGCGGGAACCTCACTCGCGGCGATCGTCCCCACCGCGACCGTCGGCGTGATCTCGTACGCCGCCTCGGGGTCCGTCGCCTGGATCCCCGCCCTGATCCTCGCCGCGGGGGCCGTCGTCGGCGCCCAGATCGGCACCCGCCTGCTGCCGCGCATCTCGCAGACCGCTCTGCGGTGGGGCTTCGTGGGCTTCCTCGTCGTCGTGATCGTGAGCCTCTTCCTCGTGATCCCCTCGCGTGACGCGCCGTTCGACCTCACCTGGATCTCGGGCATCGCGCTCGTCGTCGTCGGCGTCGGCACGGGTGTTCTCGCGGGTCTCATCGGTGTGGGCGGGGGTGTGATCGTCGTTCCGGTGCTCATGCTCGCCTTCGGCACGAGCGACCTCGTGGCCAAGGGCACCTCGCTGCTCATGATGATCCCCACCGCGGTCTCCGGCACGTTCGGCAACCTGCGAAATCGCAACGTCGATCTGCTCGCCGCCGCTCTCATCGGCATCGCCGCCTGCACCACGACCGCGCTCGGCGCCTGGCTCGCGACACTGATCGATCCCGGTACGGGCAACATCCTCTTCGCGGCCTATCTCGTCGTGATCGCCGTGCAGATGGCGGTCAAGGCGATCCGCGGCCGCAAGAAGAAGGACTGACCGCGCCGCCGGGCGGGGCGGCTGTCGGCGACCCTCGATAGGATCGAGGGGTGCCAGTGAACCCAGAACTGGTCGGCCGGGAGTTCCCGCCGACACCCCCGTACCTCGTCGGTCGTGAGAAGGTGCGCGAGTTCGCCCGCGCCGTCTTCGCCGATGCCCCGCAGCACACCGACGTCGAGGCGGCCCGTGCGGCCGGCTTCGCCGACGTGGTCGCCCCGCCGACGTTCCCGATGGTCATCCAGGACCTCACGCTCCAGCAGCTGCTGAGCGCCGAGAACTCGGGCATCGTGCTGGCGCGCACGATCCACGCCGAGCAGCGCTTCGCCTACACGCGGCCGATCGTCGCGGGTGACGAGCTCAGCGCGCAGCTGCGCGTCACCGGCATCCGCATGATGGCCGGCAACGCGCTCATCACGAGCGAGGCCGAGATCACGGATGCCACGGGCTCCCATGTCGTGACCGCGACCAGCGTTCTGCTGGTCGGAGAGGGGGAGTGATGGCGTACTCGATCGGAGACGTGATCGCCGAGCGCACCGTTCACCTGACGCGTGAGTCGCTCGTTCGCTACGCCGGGGCATCCGGCGACTTCAACCCCATCCACTATCGCGACGACGTCGCCGCGTCGGTCGGGCTGCCCGGCGTGCTCGCGCACGGCATGCTCACGATGGGCATCGCCTCGTCGGTGGTCGTCGCGGCCCTCGCCCCGCAGACCCGCATCCTCGACTACGGCGTGCGCTTCACGAAGCCCGTCGTCGTCGACCCCGAGCACGGTGCCGACGTGCACGTGCTGGCCACGATCGGCGCCGTCGACGAGACGGCCGCGCGGGTCGACCTCAAGGTCACCTTCGGCGAGGCCACCGTGCTCGTCAAGGCGCAGCTGCGCATCGCGGTCTGATGGGCGACGCCGAGGTGCACGAGATCACACCGATCCCGCTTTCCGCGCTCACCACCATCGCCACGGGCGGTGCGCCCGAGCGGATGCTCGACGCCACGACCACCGAGGGGCTCGTCAGCGCCCTCCGTGAGACGTGGTCGCGCGGCGACGAGTGGTTCGTGCTCGGCGGAGGCTCGAACCTCTTCGTCGGAGACGAGCAGTTCGAGGGCACCGTCATCCGGGTGCTCACCCGCGGCATCGACGAGCTCCCCTCGCCGCACGAGGGCCGCATCCGATTGCGCGCCCAGGCGGGCCACGGGTGGGACGAACTCGTCGCGTACGCGGTCGAGCACGGCTACGCCGGGCTCGAGGCGATGAGCGGCATCCCCGGCACCGTGGGGGCGGCTCCCGTGCAGAACATCGGGGCCTACGGGCAGGAGATCCAGGAGACCCTGGTCGAGGTCGAGCTGATCGACGCGGCGACCGGAGAGATCTCGACCGTTCCCGCCGCCGACCTGGGCCTCGGATTCCGCACCTCGGTGCTCAAGCACCACTACGGCGGCGAGCCCGAGCGGCGGGCCGTGATCCTGTCGATCACGGTCGACCTGCTGGTCGCGCGGGAGCGCATCGTGCGCGGTGAGCAGCTGCGCCGCGCGCTGACCCTCGGCGACGATGCCCCCGTGCCGCTGTCGTGGGTGCGTGAACGCATTCTCGCCACGCGCGCCTCGAAGGGGATGCTGTGGGATCAGGTCGATCCCGACACGCACGGCGTCGGGTCGTTCTTCCAGAACGCGATCGTCACCGAGACCGTCGCCCGCGCACTCCCGCCGGAGTGCCCGCGCTGGCCGGTCTCACCCGACCTCGACACCGTCACGGTCATCCCGCTCGCCTCCTACGGCGGTCTGATCCCGGCGCCGACGCGTGAAGCGGCCGACGTCAAGGTGAGCGCCGCCTGGCTGATCGAGCAGGCCGGCATCCGCAAGGGGTTCAAGCTGCCGCGTTCGCGTGCCTCTGTCTCGACCAAGCACGCGCTCGCGCTCACGAACAGGGGCGGCGCGACCGCCGCGGAGGTCGCCGAGCTCGCGCGCTTCATCCAGAGCCGGGTGCACAGCGAGTTCGGTCTCGTGCTGCAGCCCGAGCCGGTCCTCGTCGGCGTCGAGCTCTAGGCGTACCGTGCTCGACTGGCTGATCGCCGAGTGGCAGCAGGTGCTCGGGTTCGTGACCGGTGCGGTCTGCGTGCTCCTGGCGGGGCTCCGAAACGTCTGGACGTATCCGATCGGCATCGCGAACAACGTCGTGCTCTTCGTCGTCTTCCTCGGCGCGGGTGTCTATGCCGCCGCCGGTCTGCAGGCGGTCTATCTCGTGATGGGCGTGCACGGCTGGTGGCGCTGGACGCGGGGCGAGGAGCAGAGCCGGACGTACATCGCGAGCACGCCGCGCCGGGCGGTGCCGTGGCTGGTGCTCGCCGGGCTCGCCGGTGCCGCTGTGCTGGTGTGGGTGCTCACGTCGTTCACCGATTCGGAGGTCGCGGTCGCTGATGCGCTCACCACGTCGGCGAGCCTCGTCGCGCAGTACATGCTCAACCGCAAGTGGATTCAGAACTGGTTCGTCTGGATCGGCGTCGACGTCGTGATCATCGGCATCTCGATCGTCACCGGGCTGTGGGTCATCGCGGCCCTGTATCTGCTCTTCATCGGGCTGTGCGTGTTCGGCTTCACCTCGTGGCGCCGAGTGGCGGCCCGAGAGCGGGAGCACGAACGCCTCGAGGCGGCCGCGTGACGACGACGGGACCGCGCCGTGAGGGTCACGGGCTCGTGATCGGAAAGTTCTATCCGTTCCACAGCGGGCATTCGCACCTCATCCGCGAGGCCGAGCGGCGCAGCGAGCGCGTCACCGTGCAGGTGCTCGGCGCATCCGTCGAATCGATCCCGCTCGAGACGCGCGCCGATTGGATCCGTGAATCGCACCCGGGGGCGCGGGTCGTGGCGGCGATGGATGACGCCCCGGTGGACTTCGAGTCGGATGCCGCGTGGCGCGAGCACCTCGCCGTGATCGAGTCGCTGCTCGACGAACCCGTCGATACCGTCTTCTCGTGCGACGCGTACGGCGGGGAGCTCGCGCAGCGCCTCGGGGCGGACTGGGTGCGGATCGACGAGGGCCGCAGGATCAACCCGGTGTCCGGCACGGCGATCCGCGCCGATCCCGCGGCGCTCTGGCACGAACTCGCGCCGACCGTGCGGGCGTCGCTCACACCCCGGGTCGTGGTGCTCGGCGCCGAGTCGACCGGGTCGACGACCCTCGCCGAAGCTCTGGCCGCGCACCTCGGCACGCTGTGGGTGCCGGAGTACGGGCGGGAGCACTCCGAGGTGCGCGAGGGCGGACTCGAGGCGCCCTGGCGCAGTGATGAGTTCGACCTGATCGTCGACCGGCAGATCTCTCTCGAAGAGCACGCGCTGCGCCGTGTGCCCCGCCCGGTGCTGGTGTGCGACACCGATGTGCTCGCGACCGCGCTCTGGCACGAGCGCTACGTCGGCACCATCGCCGAGCGCCTGCATCGCGCCGCCGACGGCCACCGCCCCCTCCTCTACGTGCTCACGGGCGACGAGATCCCGTTCGAACAGGACGGCATGCGCGACGGAGAGCACATCCGCCACGACATGCAGCAGCGCTTCCGTGACGTCCTCGCGGCGCAGTCGGTGCCCTGGCTCGAGGTGCACGGCGACGTGCCGGCGCGCGTGGAGGCCGCGGCATCCGCCCTCGAACCGTTGCTGGCCGCGCACCTGCGATTCGCGATCCCGCTCGAGGCGCGTCCGATGCACGAACAGCGAGCCCTGCAGCGGGCGGCTGCGGACGCGGCGGACGGGCGGACCCGAGAGGGCGACGGATGGCCCTGAGCCACCGCCCGTAGGATGATCGCATGTCCGATCGCTGGAGCCGCGTGTCCGCATCGCCCACCAACCCGGGAGCCGATCACGGCGTCGGGCAGATGACCGCCGAGGAGCTCTTCCGCCCGGCAGCCGCGGCGGCCGCGGTGCCCCTCGACGAGAAGCTGCGTCAGGCGTATTACTGGATGGTCAATCGGGCCGTCATCTCCCCGTACTACGACATCGAGTTCTCGCACGGCGACCCGCTCTCGATCGCGCTGGGCGACGCCGATGCCCGGGTCTCGTTGCCCACGCAGGCGTCCTTCTCGTCGAACGTTCTGCTGCCGCTGCTCACCTTCGCGGTCGGCGGCAAGTGCCTCCTGATCGGCGGGCCCGGCCGTGGCAAGACGACGGTCGCCGTGCTCATGGGCGTGCTCGCCGGAACCGCGGCGGAGGACGTGCGGCGTGCCGTGCAGCAGGGGCAGCCGCAGCTCACGGTGAGCGACCTCGTGGGCATCCCGTTGCCGCGCGACCTCGTCGAGGCCGAGAAGCTCAGCGATATCCGGATCGCGTGGCGGGACTGGCTCGGCCTCCCGGTGAAGATCATCGACGAGTACAACCGCATCCCGACCAAGACGCAGTCGGCGCTGCTGACGATGGTCGCCGAAGGGTATGTCGAGAGCCACGACCAGATGCGCCGCACCGCCCCGGACGGCGGCGTCGAGAGCTGGTTCTTCACCGCGAACGACGACGCCGGCGGCGGCACGTTCCCGGTGATCCAGGCGCTCCGCGACCGCATGGACGTCACGGTGCAGGCCGCGGGGTTCAACAGCCGCTTCCTCGACGAGCTCATCACGCGGGTCGAGGCGGGTGAGAAGCCCGAGGAGCACGTGCCGACCGAGCTGCGCTTCGATGCGGCCGAGCAGGAGCGGATGCGCGCTCTGATCCGCGCCGTGCCGATCCCCGACGGTGTGCGCCACCGCCTGCGGTTCTTCCTCAGCCACTTCGAGTTCGTGCAGCACGGCGGTCGCCGTTTC
Source organism: Microbacterium sp. NPDC090003 (assembly GCF_044748385.1). NCBI lineage: Bacteria > Bacillati > Actinomycetota > Actinomycetes > Micrococcales > Microbacteriaceae > Microbacterium > Microbacterium sp. NPDC090003. The sequence continues at coordinate 120,669 of NZ_JBIVFW010000002.1, forward strand.
GAGTACCGCACGAAAGACGTCGTGACGACCTCGGGAGGCAGTGTCGGAGAGGTCATCGAGGCGAACAGCGGGGCCGATCTCGAGGTCGACCTCGGCGCGCAGACGCGCAACGGTCTCTCGGTGCGCGCCCTGCAGACCCTCATCCTGTACGCGAAGGCGATGGCCTGGTTCCGGGGAGCGGATGCGGTCGAGCTCGCCGACATCGGCGCGATCCTGCCCTTCGTGCTGCGCGGCAAACTGCTGCCCAACGACACCCACCCGCGTTTCGACGTGGGCGCCGAGCGCGAGCTCGCCACCGACACCGTCAGCTGGTTGAGCGACCTCTTTGTGCAGTCGTGCCGCCAGTACGACATGCTCGGCCGCGACGCCGACGACCCGGTCGCCGCGATGCTCGGCGAGCTCGATCGCGGACTCGACGGTGTGTCGGCCCTCGACGTCTCGCGTCGGATCACCGCCGTCGAGGCGCAGCTGCGCCGCATCGCCGGCATCGGCAAGCTCTACGGCCGCGACTTCGACGACGTGATCGCGCTCAAGTACCTGCACCAGCGCTACACCGCGTTCGCCCGGTGGCAGGAGACCCGCGGGTGATCCGCCGCCCGCTGCAGCTCGCGAATGCGCGGGACTCCTTCCCGCCCGCATCGCCGCCCGACCTGACGGCCGGGCGACTCGACATCGCCGCCGCGATCGAGGGTGTGCGTCGGGCGCACGGCGACGTGGGGCTGTTCGTCCGAGCGCTCGCCGCGGGGCTCGCGGAGGATGTGGACGCCGCGGCCGATCGCGAGCGCGCTCTCGACCTCGTCGCGATCGCGGCGTGGCGGTCCGGCGCTCTGGCGCTGCGCGACGATGCCCTGACCCGGCTCGAACGGATCGGGGCCGCGGTCGAGCGGCGGGCGGCCGCGGCGACCCTCGGGATCGGGATCGACCTGCTCGAGGCGTTCCTGCGCCGGCAGCGCACCGATCGGTTCTGGTGGCCCGGGCGTGCGGACGAGCGCGGCTACGTGCTCGCGACCGGCGGCTTCCGCGGCGTCGGCGGCGCGTGGATCCGCCCGCCCGATCGGGTGGTGCGTCTCGCGGATGCCGGAGCGTTCGCGTTCCTCGTCGCGGGGGAGTGGTGGCGTCTCGACGCCGACGTCTGGGGCGCCCGGCTCACGGCATCCGTCGAGCCCGAGGCGGTGGCATCCGATCCCGCGGAGGACGGCGTGAGCGTCGTCATCGGCCCCGACACCCATCTCGCCTGGGTGCACGTGCGAGACGCCGCGTGAGGACGGGCACGGTTCCCCGCATACCGGTGGACGAGACCGTGCGCGCGGCCTGGGAGCGCGCGCTGGCGCTGTGGGGTGTGCGCCTGAACGACCCCGTCGTGCTGCCCGGAGCGCACGCGGAGGCCGGGGCTCCCGCCTGGTTCACCTTCCCGCCGGCGGTCTCGATCGACCCCGACTACCTCGCGGGCCGGGGCCTCGCCGACGAGCTCTGGAGCATGCTGGCGCACGAGGTCGGACACCACGTGCTCGCCCCGAGCACCCGGATCGATTCTCTGAAGGTGCGGCATCAGATGGCACGGGCGCTCGCCGCGGTCTCGCCGCGTGCGCCCGCGGCATCCGATGTCGGCCTGCTCGCCAATCTCTGGAACGATCTGCTCGTCAACACCCGGCTCGCGCAGTTGCAGCGGGCCGAGGCGGATGCCGCGGGCGAGGCGGGCATCATCCGTCTCGGTCGTGTGCTGTACCCCGCACCCGCAGAAAGCGCCGACCGACTGTGGTGGGTGTACTGCCGCGCCTACGAGATCCTGTGGCGGCTGCCGACCGGCACGCTCTGCGCGATCGACGCACCGCCCGCCCCGCCACCGGCCATCGCGCACGAACAGCTGCCGCCGCTCGACACGATCGCCGAGAGGCACCGCGAGAAGGAGCGCATCCTGCGCGAGCGCAAGGCCGAGAGTGCGCGCATCGCCGCCGAACTCGCCGGAGCCCGCACGACGAATCCCGTCGTCGATGCCGCGCTGGTGGCCGACGCGGTGCGCACGTTCGGCGCCGACCCGGTGTCGGGTGCGGTTAGGTTCGGGGTGATCGCCGCGCCCTACATCGCCGAACGGCAGGATGCCGCGCGCGAGGTGCCCACCGTCGGCGGGGTCGGTTGCGCCGCCGACGAGGAGGGCCCGACCGCCGAGGAACTCGGCCGCATCCTCGCGGATCAGCGTCTGCGCGGCGACCTCCCGGCGCATCCGGGAGCGGGCGATGCCGTGGAGCCGGACGACGCGGATGGGCCACCGCAGCCCGGGCAGCGCCTCGACGTCGCGCGCACGCTCGGTCTCTACTCCGACCTCGACCAGGCCGAGGTGCTCGCGGCCTGGTACCGCACCGAGGCGGCGAGCTGGGTGCGCCCCTACCGGCGGCGCGCGCCGGCGCAGCCCGCTGGAGGGCTTCCCGGGCCGCTCGAACTGTGGGAGACCGGAGACGCGATCGGCGACATCGACTGGGCCGCCACCCTGCGCGGTGGGCGGGTCATTCCCGGGGTGACCACGCGACGCCGCTCGGAGCTGGACGACGACCCGGTCGTGCGCGAGACGAGCATCGAGATCGACCTGTACATCGACTCGTCCGGGTCGATGCGCAACCCCCGCGTCGGGTCGCCCGCGGTACTGGCCGGCACGATCCTCGCCCTCTCGGTGCTGCGCGGAGGCGGTCGCGTGCGCGTGACCAGCTTCTCCGCCGCCGGGCAGGTCGCGGGCATGGAGCGCGCCAGCCGCGATCCCGCCGAGATCGTCGGTGCCCTCTGCGTGTTCTTCGGCGGCGGCACCTCGTTCCCTCTCGATCTGTACGGCTCCCGGTATGCGGCTCTCCCGCGGGCGACCGACGAGGTGCAGCGCCACGTCGTGGTGCTCTCCGACGACGGACTCGTGTCGATGTTCGGTGTCGGGAACGAGCCGTTCGCGGGCGTCGCCCGCGCGGTGAGGGAGAAGCTCACCACGGGTACGCTCGTGCTCATGGACCGTCTCCACCGCGTCTCCGACCTCGCCCGGCGCGACGGCTACGACGTGGTGTACCTGTCGAGCATGGACGATGCTCCGGCGGCCTGCGCCGCCCTCGCGGAGCGACTGCATGGCTGAGACGGAGCGGGCGGAGGACGAGCGGACGTCGACGGAAGAGTTGCTCGCAGCCTGGAGCGAGCGGTCCGGCGGGGAGCAGGAGGCGTGGACGAGGGCCCGCCCGGGCCCCGCACTCGACGCGATCGCGGCACGGCTGTCGGCCGTGCCGCAGATGTTCCTCGACGACCGCGTCTCCGTGCGCGCGCTCGCGGGCGACGTGCTCGGGATGGCGCCGATCTGCGTGCGCTTCGCCACGGATGAGCGCGTGCGACGGGGAGCGGCGATCGCGCTCTGGGTCGTCGCGAGCGAAGAGCTCGTCGCCCCGCTCGTTCCCTCGATCGCCGGTGGCGCCGCCGCGCTCGCGGTCGACGCACTCGCGCTGCGGCTGGCGCCCGTGTCCGACCCGCTGAGCTGGATCTCCGACGATGAGCGGCGCATCGAGGCGGCGCGCACGTTCCTGCTCTGGCGCGGATACCTGCCGGAGGGTGAAGACGCGCAGACCGCCTCGTCGCTCCTCGCCGCCGTCGACTCGCTCGCCCGAAACAAGGCGCTCGCCGACGCCTACGAGGGCCACCGGCATCGCGCCGAGATCGCCCGCAAGCTGCAGGAGGCGCGTCGCAAGGAGGCAGCGGCGCGGTACTCCAGTGAGTGAGGCCACAGGTATCGGCGCTCCGGGCGACCCCGACGTGGTCGATCCGCTCGCGCTCGCCGAGTACGCACCCGGAGCGGCAGCGGTGCTCACGGACGCCGAGCGCTGGCCGACCCTCGACGACGCGGGGGCCGCCCGCCTCGCCCGGTGGCGACGGCATCCCGACGCTCCGCAGTGGACGCACGCGACCGGCGACCGGCTGAGCGCCGCGCAGGCCGAGCGGGTGCGGCATCCGCTTCCGACCGACGGATGGCTCGCCGAGCACCTGGCCGCCGTGCGCCGCACGCTGCGGCACCGGGCAATGCCCGCGGATGCCGTACTCGCCGACTACCCGACGACGCGGCGTAGCGACCTGGTCGCCGACCTCGGCGCGCACGTGCCGCTCGACGCCGACCTCGGGCGGATGCTGCACGGCACGAGCTCGGGCTCGACCGGCGCCGCGCTGCTGATCCCCGACGACGTCGAGGAGGTCGCGCGCGGGTTCCACCTGCTGCGCACGCTGGCCGCGCAGCAGGGCGCGACCGTCACTGACGACGGAGAACGGATGGCGGTCGCGAACCTGGTCTTCCAACGCCAGGCGTTCACCTACGTCTCGCTGATCAGCAGCTTCGCGCACCGGGCGATGGCGCGACTCAACCTGCACGTGTCGGCGTGGCCGGATGCGGATGCCCGACGACGGTTCCTCGCCGACGCCGACCCGCAGATCCTCAGCGGGCACCCGACCAGCCTCGCCGAGCTCGTCGATGCGGGGCTCGACGAGGTGCTGCATCCGTCGGTGATCTTCTCGGGGGCGATGGCGCTGTCGGCCCCGTTGCGTGCGCGGCTGGAGCACGCGTTCGGGTGCCCCGTGATCGACGTCTACGGGCTGCACGAGACCCGACCGATCGCCGCACGCGCCGACGACGGCCCGTTCCGGGTGCTCGATCGACGGGTTCTCGTCGAGGTGCTCGACCCGCGGCGCGACGTCGCAGTGCCCGACGGCGAGGTCGGTGAGATCGCGGTGACCGCGGGGGAGAACCCGCTGCTGCCCCTGGTGCGCTACCGCACCGGCGACTACGGACGGCTCGTGCGGCTGGCCGACGGCGCGGTGGCGATCGCCGACCTCGAGGGGCGCGAGAACACCCGTTTCCGCGCGGGCGACGGGTCGCTCGTCGCCAGCGTCGACCTCACCCAGCACCTGCAGGCGCACGGTGCCGAGGGATGGTCCGTCGTGCAGGGCGACGACCGGGTCGTGCACGCGACGATCGCCGGGGGAGATGCTGCCGCCATCGAGGCGGCGCTCACCGCGCTGCTGGCGGTGCCGGTCGAGGTCACCGAAGTGGCGCGGGTGATCGACCTCGGCGAGGGCAAGCCGCGTCGCTACCGCAGTACACTCGCGTGATGAGCGGACTCATCCCCTACCTCCTCTTCCCCGGCAACGCCGCGGAGGCCTTCGCTCACTACCAGGGCATCTTCGGCGGTGAGGTCCGGCTCTTCGACTACGCCGAGCTCGGTCGCCACGACGGCCCCGCCGACGCCATCGGGCACGGCATGCTGCGCGGGATCGTCGAGCTCGCCGGGGCGGATGCCGGGGCCGACGACGACGCGGTGCAGATGGGCGGGATGTTCTTCTCGCTGCTGGGCACGGCGGATGCCGAGACCCTCACGCGCTGGTTCGACGCGCTCGCCGCCGAAGGCCGGGTCATCTCGCCCTTGACCACCCGCCCGTGGGGCGACGTCGACGGGTCGCTCGTGGATCGCTACGGCATCCGCTGGTTGATCGGGTACCACCCGGAGGAGTGAGCCTCCGCCCCGGGTGCGGATGGCCGCCATGCGCCGACGCCCCTGCATCACGCCGAAGCCCCCGCCTGCACGCGTGAGCAGACGGGGGCTTCGACGAGAACCGGGGGCGCGGATACCGCCCCGTCGGTCAGGAGGCGAACAGACGCTGCAGGCGCTGGACGCCCTCGAGCAGCGCGTCGTCGCCGAGCGCGTACGACAGGCGCAGGTAGCCGCTCGGGCCGAAGGCCTCGCCCGGCACGACCGCGACCTCGGCCTGCTCGAGGATGAGGTCGGCGAGCTCGAGCGACGTGGTCGGAGTCACGCCGCCCCAGGTGCGGCCGAGCAGGCCCTGCACGTCGGGGTACACGTAGAAGGCGCCGAGCGGGTTCGGCACGACGACCCCGTCGATCTTCGACAGCTCCGAGACGATGAGCCGGCGACGGCGGTCGAAGGCCTCGCGCATCTGCTCGGCCTGGGTCTGCGGCCCGTTGAGCGCGGCGATCGCGGCCTTCTGAGCGACGTTGTTGACGTTGCTCGTCAGGTGCGACTGCAGGTTGCCGGCGATCTTGATCGCGTCGGACGGGCCGACCATCCAGCCCACGCGCCAGCCCGTCATGGCGTAGGTCTTGGCGACACCGTTCACGAGGATCGTCTGGCCCGCGACCTCGGGGACCGCCTCGACGATCGAGACCGCTGTCGTCCCCTCGTAGGTGAGGTTCTGGTAGATCTCGTCGCTGATCACCCAGATGCCGTGCTCGAGCGCCCACTCGCCGATCGCCTTCGTCTCTTCGGCCGTGTACACCGAACCGGTGGGGTTCGAGGGCGACACGAAGACGAGCGCGGTCGTGCGCGGGGTGCGGGCGGCTTCGAGCTGAGCGACCGTGACCTTGTAGTCCTGGTCGGCGCCCGCGAACACCTCGACGGGCGTGCCGTCGGCGAGACGGATCGCCTCGGGATAGGTGGTCCAGTACGGCGCGGGGAGGAGCACCTCGTCGCCGGGGTTCACCACGGCCTGGAACGCCTGGTACACCGACTGCTTGCCGCCGTTGGTCACGAGCACCTGGCTGGGCGAGACCTCGAGGCCAGAGTCGCGCAGGGTCTTCGTGGCGATCGCCTCGCGCAGAGCCGGCAGGCCCGCGGCGGGCGTGTAGCGGTAGCTCGCGGGGTCGGCCAGGGCTTCGGCCGCGGCATCCACTATGAACTGCGGCGTCGCGAAGTCGGGCTCGCCGGCCGCGTACGAGATGACGGGCTTGCCCTCCGCCTTCAGGGCCTTGGCCTTCGCATCGACCTTGAGGGTCGCGGACTCGGCGATCGCGGACAGTTTGCGGGAGAGAGGAGCGCGTTCGGTCACGATTACGAGCGTACTCGGGGGTGCGGGCGTTGTGCGGGCCGCGGCGTCATGAAGATCCTGAGTTCTTAGGCGCCGCAGACCCGCCGTGAGGGGTCAGAACACGCCGCGACCGGGCGGGCTGGCACGGCGTGTCTTGACCCCTCACCGGCTAGGGCTGTGGGGAACGGCTGGGGCGGGCTCGTGACCGTCGCGAGTCAGAGCCCGTGTGCGCGGGCGACCGCGTCGAGGGTGATGCGTCCGCCGTGCACGTTCAGGCCCTTCGCGAGCGACGCGTCGTCGGCGGATGCCTGCGCCCAGCCCTTGCCGGCGATCGCCGAGACGTAGGGGAGGGTCGCGTTCGTGAGCGCGCGGGTCGCGGTCTCGGGAACGGCGCCGGGCATGTTGGCGACGCAGTAGTAGATCGAGTCGTGCACCGCGAACGTGGGGTCGTCGTGGGTCGTGGGGCGCGAACCCTCGAAGCATCCGCCCTGGTCGATCGCGATGTCGACGAGCACCGACCCGGCTTTCATGCCGGCCACCATGTCGTCGGTGACGAGCTTCGGGGCGGCCGCTCCCGGGATGAGCACGGAGCCGATCACGAGGTCGGCGGTGGCGAGTTCCTCGGCGATGTCGTAACGACTCGACGCGCGGGTCTGGAGGGCGCCGCCGTAGCGATGTTCGAGGTCGCGCAGGCGCGGGAGCGAGATGTCGAAGACCGTGACCTGCGAGCCGAGGCCCAGGGCGTTCGCCGCGGCATGCTCTCCGGCCACGCCGCCGCCGATCACGACCGTCTTGGCGCGCGGAGTGCCCGCGATGCCGCCGAGCAGAAGTCCGCGGCCACCGTTGGAGCGCAGCAGGGAGTACGAACCCATCGTCACCGACAGTCGGCCGGCGATCTCACTCATCGGCACCAGCAGTGGCAGGCTGCGGTCGGGCAGCTGCACGGTCTCGTAGGCGACGGCGGTCGTGCCGGCGGCGACGAGCGCCTCGGTCAGCGGGCGATCGGCGGCGAGGTGCAGGTACGTGAAGAGGGTGAGGTCGGGGCGCAGGAAGCCGTATTCCTGCGCGATCGGCTCCTTGACCTTGAGGAGAAGGTCGGCCGCGCCCCAGGCCTCGGCGGCGGTGTCGACGATCTCGGCGCCGACGGCGCGGTAGGCGTCGTCATCGACGCGCGACCCGAGTCCGGCGCCGGACTGCACGAGCACGCGGTGTCCCTCGTGCACGAGACGGTCCGCCCCCGCGGGGGTGAGCGCGACGCGGTTCTCGTTGTTCTTGACCTCGGTCGGCACGCCGATCTTCATCGATGCTCCAGTGCTCGGGGGCGGTTGTTGCAGAACAGGATCGCAGAAACATCGGCAGCAGAACAGATTCCGCGAAGATCATTCGCAAATCGTCCGAATCCTGAATAATGATTCGCATGGAGACGTCTACGACCCCGGATCGGCCGAACACCCTTCGGGCCCCCGCGCTCGACCCGGTCGACCAGCGCATCGTCGCGCTGCTCGCGGAGGACGGCCGCATGACCAACGCCGAGCTCGCCGGCACGCTCGGCGTCGCCCCGTCGACGGCGCACGCGCGGCTGCGGTCACTCATCGAGCGCGGCGTGATCACCGGGTTCCACGCGAGCGTCGACGAGCGGATGCTGGGCGCCGGCCTCCAGGCCATCATCGGCGTGAGCCTGCGCCCGAGCGCGCGCCGCGAGAGCATCGTCGAGTTCGCCGACCGGGTGCGGGCGCTGCCGCAGGTGATCCAGGTGTTCTTCCTGGGCGGCGACGACGACTTCCTGCTGCACATCGCCGTGGCGGATTCCTCGGAGATGCGCGAGTTCGTGCTCGAGCATCTTTCAGCGCAGAGCAGTGTCGCGTCGACACGCACGAGCATCGTGTTCGACTACCACCGCAACTCGGTCGCGGCGTCGTTCACCTGACCTCGGCCCAGCGAGTCCTCAGGCGCCGAAGGCGCTGGGCAGGGCGCAGTAGTCCGCGAAGCGGCGGGTCGGGGCATCCGGGTCGGTGACATCGACGATGACGGATGCCGCGGTGTGCGGCTGCTCGTCACCGGCGAGCTGCCAGATCGTGAAGTTCCAGAGGCCACGGGCGCTCGCGCTCACGAGTGCCGCGGGTCCGGAGACGACGAGCACCCGGTCGCCGCGGTCGGCGCGGAAGGGCGCGATCACGTCTGCGCGCAGTGACGCCTCGTCACCATCGCCGGTGTGCGCCCGTTCGACCGTCTGGCCTGCCGCGGTGAGCGCTGCGGCGACGTCGTCCGCCGCACGTCGTGAGCGTTCGGCATCCGCTCCCGCCACCGCGAGCAGCCGGCCGCCGCTCGGGTACAGGTGCAGGAACTCGCTCGCGATGTCGCTCCAGATCTCGGTCATGCCCTCAGGGTACGCCCGCACAGGGCCCCCGGCGCCGACCACTCGCACGGACGCTCCCGTCGCACTTTCTGTCGGCCTGAGCGACCGGAGGCGACAGAAAGTACGACGGGAGCCAGGGCGTGGGCTCAGTCGAGGTACCGGGCGTAGGCGCCGAGCGTCAGGAAGGTCGGGAATTCCTCGCGCAGCGCCACCTCGCGGAAGACCTCGGCGGCGTCGTCGAACCGGTCCCCGGCGCTGCGCGTGGCCTCGCGGAGCACTCCGGTGATGAGCTCCTCGACGTACTCGGCGGTGATCGCCGTGCCGTCCTCGGTAGTGCGATCCTGGTGGATCCACTGCCACACCTGCGAGCGGCTGATCTCGGCGGTTGCGGCATCCTCCATGAGGTTGTCGATCGCCACCGCGCCCAGCCCCCGTAGCCATGCTTCGAGGTAGCGGATCGCGACAGACACGTTGTCGCGCACGCCCTTCGCCGTGATCGGGCGGCCGATGTGCAGGTCGATCAGATCGGACGCCTGCACCTGCACGTCGTCGCGCTGGCGGTCGACCTGGTTCGGCCGGTCGCCGAGCACCGCGTCGAACTCGGCCTGCGCGGTCGGGATGAGATCCGGGTGCGCGACCCAGGTGCCGTCGAAGCCGTCGCCGGCCTCGCGCTTCTTGTCGGCCGCGACCTTCTCGATCGCGCGCGCCGTGGCCTCGGGATCGCGGCGGTTGGGGATCGAGGCGCTCATGCCGCCGATCGCGAAGGCTCCCCGCTTGTGGCAGGTCTGCACGAGCAGCTCGGTGTACGCGCGCATGAACGGCACCGTCATCGTCACCTCGCTGCGGTCGGGAAGGACGAAGCGGGCGCCGCGACCCCGGTAGTTCTTGATGATCGAGAAGATGTAGTCCCAGCGTCCGGCGTTGAGGCCCGCGCAGTGGTCGCGCAGCTCGTAGAGGATCTCGTCCATCTCGAACGCCGCCGGCAGGGTCTCGATCAGCACCGTGGCGCGGATCGTGCCGTGGGGGAGACCGATGTACTCCTCGCTGAACGAGAACACGTCGTCCCACAGCTTCGCCTCGTCGCTCGACTCGAGCTTCGCGATGTAGAAGTACGGGCCGCGCCCCGCCTCGATCAGCGCCTGCGCGTTGTGCAGGAAGTAGAGCCCGAAGTCGACCAGCGATCCGGATGCCGCGGTGCGGCGCCCCGCGCGATCGATGAACGCGATGTGCTTCTCGGGCAGGTGCCAGCCGCGCGGACGCATCACGATCGTCGGCGTGCGCTCGGCGGTGACGCGGTACTCCTTGCCCTCGGAGGACGTGAACGACAGCTCGCCACGGATCGCGTCGCGCAGCGACAGCTGGCCCTCGACGACGTTCTTCCAGGTGGGGCTCGTGGCATCCTCCTGGTCGGCGAGCCACACCCGCGCGCCCGAGTTGAGGGCGTTGATCGTCATCTTCGGATCGGTCGGTCCGGTGATCTCGACGCGGCGATCCTCGAGGCCGGGGCCGGCGCCGGCGACGCGCCAGGAGGCGTCGTCGCGGATGTGCGCCGTGTCGGCGCGGAAGTGCGGGTCGTGCCCGTTGCCGATCTCGAAGCGGCGGCGCATGCGATCGGCCAGCCGGTCGTGGCGGCGGGATGCGAACCGGTGGTGCAACTCGGTGAGGAACGCGATCGCCGCAGGGGTGAGGATCTCGTCGTAACGGTCGTGCAGCGCGCCGGTGATCTCGATCGCCGGACCCTGCAGGGTCGGGGTGGGGGGTGTGATGGTCATCGCTTCATTCCTTCGGAAGAGGGGGAATCAGTGGAACTGCGCGGTCTCGGTGGAGCCGGCGAGGGCGAGAGTGGCGCTGTCGGGGTTGAGCGCCGTGGAGATCACGTCGAAGTAGCCGGTGCCCGCCTCGCGCTGGTGCTTGGTGGCGGTGTAGCCGTCGGCCTCGGCGGCGAACTCGGCCTCCTGCAGCTCGACGTACGCGCTCATGGCGCGATCGGCGTAGCCGCGGGCGAGGTCGAACATGGAGTAGTTCAGGGCGTGGAAGCCGGCCAGGGTGATGAACTGGAACTTGTAGCCGAGGTCGGCCAGCTCCTGCTGGAACGTCGCGATCTCGGCATCCGACAGGTGGCGCTTCCAGTTGAAGCTGGGCGAGCAGTTGTACGCGAGCAGCTTGCCCGGGAACTCGGCGTGGATCGCGGCGGCGAACGCGCGAGCCAGTTCGATGTCGGGCTCGCCGGTCTCGACCCAGAGCAGGTCGGCGTAGGGCGCGAACGCCAGGCCACGGCTGATGACCGCGTCGATGCCCGGCGTCACGCGGTAGAAGCCCTCGGGTGTGCGCTCGCCGGTCGTGAACGCCCGGTCGCGCTCGTCGACATCGCTCGTGAGCAGGTCGGCGGCGAGGGCATCCGTCCGGGCGATGATGACGGTCGGGACGCCCGCGACGTCGGCCGCGAGCCGCGCCGCGTTGAGGGTGCGGATGTGCTGCTGCGTGGGCACGAGCACCTTGCCGCCGAGGTGTCCGCACTTCTTCTCGCTCGCGAGCTGGTCCTCCCAGTGGATGGCGGCGGCGCCGGCCTGGATCAGCGACTGCGCGAGTTCGTAGGCGTTGAGAGGTCCGCCGAACCCGGCCTCGGCGTCGGCGACGATCGGGGCGAGCCAGTCCTGCGTGATCTCGCCCTCGCCGGTGGCGGCCTCGGCGTGCTCGAGCTGATCCTGGCGCAGCAGCGCATTGTTGATGCGGCGCACGACGGCCGGCACCGAGTTCGCCGGGTAGAGCGACTGGTCGGGGTAGGTCTGGCCGGCGAGGTTGCCGTCGGCGGCGACCTGCCAGCCCGAGAGGTAGATGGCCTTGAGGCCGGCGCGCACCTGCTGCACGGCCTGGCCGCCGGTGTAGGCGCCGAGCGCGCGGATGTAGTCCTCGGTGTGGAGCAGGTTCCAGAGGTTCTCGGCACCGCGGTGGGCGAGCGTCGACTCCTCGCGGATCGAACCCCGGATGCGGATGACGTCGGCCGCGGTGTACGTGCGCTCGACGCCGTCCCAGCGGGGGTCGGTGTCCCAGATCTCCTGGAGCTCGGGGGCGGTCTGGACCTGATCGCCGGCTCGCAGACCTGCGGGGCGGGGTGCGTGCGTCGTCATGGTGTCTCCTTCGGTCGATCCGGCGGCGGTGCCGGTTGGTGTGTGATCCACTGTGGGTGAAGAACGGATGCTTCGATGGCGCATTTTCATGTGAAGATCGGTCGAAATTCTGTTTCTGTGACAGAATCACCGTCATGAGCCCGGCCGATGACGCAGAAGAGACCGACGCCCTCACGATCGGGCGACGCATCCGCCGTCTGCGCACGACGCGAGGGATGACCCTCGACGATCTCGCCACCGCGGTCGACCGGGCGCCGAGCCAGCTGTCGATGATCGAGACGGGAAAACGCGAGGCGAAGCTGTCGCAGCTGCAGGCGATCGCGCGCGCCCTCGGGGTGACGCTCGACACTCTGCTCGAGGGTGAGCCGCTCGACGAGCGCAGCGCGATCGAGATCGCGCTCGAACGTGCGATGAAGGGACAGACGTTCCAGGCCCTCGGCATCGAGCCGTTCCGCATCGCCAAGTCGATGCCGACCGAGGCGCTCACCGCGCTCCTCGCGCTGCACGGCGAGATCGACCGCCTCCGCGACGAGCGGGCGGCGACGCCGGAAGAGGCCCGGAGGGCGAACGTCGAGCTGCGTCACCTCATGCGACGGCAGGACAACCACTTCGCCGACCTCGAGCAGAAGGCCGCCGAGATCCTCGACGCGGTCGGACACCCGGGCGGCCCCCTCACCCAGCGCACGGCATCCGAGATCGCCGCTTATCTCGGCTTCACCCTGCACTACGCGCCCGATCTGCCGCAGACCACTCGCAGCGTCGCCGATCTCGCGCACGGGCGCCTGTACCTGTCGAGCAGCGTGCCCGCCAAGGGCGATGCCCGCACCGCCGTGCTGCAGGCGCTGTCGAGCCGCATTCTGGGGCACTCCGAGCCGCGCAGCTACGCCGAGTTCCTACGCCAGCGGGTCGAGACCAACTACCTCACCGGTGCGCTGCTGATCCCCGAGGCTCACGTCGTTCCGGCGCTCCGCGACGCCAAGGCGCGCCGGGCGATCTCGATCGAGGATCTGCGCGACACCTACTCGGTCTCGTACGAGACCGCCGCCCACCGCTTCACGAACCTCGCGACGCGGCACCTCGGCATCCCCGTGCACTTCCTCAAGGTGCACGAGTCGGGCACGATCACGAAGGCGTACGAGAACGACGACGTCAACTTCCCCGCCGACCGGCTGGGGGCCATCGAGGGCCAGATGTGCTGCCGCAGATGGACCAGCCGGGTGGTGTTCGACGAGGACGACCGCTTCAACCCCTACTACCAGTACACCGACACGGGCAACGGCACCTACTGGTGCACGGCCAGGGTCGAAGCGTCGAGTGAGGGGCTGCATTCGGTGAGCGTGGGCGTGCGCTTCGACGACACCAAGTGGTTCGTCGGACGCGACACCCCGCACCGCGGCGTCTCGAAGCACTCGGTCGAGGTGTGCTGCCGCCGGGCCCCGGCCGACCTCGAGGAGCGCTGGCGCGACAACTCCTGGCCGAACGTCAAGACTCCGCGCACGCTGCTCGCGACGCTCCCGACCGGATCGTTCCCCGGAGTCGACACGACGGACGTGTACGAGTTCCTCGAGGCGCACGCGCCGGAGTGAGGGTGCTCGTTAGGCTCATCGGACTCGGCGCGATGACGACGCCGGGGGTGAGGAGAGGAGCGACACGATGACCAGCGACGTCTTTCCGGGGCCCGTCGGCGCGCCGCCGGGGGCCGCCTCCGCCATCCTGAGCTTCGGTGCGCTGACCGCCGCTCCGGGGCCGGTGCGGTTCATCGAGGGCTTCGAATCCTTCGCGGATCTCGTCGAACGCGAAGGAGCCGTTCCGACGGAGCTGGCGGAGGACTTCCCGGCATTGTGGAGGTTCATCGCCGAGCATCCGATCATCGCGGATTCGGCCGCCCTGGCGGAGTCCGCGGCGCGCTTCCTCGGCAACGCGATCGCCCTCGCCCATCCCGCGGCCACGTGGCGTGCGACGCCCGACCTCGAGGTCGGCACGAACACGCGCTCGATCCCGGTGGCGGGTCTCGTGCAGGGGATTCTCGCGCACCCCGAGCGGCTCGACGACTTCCGGGAGATGCTCGCCTCCTGGGAGCAGGACGATCTCGACGATCAAGAGATGCAGGCCCTCACCCGGGACCTGCCCGAGCCGGCGCTGATCGTCCCGCCGGTCGACTACCGTCGTCCGACTCTTCCGACGCGCGAGTACGCCGACGACGAAGGGCGCATCATCCGTTACGGGACCCGGTGGGCGGGCGGCGCTCCGCCCGAGGACGCGTACTCGCGGGAGTCGCATCCGGAGCGCTTCGAACCGCTACGCCTCGTCGTCGATGCCCTCGTCGATCACCTCCGCAGCGGGTACGAGACCGAGGTGCGCGAGGAGGGAGGGCCCGAGGGCGCCCGCCGCATCGTGCTGGAACCGCCCACGGGTGCTCCGATCGCGCTCACGGCGAGCGGGCCGTGCGTCGAGGTGGAGGCCGGTGCGCTCTTCCGGGCGATCATCCCCTCCTGCACGTGCGATGCGTGCGACGAGACCGCCGAATCCGCGGCGGATGAGCTCGAGAGGACGCTTCTTGCGGTCGCTGCGGGCGGACTCCGCGAGCGGTTCCCCGTCGGACGCCGCGCCTGGCAGCTCACGCAGCTGGTGTCGCTCGGCGGAGAGAGGCGATCGCGCAGCTCAGGGCCGGCCGCGGAACTGCCGGAGGACGTGCGAGAGCAGAAAGCCGCCGTGCTCCGCGATCTCGATGACGGCTGGTGGCCGGCCTGGCCGCTCCGGGCGGCGCCGTTCGCGTAGGCAAGCTCAGCGGATTTCGTTCCGTCGCACCTTCTGCGGGGATGGGTGACGTGCTCAACCTGCGGGTCGCCTATGCTCCCTGTCATGAGCTGGGATGTCATCATCATGCGGTTCCCCGAATCTATTCAGACCATGGCCGATCTCGAAATATTGACGAGTCCGGTCGAGGACCTGCCCTTGTGCGGGCGGGACGCGTTCCGAGCAAAGGTGTCTGCCGCATTCGCCGGGACGGATTGGTCTGAACCGAACTGGGGGCGTTGGGACGGCCCTGCCGGAACTGTCGACTTCAATATCGGCCGCGATGAGGCGGAGGCGCTGTCCCTGGCGATGTTGCACGTCCGCGCGGAAGATCAGGTCATCGGTCAGATCGTCGCGCTCACCGAATCTGAGGGATAGAAGGCCATCGACACCGACTCGGGCGACTTTCTCGTCGCTCCTGACGCCAGCTCAAGCGGACTGAACTGACGCAACCCGCACTTGTCTAGCTAATTACTGGTGCCTCAATCCCGCGCCGTCTCGAGCAGTGCCCACAGTTCCGCGCGTGCGGGGAACGACGCGAGGTCGATGTCGAGCAGCGTGCCCGCCTGTGCGATGCGCGAGCGGAGGGTGTGCCGGTGCACGCCCAGGACGGTCGCGGCCTGTTCCGCGCGCGCGTCGTGCTCCAACCACACCCGGAGTGTCCGTTCCAGCGCCGACCCCGTGCGGGTGTCGTGGGTGCGCAACGGGGCGAGGCGCGACTCGGCGACGAGGCGTGCTTCGTCGGTGGCCAGCGCCGACAGGATGCTCGAGCCGACGGCATCCGCGTATCGGGCGACGCCGGCGGGGCTCCGCTGGCGCAGGGCGGTGAGCGCCTGGGCGTGTGAGCGGGAGAACGCGGCGTACGCATCTGGCTCGGAGACGCCGACGCGGATGCCGAAACGCGACGCCAGTTCATCGAGGAGTGCGTCGTCGTCGGCCGCGACGCACATCGTCACACCGTCGTCCGATTCGGCCAGGAACGACGCCACCCCGTGCTCGGTGCGCTGACGCTCCCACCAGTCCACGAGCGCGGCGGCCGGGGCATCGCCGGAGACGGCGACGACAATCGGTGCGACCGGCAGGGCCCCGAGCACACGGCGCGCGATCGACGGGTCATCGGTGAGGAGGGAGCGCAGCAGCTGGGAGTGCAGGCGTCTCCGGCTGCGTGCCAGCTGCTCGCTCTGCTCGAGCGCGAGCCCCGACATCGCGACGACCGAGGTGACGACCGCGCGGGCCTCGGCGTCGAGGGTGTCGATCTCGAGGGCGATCACTCCGCGCAGGTGTCCGCCGCGGCCGACGGTCGAGAGAAGGAAGGTGCGGTCGTCGATCGTGAGAGACTGTCCGGCCTCGAGCCCGCGGGCGAGGACCTCGGCGACGCGCTCGCCCAGGGTGTCGAGCAGATCGCGGTCGACCGCGTCGCGCGCGGGGGAGTGCAGCAGAGCTCCCGCCGCGTCGAACATCCCGGCCCACACGCCCAGTCGACGGCTGAGTTCGGTGATGATCGCATCGAGTCCGCGGGGACGGAGGGCGGCCAGCGCGAGCCCGCGCTGCGCGTCGAGCGCCCAGGAGCGCCGTGCGTACGCCTGCGCGGCGATGGCTTCGGAATGGGCGCGGGCGATGGCGATGAAGGGTGTGCGATAGGGCACCTCGAAGAGCGGGATGCTGTGCCGTGCGCAGGCGTCGACGAGGGCGTCGGGGATGCCGGAGCGGTGCACCTCGGTGCCGAACCCGAGTCCCAGCACGCCGCGGTCGGCGAGTCGGGCGACGTACGCGCCGATGTCGGATGCCGCGTCGAACTGCGTGCCGGTGGTGAGGAGGGCGAGGTCGTCGGAGAGGAACGGGGTGGGGTCGGAGAGGTCTGAGCTGTGCACCCATCGCAACGGCCTCTCGAGGGCGCCGGCGGGGAGTGCGGCCAGTTGCGAGATCAGATGGAGATTGAGATCGCGGCGCCGGAGGAGGGCCTGCAGAGTGGGCTGATCGGTCATCCGGCGCCTCTCTTGTACGTTCCGGCGAAGTCTCGCGGTCGATTGTACAGTCCGGCGAATGCGCGATGTCGGTGCCCGGTCGTACGCTCGCGTCATGGCACTTCTCGACACCGCATCCCCCGTCGTCCCCCTCGGAGGACCCGAGCTCCCCCAGGAGCGTCGCCTGGTCACCGACCTGCCCGGCCCGCGCTCGGCCGAGCTGCTGGCCCGCAAGGCGGATGCCGTGGCCGCGGGTGTCGGTCACACGGTTCCCGTCGCAGCGGTCGCCGCGGGTGGCGGCGTGGTCGTCGACGCCGACGGCAACTCGCTCATCGATCTGGGCTCCGGCATCGCCGTGACCTCGGTGGGCAACGCGCACCCGAAGGTCGCCGCTGCCGTCGCCGCACAGGCGGCGCAGTTCACGCACACCTGCTTCATGATCTCGCCCTACGAGTCGTACGTCGGTGTCGCCGAGGCCCTCAACCGCATCACCCCCGGCGACTTCGCCAAGAAGAGTGCCCTGTTCAACTCGGGAGCCGAGGCGGTCGAGAACGCGATCAAGATCGCCCGCAAGTACACGGGGCGCCAGGCCGTCGTCGCCTTCGACCACGGCTACCACGGCCGCACCAACCTGACGATGGCGCTCACCGCCAAGTCGATGCCGTACAAGAGCGGCTTCGGTCCCTTCGCGCCCGAGGTCTACCGCGCTCCCATGTCGTACCCGTTCCGCGACGGTCTCGAGGGCGGAGAGGCCGCGGCCCGCGTCATCCTGCAGCTCGAGAAGCAGGTCGGCGCCGACAACCTCGCCGCCGTCATCATCGAGCCCATCCAGGGCGAGGGCGGTTTCATCGTGCCCGCCGAGGGTTTCCTCCCCGCGATCGCCGAATGGTGCCGCGCGAACGGCGTCGTCTTCATCGCCGATGAGGTGCAGACCGGCTTCGCCCGCACGGGGCACATGTTCGCGAGCGAGATCTTCGGTGTCGAACCCGACCTGATCACCACCGCCAAGGGCATCGCGGGCGGCCTGCCGCTCGCCGCCGTCACGGGTCGCGCCGAGATCATGGATGCCTCGCATGCCGGTGGCCTCGGCGGCACCTACGGCGGCAACCCGATCGCGTGTGCCGCAGCCCTCGCCTCGATCGACGTGTTCGAGAACGACGGAGTGATCGAGCGCGCCCGCGAGATCGGCGAGATCCTCACCGCACGCCTGCTCGACATCCAGAAGAGCGATGCGCGCATCGGCGACGTGCGCGGTCACGGCGCGATGATCGCCGCCGAGTTCGTCGATCCCGAGACCAAGGCACCGGATGCCGCGCTCACGGCTGCGGTCGCGAAGGCCGCGATCGCGCAGGGCGTGATCGTTCTCACCTGCGGCACCTACGGCAACGTCATCCGCTTCCTGCCGCCGCTGTCGATCGGCGACGAGCTGCTGAACGAAGGCCTCGACATCGTGGCGGCGGCGCTCGCCGCGGCGTAGGTCGACGGGCGCGCGTTCGCGCCATCCGGAGAACGTCCGGCTGCGACCCCGATCGGGGGATTGGGGGTCGCGGCCGGCACTCTCCACCGCAGGTCCCCGACAGATTCACCCGACAGTTTCATCCGACGAAGGAGTTGCAATGGCTGAGATCACGCGAGACGTCCTCATCATCGGCGCCGGCGCCGCCGGCCTCACGGCGGCGAACGACCTGCGCAAGGCGGGACTGTCGGTCGCCGTCCTCGAGGCGCGCGATCGCGTCGGCGGGCGTCTGTGGACCGATGTCATCGACGGCGCCATGCTCGAGATCGGCGGCCAGTGGGTCTCACCCGACCAGCAGGCTCTCATCGACACGATCGACGAGCTCGGCCTCGAGACCTACAGCCGCTACCGCGAGGGCGACAGCGTCTACGTGGGCCCCGATGGCAAGACCTCGCGCTTCACGGGCGAGATGTTCCCCGTCTCCGCCGCCACCGAGAAGGCGATCGCCGAGATCACCGAGCGCCTCGATGCGATGGTCGCCGAGATCGACCCCGACCGTCCCTGGGCGCACCCGAAGGCCGCCGAGTGGGACGCCGTCACCTGGGATGCGTGGCTCCGCCAGCAGACCGACGACGACGAGGCCGTGCGCAACCTGGCCTTCGCCACCGGCTCCGCGATGCTCACCAAGCCCACCCACGCGTTCTCGCTGCTGCAGTCTCTGCTGATGGCGGCATCCGCGGGTTCCTACTCCCACCTCGTCGACGCCGACTTCATCCTCGACAAGCGCGTCGTGGGCGGTCTGCAGCGGGTGCCGATCCTGCTCGCCGAGCGGCTCGGCGACGACGTCCTGCTGAACCAGCCCGTGCGTTCGCTCGAATGGGGCGCGACCGGGGTGACCGCCACGACCGACGACCTCACCGTCCGCGCGCGTTTCGCGATCCTCGCGCACGCGCCCGTGCTCTACAGCCGCATCTCGTTCGTGCCGCCGCTCCCGCGGCGTCAGCACCAGCTGCACCAGCACCTGTCGATGGGCTTCGTCATCAAGGTGCATGCCGTCTACGATCGGCCGTTCTGGCGCGAGCAGGGCCTCAGCGGTACCGCGTTCAGTCCCTACGAGCTGTCGCACGAGGCCTACGACAACACCAATCACGGGGATGAGCGCGGAACCCTCGTGGGCTTCGTCTCCGACCAGAACGCCGACGACCTGTTCGAGCTCTCGGACGAGGAGCGCAAGGAGCGCATCCTCGAGTCGCTCTCGCACTACTACGGCCCCGAGGCCAAGAACCCCGTCGTCTACTACGAAAGCGATTGGGGCACGGAGGAGTGGACCCGCGGTGCCTACGCCGCGAGCTTCGATATGGGCGGCCTGCACCGCTACGGCGCCGATCTGCGCGCCGCCGTCGGGCCGATCCACTTCGCGTGCAGCGACATGGCCGGTGCGGGCTACCAGCACGTCGACGGCGCGATCCGCATGGGCCACCTCGCCGCCGAGAACATCATCGACGCGGGTCGCGTCGGCGCGGCAGCGAGCGGCGCATGACCTCCGCGATCGTCGTCGGGTACACGGCGACGGATGCCGGGGCGGATGCCGCGGCCCTCGGCGCGCGCCTCGCGCGCAGCCTCGACGCGACGCTCCACCTGGTGATCGTGCTTCCCGCGGAGGGCACGCGCAGCCCGGTCGTACCGCCCGAGCGGGCCTACGAGGAGCACATCCGCGCGCAGGCGAAGCGCTGGCTCGAGGACGCGATCCTGCGCCTTCCGCACGAGGTGCACAGCCGCGGTCACGTGCGGATCGCCGAATCGTTCGCCGAGGGCCTCATCGCCGCCGGCGAGGAGTTCGACGCGCGGCTCATCGTCGTGGGCGCGGCCGCCGGCAGCCTCTTCGGACGGCACCGCCTCGGCTCCGTCGCCTCGGAGCTGCTGCACTCCTCGACCATCCCGGTCGCGCTGGCACCGGCGGGTACGGCGACGCAGGACGACCACCTCGTGCCGCGCATCACGGCGGCCGTCGGAACCCGGCCGGGCGCCGACCTGCTGCTCGACGAGGCCGCCGCTCTCGCGACCGACAGCGGCGTCGACCTGCGGCTGGTCTCGCTCGTGCCCTTCGACGTTCCCCCGGGACTCGACACCGGCGCGATCCGCGTCGTCGGCGAGGATCACGCTCAGGAGGTGCTCGTACGGGCGAAGGACCGACTGCCCGACTCCCTCGGTGCCGTGGTCGAGGAGGCTCCCGGAGACAGCGTCGAGGACGCCGTCTCGAACCTCGACTGGCTGCCCGGCGAGATCGTGCTCGTCGGCTCCAGCAGGCTCGCGCAGCCGCGACGCCTGTTCCTGGGCAGCACGGCGGCGAAGATGCTGCACGAGCTGCCCGTTCCCATGATCGTCGTCCCGCGCACGCGCGGGGAAGCAGGAGACCGCTGATGAGCAGCACGAATCGGGCAACGGAGCCCGAAGCAGTGACCACCGGCCTGTCGAGCAAGGGTCTGAGCGCGGGAACCATCGGGCTCATCGGAGCCGTCGTCATCGGCATCTCGTGCATCGCTCCGGCGTACACGTTCACCGCCGCGGTCGGCCCCACGGCATCCACCGTCGGCGCGCAGATCCCCGCTATCATCCTCGTCGGCTTCATCCCGATGCTGCTGGTCGCGTTCGGCTACCGCGAGCTCAACAACCGCATGCCCGACTCCGGCACGTCCTTCACCTGGGCCACCCGTGCCTTCGGACCGTGGATCGGCTGGATGGCCGGGTGGGGCCTCGTCGTCGCGACGATCCTGGTGCTGTCCAACCTCGCCGGCATCGCGGTCGACTTCCTCTTCCTGCTGATCTCTCAGATCACCAACAACCCGGCGATCGCCGACCTCGCGAGCGTCACCTGGATCAACATCGGCGTCTGTCTGCTGTTCATGCTGGGCGCGACCCTCGTGTCGTACCGCGACATGCAGACCACGCAGAAGCTGCAGTACTGGCTCGTGGGCTTCCAGCTGCTCGTCCTCGTCTTCTTCGCCGGTGCGGCGATCGTGCAGGCGGTCAGTGGCAACGGCTTCGACTATCAGCCGTTCGATCTGAACTGGTTCAACCCGTTCGCGATCTCGTCGTTCAGCGCGGTCGCCGCCGGGCTCTCGCTCTCGATCTTCATCTTCTGGGGGTGGGATGTCACCCTCACGATGAACGAAGAGACCAAGGATCCCGAGAAGACCCCGGGGCGCGCCGCCACCGTCACCGTCGTCACGATCGTGACGCTGTATCTGCTGCTCGCCGTCGCCATGATCATGTTCGCCGGCGTCGGAACGGGCGAGCTCGGGCTCGGCAACGAGGAGATCCAGGAGAACGTGTTCTTCCACCTCTCCGGC
This sequence comes from Microbacterium sp. NPDC090003, assembly GCF_044748385.1. Classification (NCBI taxonomy): domain Bacteria; kingdom Bacillati; phylum Actinomycetota; class Actinomycetes; order Micrococcales; family Microbacteriaceae; genus Microbacterium; species Microbacterium sp. NPDC090003. The sequence continues at coordinate 142,544 of NZ_JBIVFW010000002.1, forward strand.
CCGATCCTCGGACCTCTCGCGTTCCTCGTCTCGCTCGCCGTTCTCACGAGCTCGGCGTCGTCGCTGCAGTCGACGTTCGTCGGCCCCGCCCGTACGCTCCTCGCGATGGGGCACTACGGCGCCCTGCCGAAGTCGTTCGCGAAGGTCAGCCCCCGGTTCTTCACCCCCGGGTACGCGACCATCGTGTCGGCGATCGTGGCCTCGGCGTTCTACGCGGTCATGCGCGTCGTCAGCGAGAACACGCTGTGGGACACCATCCTCACGCTCGGCATGATGATCTGCTTCTACTACGGCATCACCGCGTTCGCCTGCGTCTGGTATTTCCGCAAGCAGTGGTTCGACTCGGTGCGCAACGTGTTCTTCACCTTCCTCTTCCCACTGGTCGGCGGCGCGATCCTCGCCGTGCTGTTCGTCACGACGCTGATCGACTCCATGGACCCGGCCTACGGTTCCGGTGCCCAGGTCGGGGGCGTCGGGATCGTGTTCATCCTCGGCATGATCATCATCGTCGTCGGCATCGCGGTGATGATCTGGAACGCCATCAAGCGCCCCGCGTTCTTCCGCGGCCAGACCCTCGGTATCGACGCCCCGCAGAGCGTCCGCCGCCGCTGATCCCCCTCGCTTCCTCAGAGAAGCCTCCTCAGAGAAAGAGAACCATGACCACGCAGATCGCACCGGCCGAGCAGGCCCTCCTCGACAGCATCCCCACCGGCCTCTTCATCGGCGGCGAATGGACGGATGCCTCCGCCAGCGGCACCTTCGACGTCACCGACCCCTCCACCGGCGCCGTGATCCGCACGATCGCCGACGCGACGCCGGACGACGGCATCCGCGCCCTCGACGCAGCCGTCGCCGCGCAGGAGTCGTGGGCGGCGACCGCGCCGCGCGTGCGCAGTGAGATCCTGCGCCGTGCGTTCGACCTCGTGCAGCAGCACAAGGAGGACCTCGCGCTGCTCATGACGCTCGAGATGGGCAAGCCGCTCGCCGAGGCGCGCGGAGAGGTCGTCTACGGGGGCGAGTTCCTGCGCTGGTTCAGCGAGGAGGCCGTGCGCATCAGCGGCCGATACGGCATCAACCCCGAGGGCACCGGGCACATGGTCGTCTCGCAGCGCCCCGTGGGACCGTCGTTCTTCGTGACGCCGTGGAACTTCCCGTTCGCGATGGCGACGCGCAAGATCGCCCCGGCGCTCGCCGCGGGCTGCACCGTCGTGATCAAGCCCCCGGCGCTCACGCCGCTGACGACCATCTTCTTCACCAAGCTGCTCGAAGAGGCGGGGCTCCCGAAGGGCGTCGTCAATGTCGTGCAGACCTCGAAGTCGAGCGCCCTCTCGGCGCCGATCATCGCCGACCCCCGGCTGCGCAAGCTGTCGTTCACGGGCTCGACCGAGGTGGGTCGCAAGCTCATCGCCCAGGCCGCCGAGGGTGTGCTGCGCGTGTCGATGGAACTCGGCGGCAACGCCCCGTTCGTCGTGTTCGATGACGCCGACCTCGACAAGGCCGTGGAGGGCGCGCTGCTGGCGAAGTTCCGCAACATCGGCCAGGCGTGCACGGCCGCGAACCGCTTCATCGTGCACGAGGACGTCGCCGACGAGTTCGCCCGCAAGGTGACCGAGCGCGTCAATGCGATGAAGGTCGGCCGCGGCACGGAGGAGGGCGTGGCGATCGGCCCGCTCATCGACGAGGGCGCGGTCGCGAAGGCCTCCGAGCTCGTCGGCGACGCCGTCGAGCGCGGCGCCAAGCTGCTCGCCGGAGGCAAGGCCCTCGACGGCGTCGGGACGTACTACGAGCCGACCGTCCTCACCGACGTCGTCCCCGGCAGTGCGATCCTGCGCGAGGAGATCTTCGGACCGGTGCTCGCGATCTCGACCTTCTCCACCGAGGAGGAGGCCGTGCGTCTCGCCAACGACACCGAGTACGGGCTCGTCTCGTACGTGTTCACCGAGAACCTGCAGCGCGGGCAGCGGATGATCGACGGCCTCGAGACCGGCATGATGGGTCTCAACGTGGGCGTCGTCTCGAACGCCGCGGCACCGTTCGGCGGCGTCAAGCAGTCGGGTGTCGGCCGCGAGGGCGGATTCGAGGGCATCCACGAATACCTGTCCACCAAGTACACGCTCATCCCGGTCTCCTGACCCAGACACCGGCGTGGGTCCCTGAGCCCGTCGAAGGGTCCCACGCCACCACGAGAGGACACGCCATGACCGACTACGCCGTCATCAACCCCGCCACCGGAGAGACGCTGGCGTCCTTCGACACCTTCACGGACGCGCAGATCGAAGAGGCACTGGTCGCCGCCGACGAGGCGCACCGCGAGTGGTCGCGCACCTCGACCGTCACCGAGCGCGCTGCGCTCCTGCGCCGTGCGGCCGAGCTGCACCGCGAGCGCCGCGAAGAGCTGGCCGACATCTTCGTGCGCGAGATGGGCAAGCCCCGCGAGGCCGCTCTGGGCGAGGTCGACTTCGCCGCCGACATCGCGGAGTACTACGCCGATCAGGCGGAATCGATCATGGCCGACCAGCCGATCGCGATCCTCGGCGACGGCTCGGCGATCATCCGTCGCTCGTCGCTCGGACCGCTCGTCGGCATCATGCCGTGGAACTTCCCGGCGTATCAGATCGTGCGTTTCGCGGCGCCGAACCTGATCGTGGGCAACACGATCCTGCTCAAGCCCGCGCCGCAGTGCCCGGAGTCGTCGACCGCGATCGAGGCGATCTACCACGACGCCGGATTCCCGAAGGGCGCGTACCAGAACGTGCTCGCCACGAACGAGCAGATCGCGACGATGATCGCCGACTGGCGCGTGCAGGGCGTCTCGCTCACGGGATCGGAGCGCGCCGGCGCCGCGGTCGCCGAGATCGCCGGACGCAACCTCAAGAAGGTGGCGCTCGAGCTCGGCGGGTCCGACCCGTTCATCGTGCTGTCGACGGACGACCTCGACGCCACCGTGCAGGCCGGTGTCGACGCGCGTCTCGACAACAACGGCCAGGCCTGCAACGGCGCCAAGCGCTTCATCGTCGTCGACGACCTCTATGACGCCTTCGTCGAGAAGTTCACGGCGGCGATGGCGGCGGTCGAGGCATCCGACCCGACGCTCGACGACACGGTCCTCGGTCCGGTGTCGTCCGAGACGGCGGCCGAGAACCTGCAGAAGCAGATCGATCAGGCCGTCGAGCAGGGCGCGACGCTGCTCACGGGCGGCACCCGCGAGGGCGCCTTCTTCGCCCCCACCGTGCTCGCCGATGTCACGCCCGCGATGAACGTCTACCGCGAGGAGCTCTTCGGGCCCGCGGCCGTCGTGTATCGCGTCGCCGACGAGGATGCCGCCGTCGATCTCGCGAACGACACGACCTTCGGTCTCGGCTCGTACGTCTTCACGACCGATGCCGCACAGGCCGAGCGCGTGGCCGACAGGATCGAGGCCGGCATGGTCTACGTCAACCTCGTGCTCGCCGACAGCCCCGAGCTGCCCTTCGGCGGCGTGAAGCGCAGCGGCACCTCGCGCGAGCTCGGCCACCTCGCCGCCGACGAGTTCGTCAACAAGAAGCTCATCCGCATCGGCTGACGGCCCTTCGTCTCGCTGCGCTCGCTCAGGGACCGGAACACGCTCCGGTTCCTGAGCGAGGAGCGTAGCGACGAGACGAAGGACCCGACGGATGCCGAGCCGGCACTCGACACCCGATCAGACCGCGCGGGTCGGGGCGGGCGTAGGGTCGATGCATGGCCAATGTCGCTGAGAACATCGTCAAGACTCTGCACGCCAACGGGATCGACCGGGTCTACGGACTTCCGGGCGATTCGCTCAACGGTTTCACCGACGCGCTCCGAAAGGACGGCTCGATCCGCTGGGTGCACGTGCGCCACGAGGAGGCCGCGGCCTTCGCCGCCGCTGCGGATGCCGCCACCACGGGGGATCTTGCGGTCGTCGCCGGTTCCTGCGGCCCGGGCAACCTGCACCTGATCAACGGACTGTACGACGCCAATCGCTCGCGCGTGCCGGTGCTCGCCATCGCCGCGCACATCCCGACGAACGAGATCGGTACCGGGTACTTCCAGGAGACGCACCCGCAGGAGCTGTTCCGCGAGTGCAGCGTGTACGTCGAGTACGTCGCCGACGCGAAGCAGATGCCGCGGCTGATGGAGATCGCGATGCGCGCGGCGATCGAGAAGCGCGGCGTGGCCGTGCTGGTGATCCCGGGCGACGTCGCACTTGCCGAGATCGCCGACGACCGCAGCGTCGTGATCGAGCGCACCCGCCCGGTCGTCGTGCCCAGCGGCCCCGAGCTCGAGAAGGCGGCGACCCTGCTCAACGCCGCGAAGAAGGTCACGATCCTCGCGGGCGCCGGTGTCGAGGGAGCGCACGACGAGGTCATCGCCCTCGCGGACGCTCTCGGCGCCCCCATCGTCCACGCGCTCCGCGGCAAGGAGTTCATCGAATACGACAACCCGTTCGACGTGGGCATGACGGGTCTGCTCGGATTCGCCTCGGGTTATCGCGCGATGGAGTCCGCCGATGCCCTGCTGGTGCTCGGCAGCGACTTCCCCTACGAGCAGTTCTACCCCGACAAGGCGACGACGATCCAGGTCGACATCCGCGGTTCGCAGCTCGGCAAACGGCATCCGCTCGACCTGGGGCTCGTCGGCGACGTACGCGCGACGGCCGAAGCCCTTCTCCCGCGCATCGCCCGCAAGGACGACCGCGGCCATCTCGACGATGCACTCGCGCACTACCGCAAGACCCGCGCGAAGCTCGACGATCTCGCGGTGCCGACGAAGCCGGGCCGTCCGATCCACCCGCAGTACCTCGCGAAGCTGCTGAACGACCACGCCACGGACGACGCGATCTTCACCGCCGACGTCGGATCTCCCACCGTATGGGCGGCACGCTACCTGCACATCACGGAGCGCCGCCGCCTGATCGGCTCGTTCACGCACGGGTCGATGGCGAACGCGCTGCTGCACGGCATCGGGGCGCAGGTCGCGCACCCCGACCGGCAGGTCGTCGCACTCGCGGGCGACGGCGGGCTCGCGATGATGCTCGGCGAGTTGATCACCCTCACCCAGAACCACCTGCCGGTGAAGACGATCGTCGTGAACAACTCCTCGCTCAACTTCGTCGAGCTCGAGATGAAGGCGGCGGGCTTCGTCACCTACGGCACCGACCTGACGAACCCGAGTTTCGCGGCGATCGCCGAGGCCATGGGCATCTTCGCGCGGCGGGTCGAGAACAGCGAGGACCTGCCGGATGCCGTCCGCGAGGTCCTCGCGCACGACGGCCCCGCGTTGCTCGATGTCGTCACCGAGCGCCAGGAGCTGTCGATGCCCCCGGCGATCGAGGCGGCGCAGGTCAAGGGCTTCGCCCTCTACGCCATCCGCACGGTCATGTCGGGCCGCGGCGACGAACTCCTCGACCTGGCCCGCGCGAACTGGCGCCAGTTCCTCTGACCTCTCGTCTCGCTCAGGGGCCCGGGAAACCGGGTCCCTGAGCTTGTCGAAGGGTCACGCCACGCGAGACTCAGCTCTCGACGAGTGCCCGCACCTCGGCGGCTTCGCCGTGACGCCCGAGCCCCTCGAGCGCGTCGCCGAGTTCGAGGGCCGCGACCTGGCGCAGCTGCGGGAACTCCGCCCCGTGCTCGATCGCGCTGCGATACACCGCCACCGCATCGGAACCGCGCTCGTTCGCGACGAGCACGCGCGCAGCGAACAGCTCTGAGCCCCCGGCGGAGCCGACGTCTCCGATGGTGGCGAAGGCGTCGGCGGCGGTGAGTGCGGCGGCGACGGACTCGTCGATCCGGCCGAGCTGGGCGAGCGCGCGTCCGCGGGAGTCCGTGACGTCCGCGCGCAGCCAGTCTGCGTCGTGCTCGGTCGCGAGCGCCGCGACCTCGTCGAAGAGCGCGAACGCCCGCTCGTCACCGCGCCCGCCGTACGCCTGACCGAGGTTGTGGAGCACATCGGCCAGCACGCCCACGGCGTCGGGCGCACGACGCACGATGTCAGCCGCCGATTCGAGCAGTGCGAGCGCGTCGTCGTTCTCGTCGAAGCGCGCGAGGATCTTGGCCTGCTCGCTCATGGCGCTCGCCTGGTCCGCGTACTCCTCGCCCTGGCCGAACAGGTCGGCGGCGTAGCCATACGCGCCGACGGCCTGGCCGAACTCTCCCGCCGTGGCGAGCGAGCGGGCGAGCAGCATCGCGGTGGCGGCGCGTGAGGCGGGCTCGACCTCTGCCTTCTCCTCGCGTTCGAGCACGGTGCCGAACAGCTCGGCGGCCTCCTCGGCATCGCCGGCCGAGAGCATGGCACGCGCCAGACGGAAGTCGGCGCCCGTGGCATCCGCTCCTTCCTGTGCGGCGATGCGCGCGAGCACCCGGAACCGCGCGACGGCCTTCTCGGGCTCGCCCGCGTCCTCCCACAGCGCGCCCGCGAGCAGGTGCGCGGAGCCGAGTGCGCGTGTGGCACCGAGGGCCGCGAGCAGGCGGCAGACCTCATCGGCATCGGCGGCGCCCGCGGCGAAGTCGCCGCTTCCGCCACGGATGCGGGCCCGCGTCTCGAGCGCGTGCGCCCGGTGGCCCGTGCTGAGGTCGTCCTGCGCGACCAGGCGGTCGAGCAGAGCGGATGCCGCGTCGGTGTCGCCCTTGTGCAGCAGCGCCGAGATCGCGACGAGCGCCGTCGTGTTCGACAGGCGGGTGTCCTCGGCCTCCGCGAACGCGCGCGCCGCCTGCTCGGCGAGGTTCAGCGCGGCGTCGGCGTCGGCGTCATCACCGCGCAGGTGCAGCGATGCCCGGCTCAGGGCGAGGTCTCCGCGCGACCATGCCGGCAGAGCCGCCGCGTCGGCGAGCTCGCGATCGAGGGCGGCGGCATCCTCGGGGGTGGCGAGGCCGAAGGTGGCGAGCCCCAGGCGCTCCTCGAGATCGGCCTGCTCGGCCTTGCCCGCCGCACGGAGGGTTGCGACGCGCTCGGGCAGGAGACCCCGGGCCTCCTCGGCGCGGTCGAGTGCGACGAGGATGCCGAGGCGCATCGACAGCAGGTGCGCGCGCTTCTCCGGGTCGGTGACCTCGAGGGCGTGCGGGAGCGCGGCGAGCGTGCCCTGCTCATCGCCGTACTGGGCGAGTTGCATCGCGCGCTCGTACCAGCCGTCCGCATCCGTCGGATCGACGGTGGCGGGCGGTGCGACGAAGGCGTCCGATCGGATCGGCACATCGTAGGTCTCGGATCCGAGGGCGCGCATCCGCTCGAGCGCGCGGGCGTGACCATCGGTACCGTCCCGGCGGTCGAACTCCGCACCGAGGCGTTCGGCGGTGGCCCAGGCGGCCGCGGCGAGATCGGTGGCGCTCCAGGGGCCGTCGTGCGCTCCGAAGAACGGGACGAGTGCTGCGGAATCCGCTCCCCGCACCCGGGTCTCGCCGTGGCCGGTCGCGGCGACGCGGTCGAGCGCGACGGCGAATGCGGCGAGTGCGGCGAAGTGCGCGTCGACGTTGAGTCCGTCGTGCGCGAGCCAGCCGATGTGCCGTTCGACGAGCGACAGCGCGCGCGCCTCGTTGCCGGTGATGGCGGTGAAGACGATGTTGTTCGCGACGATGCGGAGGTTGTCGGGGTTGTCCTTCGCGAGTCGGTAGCTGCGCAGATGCGCGGTCTTGGCCTCGTCACCCCGACCGCTGCGCAGGTACGGCACCAGCACGCGTGAGAGGGCGTGCTCGGGCTCCTCGCCGCACGAGAATCCGCCCTCGATCATCTCTTCGACGAGGCGGATGGCGTCGGCATCCCGATCCGTCTCGGCGAAGAACCCGGCGAACTGGCTGCGCCCGCAGGCGTCGCAGTGGCTGTGGTCGTCGCGCGGAGTCGCCTCGAGCTGCACCCGCAGGGCCTCGGCGTCGTCGAGGCGCCCCGCGTCCCACGCGTCTTCGAAGCGGGCGGTGAGCACACCGCTGAGTCCGAGGTCGGCCGCGCGGTAGTGGGTCTCCATGTCATCGAGCACTGCGGCGATCTGCTCCTGCGAGAACGCGGGGGAGGAGCGCAGCGACGATGCCATCCACTTGAACTGCCACATCAGATCGGCCCCGCCGTACTCGAGATCGGCGGGGAATCGGCCGGGGTCGGCGTCGTGCCGGGCGAGGCACCAGGCGAAGGAGTTGAGCATGACGTCGGTGGCGCCGTTCATGTTCGCCGACGCGGTCTGCCGCATGCGCGCCTGGTACTCGAGCTGTTCGTCGCCGATCTCCTGCGCGAGGGCGACCGCCTCGGCCACGAGCGCCTGCTCGGCGGGGCCCCACGGCGTGCGGTCGATCTCTTCGATGAGCTGCGAGAAGCGCTTCTTCGGACGGGTCATGGACATCTCCTCGGTGCGGGGTTCAGCGAGCGGGCCCGTCGGCGGGGCCCTCGAAGGGGAGCGCGTCCTCTTCGAGACCGGCCGAGAGCGAGACGAGGTCGCTGAGAGCAGTGGTCATCAGCGTGCGATCGGCATCGCTGAGCGGGTGGTGCCCGGCGAGCAGGGCCTGGATGTACAGCAGCTGGAGGGTGCGAGCGAACACGGCCTCGTCATCGACGCGCACGAGGGCGCGCACGACGCGGTTCGACCAGTTCAGGCAGAGGCGCGCGCTCAGGTCGTCGTCGCGGGCGGACGACAGCGTCTGATCGATCCTGTCGAGCACACCGCCCCAGAGCGAGCCGGTGATCCCCTTCGTGCGGCCGCGGTCGATCGCGCGCAGCACGTCGGGGTCGGCGACGTACAGGCCGGTGAGGTCGGGGCGGTCGATCGATCGCACCACGACGGCGCACGACGAGGCGGCCAGCACGGAGCTCGCTCGGGCCTCGAGGGCGACGGCGGCGTCACGGTCGTCGAGCGGCGGCGGGTCGAGCCGGTCGAGCTCACCGGTGACGTCGACCTTCTCGATCGTCACGGCGGGGTAGAGATCCGGCAGCATGCGCACGAGGTCGGCGTCGTAGAGGTAGCCGCCGTTGACGAGCACCTCGGATGCCGGCGAGATGCCCGCGACCTGGCGGAACTCGTCGACCGACGACGCGTAGCGCACGTGCGGGTACCGTTGGACGAGGTCGCCCAGCTGCATCGTGCCGTGGGTCGTCTCGACGGTCAGCCACCGGGTGATGAACCGGGCCAGTTCCTCGTCGTGGCGCACGAGCGACTTGAGCCCGAGCTCGTGGATCGCGACGAACTGGGCCAGCCGGTGCGGTTCGCGAAGACCGAGTTCGAGGATCCAACGACGGATGCCGGCGCCGAGCTGTTCGCGCACGCGTTCGAGTGCCGCGTCCTCGACGAGCGATTCACGGCTCGCGGTGGGCGCGAGCCCGGTGGAGTCGACGACCGCTCGTACGAAGAACGCCCAGTCGGGGAGCACGTCCGCGGCGCGCTCCGAGAGCAGCATCCGGCCGAGGTACATGCGCGTGGCCTGCCGTGCGCCGGGAGGAGGCGCGAAGGGCAGCACGTAGGCGAGCCCGCGTGTGCCGGTGGCCGGTTCGTGCAGCTCGATGACGTCGAGGGGCGCCGCCCCGAGCAGCTCGCGGCCGTACTGCACGGCGGTTTCTGGGGTGCCGTCGAGGAACGGGGCCGCGTGCGTGATGTCGACGTCTCCCGCGCCGGAGTCGATCGTGACCCGTACGGGGAGGAACTCGCCGAAGGCGGTCGCGAGCTCGTTCACCGCGGCGGAGCGCAGCAGGTCGCCCGCGTCGAAGCGCGGCACGAGGTGCACGCTGGTGCCGATCGGCAGCTCCTCGTCGATCTCGGCGACCTGGAAGGTGCCGTCGGAGCTGCCCGTCCACTCGACCGACGCGCCGCCCTTGGCGCTGCGGGAGCGGATGACGATGGTGTCGGCCACCATGAAGCAGCTGAGCAGGCCGATCCCGAACTGGCCGAGGTAGTCGCTGCGGGGCAGATCGAAGATGTCGCGCTTGGAGCTGCGGCCGACGGTGGCGAGCAGATCGGCGACCTCGGTGAGGGTGAGTCCCACCCCGTCGTCGCGCAGCACGAACTCGCCGTTCTCGGTGGTGAGCGGGGTGATCCGGATGTGACCGCCCCCGCCGTCGACCTCTCGTCGGGCGGTGATCGCGTCGCGGGCGTTCTGCAGCAGCTCGCGCAGATAGACCCGGGGGCTGGAGTAGATGTGGCGACTCAGAAGGTCGACGACGCCGCGCAGATCGACCTGGAACTGCTGCACATCCGCTGTCATCGACACCCCTCCCGGAGAAACCCCGCACCGAAGCCTACAAGAGGGGGCCGAGGTCGCCTCTGTTCGGAGGGCGACGTCGGATGCCGTACACTGGGGGAGCAGTTTGTTCTCTGCATTCTTTCGCCGTGCCCCGGGTCACTCCGGGTCGTTTCGTGAAAGGATGGGGGAACACCCCGAGACCTCCCGGTCTCTAGGGCGGTAGCTCAATTGGCAGAGCAGCGGTCTCCAAAACCGCAGGTTGCAGGTTCGATTCCTGTCCGCCCTGCGCGTCAGCGCACGCTGACACACGAAAGGTACATTCAGGATGAGTCAGGACGAACCGCGCGGCGAGGTCATCGCGGCTGGCGCCGCCCGCGAGAAGAAGGGCAACCCCTTCTCCCGGTTCTTCGGAAGCATCGCCCTGTTCATCCGCCAGGTCATCTCCGAACTGCGCAAGGTCGTCACACCGACCCGCAAAGAGCTGTTCAAGTTCACCGCGGTCGTGCTCGTCTTCGTCCTGATCGTGATGGGTATCGTCTACGGCCTCGACACGTTCTTCGCGTTCGTGACGCACTACGTGTTCGGTATCCCCGGCTGATGACGCCCCCGCGGCTCGCGCCGCAGGCTGACCGACAAGTCTCCGCGGCTCCGGCCGAGGTGAGTGGAAAGAAGCAACGTGTCTGAACGATATTCCGACGACGCCGACTGGGCACCTGCCGCAGAGCAGTCCAGCGAAGAGGACGAAGCCCAGGAGGGCAACATCCTCGCCGCGGAAGAGCGTGCATCCGAGTCGGCGGAGCACGTGGCCGTGCACGTCGAAGACGAAGCCGGCGATGACACCGACGACGACATCGAAATCGAAGACCCGGAGGCGGACGCGATCGTGAACGACGCTCTCAACCTGGACGAGGCAGCGGAGTCCGAAGCCGCCGCCGAGGTCCTCAACGACGCAGTGGCCGAAGAGACGGCCGAGCTCGAGGCCGCCGAGGCCGACGAGGTCACCCCCTACGACGGTCCCGACGTGAACGGCGAGGAAGATCGTCCCGCCGCCGACGTCGAGGCCGACGAGGACTCCGAGGAAGACCCCTACGAGGCGTTCCGCCTCGACCTGCGGATGCTTCCCGGCAAGTGGTACGTCATCCACTCGTACGCGGGCTTCGAGCGCAAGGTCAAGGCGAACATCGAGCAGCGCAAGTCGACGCTCGAGGTCGAGGACGAGATCTACCAGGTCGAGGTCCCGATGGAGGACGTCGTCGAGATCAAGAACGGCCAGCGCAAGATGGTCACTCGCGTGCGCATCCCCGGCTACGTGCTGGTGCGCATGGAGCTCACGGAAGACACCTGGTCGGTCGTTCGTCACACCCCGGGTGTCACGGGCTTCGTGGGCAACGCCCACAACCCCACGCCGCTGCGCTTCGAAGAGGCCTTCAACATGCTGAAGTCGCTCGTCGAGGTCAAGGACGTGCCGACCGCCAAGAACATCGCGTCGAAGGGCGGCGTCGCCGTCGCTCGTCCGCTGCCCGCCGAGGTCGACTTCGAGGTCGGCGAGACCATCACGATCAAGGAGGGTTCGTTCGCGGGCCTCCCCGGTTCGATCAGCGAGATCAAGCCCGAGAGCGGCAAGCTCACGGTCCTCGTCTCGCTCTTCGAGCGCGAGACCCCGGTCGAGCTGTCGTTCGACCAGGTCACGAAGATGATCTGACCCAGAACTTCTCACACAGAACGCCCCGCCGGTCCGTCCGGCGGGGCGTTCTGAGTTCGGGCTTCGCCCGAGGTGCGAGCGGCGGCATCCATCCGGTAGACTTCTATGGTTTGTGCGCCGTTTCTGCGCGCGCACGAACATCACCGCCGTCCGGAATCGCCGGATCGCGGGAGAGCGGATGCATCCGGCATCCGTTCGAGGAAAGGAAGAGGAAATGGCACCGAAGAAGAAGGTGACCGGCCTGATCAAGCTTCAGATCAACGCCGGTGCAGCCAACCCGGCGCCGCCGATCGGCCCCGCGCTCGGTCAGCATGGCGTCAACATCATGGAGTTCTGCAAGGCGTACAACGCCGCGACCGAGTCGCAGCGCGGCAACGTCATCCCCGTCGAGATCACCGTCTACGAGGACCGCAGCTTCACCTTCATCCTGAAGACCCCGCCTGCGGCGGAGCTCATCAAGAAGGCCGCCGGCGTGCCCAAGGGCTCGTCGACCCCGCACACCGTCAAGGTCGCGAAGATCACCAAGGAGCAGGTCCGTCAGATCGCCGAGCAGAAGCAGGCCGACCTGAACGCGAACGACATCGAGGCCGCCTCGAAGATCATCGCCGGAACCGCCCGTTCCATGGGCATCACGGTCGAGGGCTGAGGAGAATAATCATGGCTAAGTCCAAGGCTTACAAGGCTGCCGCCGAGAAGATCGAGGCAGACCGTTTCTACACTCCGACCGAGGCAGTCGCCCTCGCGAAGGAGACCGGCTCGTCGAAGTTCGACTCGACCGTCGAGGTCGCGCTGAAGCTCTCGGTCGACCCGCGTAAGGCAGACCAGATGGTGCGCGGCACCGTCATCCTGCCCCACGGCACCGGCAAGACCGCCCGCGTCATCGTCTTCGCCACCGGCCCCGCGGCCGAGGCAGCGATCGCTGCGGGCGCCGATGAGGTCGGCGGCGCCGAGCTCATCGAGAAGGTCGCCGGCGGCTGGACCGCGTTCGACGCGGCCGTCTCCACCCCGGAGCTCATGGGCCAGGTCGGTCGTCTCGGTAAGGTCCTGGGTCCGCGTGGCCTGATGCCGAACCCGAAGACCGGCACCGTGACCCCGAACACGGCCAAGGCCGTCGAGGAGATCAAGGGCGGAAAGATCGAGTTCCGCGTCGACAAGCACGCCAACGTGCACTTCGTCGTCGGCAAGGCCTCCTTCACCGCTGAGCAGCTCGACGAGAACATCGGCGCAGCGCTCGAGGAGATCGTCCGCCTCAAGCCGTCCAGCTCGAAGGGCCGTTACATCCAGAAGGGTGCGGTGTCGACCACGTTCGGCCCCGGCATCCCGCTGGACGTCAACTCCATCTGACGCTGAGTCACCGAAACGCCCCCGGGTTCGCCCGGGGGCGTTTCTGCATCCGGCATCCGCCCCCGATATACCAAAAACGCAACGCAACGTCATCGCCGGCCCGCCACCTCCCCGACTCCACGTACTGTGGGGGAGTCCCGCCGCGGTCGCGTAAAATCGCACCGCGCACTTTATGCCCCAGGAGGGTTCATGTCCCGTCGCCTCATCGCCGTCACCGCACTCGTCGTCGCCGCCGCGGCGCTCACCGCCTGCAGTGGTTCGAGCACGCCCGCCAGCACGTCGAGCGACGAGAGCTCGGCATCCTCCGACCTCGGCCTCGCGACGGAGGGAACGCTCACGGTCGGCACCGAGGGCACCTACCGCCCCTTCAGCTTCCACGACGACAACGGTGCGGGCGAACTCACCGGCTACGACGTCGAGATCATCGAGGCCGTCGCCGACAAGCTGGGCCTCGAGGTCACCTTCGAGGAGACCCAGTGGGACGCGATCTTCGCGGGGCTCGACGCGGGCCGCTTCGACGTGATCGCGAACCAGGTCACGATCAACGACGAGCGCTCGGCCAAGTACCTCTTCAGCACGCCGTACACCGTTTCGCCCGGCGTGATCGTCGTCGCCGATGACGACGACTCCATCTCGTCGTTCGCCGACCTCGACGGCAAGACCACCGCGCAGTCGCTCACGAGCAACTGGAACGACCTGGCCACCGAGTCCGGCGCCAAGGTCGAGGGTGTCGAGGGCTGGGCGCAGGCGGTCGAGCTGCTGCGTCAGGGCCGTGTCGACGCGACCATCAACGACAAGCTCACCTTCCTCGACTACGAGACGACCAACAGCCCCACGGGCCTGAAGATCGCAGCCGAGACGGATGACGCGGGCGAGCAGGCCTTCGCCTTCACGAAGGACAAGGAATCGCTCGTCGAGGCCGTCGACGCCGCTCTCGACGAGCTGCGGGCCGACGGCACCCTCGCCGAGATCAGCGAGAAGTACTTCGGCGAAGACGTCTCGCAGTAACCGATGGAGAGCCCCTGGCAGCTGTTCCTGGACTCGCTCGGGCCGATCGCCCTGGCGGGTCTGACGGCGACGGTCCCGCTCGCGCTGGCGTCGTTCGCCCTGGGGCTCCTCATCGCGGTCGGCGTCGCCCTGATGCGGATCTCGGTGAACCCGATCGTCTCGGGGATCGCCCGGTTCTACATCTCGGTGATCCGCGGCACCCCGCTGCTCGTGCAGCTGTTCGTGATCTTCTACGGCATGCCCTCGATCGGCATCACGATCGATCCGTGGCCGAGCGCGATCATCGCCCTGTCGTTGAACGTCGGCGGCTACGGTGCCGAGGTCGTGCGTGCCGCGATCCTCTCGGTGCCGCAGGGGCAGTGGGAGGCCGCGTACACGGTGGGCATGAACCGCACCCGCACGCTCACCCGCATCGTGCTGCCGCAGGCCGCGCGGGTATCGGTGCCCCCGCTGTCGAACACGTTCATCTCGCTCGTGAAGGACACCTCGCTCGCATCGCTGATCCTCGTGACCGAGCTGTTCAAGGTGGCGCAGCAGATCGCCTCGACCACGTACGAGTTCATGGTGCTCTACCTCGCCGCCGCACTGGTCTACTGGGTGTTCTGTCTCGTGCTGTCGTTCGGGCAGAGCGCTCTCGAGAGGAGGCTCGACAGCCGTGTCGCCCACTGACCCGATCGCACTCCCGCCCCAGGCCGCGCAGGGCGAGGAGCTGCTCGCCGCACGCGGCCTGCGCAAGAGCTTCGGCGACAACGAGGTGCTTCGCGGCATCGACCTCACGCTGCATCGCGGCGAGGTCGTCGTGCTCGTCGGTCCCAGCGGTTCCGGCAAGACGACCGTGCTGCGCGCGCTCAACGGCCTCGAGACCCCGGATGCCGGCACGATCGTCGTCGCCGGTGGGCCCGAGATCGACTTCGCCCCGGGCGCTCGCCCGAAGCCGCGTGTGCAGAAGCAGCAGCGTCTCGCCCTGCGCGATCGCTCGGCGATGGTGTTCCAGCACCACAATCTCTTCCCGCACCTCACCGTGATCGAGAACGTGATCGAGGGCCCCTGGCGAGTGCAGGGCCGGCCGAAGGCCGAGGTCCTTGCCGAGGCGCGTGCTCTGCTCGGCCGCGTGGGCCTCGCCGACAAGGCGGATGCCCGACCCCATCAGCTCTCGGGCGGTCAGCAGCAGCGCGTCGGCATCGTGCGGGCGCTCGCGCTCAAGCCCGACCTGCTGCTGTTCGACGAGCCGACCAGCGCGCTCGATCCCGAGCTCGTCGGCGAGGTGCTGCTGGTGATCAAGGAACTCGCCGACGAGGGCTGGACCATGGCCGTCGTCACGCACGAGCTGAGTTTCGCCCGCGAGGCCGCCGATCACGTGCTGTTCATGGACGGCGGCGTGGTCGTCGAGCAGGGGCCGCCGGCCGAGCTCTTCAGCGCTCCGAAGCACGAGCGCACGCAGCGCTTCCTCACGCGCATCCTGCGCCCGCTCGACGGAATCTGAGCGCCGGCGCGATCTCAGCCCAGGACGGGCAGCACGAGGCCGACGGCGAGAGCGATCATCACTACGGCGATGAGCGCGTCGAGGATCCGCCACGCCCGCGGCGTCCGCAGCCAGCGACCCAGGT
The DNA here is from genome assembly GCF_044748385.1 of Microbacterium sp. NPDC090003. Lineage (NCBI taxonomy): Bacteria > Bacillati > Actinomycetota > Actinomycetes > Micrococcales > Microbacteriaceae > Microbacterium > Microbacterium sp. NPDC090003. The sequence goes on from NZ_JBIVFW010000002.1 coordinate 158,356, forward strand.
AGCGGGCGCCGAAACCGAGCGCGGTGAACCACAGGATGCTGGCGGTCACCGCGCCGGCGGCGAAGAGCCAGCGGTCCTCGCCGTGCGTCGCGGCGATGGAGCCGAGCATCAGCACGGTGTCGAGGTACACGTGCGGGTTCAGCCAGGTGAGCGCGAGCACGGTGAGGACCACCGGCGCCAGGGCGGTGCGCGTGGCGACGACCGTGCCGCCCGGCGAGGGCGCGGCAGAGGTCTCGCCGGCGGACTCCGAGGCATCCAGCACCTGGCCCTCTCCACGCCAGGCGCGGCGGGCGGCGAGCAGGCCATAGGTCAGGAGGAAGAGCGCTCCGGCCCAGCGGGCGACGACGACGAGCCAGGGGGCGGCGGCGATCACGAATCCGAGGCCGGCGACGCCGGCGACGATGAGCGCGGCATCCGAGAGCGCGCAGATGACGACGACCGCGAGAACGTGCTCTCGGCGGATTCCCTGACGCAGCACGAAGACGTTCTGCGCGCCGATCGCGACGATGAGGGAGAGGCCGAGGCCGAGGCCGGAGAGTACCGAGAGCATGGTCTCAGCGTAGAAAGCACCTCGATGAAGAACCAGCGCAGATTCCTTCAGCACCATTAGCATCGCTTATGTGAGGATCGATCCCGAGCTGGCTGCCACACTCGCCGCCGTCGCCGACGAAGGCACGCTCGACGCAGCGTCCCGCGCCCTGCGCATCACCCCGTCCGCGGTCAGTCAACGAGTGAAGACGCTCGAGCAGCACCTGGGTCGCATCCTGCTCGTGCGCACCAAGCCCGTGCGGCTCACCGAGGCGGGGGAGTCGGTGGTTCGCCTCGCGCGCCAGATCGCTCTGCTCGAGCAGGACGCCCTGACCGGACTCGGGGTCGACGATGGCGTCCCGACGAGCAGGCCGGTCATCCCGCTGGCTGTCAACGCCGATTCGATGGCGACGTGGTTCCTGCCTCCGCTCGCTCGCCTCGCGGAGCGGCACGGCATCGACTTCGATCTGCATCGCGACGATCAGAACTTCACCGCGCGCCTGCTCGAGTCCGGCGACGTGATGGCCGCGGTCACCAGCGAGAGCGCGCCGGTGGCCGGGTGCTCGGTCTCGCCGCTCGGGGTTCTCGAGTACCGGGCGGCCGCCGCCCCCGGGTACGCGCAGCGATGGTTCCCGGGTGGGGTGACGGCGGATGCTCTCGCCACCGCGCCCTTCGTCGACTTCGACCGCCGCGACACGCTGCAGCACGAATGGCTGCGCACGCAGGGCGTCTCGCCCGAGGGGATCCCGCGGCATTACGTTCCGGCATCCCACGACTACGCGCGCGCCGTCGAGCTGGGCCTCGGATGGGGGATGGTCCCGGCCGTGCAGGAGGCGGACGGGCTGGTGCACCTCGGCGCGCCGGCCCTGCGCGTGCAGCTCTACTGGCAGCAGTGGAACCTGCGCTCCGCGCTGCTCGACACCATCGCCGCCGAGATCGCCGCCGAGGCCCGGTCGGTGCTTCAGCTCTGAGCCGGTGTCGGCGTGCCGGGCGTCCCGCCGGAGGCGAGGGCGTGCAGGAGGCGGCTGAGGCTCTCGATGTCGTCGATGTCCCAGTCCGCGAGCGACTCCATGAGCATGCCCTCCTGGGGTTTGCGGGCGAGCGCGAGGCGCTCGTGCCCGTGGGGCGTGAGGCGCAGGATCGACGAGCGGCGATCGTTCGGATCGCCCGTGCGCTCGACGAGGTCCAGCTCTTCGAGCTCGCGCACGGTGCGGCTGGCCTGCCCCTTGTCCATGAGCATCCGCTCGGCGAGCATCGACACGGTCGCCTGCTCGCAGCGAGCGATCGTCGTGAACGCCTTGTATGCCCCGGGGAGCATGCCGGGACTCACCCGGTTCGCGTTCTCCAGGATGAGACGACGGAAGTGCGTGATCAGATCGCTGAACTCCGCCTCGAGGGCGCGGACCGCAGCGGTCCGCGCCTCCGATGCGTCGAGGGGGTGATCACCGGTGGTCATCGGATGCCGTTCGCGTCGAGCCGCGGCCGTCGACGACGGTCACGGTGCCGGTGGTCGCGGCTCCCGAGAGGGCGACGGAATCGGCGATCGCCGTCTCGCCGGCGCTGTCGGCCGCAGCATCCGCCGATGCCCGCTCGCTCGTGGTCATCGTCGTCAGCGGCCGGTTCGGGAGGAACAGGATCGCGACGAGGCTGATGATCGCGAGCGGGATGCCGATGACGAAGGCGTGCGAGATCGCCTGGGCGTAGAAGTCCTCGATGATCGAGCGCACGGGCTCGGGGAGCAGCCGCACCTCTGGCAGCGTTCCGCTGGTGAGCTGCGCCGCGACATCGGCGCCCTTCTCGCCGAGCTGCGCGATCGCGGCGCCCAGGCGCTCCTTGCCGTCGGCGAACAACCCGGTGAGCGAGTTCGCGAGCACCGCGCCCATCACCGAGACGCCGACGGTGCCGCCGAGGCTGCGGAAGAACGTGACGCCCGAGCTCGCGACACCCATCTCGCTCGGCTTCGCGACGTTCTGCACGATCAGCACGAGGTTCTGCATGGTCATGCCGACCCCGGCACCCATGAGGAACATGTAGAGCGAGACGAGCGCGAACGGCGTGTCGTAGTGGAGCGTCGACAGCGTCACGGATCCGGCGATCAGCAGCACGGCGCCGAGCACCAGATAGCCCTTCCACTTGCCGAAGCGCGTGACGAGCTGACCGATCACCATCGACGAGATCAGCAGGCCCGCCATCATCGGGAGGGTCATGAGTCCGGCCTCGGTCGGCGTCGCACCGCGCGAGAGCTGCATGTACTGCGCCAGGTAGACCGAGGTGCCGAACATCGCGACGCCGATCGAGATGGAGGCGATGACCGAGAGCGTGAACGTGCGTCCGCGGAACAGCGTGAGCGGGATCAACGGTTCGCGCACCTTCAGCTCGACGATGACGAAGGCGATCGCGGTGACGACGGCACCGCCCACCATGAGTGCCGTCTCGGTGCTCCACCAGTCGAAGGTCGACCCGGCGTTCGTGATCCAGATGAGGATCAGCGACACGGCGGCCGAGAGCAGCACGATGCCGACGTAGTCGATCGATGCCTTGCGGGTGCGCTCGGTCGAGATCTTCAGCGTGCGCTGCAGGATGATCAGCGCGGCGACGGCGAACGGCAGGGAGACGAAGAAGTTCCAGCGCCAGTTCGCGGCATCCGTGATCCATCCGCCCAGCAACGGGCCTCCGACCGTCGCGACGGCCATGACGGCACCGAAGAGGCCCATGTACCGCCCGCGCTCGCGCGGGCTGATGATGTCGGCCATGATGACCTGGCTGAGGGCGGCGAGGCCGCCACCGCCGAGGCCCTGGATCGCGCGGAAGGCGATGAGGGTGTTCGTGTCCTGCGCGAAACCGGCCGCGGCTGTCGCGCCGACGAAGATGATGATCGCGATCTGGATCAGCAGCTTTCGGTTGAACAGGTCGGCGAGCTTTCCCCAGATCGGGGTCGAGATCGCGGTGGTCAGCAGGGTCGCGGTGATCACCCAGGTGTAGGCGGCCTGGTCGCCGCCGAGGTCATGGACGATGACGGGCATCGACGTCGAGACGACCGTGGTGGCGATCATCGAGACGAACATGCCGAGCAGGAGGCCGGTGAGGGCCTCGAGCACCTGGCGGTGCGTCATCTTGGCGGGAGCGGAGTCCAGGGACATGCAGGACCTTTCGCAGTCGGAGAGTGGATGCCGCGACAGCTCTGGCGCGCAGAGAGATGGTTGAACTTCGTCAACTATAGAGTGGTCGTTGATTTTCGTCAACTATCGATGCGCACGCGGTGTCGCGAAACCGCAACGATCAGCACCGGGGGCGAAAGGCCTCTTGAACGACCGTGCAGTCTCGGGAAGGATGGCCGGAACGCAATGGTGCGTGGCCTCTGAGGGGTGGCCATACGACGTACCGGAGCGACCGATAAGAATTCCTGAGGGGGAATCGCACATGGTTACGAAGGATCGGAAACGCAAGACTCTGGCAGTGCTGGCGGGCGGGCTCGTGCTCGGCGTCGGAGTGGCGGTGACGCTCGCGGCCTGGAACGACTCCGAGTTCGCGACCGGCACGTTCACCGCCGGCTCGTTCAATCTGCAGGGCTCGACCGCGGGTGACGTGAGCGCCAGCTACAGCGACCACAACGTCGACACCGGGGGGACGGCGGCCACGCTCGCTTTCACGCTCCCCACCGGGGTCGTCGGCAACATGGCTCCGGGAGACTCCGTCTACGCAGGCTTCTGGGTGCGGCTCGCCCCCGGCACCACGACGGGCGCGAGCCTCTCGGCCGCCGGCACGACCACCGGTGCCGCCGCCACGACGAACTCCGGCAATCTGTCGTACCAGGTGTACCAACTCGCACCCGGCGCCACCTGCAACGCGGCATCCGCCACCGGCACCCCCGTGGCGACCGGGGCGACGATGGACGCGCAGACCGGCGTGACCGCGATGACGCTCACCCAGGGAGCGGATGCCGCGACGGCCGGAACCGCCGTACAGCTGTGCTTCAAGGTGACCGCCGGGTCGGCGCTGAAGCAGGGCGTCGCGACCACGACCACCTGGAAGTTCACGGCGACGTCGACGAGCTGATCAGGTCATGCGGACCCGCAGAGCGATGCGGGAGGCGAAGCGACTGCGCTCCCGCCGGATACGGGCCGTCCTCGCGGGCGGACTCGTCTTCGGCGTGGGCGCGGCCATGACCCTCGCCGCCTGGAACGACTCCGAGTACGCGACCGCGACGTTCACCGCCGGACGATTCGACATCGTCGGCGCGACCGACGGGGCCACGTTCTCCAGCCACGCCACCGCAGGCGCTGCGGCGACGCTGAGCTTCGCGGTCGCGCCCACGGCCATGGTGCCGGGCACGACGACGTATGCGCTGTTCAGCGTCAAGACGGCCAACCCTTCCGGTGCGGGCACGCTGCAGTTGACCGCCGGCACCCCCGGGGGTACCGGTCTCGCGGCGTACCTCACCTACGGGGTGCGATTGGTGCCGACCGCGGCGACCCCGAGCCAGTCGTGCACGGCCGCGACGTATGCCGCGGCATCCGCTGCCGCGTCCGTCGTGGTCGCCGATGGCTCGGCGCTCACGACGAACGGCGCAGCGACCGGCACCGTGCCGCAGGCGGTGACCGCGAACGGTGGCAACCAGCTGAACTACTGCGTCGCCGTGACGCTCCCGACGACCGCGGTCAATGCCGCACAGGGGCTCAACATGACGCAGACCTGGCAGATCCAGGGAACATCCACCTGACCGCTCGCAGCGGTCGATCACGCGAGGAGGGGTGATGGGCACGCAGACCACGAGGCGCGGCCTGCGCGAGCGGGCCGTCGCGTCGGGTGCGCCCGCGATGGCTGCGGCCCCCGCCGCGGTACGCCGTCGCGGCGGGATCGGACGCACGCTCGGCGACCTCGGCCTGTGGATCGCCGCTGCTGCCGGGGCCGTCTGCATCGTGCTCGTGATCCTCGCCGTGAGCGCGAACATCACGCTCATCATGTTCCGCACCGGATCGATGTCTCCGACGATCCCCGCCGGATCCGTGGCGGTCGTGCAGCGGGTGGATGCCTCTCGGATGCAGGTCGGAGACGTCGTCACGGTCGACCGGGACGACGAGCTGCCCGTCACGCACCGCATCACCTCGATCGGACCCGGCGCGACCGAGGATGAGCGCATCATCACGATGCGCGGCGACGCGAACGCCGACGATGACCCCTTCCCCTACACCGTGACCTCGGTGCGGACCGTGCTCTTCTCGATCCCGGGCATCGCCAGTGCGATCGTCGGGATGGGTGACCCGTGGGTGCTCGGGACGCTGACGGCGGGGGCCACGGTGCTCGTGATCTGGGCGTTCTGGCCGCGGTCGGGATCGGCCGCGACCCGCACGGAGGAGGGACTCACATGAGGCGTCGACTCGCGATCCTCCTGCCGGTGCTCGTCGCCACCGGCATCCTCGCCCCCGCCCCCGCGTGGGCCGCTCCGACGACCGAGGTGATCCAGGGTCGCGTGCTGCGCCTCGTCTCGGTCGCCGATTGGTCGCAGGCGTCGCGGCTGCTGCCGGGTCAGCCCGTCCAGTGGGACGTCGAGGTGAGCGCGAGCCCGCCCGATCCCGGTACCGTCGCGATCGCCGTGAGCGCCGCCGGAGATGCGCCCCTGCTGGTCGACGCGGCTCTCTGCATGCAGGAGTGGCGGGAGAGCGGATGCCCGGGCGGCGCCGAAGAGCTCGCGTCGGAGTGGAGCATCCCGCGCGACGGTTCCGAGGTCGCGCTCGCCGCGTTCGCCTCGACGGACGTCGCGCACCTGCGACTGTGGATCACTCTCGACGCCGACGACGACAACGGCATCACCGATGTGCGCGTGCACGCGCAGGGCGTGGGCGAGACGGTCGTCACCGGCCCGGGCGGCAGTCCTCTCCCGGCAACCGGCGGGGCGGTCGCGCCGTGGCTGATCGGAGCGGGCGCGGGGCTTGCCGTGGCCGGCATCGGGCTCGCGGTACTGCGCCGGCGGGACAGCCGCAGCGCGCAGAACCCGGAGGGTGACGCATGAGCGGGCAGGAGCGGAGCAGGGCGCGGGGTGCGGGGCGGCGGCGGATGCTCGCCGGCGTCCTGGGCCTGTCGATGCTCGCCGTCGGCGGAACGGTCGCGACGGTGCAGCCCACCGAGGCGCGGTTCACCGACACCGAGTTCGTCGCCTCCGGCACGTTCACCGCGTTCACCGTACCCGTGCCCGCGATCACGGGCTGCACCGTCTCGAGCGTGCTGGGAACCTTCACCGGTTTCACCATCACCTGGACGTCGCCGTACCTTCTCGCGCAGCAACGGTTCACCATCAACGATGTGGTGGTGCCGAACTCCAACGTGACGCAGAGCGGCACCGGCCCGTACACATACACCTCGACGATCTCGTCGAGCCTGCTGGGGACGCTCCTGACCGGAGGGCTGCTGGGGGCGTCCAACACCATCCGCGTGCAGGCACTGCTGTCCGGAACGACCTGGACGTCGGCGGCCGCGACTCGCACGCTGTCGGTCGGCGGACTGCTCGGACTCGGCGGCAACAACACGTGCACCTGAGCTGCAGAGTGCCGTAGCTGAGGCGTCAGTCGGCGAGGGCGAGCGCGCGGAACGCATCGCGCTCGCGCAGCTGTTCGCGGCGGCTGGCCGCGGCATCCGTCGTGCGGATCGGAACCTGCTGCCCGGTCGTGCGGCGGTAGAGCTCGTCGATGAGGTCGGTCGCGAGGCCCACGAGCTTCGCGATCTCACGGTCGTCGCGGTCGATCCACACGCAGCGCGGCTCGTCGTGGATGGGGGCGAAGTCGACGTGCTCCTCCCAGACGAAGAGCGTGCGCTCGGCGCCCAGCACGTGCTGCTGCCACCACACCTGGCGGAGGTAAGTGCGCGGGATGCCGCGGAACGCCTTGTTCGTCGTCTTGATCTCAGCGAGCTTGACGCGGCCGTCGGCGTCGACCGCGATGCCGTCGGGGGTCGCGAGATGCCGGTGCTCGACCTCGGCGCGGAACAGGGCCGACGACGGCAGGATGCCATGGGTCGCCGCGACCCAGGCGGCGATCTCGGGCTCGCGGCGTCGGCCGTGGTCGGTGTAGGCGTTGCCGCCGAAGCGGGGCCCGCCGCCGAGCTTGGACTCCGCCGCGCGCGCGATCGACCTCTCGGAGGTGAGCCCGGCGACGTCCGTGGCGGTGATGCCTCGTGATCGGGCCCGCAGCCAGGCGACGCGGTCGCGGGAGTCCGCGACGATGCGTGCGGCGAGTTCGGGGGTCACCCATCGAGCCTAACCCTGCCCTCCGACCTCTCCGCCCGTACACGCCGCTCGTCCCCGGCCCTGCCCCGCGGGACACCCTCGTTCCGCTCTCCTTCGTCGCCCCGCCCCGCACGCCGTTCTCCTCGCCGCCCCCGGTTATGTGCGCGCGCAACAGGGGGCGTGGGCGACACCTGGGGGCGCCGTGAGCGCGAGGACTTGGTCTGCACATGCAGGGGGTTCGGCGAGTTGTCGACGCGAAGCGGTATGCGGGCGATCCGGCCGCGCCGGATGCCGGAGAAAGAAGCAGGATCGACGGATGCTCCGAACGCTCGACCTCTCCACGGCACGATCACTGCTCGCTTCCCGCGATCAGCTGCTGTCCCGGCGGTGGACCGATCGTCAGATCGGCACGCGCGTGGCCGGGGGAGACCTCATCCGGGTTCGTCGCGGGTGGTACGTCGAGGGTGCGGCGTGGCGAGGTCTGTGGAGTGAGGGACAGCATCTTCTGGATGTCCTCGCCGCGCATCTCAATGCCGAGGGGGAGGGACCGGTCTTCTCCGGTGAATCCGCAGCGGTGCTCTGGGGTCTACCGCTCTATCGGCACACACCCTCCCTCGTGCACGCGCTCCTCGACGGCACTCGTCACGGACGCACGCGTGCGGGGATCCTGTGGCACCCTCAGAGCGAGATCGACCTGCAGGACATCGTCACGATCGACGGCATCCGTTGCACGTCGATGGATCGCACGGTCATCGACGCCGCACGCACGTTGCCGGTGGGAGCGGCGGTATCTCTGGCGGATGCCGCGCTCCGTCGCGCTGCGGTCAGGGAACACGAGCAGGATGCCGAGGCGGCGGCCGACTGGCGTGAGCGGCTCGGATCCCGTCTCGACGAGAGCCGTGCGCGGGGGGTGCGAGTGGCGCGCCGCGTGATCGCCTTCGCCGACGGTCGCGCGCAACTGCCAGGGGAAAGCGTCAGTCGGCTCCATCTCGCGCGGCTCGGCTTTCGCACGCCCGGTCTTCAAGAATCCGTCATCGGTTCGAGAGGTAACCGGTACTGGCTGGACTTCGCGTTCCGAGGGGCTCGCGTGTTCGGCGAGTTCGACGGCGAAGGCAAATATCTGGATCCCGAGCTCCTCCGGGGCAGTTCTACGCACGGAGTCCTTCTGGAGGAGAAACGGCGCGAAGACGACATCCGGGGAGTGACGGGGTGGCGCCTGATCAGATGGGGGAGTGAGCACATCCGCAGCTCAGGCACGCTCGGTGCGCGTCTCTCGGCCTTCGGGGTCCATCCGCCCGGCTAGTCACGAGTTCTGCGCCTCGCCGTGCCGACGCCCCCGTCTTCCGTCAACGCCCCCTCGTGCGCGCGCTTCTGAGCGGGGGCGTCGGTGAGAAGCGGGGGTCTCGGCAGTCCTCGGAGCGAGGTGCACTCGAGGGCACGCCGCGATTTGGGGGGAGCGGATGCGGTGGGGTACAGTTGAACCAACCGAAGACCGCTGGTCATCGTCGTGTGCGCGAGTACGTGTCGATCGAAGCTCTGCATCGCAGGGGCCCGCGCAGGTGTCACGATCTTCTCAGAGCTCCGTGCGCTTGCGCCGGAGCTCTTCTTGTTGCTGCGGGCGGTCCAGGTCGGCGCCCCACCACCGTGCGGCGCCTCGTACACACCAAGGAGTGACCATGGCGCAGAAGGATGCATCGGTCGCCGAGCTCACGAAGTCATTCGAGAACTCGTCCGCCGTCCTGCTGACCGAGTACCGCGGTCTGACGGTTGCCCAGCTCAAGGAGCTGCGCAACAGCATCCGTCAGGACGCTGAGTACGCCGTGGTGAAGAACACGCTGACCAAGCTTGCGGCCAACAAGGCCGGCATCACCGCGCTGGACGACGACCTCAAGGGTCCGTCGGCCGTCGCGTTTGTGCACGGTGACTTCGTCGCCACCGCCAAGGCTCTGCGTGACTTCGCCAAGGCCAACCCGCTTCTCGTGATCAAGGCCGGCATCTTCGAGGGCGAAGCCCTCACCGCCGACGAGGTCAACAAGTACGCCTCGCTCGAGAGCCGTGAGGTTCTGCTGGCGAAGGCTGCGGGCATGATGAAGGCGACGATGGGCAAGGCTGCCGCCACCATCGACGCGCTTCGCGAAAAGCTGGAGACCGCAGAGGCCGCGTGAGCGTCCGGCGATCTCGTCTACAAACCCCATCTATCTAGGAGATACATCATGGCGAAGCTTTCCACCGAGGAGCTGCTCGAGCAGTTCGCCGGCCTCACCCTCATCGAGCTCAACGAGTTCGTGAAGGCGTTCGAGGAGAAGTTCGAGGTCACCGCTGCTGCACCCGTCGCCGTTGCCGGCGCTGCGGGTGGCGCAGGCGCTGCTGAGGCTGAGGAAGAGAAGGACTCCTTCGACGTCATCCTCGAGTCGGCCGGCGACAAGAAGATCCAGGTCATCAAGACGGTCCGCGAGCTCACCTCGCTGGGCCTCGGCGAGGCCAAGGCCGTCGTCGACGGTGCTCCCAAGGCCGTGCTCGAGGGCGCGAACAAGGAGACCGCCGACAAGGCGAAGGCTGCTCTCGAAGAGGCAGGCGCCACGGTTACCCTCAAGTAATCGCGTCTGAACGCTTCACGAATGCCCCGGCTCCGGCCGGGGCATTCGTGCGTTAACCGGCTCGTGCGTCGACCGGCACCGGGCCCCGCGCCGGCGCGATCAGCGCGGTGCGGCGGTCGAGCCGCGCACCACGAGGGCGGATGCCGCGGCGATCTGCTCGACGGCGGCATCCGGGTCGTCCATCCTCCGCGTGAGGAGACGGACGGCGTCGCGGCCCTGGTCGCGCGGCGACTGGCGGATGGTCGTCAGGGCGAAGAGCTCGGCGTGCTCGTGGTCGTCGATGCCGACGACGCTGAGCTCCGTCGGCACGGCGATGCCGAGGCGTCGAGCGGCGATGATCGTGCCGATCGCGGCCTCGTCGCAGACGGCCACGATCGCCGTCGGGCGATGGCGGCGATCGCCGAGGAGGCCGACGGCTGCGGCATATCCCTCCGAGAGAGTGGGCCCCGATCCCGCCACTCGGGCCTCGTCGGCGATCCCGGCGGTGCCGAGGGCGGCGAGGTAGCCGTCGATGCGCTTCTCGTCGCCGTAGCTGAGCGCCGTGGCATCCGTCGTCCCGCCGACGAAGGCGATCGCGGTGTGGCCCAGCTCGATCAGATGCTCGGTGGCGATGCGCGCGGCGGCGACGTCGTCGATCGAGACGGCGCTCGATCCCTCGTTGTACGGCCCGACGCCGACGAGCGGGCGCCCGGTCTGCTGCAACCGCTCGAGTTCGTGGGCGCTGGGCTGGATGCCGACGGCGATGATGCCGTCGAAGCGGCGGCGGGGGAGGACGCTCGAGAAGAGCCGCTCGCGTGTCTCGGAGCCTTCGGGCACGCCGTAGAGCGCCAGGTCGTAGTCGAGGGCGAATAGCGCCTCCTGGATGCCGGCGAGGAGTTCGGCGAAGAACCAGCGGTCGACCGGGGGCATGACCACGCCGACGGTCTGTGTACGACCGGTGGCGAGGCTGGTGGCAGACGAGTGGGCGACGTACGACAGTTCTGCAGCGGCCTGCTCCACGCGCTGACGCGTCTCGTCCGAGACGTACCCGCGTCCGCTGAGAGCTCTGCTCGCGGTCGCCTTCGAGACGCCGGCGCGGGCTGCGACGTCGGCGATCTTGCTCATCGGTCCTCCTCGACCAATCTCGGCATCGAGGGTCTCTCCGGTGCGTCGACGCCGGCGCGCGGGGGGACGCGCCGAAGTCAGCGTAACCGGTGGAGCGGCGAAAAAGGAACCGGTTCCATACGAAAACGATGAGAGCGCTCCCATTCCACATCCCGATATGTTGCGAATGGATGCAATGTTGTGATCTTCCCCAGTTGTGCCGCGGGAGGAAAGGTCTGTAGGTTTACCTGGAATCGGTTCCCCAATGGTTGCGGCGATTGCTCCCTTGGGCGGACGGATGATCCACCTGAAGAGGAGAAGTAAATGGCTTTGTCACAGCGATACCGCCTTCTTGCCCCGATCGCTCTCGTCGGAGCAGCGACCCTGGTCCTGGCCGGCTGCGCCGAGGGCGGCAGCGGCGACGGCGGTGGAGATGCGAAGTCCACCGTCCGCATCTCCGGAGGCATCACGGGCGTCGAGGCTGACGACCTGAACAAGTCCTTCGAGCAGTTCACCGAAGACACCGGCATCACCGTCGAGTACACCGGCGACAAGGGCTTCGAGGGCAACATCGTGACCAAGGTCACCGGTGGCGACGCCCCCGACATCGCGATCGTCCCCCAGCCGGGTCTGCTCAAGACCCTCGTCGAGACCGGCAAGGTCATGCCGGCCCCCGAGGCCGTCGAGGCCGCCGTCGACGAGAACTGGTCCGAGGACTGGAAGAAGTACGGCACGTTCGACGACACCTTCTATGCGGCGCCGATGCTCGCGAATCTCAAGGGCTACGTCTGGTACTCGCCCAAGCAGTTCGCGGAGTGGGGCGTCGAAGTTCCGCAGACGTGGGACGAGATGCTGACGCTCACCCAGACGATCGTCGACAAGACGGGCGGCCCCGCCTGGTGCGCCGGCTTCTCGTCCGAGGCGGCGTCCGGCTGGCCGGGCACCGACTGGATCGAGGATCTGGTGCTGCGCCAGTCCGGTCCCGAGGTCTACGACGACTGGGTGGCCGGTGACGTCAAGTTCACCGACCCCGAGATCAAGGAGGCGTTCGACGCCGTCGGCGAGATCCTGCTCAACCCGGAGTACGTCAACGCGGGCTACGGCGACGTGAAGAGCATCAACTCGACCGCCTTCGGCGACGTGGCGGCCACTCTGGCGCAGGGCAAGTGCGCCCTGACCCACCAGGCATCGTTCCTCTCCGCGAACTTCCTCGAGGCGCAGACCGCCGCGGGTGAGACGCCGGTGGTGGCCGAGGACGGCGACGTCTACGCGTTCATCATGCCGGGCGAGAAGGCCGGCGAGCTGCAGGTCGAGGGTGGCGGCGAGTTCGTCGCAGCCTTCTCCGACGACGACGCGACCCAGCAGGTGCTCGAGTTCATGGCCTCGCCGGAGTTCGCCGATGCCCGCGTGAAGCTCGGCGGCGTCATCTCCGCCAACAAGAACGCCGACCCGAGCCTCGCCTCGAGCCCGTTCCTCACCGACGCGATGGAGATCATGCAGGACGAGTCGACGACGTTCCGTTTCGACGCCTCCGACCTGATGCCGGCCACGGTCGGCTCGGGCTCGTTCTGGAAGGGAATGGTCGACTGGATCGACGGCAAGGACACCGACACGGTGCTCTCCGACATCCAGGCCGGTTACGAGAACTGATCGTCTCGGTACGATCAGCGTGAGCTGAGCGGGGTCGGGCTCCAGAGCCCGGCCCCGCTCCTCCCATCCATTCGCCCGAGTACGCGGCAGTACTCAGAAGGGGACTCCCATGTCGCAAGCGACCGTCGAGAAGTCCGTCGAAGCCGACGAACTCCCGGTGACGAGGCACGGAACCGATCCGAAGGGCCGCGCGGTCACGCGCGCCGTCCTCGCGATCGGCTTCGTCGTACTCGTCGCCCTCGCGCTCCTGCTCGTCTTCACCACCTCGACCGAAGAGTCGGCCCGCACCACCATCGGGTTCTCGCTCAACAGCTTCTTCCTGGCACTGGGCGGCATGCACCCGCTCGTGCAGATCCCCGTGATCCTCGTCGTCTTCGGCGTGGTGGTGGGGATCATCCTCGTGCTCATCGAGTTCGCCCCGCGCCCCGGCCGCGGCTACTTCATCATGCGGCTGGTCGCCTGCCTGGTGATCCCGGTGCTCGCGTTCATGCTGCTGCGCCCGTACCAGAACGCCGTGCTCTACGTGGTCGCGATCGCACTCCTCGTGGGAGCGCTGCTCTTCTTCGCCGACTTCCGCGCCCGACAGGGCGCCGGGTACCTCTTCCAGCTCGTGCTGTTCATGGCACCGGCGTCGATCATGCTGATCCTCGGTCTCATCTACCCGGCGATCTCGACGATCTTCAAGTCGTTCTTCGACAAGACCGGCGCGAACTTCGTCGGCTTCGAGAACTACGTCTGGGTGTTCACGAACCCGGTCGGCACGTCGTCGGTCATCAACACGATCCTCTGGGCGCTGCTCGCCCCGGTGATCTCGGTCGTGATCGGACTCGCCTACGCCGTCTTCATCGACCGGGCGCGCGGTGAGAAGTTCCTCAAGGTGCTCGTCTTCATGCCCGTCGCGATCTCGTTCGTCGGCGCCGGCATCATCTGGAAGTTCATGTACGACGCGCGCCAGGGCGACCAGATCGGTCTGCTCAACGCGATCGTCACCGCGTTCGGTGGCGATCCCGTGCAGTGGCTCGCCATCAAGCCGATCCTGAACACCCTCATGCTCCTCATCGTCTTCATCTGGACGCAGACGGGCTTCGCGATGGTGATCCTCTCCGCCGCGATCAAGGCCGTGCCGATCGAGCAGATGGAGGCCGCCGAGCTCGACGGCACCAACGCGTGGCAGCGGTTCCGCAACGTCACCGTGCCCGGCATCCGCTCGTCGCTGATCGTGGTGCTCACCACGATCACGATCGCCTCGCTGAAGGTGTACGACATCGTCGCCGTCATGACCGGCGGGCGCGACGAGACCAGCGTGCTCGGTTTCGAGATGGTCAACCAGCAGCAGAGGTTCCAGAGCTACGGGCACTCCTCGGCGCTGGCCGTCGTGCTGTTCCTGTTCGTGCTGCCGCTGATCGTCTACAACGCCCGATCGATGGCCAAGCAGAGGGAGATCCGCTGATGAGCGCCACGCAAGCAGTCATCACGAAGGACAACCGCACCAAGCGGCAGGTCGCCCGCGACACGCGCAAGAACGAAGCGATCGCGCACAAGAAGCTGACGTCGAAGGGCGCGACGATCGCGGCCGCGATCATCGCCATCTTCTGGACGATTCCGACCTTCGGCCTCTTCGTCACGTCGTTCCGGCCCGGCGCCGACACGCAGAACAGCGGATGGTGGACCGTCTTCACCAACCCGGAGTTCACGCTCGACAACTACGTTCAGGCGTGGAACTCGGGCGGCACGTCGACCACCCTCGCCTCGGCGTTCGTGAACTCGCTCGCGATCACGATCCCCGCGACGGTGTTCCCGATCGTGATGGCGGCGCTCGCCGCATACGCGTTCGCATGGATCGACTTCAAGGGTCGCAACATGCTGTTCGTGTTCGTGTTCGCGCTGCAGATCGTGCCGCTGCAGATGGCCCTCGTGCCGCTGCTCAGCCTGTTCTCGGACGGCCTGTCGATCAACGACGTGCCGATCTTCCCGGGCTTCGGTCTGAACGAGGTGCAGTACAGCTTCGCCCGCGTCTGGATCGCGCACGCGATCTTCGCGCTGCCGCTCGCGACGTTCATGCTGCACAACTTCATCTCGGAGATCCCCGGCGAGATCATCGAGGCGGCCCGTGTCGATGGCGCCGGTCACGGTCAGGTGTTCTTCCGGATCATCCTGCCGCTGGCCGCTCCCGCGATCGCGTCGTTCGGCATCTTCCAGTTCCTGTGGGTGTGGAACGACCTGCTCGTCGCGACGATCTTCGCCTCGCCGGGCGCACTGCCGATCACCCAGGCCCTCAACTCGTTGTCGGGCACGTGGGGCAACAAGTGGTTCCTGCAGTCGGCGGGAACCTTCATCTCGATCATCATCCCGTTGATCGTGTTCTTCGCCCTGCAGCGCTTCTTCGTGCGCGGCCTGCTGGCGGGCGCGACGAAGGGCTGACCGGATCCGCTCCGTTTCCTGAGCGAGCGGAGCGAGACGAACGACGGATGCCGTGGCGCAACACTCGAGCGCCACGGCATCCGTCGTTCTACGCTGAACACATGAAGTACGCAGATTCGATCGTCGACCTCGTCGGCGACACGCCCCTCGTGAAGCTCCGTCACGTGACCGAGGGCGTCGCCTGCACGGTTCTCGTAAAGCTCGAGTACTTCAACCCCGGCGGCTCGTCGAAGGACCGCATCGCCTCGCGCATCATCGATGCGGCGGAGGCGTCCGGTGATCTGAAGCCCGGCGGCACGATCGTCGAGCCCACGAGCGGCAACACCGGCGTCGGCCTCGCGCTCGTCGCCCAGCAGCGCGGGTACTCGTGCGTCTTCGTCGTGCCCGACAAGGTGGGCGACGACAAGATCGACGTGCTGCGAGCCTATGGCGCCGAGGTCGTCGTGACCCCGACGTCGGTGCCGGCCGACAGTCCCGAGTCGTACTACAGCGTGAGCGACCGCCTGGCGCGCGAGATCCCCGGGGCCTTCAAGCCCAACCAGTACGAGAACCCCAACGGTCCCCGCAGCCACTACGAGACCACCGGGCCCGAGATCTGGCGCGACACCGACGGCACGGTCACGCACTTCGTCGCCGGCGTGGGTACGGGCGGCACGATCAGCGGCACGGGGCGCTATCTGCGCGAGGTGTCGGACGACCGCGTGCGCATCATCGGCATCGACCCCGAGGGGAGTGTCTACAGCGGCGGCACCGGGCGGCCGTATCTCGTCGAGGGTGTCGGCGAGGACATCTGGCCCGGATCGTACGATCCGGCGGTGCCCCACGAGATCATCGCGGTCGGCGATGCGGAGTCGTTCGCGATGACCCGGCGCCTCGCGCGCGAGGAGGGCATCCTCGTCGGCGGATCGAGCGGCATGGCCGTCGTCGGAGCGCTGCGCATCGCGAAGGATCTGCCCGCGGATGCCGTGATGGTCGTGCTCCTGCCCGACGGCGGCCGCGGCTACCTCGGCAAGATCTTCAACGACGGCTGGATGCGCTCCTACGGGTTCAGCGAGGTGGAGGAGGGCGAGACCGTCGCCGACGTGATCGCCGCCCGTGCCGCGCGCCAGGGCGAGGCGATCCCGGATCTCGTGCACGCGCACCCGACCGACACGGTGCTCGAGGCGATCGGCATGATGACCGAGTACGACGTCTCGCAGCTCGTGGTGCTCAGCGCCGAGCCGCCCGTCATGATGGGCGAGGTCGTGGGCACGGTCGACGAGAAGGGGCTGCTCGATCTGCTGTTCCGCGGCGACGCGAACCCTGCCGACGCCGTCGGCGATCACGTGGGGGAGCGGCTGCCGCTCATCGGCATCCACGCATCCGTCGCGCAGGCACGCGCGGCGCTCGCCGACGCCGATGCGCTGCTGGTCACCGAGGGCGGCAAGCCGCACACCGTGCTCACCCGTCAGGATCTGCTCGCTTACCTCTCGAAGTGACGCGCGACGACCTGACGCGCGACGTAACAGGACCGGCGCCGCTCCGGAGCCCGCACGTAGGCTGAGGGACATGTCCGAGCACTCCTTCGCCACCCGAGCCATCCACGCAGGTCAGGAACCCGATCCCCGCACCGGTGCGATCATCCCGCCGATCTACCAGGCCTCCACGCACGTGCAGGACGGCATCGGCGGCTTCCGCGAGGGCTACGAGTACAACCGCGCGGGCAATCCCACCCGGTCGTCGCTCGAGACCCAGCTCGCGGCCCTCGAGGGCGGCGTCTCGGCGCTGTCGTTCGCCTCGGGGCTCGCCGCCGAAGACGCTCTGCTGCGCGGCATCCTGAAGCCGGGCGATCACGTCGTGCTCGGCAACGACGTCTACGGAGGCACGTACCGCCTGCTCACCCGCGTGCTCGCGCCGTGGGGCATCGAGACGACCACGGTCGAGCTCGGCGACCTCGACGAGGTGCGCGCGGCGATCCGCCCCGAGACCAAGATCGTCTGGCTCGAGACGCCCAGCAACCCGCTGCTCAAGATCGTCGACATCGCGGTCGTCGCGGAGGTCGCGCACGCGGCCGGCGCCGTCGTCGTGGTCGACAACACGTTCGCCTCGCCGGCGCTGCAGCAGCCGCTCGCGCTCGGTGCCGACCTCGTCGTGCACTCGACCACCAAGTACCTCGGCGGGCACTCCGACGTGCTGGGCGGTGCGGTCGCGTTCGGCGACGACACACACTACGAGGCGATCAAGTTCCAGCAGTTCGCGGTGGGAGCCGTGTCGGCTCCGCTCGACGCCTGGCTCACGACCCGGGGCATCAAGACGCTCGCGGTGCGGGTGCGCCAGCACTCCGAGAACGCCCAGGCGATCGCGGAGTGGGCCGAGAGTCGCCCCGAGTTCGAGCGCGTCTTCTACCCGGGTCTCGCCTCGCACCCGGGTCACGACATCGCGGCCCGCCAGATGAGCGGCTTCGGCGGGATGCTCTCGCTCGCCCTCACCGCCGGCCCCGCGGCCGCGAAGGCGTTCGCCGAGTCGACGGAGATCTTCCAGCTCGCGGAGTCGCTCGGCGGCGTCGAGTCGCTGATCGGCTACCCGCCGGACATGACGCACGCCTCCGTGCGCGGCACCGCTCTCGCGGTTCCCGAGAACGTCGTTCGCCTGTCGGTGGGCATCGAGGACGTGCGCGACCTGATCGCCGACCTCGAGCAGGGGCTGGCCCGCATCCGCGCCTGAGCGCTGCGCGGGCCCGCACGCGGCTGCCCGTAGAATGGGTGGCTGGGTCGAATCGATTCGACTCTCCGCCCTTGCTCCGAAAGGCCGTCGTGCCCGACGCTCCTCGCACCGACTCCGTCCCGACGATCCCCGCACACGCCGCGCCCGAACGCACGGCGACCGGCAGCATCCGCATCCCCGCGGCGACGGGAGCGATCCGCACGCTCGGATCCAACCCGATCACCGCGCCGATCATGCTGCACCCGGGAGACTCGATCTCGAACGGGCGGCGCGCGCTGTACATCATCCTCCTCGGAGCGCTCACGGCACTCGGGCCGTTCACGATCGACCTCTACCTCCCGGCCTTCCCGGTGCTGGAGGAGGACTTCCAGACGACCGCCGCGGCGATCCAGCTCACGCTGACCGGAACCATGATCGGCTTCGCGGTCGGGCAACTGCTCGTCGGACCGCTCAGCGACAAGATCGGCCGGCGGCTCCCGCTCATCATCGTGACGGCGCTGCACGTGCTCGCGAGCCTCGCCGCGGCGTTCGCGCCCACGCTCGAACTGCTCAGCGCCTCGCGCGTGCTCATGGGCATGGGCGCCGCGGCCGGCGGCGTGGTCGCGATGGCGATCGTGCGCGACCTGTTCGGCGGACGCCGACTCGTGGTGATGCTCTCGCGCCTCGCGCTCGTCTCGGGCGTCGCCCCCGTCGTCGCTCCGCTGATCGGCTCGTGGTTGCTCACGCTCATGCCGTGGCGTGGAATCTTCGGTGTGCTCGCGGCGTACGGCGTCGTGATGCTGATCTCGACGCTGATCTTCATCCCCGAGACGCTCCCCGCCGCCCGCCGTCAGGGCGGCGGCGCCACGGTGCTGCAGCGCTACCGCTCGGTGCTCTCGGATCGCGTCTTCCTCGGCGTGCTCGTGATCGGCGGCATGACCTTCTCCGGCCTCTTCTCGTACCTGTCGGCCTCGCCGTTCCTGTTCCAGCAGACGCACGGTCTCGACCCGCAGCAGTACGGTCTGCTCTTCGCCGTGAACTCGCTCGGCGTGGTCGTCGGGGTGCAGACCGCCTCGCGCCTCGCGGCGCGCTTCGGCCCGCAGTGGGTGCTCGCGTACTCGACGTCGGTGCTGCTTCTCGCGGGCACCGCGATCATCGTGACCGACCAGCTCGGACTCGGGCTCTGGGGCACCGTCATCCCGCTGTTCGTCTTCATGACCGCGTGCGGCTTCACGTTCCCGAACGTGCAGGTGCTGGCGCTCGACCGGCACGGCAAGGCGGCCGGCACCGCGGCGTCGATCCTCGGAGCCGTGAACTTCGGCGTGGCCGGGCTCATCTCGCCCGTCGTCGGCTGGGTCTCGCACGACGCGGGGATCACGGCGACGACCATGGCAGCGGTAATGGCCGGGTGCGCCGTGATCGGCATCCTCGCGCTGTGGCTCGTCGTGCGCCCGCGCACCGTCGGCCTGCTCGCTCCCTGATACGGCGGGCGGGTCGCCCGAATTCCCAGGCTCGCTCCGACAGAATGGGGCGATGGACAGGCGGATGCTTCTGTGGTCGGGCGTCGGATGCGTCGCGCTGACCTTCGCGCTCGGCGCGCTGATCACGCTCGGCGTCGCGCACCCCTTCGTGTTCGACGCTTGGTGGAACGACATGGTCGTGTCCTTCCGCTCGGAGGGACTGGTCGCCTTCGCTCACGCGCTCGACACGGTCGGCGGCGGGTGGGTTGCCGTGTACCTGGTGCCGCTGCTCGTGATCCTCGCGTTCGTCCTGGCCCGACGGTGGCGCTCCGCCGTGTTCGCCGCCGCCGCCTTCCTCGCGAGCGCCGGGGCGGTGCAACTGCTCAAGCACCTCTTCGGGCGCGCGCGGCCGGAGGACATGCTGGTGCTCAGCGACTACGGGTCGTTCCCCTCCGGGCACACCGCGAACGCCGCGACCCTCGCCCTCGTCTTCGCCGTGCTGTTCCCCAACGTGTGGGTTCGCGTGGTCGGCGCTCTGTGGATCGTGCTGATGGCGCTGTCGCGCACCTTCCTCTCGGTGCACTGGGCGACCGACACGATCGGCGGTGCTCTGCTCGGGGCCGGGGTCGTGCTGCTGCTCGCGGCCTGGCTGCTGCCGTGGGTACGGCGCCCGGGCGCGGCGGAACCGCCCGCAGATAGTCTGGACGACGCCCCACTCACCGACGCACCCGCGCGCTGACGCGCCCCGCAGCACCACTCATCGAGGAGTCCCCGTGTCGAGCATCCGCCCGTACCGTCCGTCCGATCGCGCGTCGCTGTTCGACGTCTGCGTCCGCACCGCCGATGCGGGGGAGGACGCCACCGGGGTGTTCTCCGACGACGAGCTCTGGGGGCTGCTGTTCGCGGTGCCGTACGTCGAGCGGCACCCGGATCTGGCATGGGTGGTCGAGGCCGACGACGAGCGTGTGATCGGTTACATCGTCGCGACCGACGACACGGATGCCTTCGAGCAGTGGTTCCGCGACGAATGGTGGCCGCGGTTCGGCGACCGCTTCCCGAAGCCGGCCGACCCTCGGACGCGCGAGGAGAAGATGCTGGCGTACGCCTACGGACGCCGTCCGGGCGCCGAGCCGAACGCCCGGGAGTACCCCGCGCACCTGCACATCGACCTGCTGCCCGAGACGCAGGGCCAGGGCCTCGGCCGCCGCCTCATCGAGACGCTGTTCGGCGAGCTCTCGCGTCGCGGCGTGACGGGGCTGCACCTCGGTATGGATCCGAAGAACACCGGGGCGGCTGCGTTCTACGAGCGCCTGGGCATGACGCCCCTCCCGACCGCGCCGGGCGGGCAGAGCTATGGAGTGACCTTCGCGGGCTGAGGTTCTGCGGGTCGGAACGGTCGCGAGCGGGGAAGGCAGTGTCTCGCTGGTGCCCGGGCTGGTCAATGCCCTGTGGCGGGAACGACGGCGCCCGTAACGTTCATCGTTCGCGAGAGATCGGAGCTGGGCCATGAACGATTCGCGCAACACAGCAGGAAGCCCCGGAGCGAACGACGACGCAGGCGCTACATCGGGTGGCACGTCGGAGAACGGAGAATCGGAGGCGAACGGAGCTTCGGAGGAGACCGAGAAGATGCTCCGGGACGAGAGCACCGACGACGATGGCATGCCCCTCGAGAACCCGTCGGGCGGATGACGCGAGAGTCAGGCTGATCGCCACGGACGTCGTCGCGGCGGCCGCGCCGCGCCTCGAAAACAAGAAGGGCCCCGCATCCCGCGGGGCCCTTCTTCGTCATCTGGCGGTGACGGCGGGATTCGAACCCGCGGTTGCTTGCACAACACACGCTTTCCAAGCGTGCTCCTTCGGCCGCTCGGACACGTCACCAGGGAACAACTTGTCCATCCTATCCGATGCGGCTCATGCTCCGTGACGCGGCGTACGATCTTGAGGTGGCAACCCCCAAGATCGTCCTCTTCTACGTGTTCACCCCGCTCGCCGATCCCGAGGCGATCCGGGTGTGGCAGCGCGACCTCGGCGAGGCGCTGGGACTCCGCGGACGGCTGCTGATCTCGGGCGACGGCGTGAACGGCACCCTCGGCGGAGACCTTCCCGCGCTCAAGAAATGGGCGCGCTCCTTCCGCTCCTATGCGCCCTTCAGGAACGCCGACATCAAGTGGAGCGAGGGCACCGGCGTCGATGCCGAGGGCCGCAGCCTCGACTTCCCGAAGCTGAGCGTGAAGGTGCGCGACGAGATCGTCTCGTTCGGCGCCCCGGGGGAGCTGAGGGTCGACGAGAACGGCGTGGTGGGCGGCGGTACCCGCCTGAGCCCGGAAGAGCTGCATGCCCTGGTGGCCGAGCGCGGCGACGACGTCGTGTTCTTCGACGGCCGCAACGCGCTCGAGGCGCAGATCGGGCGCTTCCGCGGGGCGGTCGTTCCCGACACCGAGACCACCCGCGACTTCGTCGACCTGCTCGACTCCGGCGCCTATGACGACCTCAAGGGCAAGCCCGTGGTGACCTACTGCACCGGCGGCATCCGCTGCGAGGTGCTGTCGAGCCTGATGACCGCGCGTGGATTCGGCGAGGTCTATCAGCTCGAGGGCGGGATCGTGCGCTACGGCGAGAAGTACGGTGACGACGGCCTGTGGGACGGCTCGCTGTACGTGTTCGACAAGCGCGGATCGATCGACTTCTCCGACCACGCGGCCGTGATCGGGGAGTGCGTCGGATGCGGCGCCGCGACCTCGCGAACCGCGAACTGCCCCGACCTCTCGTGCCGCACGCAGTTCGTGGCGTGCGAGGACTGCGACCGCGTCGCCTGCGCACAGCACGCCGCCTGACGCACCGATCCCACAGCCGGAACCGGCCGAGGCGGTTACGTCGCGGCGAGCGTGTCGACTCCCCGGGCGACGAAGAGCGAGCGGGGCACCAGGAGCGCGCGCGTGCGCGCCGGGGCATCGACGCTGCGCCGCAGATCGCGCAGAACGGTGCCCAGCTCCGAGGCGAGGTCGGCGGCATCCGCTCCGGATCGGGCGTAGGTCGCGCGTTCGACCGCGTCGGCCAGGCGTCCGATCGCCGCGGCGTCGACACCGCGCTCGCGGATCAGCGCGGCCGCACGCATGCGCGGTGAGTCCGCGTCGGACGGCGGGATGCCGAGGTCGACGAGTGTGCTCCGCACCTCGGTCCAGGCAGCGCCCGCGTCGCCGTCTCGGGCGCGATCCCGGCGACGGGCGCGAACGAGGGTGCGGATCAGCGCCGGGAGCAGGAGCACCACAATCGCGCCGAGGATCACGAACATCACGGGTGTCGGGTCGACCGTGCGCAGCTCGCCCGAGGAGGAGCTGTTGTCGCCGGCATCCTGGCGATCGACCTCGGGGGCCGTCGTCTGCTCGGCCTGCGGGGCCGTGGTCTCCGGCGTGCCCGACGGCGTGGTGCCCGAACCCGTGGAACCCGTCACCGCCGCGCGGAAGTCGGTCGGCACCCCGAGCGAGGCCGTGGGTTCGAAGGGCACCCAGCCGATGCCCGGGAAGAGCACCTCCGGCCAGGAGTGCAGGCGATCGCTCGTGACCGAGTAGATCGACTCGTCACCGCGCTTCTCGCCGGTGAGCGAGCCGGGCAGGTACCCCACGACGATCCGGGTCTCCATGCCGAGGCTCTCGGCCATCAGGGCGAAAGCGCCGGCGAAGTGCACGCAGTACCCCGAGCGCACGTCGAGGAACCGGGCGACGGCCTCGGCGCCCGTGCCGTCGAAGTTCTCCTCGACAGGCGTGTCGAGCGAGTAGGTGAAGTCGCTGCGGAACCAGTCCTGCAGGGCGAGCAGGCGGTCGTAGTCGGTGCCCTCCTCGGCCGTGACCTCGCGGGCCAGCTGGCCGACGATGTCGGGGATCTCGACCTCGTCGGTCTCGGCGGTGGATTCCGCCGCCGAGACCGCGCGGATCTGCTCGAGGGTGGGGTCGACGCGCACCGAGGAGACGGTGTAGTCCGCGCCGACGGCATCCGCATTGCGAGAGACCAGCGTGCGGTTATCGGGCATGACCCGCCAGGCGCGGGGCACGCCCTGGATGTCGGTCGCGGGGTAGGGGACGGGCAACCACGAGCTCGACATCCGCAGGATGCGGATCGAGGTCGTCGTCTCCGTCACCTCGACGTCGGCACCCCACTCGGGGTCGCCGAATCCGTCGGCCTGCGACTGCAGACCCCCGCGATCGGGCTGCCACACGTCGCCGTCGAAATCGGAGAGGGTCGTGAGCCGCAGGTACGGCGCCGCCCCGCCCGCCGTCGCGACCGTGAGGACCTCGACGGGGTTGGGCTGGCGCAGATCGTCGCCGAGCCGCAGCGACGCGTCGACCGTGATGCCCGTTCCGGTGCCGGTGAGCCCGGCGGCGAGCGGCAGACCGGGCACGATGGCGAGTGTCACGGCGATCGCCGCGGCGCCGATGCCCACCGCGACGGATGCGGAGGCGCGGCGCGGCGTCTGCGGGTCGGCGCGGGTCGCGTAACGCAGCTGCGCGAGAACGAACAGGGCGAAGAGCACGAACCAGACGACGTTCGCATCGCCGAGGGTGACGATCATCGGGATGGATCCGACGAGACCGACGAGGAGGATCGGGAGGATCGCCGCGCGGGCCGCGGCCAGTTGATCGAGCAGCACCGCGACGATCGCGAAGCCGAGCGCCATCGTCGCGGCGAGACCGTGCGAGGCGGCGAGCGGTGCGGACCCGACCGCGACCTCCTGCCAGGCCGCGCCCGCCAGCGCGCCGAACGTCGAGAGCGTGGCGGGCGACGGGAAGACCCCGAAGAATGCCGAGTCGCCCGCCGTCACCTGGGTCACGAGCGCCATCGCGACCAGCAGCTGCACGATGAGCGTGCCGAGGTCGCGCAGCCACGCGCGGCGGTATCGCAGCAGCACACGCATCACGAGGCCGGTCAGCGGGAGGAGCGTGACCGCCGCGACGACGGCGAACGACCAGGCTCCCGCCTCGATCACCGAGGTGAAGGGCCACATCGCGACGAGCCCGCCGACCGCGGCGAGCACCGAGGGCGCGAGGATCGCCGTGGGGGTCTCCTCGTCGCGGTGCCATGCGATCTTCGAGCGCGAGCGCGAGCGCGCGCGGCGGGAGGTGCTGCCGGTCGCCTGCTCAGCCCGGAACATCGCCCACTCCGATCCGCTCCGGCAGGGCGTCCGCCCACGCCGCGGCGACGTCATCGCCGAGCGGGGCGAACGACCAGCCGTTGCGTGTCGCGGCTTCGGTCGCACCCTGCTCGGGTCCGGTGGCGAGGAGGATGCCCGCGGCCGCGCCGGCCGTGCGCAACGATGCCGCGTCGTCCTCCGACAGCCGACCCGTGATGTAGACGAGTGGGCCGGGAGGGGCGCCGCCGATCAGCGTCGCCACATCGCGGTGATCACCGCGCGGTGCGATCGATGCGAGGGCGACGAGCAGCGCGTCGCGGTCGTCCTCATGACCGCGCAGGACTCCGAGCAGCACACCCGCGCTGTCGATCACGTCGACGCCGTATCCTTCGTCGGCCAGGTGCACGGCCGACGAGGCGCAGAGCGAGACCGCGGCCTCGAACGCGGCATCCGCGTCGTCCCCCGGGCGATCCCAGTGCGCGGCGCTGCGGTCGAGCACGACGATCGCATCGGGGCTCGACTCCTCCTCTTCCTGCCGCACCATGAGTTGCCCGCGGTGCGCGGTCGCGCGCCAGTGGATGCGGCGCATCGAGTCGCCGGGCAGGTAGAACCGGGGCGAGAGGTTGTCGGCACCCTGGCCGAGGCGCGTCGAGGACGTGTGCGCCGTCCCTCCGGCCGCGCCGACGCGCACGGCGAGGGGCGCGAGCGCGATGACCTCGGGCACGACCGTGACGGTGCGCGTCTCGCCGAACTCCTGCTCGCGCTGCACGAGACCGAAGGGGTCGACCGTGCGTAGCACGAGGGGCCCGATCGGCCAGACGCCGCGGCGCACACCCGTGATGCGGTACCCGAGCTGCCCGGACTGGGGCGGATACTCGCCGGCGGCGTCGCCGCTGACGGCGTCGGGCAGGGCGTCGTGCCACAGCGCATGCGGCACGCGCAGCGAGCGCAGGGCGAAGCGGATGCTGACGTGCGAGGTCTCCGACACCGTGAGCAGGTCGGTCGAGACCTGTCGGGAGACGGCGCCCGAGCGCCGCGGGAGCCAGGCCATGAGCGCCGAGAAACCGGTGAGGAGGGCGAGCAGGACCCCGATGTAGAGCAGGATCGGCGCGGCGACGAGGTTCGCGCCGATCACGCACAGCAGTGCCGCGACGAGTGCACCCGCACCGCGGCGGGTCAGGGATCGGCGGCGTCGCATCGAGTGCCTCAGGCGCGGGTCGCGACGGGCACGCGCACGCGCTCGACGATGTGCGCGAGAGCCGTCTCGATGGGCTGGGCGCCGGCGCGGTGCGCACCGCGGGCGGGCAGCAGTCGGTGCGCGAACACCGGGATGAGGAGGGCGGTGACGTCGTCGGGGATCACGAAGTCCCGGCCGTCGAGCGCCGCCCACACCTTCGCGGCACGGATCAGCTGCAGCGTCGCGCGCGGGCTCGCCCCGAGGTGCAGGCTCGGGTCGGTGCGCGTGGCCTGCGCGAGGGCGACCGTGTACTCCTCGAGCGCGGGTGCCACGTGCACGGCGCGGGCCCAGGCGATGAGCTGCGAGATCGAGCCGGCATCGGCGACCGCGGTGACGGCCGCGAGCGGGTTCACCACATCGCGCTGGCGGATCATGAGCGCCTCGGCCGCGGCATCCGGGTAGCCCATCGAGATGCGCATCATGAAGCGGTCGCGCTGCGCCTCGGGCAGGGCGTAGGTGCCCTCCATCTCGAGGGGGTTCTGGGTGGCGACGACGAGGAACGGCGAGGGGAGCGGATGCGTCGACCCGTCGACGGTGACCTGACGCTCCTCCATGGCCTCGAGCAGTGCCGACTGCGTCTTGGGCGAGGAGCGGTTGATCTCGTCGGCGATGACGATGTGCGCGAAGATCGCGCCGCGCTTGAACTCGAACTCGCGGTCGACCGGGTTGTAGACCGAGACCCCGGTCACGTCGCCCGGGAGGAGATCGGGGGTGAACTGGATGCGTCGCACGGTCGCGTCGACGCTGGCGGCGAGGGCGCGCGCCAGCATGGTCTTGCCGACCCCGGGCACGTCTTCGATGAGCAGGTGGCCCTCGGCGAGCAGGCAGATCAGTGCGCTGCGCACCGCATCGGGCTTTCCGTCGATGACCTCTCCCACGGAGGCGAGGATCGCGGAGGTCTGGGCGGCGAACTGCTCGGCCGTGATCAGGGGGGAGTTGTCCGTCATGCGTTCCCTCTCGTCGGCGCTGCAGCGCGCGTTACTCGATCGTAACCCGCAGGGCATCCGCGTGGGGCTGGCAGATCGCTGTGCTTCCCTCGGCTGCGGGAGCCGCCGCGCACCCCTCAGCCCCAGACGCGCGCTCGGGGCCGTGCGACATCGACACGGCCCTCGCTGCTGCGGGCGACGCGGAGCAGGGCGAGACCCTGCGCGCCCTGCAGCTCGTGCAGCGTGCAGGCGCCGATGAGCTGCCGCCAGTGGCGCTCGAACAGCTCGGCATCGCTGCGCCGCCGTGCGATCCCGCGCGGGACCGGAAGGAGCGTGCGCCCCGGGGAGAGCCGGTCGGCGAGGCGTTCGAACAGGCGAGTCGACCCTGCGGCCCCGCGGTCGATCCGCAGCAGGAAGCGGGGTGTGCGCACCGCCGCGAACAGCTCTTCGACGGCATCCGTGACCCGCCGACGATCCGCGGGCGTGCCGCCCAGCTCGATGCGCACACGGGTGCGGTCGTCGTCGGCGTGCGCGACGATGTCGGTGTCGTCGAAGGGGCCGATGCGCCCCGCATCGCGGAGGGTGCGGGCGACGGCCAGGGCGGCGAGCCGGTACAGCTCGGCGGGGTGACGACGATCGCGCAGGCTGCGCCCGAGCAGCGGCAGGAGCGTCGTCGCGGCCGCCAGCGCCCCGCCGGTCGCGATGAGCGCGCCGCCGAGTGCCGGGTGCACCGTGAGTCCCTGGCCCGCCAGGACGGCGAGCAGCAGGCCGACGCCGAGCGCCCCGCCCACGGCGGAGGTCGCGCCGTCGGCCCGCGCGACCTGCGTGGTGCGCAGCAGGGGAGCGGCCGCCACGCGCCGCACCGTGATCTCGTCGCGTTCGCGCGACGAGTACGGCTCTCCGATGCGCCATTCGGCGCGCGTGGTCGCCCGCGCCGGCCACGCGGCGCGCAGCAGATCGTCGACGCCGCGGATCGAGGCATCCGGATGCTTGTCGAGCACGGCCTCGAACGCCTGGGCCGCCGCCGAGGGCAGTGCGTGCGCGAGTCCGCTGACGATCCGGCCGTCGCCGTCGGCGTTCAGGCCCCACAGATGCGAGTGCTTGCGGCGCAGACGATCCGGCTCGCTCGTCTCGTCGAGCGCGACGTCGGCGGGGATCACGCACGTCACCGACCAGTTGTGCGCCACCTTCGCGGCCCACTCCGGATCGAGGCGCAGGGTGCGGCCCCGCAACTGCTGCGTCGCGGAGGACGTCGCGACCGCGGTGAGGTCGATGAGCGTGTTCACGGCGGGACAGTCCCAGCCTTCGCCGAGCAGGCCGCGTGTCCCCACGAGCAGTCGGACCTCCCCGCGACGGATCAGCTCCGAGACCGCGGCGACGAGGCGTCCGCTGCCGGCGCCGGCCGCTCGGAGATCGCGCGTGTCCCCGGCGGCGTCTCCGATGTCGACCGACACGCCCAGCAGCTCCGTCAGCAGGGGAGCGAGCGTCGTGGCGTGGTCGGCGCGCACGCGCAGGTGCTGCGCGGTCAGGAGTACGGGCCGCAGCCCCGCGACGACGGGGTCGGCGACGAGGGTGTCGAAGGTGCGCAGCGCCCCGGCCGCGGCATCCGATCCTCGTCGATTGCCGTGGGTCGCGAAGTCGGTGACGACGACGGCGCGGATGCGCGCCCCGTCGTCGCTCGCGAGCTCGCGATGCAGGATCTCGACGGCCGCGGCATCCTTCGCCTCCGACGAGGCCACCGTCGTCTCCACCGGGTTGCGGCCGCGGCGCACGCCGCGATCGGTGAGCAGGTAGCCGAAATCGGCGAGCGAGCGCCGCACGTGCTCCCACTGGTTCGCCGCCGACGGATCGGCCAGCAGGCGCGCCTGAGCGAACCGCACGAGCACAGTGAGCAGATCGTCGGTCGTGCATCGGTCGAGCAGCACCTGCGGGATGGCGGAGACCAGCGGATGCTGCGGCACGACCTCGCGCAGCACCACCGCGCACGAGCGGGTCAGGGCGAAGTCCGCGGACAGTGCGCGGTCGATGCGGGCGAGCGGGTCTTCATCGGGAGGTCCGTCGGCGGGTTGCAGCTGCCCCTCGAGGTAGGAGATGCCGTCGGCGGTCGACAGCACGTCGACGATCATCGAGTGCAGCAGCGCCTCGTGCCGACGGATGAACCCGGCCTCCGCCGGTGTCGGCTCGGTCAGGAGCACGAAGTCGCGGTACGGGGCGAGGTGCCCCTCCTTCACCACCGCCGGGGTCGGGACCTCGTAGTCGACCTCTCCGAGCAACTGGCTGTAGTTCTCGTACTCCGTCTCGTCGTCGGGCGACGGCAGCGTGGCGGTGAGACCGATCAGCAGCGGCTCGACCCCCGTCTCCCGGATGCGCGCGGCGAGGTATGCCACGACCAGGGCCCAGTGGTCGAGCAGGTGGTGGCATTCGTCGAGCACGATCGTGCGCACCCCGGCGGCGACGAGACGCTCGATGAGCGCCGTGGCGTTCGGATGCAGCACGCGCGCGAGCTCGGCGGGATTACGCCGGGCGAACTGCGAACGCAATCGGCGCGTGCGACGACGGATGCCGGAGCGGTACTGCGCCGGATTGTCGATCGCGAGCTCCGCGAGCCAGGTCTCGGCGTCCGCTTCGCTTCGCCCCGCCTCGACCAGTTCCTCCGTCCACACCACCCGCGCCAGGTCGTCGAAGGGCGAGCCGTCGCCCGTGACGCTGAGCGCCTGGTACGTGAGAGCGGTGAGGTCGGCGATCCGTTCGGGGTCGTCCGACACGGCGCCGGCATCGGGGGCGAGATCGACGGCGGTGCGGAGCCACTGTTGACGGATCGTGACGGTCGGGGCGAGCACGAGGGTCCGGTGGCGTTCGCGCGCCGCGAGCAGCAGCCCCAGCAGGGTCTTGCCCGATCCGGGAGGGGCGACGACGTGCAACGGGTCCCGCCCGCCGACCGGCAGTCGGGTGAGGACCTCGGCCTGGTACGTGCGCAGCTCGCCCGTGAAAATCCAGCCCGCGAGCGGGGCGGCGACGGGCTCGGGCGGCATGATCTCCCCAGTCTGTCAAAAGGTGCGCCCGCGTATCGGTTAGACTTGTCGACGGCTCTCCGCGTGGCGGCATCCAGGCCAATTCCCCCAGGGCGGAAACGCAGCAAGGGTAACCGGGCTCTGCTGGGTGCGCGGAGGGTCACTTTCTTTTTCAGCCTCCTCCGGGGCTGCCCTGTCAGGATCGTGATGTGACCGGCACCACCACTCCTCCGCGGCAGAACGCACTCTCGCGCTTCGCCTCGCCCGTGCTGCTGCTCGCCGCGATGTGGGCGATCCAGTTCGCCGACGCGCTCCTCCCCGGATCGTTCACGGGGTTCGGCATCCGCTCCTGGGATGCCGAGGGGCTCCTCGGCATCGTGCTCGGGCCGCTGCTGCACGCGAACTGGGCGCATCTGATCGGCAACTCCGTGCCGTTCCTCGTGCTCGGACTGCTCGTCGCGGTCGAGGGCACCCGCGTATTCTGGTCGGTGACCGCGATCGTCGCCGTCGTCGGCGGCCTCGGCACCTGGGCCTTCAACGCCCCGGGAACGGTGACGGTGGGGGCATCCGTGCTCGTGTTCGGGTACTTCGGCTACACGGTCGTGCGGGTCTTCGCGCCGGGGCGCGTCGCCCATCGCATCGGATACGCGCTCATCGCGCTCGTCGTGATCGGCGTGTACGGGGCGACCATGCTCGCGGGTGTGGTGGGCGTGAGCCAGGGCATCTCGTGGCAGGCGCACCTGTTCGGGGCGATCGGCGGCGCGCTCGCCGTGTTCGTCGGGCGACGCGGGGGCTCGGCGGAGTGAGCGCGCCGCGGTCGCGCTCGCGCACACCCGCTCGACGCCGGAAGAAGCGTCGACCCGCGGCTCGGCGCCGACCGGGTGCCCGCGCACGGGCCGCCCGGCGTCGGCGGCGGATGCTGCTGCTGCGGCGCGTGGTGATCGGGGTCGTCGCCGTCGCGCTGTTCGCCGGGATCGCCGTGCTCGTGCCTCTCGGACTCGCGCACGAGAAGCCGCTCGCGATCTGCGCGAGCGACCCGCGCACCTACCCGTCGGCGGGTGTCGAGGGGTGGCGCGGGGAACAGCTCGAGAACGCCGCGACGATCATGGCGACGGCATCCGCCCTGGGATTCGCGCGCGACGGGCAGATCCTGGGCGTGATGACCGCGATGGGCGAGAGCAGCCTGCGCAACATCGACTACGGCGACTGGGAGACGAGCGGCTTCACGAACCCCGACGGCTCGCGCACCACGAGCATCGGCCTGTTCCAGCAGCAGGAGTGGTGGGGGAGCGTCGAGCAGCGCATGGACCCCGCCACGTCCGCGACGCTCTTCTACGAGCGGTTGGCGCGGGTGCCGGAGTGGTCCTCGATGGACCCGTCCCTCGCGATCCATCGCGTGCAGATCAACCTCGATCCCACCTACTACTCCCGCTACGCCGCCGACGCGACCGCCGTCGTCGACGCGCTGTCGGCGCCGTGCTGATCAGCGGGCCTTAAGTCCGGTCCGCTCCCAGGGCGTGCCGAGTGAGGTGCGCCTAAGCTGGATGCGTGGCGCGGAGCATCTACATCACCTCGGCCGAAGGCCATACCGGAAAATCGACGATCGCCCTCGGCGTGCTCGATGCGCTCATGCGGGTCACCCCGCGGGTCGGCGTTTTCCGGCCGATCGCGCGCTCGGTCACCGAGCGCGACGAGATCCTCGAGCTGCTGCTCGCCCACGACGGCGTGCACCTCGACTACGACGACTGCATCGGCGTCAGCTACGACGACATGCGCCACGACCCGGAGCGCGCGCTGTCGACGATCGTCGCGCGGTTCAAGGCCGTCGAAGCGCAGTGCGAGGCCGTGGTGATCATCGGCAGCGACTACACCGACGTCGCCAGCCCCGCCGAGCTCGGCGTCAACGCCCGCATCGCCGCGAACCTCGGCGCTCCGGTGCTGCTCGTGCTGTCGGGCCGCGACCAGCAACGCCAGGCCGAGCAGCTCGGCACGACGACCGCGCGGGTCCCGGCTGCGGTCGGGCAGATCGCCGCCCTCGCGCTCACGGAGCTCGAGCAGGAGCGCGCCGAACTGTTCGCCGCGATCGTCAACCGGTCGGATCCCGCCGAGCTCGACGCCATCATCGAGGCGGTTCGCGGGGTGCGGCCCGGCAAGAGCACGCCGGTCTGGGCGATCCCCGAGGACCGTACGCTCGTGGCGCCGTCGATCCGCGGCATCCTCGCCGCCGTCGACGGCCGTCTCATCAAGGGCGACGAGGGGCGGCTGACCCGCGAGGCGCTGTCGATCGTCGTCGCCGGCATGTCGATGGTCAACGTGCTGCCGCGCATCACCGAGGAATCCGTCGTCGTCATCCCGGCAGACCGCACCGAGGTGCTGCTCGCGACGCTTCTCGCCGACGCCTCCGGCACGTTCCCCCGGGTGAGCGGCATCATCCTGAACGGGCCCTTCGACCTTCCCGAGCCGATCACGCAGCTGCTCGACGGGTTCCCCTCTACGGTGCCGATCATCGCCACCGATCTCGGCACCTACGACACCGCCGTGCGGGTCATGGGCGCGCGCGGTCGGCTCTCCGCCGACTCGCGCGCGCGGTACGACCGGGCGCTCGGACTCTTCCAGACCCACGTCGACATCGCCGAGCTCGCGACGCAGCTCGGGCTCGCCGAATCACGGGTCGTGACCCCGCTGATGTTCGAGTACGGCCTCATCGAGCGCGCCCGCGCCGACCGTCGGCGCATCGTGCTGCCCGAGGGCGGCGACGACCGCATCCTGCGCGCGGCGGCCACGCTGCTGGCCCGCGAGGTGGCCGATCTCGTGATCCTCGGCGACGAGACCGCCGTGCGGGCGCGCGCTGTCGAACTGGGCGTCGACATCGCCGCGGCCCAGGTGATCAGCCCCACCGACCCCGAGTACGTCGCCCGGTTCGCCGAGGAGTACGCGCGGCTGCGGGCGCACAAGGGCATCACCCTCGTGCAGGCCGCCGACACCGTGACCGATGTCTCGTACTTCGGCACGATGATGGTGCACCTGGGTCTCGCCGACGGCATGGTCTCGGGGGCGGCGCACACGACGGCGCACACGATCCGTCCCTCGTTCGAGATCATCAAGACGAAGCCGGGTGTGAACGTGGTCTCGAGCGTGTTCCTGATGGCGCTCGCCGACCGTGTGCTCGTCTACGGCGACTGCGCGGTGATCCCGGATCCCACGAGCGTCCAGCTCGCCGACATCGCGATCTCGTCGGCGGCGACCGCCCGCCAGTTCGGGATCGATCCGCGCGTCGCGATGCTGTCGTACTCGACCGGCGAATCCGGGTCGGGGGCCGACGTCGACAAGGTGCGCGAGGCCACCGCGCTCGTGCGCGAGCGAGCTCCCGAGCTGCTCGTCGAAGGTCCGATCCAGTACGACGCGGCCGCCGATGCCGCCGTCGCGAAGGCGAAACTGCCCGACTCCGCGGTCGCGGGTCGCGCCACCGTGTTCGTCTTCCCCGACCTGAACACGGGCAACAACACCTACAAGGCCGTCCAGCGCTCCGCCGGCGCGGTCGCGATCGGCCCGGTCCTGCAGGGACTCAACAAGCCGATCAACGACCTCTCGCGCGGCGCGCTGGTCGAGGACATCGTCAACACGGTGGCGATCACCGCCATCCAGGCGCAGGGAGAGACCGCATGAGCGCGATCCTCGTGATCAACAGCGGCTCGTCGTCGCTGAAGTACAGCCTCCTCGACATCGAGCGCGAGCACGAGCTCGCCTCGGGCCTCATCGAGCGGATCGGTCAGGACACCGGCGCGGCATCGCACACGGTGCGGCCCGAGACCGACGCGGATGCCGTGCCCACGATGCTCGACGCGACGTACAGCGACGAGCGCTCGATCCCCGATCATCATGCGGCCTTCGCGGTGATGCTCGAGCAGTTCGCCGAGCACGGCCCCTCTCTCGCCGAGCATCCTCCGGTCGCCGTCGGGCACCGCGTCGTGCACGGCGGAGCCCGTTTCTTCGCGCCGACCGTCATCGATGCCGACGTCGAGCGGCAGATCGAGGAGCTGTCGGTGCTCGCGCCCCTGCACAATCCGGCCAACCTCGCCGGCATCCTCGCGGCACAGGCCGTCTTCCGTGGTGTGCCGCACGTCGCGGTGTTCGACACCGCGTTCCATCAGACCCTGCCCGCCGCCGCCTACACGTACGCGATCGATGCCGAGCTGGCGAAGCAGCACCGCGTGCGACGCTACGGTTTCCACGGCACCAGTCACCAGTTCGTCAGCGAGTCGGCCGCTGCGTACCTCGGCCGCGACCTCGGCGATCTGCGCCAGCTCGTGTTCCACCTGGGCAACGGAGCGTCGGTCACCGCGATCGACGGCGGCCGCTCGGTCGAGACCTCGATGGGGCTGACTCCGCTCGAGGGCCTCGTGATGGGGACCCGCTCCGGAGACCTCGACCCGGCGGCCCTGGTGCACCTGTCGCGTCGCGCCGGCCTCTCGATCAACGAACTCGATGCGCTGCTGAACACCCGCAGCGGGCTGCAGGGCCTCGCCGGACGCAGTGACATGCGCGACATCCTCGCGGGCGTCGATGCGGGGGAGGAGGCGGCCACTCTCGCGTTCGACGTCTACGTGCACCGCCTGCGCGCCTATGCCGGGGCGTACATCGCTCAGCTCGGCGGCGTCGACGTGATCTCGTTCACCGCCGGGGTCGGCGAGAACGCCGCCCGGGTGCGCGCGGAGGCCCTCGCGACGCTCGGATTCGCCGGCGTCGAGATCGATCCGGCACGCAACGCCGAGCGCGCTCGCGGCATTCGGAGGATCTCCACGGATGCCTCGACGGTGGCGGTTCTGGTGGTGCCGACGAACGAGGAACTGCAGATCGCCCGGCAGAGCGCCGAAATGCTCTGAGCACACCCTTTCCACAGGGGTTACTCTGGGGCGCGGCTCCCCATTACGCTGTCATGGTGGCACGGAGGAGTGCCGAAACCCTCGACCTTCTCCCTGGAGGCTTCTGTGCCGGAAAACCTGCCCGATCTGCTCACCGCAGAAGGGGTGCTGTTCGACCTCGACGGCGTGCTCACGCCGACGGCAGAGGTCCACATGCGGGCCTGGAAAGCCGTGTTCGACGACGTGTTCGCCGAGTGGGGCATCACCCCGGCCTACACCGACGCCGATTACTTCGACTATGTCGACGGCAAGAAGCGCTACGACGGCGTCGCGAGCCTGATGCGCAGCCGCAACGTCGAGATCCCCTGGGGCGAGGTCGACGACCCGCCCTCGGCCGACACGATCTGCGGCATCGGCAACCGCAAGAACGACGCCTTCGCCGCCGAGTTGCGTCGTGACGGCATCGCCCCGTACCCGGGCTCGCTCGCGCTGGTCGAGCGCCTGCACGCGGCCGGGGTACCGCTCGGCGTGGTGTCGAGCTCGAAGAACGCCGAGGAGGTGCTCGCCGCCGCCGACCTCCGCTCCTACTTCGGCGTGGTCGTCGACGGCGTCGTCGCCGAGCGCGAGGGGCTGGCGTCCAAGCCCGCCCCCGACATGTTCCGCGCCGGTGCCGTGGAGCTGGGCGTCGACCCCGCCCGGAGCGTCGCCTTCGAGGACGCGACCTCGGGGGCGGCATCCGCCTCCGCCGCCGGCTACGCGCACGTCGTCGGCGTCGATCGCGGCACCGGGGCCGACGCCCTGCGCGCCGCGGGCGCCACCGTGGTCGTCGACGACCTCGACCGCTTCCTCCCGACCACCCCGAACTCTGCACCGGAGACCACCGCATGATCGACCGCGACCGCTTCCCCGTCGACCCGTGGCGCCTCATCGAGACGCGCTACTCCGAGGAGGGCGTCGGCGAGACGCTGTTCTCGATCGGCAACGGATACCTCGGACTCCGGGGCAACCACATCGAGGGCCGCGGTGCCCACGAGCACGGCACCTTCATCAACGGTCTGCACGAGACGTGGCCGATCCGTCACGCCGAGCAGGCCTACGGCTTCGCCGAGGTGGGCCAGACCATCGTCAACGCCCCCGACGCCAAGGTCATGCGCGTCTACGTCGACGACGAGCCCATCTCGTTCGACGAGGCCGACGTGCGCGAGTACCGCCGCACGCTCGACATGCGCACGGGCGTGCTCGAGCGTCTCGTCGTCTGGGAGACCCCGTCGGGCAAGCGCGTGCGCATGCGCGACGAGCGCATCGTCAGCTTCGAGGAGCGCCATCTCGCGATCCTGCGCCTCGAGGTCGTCGTCGAGAACTCCGACGCGCCCGTCACGATCAGCTGCCAGATCCTCAATCGCCAGGACGGCGCCGGTGTCTACGCCGGCACGCCGGCTCAGGCGCAGAAGTCGGGCTTCGACCCGCGCAAGGCCGAGAAGATCGCCGACCGCGTCCTCGAGCCGGGCGAGCACTGGCAGGACGGCCTGCGCTCGGCGCTGTCGTACCGGGTCGCCGACTCCGGCATGACCGTCGCCGTCGTCGCCGACCACATCATCGAGACCGAGAACGAGTACAGCGCCCGCGCGCTCGTCGAGGCGGACATCTCGAAGAACGTCTTCCGGGTGCAGGCCAAAGCGGGGGTGCCGATCAGCGTCACCAAGCTCGTGAGCTACCACACCTCGCGCGGGGTGCCTCCGCGTGAACTCGTCGACCGCTGCCGCCGCTCCCTCGACCGCGTCGCCGTCGAGGGCGTCGAGACGCAGTTCCAGCGTCAGCGCGACTGGCTCGACGCGTTCTGGGAGCGCAGCGACGTGCAGATCGGCGGTCACGACGACCTGCAGCAGGCGACGCGCTGGTGCCTCCTCCAGCTCGCGCAGGCCGCGGCCCGCGCCGACGGCACCGGAGTCCCGGCCAAGGGCGTCTCCGGTTCGGGGTACAGCGGCCACTACTTCTGGGACACCGAGATCTACGTGCTCCCGTTCCTCGCGTACACGTCGCCGCAGTGGGCGCGCAACGCGCTGCGCGCGCGCGTGCTCATGCTGCCGGCGGCGCGCCGGCGTGCGGCCCAGCTCAACGAGGCCGGGGCGCTCTTCCCCTGGCGCACGATCAACGGCGAAGAGGCTTCGGCCTACTACGCCGCGGGAACCGCGCAGTACCACATCAACGCCGACGTGAGCTTCGCGCTGGGCAAGTACGTGCGCGCGACGGGTGACACCGAGTTCCTCCGCCGCGAGGGCGCCGACGTCGCGGTCGAGACCGCGCGCCTGTGGGCGACGCTCGGCTTCTGGCGCTCCGCGCAGGTCGTCGAGAACGCGGATGCCGCGGACGGTCTGCAGACCTTCCACATCCACGGCGTCACCGGTCCCGACGAGTACACGACCGTCGTCAACGACAACCTCTACACGAACGTCATGGCCCGCTACAACCTCCGCTTCGCGGCCGAGGTCGTTCGCGAGATCCGTGAGACGTACCCCGAGGACTACCGCGACCTCGTCGAGCGCACCGGGCTGTTCGAGGGCGAGGCGGAGTCGTGGGAGCGCGCCGCCGAGGCGATGTTCATCCCCTACAGCGAGAGTCTGGGCATCCACCCGCAGGACTCCCTGTTCCTGGAGCGCGAGGTGTGGGATCTGGCGCACACGCCGTCGTCCCAGCGTCCGCTGCTGCTGCACTTCCACCCGCTGGTGATCTACCGGTTCCAGGTTCTCAAGCAGGCGGATGTCGTGCTCGCCCTGTTCCTCCAAGGCAACCACTTCTCGCCCGAGGAGAAGCGCGCCGACTTCGACTACTACGACCCGCTCACCACGGGCGACTCGACGCTCTCGGCGGTCGTGCAGTCGATCCTCGCGGCCGAGGTCGGGTACCAGGACCTCGCGCTGAAGTACTTCGAGGAATCGATCTTCGTCGACCTGCACGACCTGCACAACAACGCGGCCGACGGCGTGCACGTGGCCTCCGCCGGAGGCGTGTGGACCGCGCTCGTGTGCGGTTTCGGCGGCATGCGCGACTACGAGGGCGAGCTGAGTTTCGACCCGCGCCTTCCCGCGGCCTGGCCCTCGCTGACCTTCCCGATGACGTGGAAGGAATCCGAGGTCACGGTCACGATCACGGCCCACGAACTGCGGCTGCGGGTGCGCGCGGGTGCACCGGTGCCGTTCACGGTGCGCGACGAGGCCTACATCGCGACCGAGGGCGAGGAGGTCGTCGTCCCGCTCGCCGATCAGGGCCCGCTGATCCCCGGCCGCCCGACGCTGCGCCAGTTCGCCGACGCCCGTCGCGAGGACGGAACGCGCCTCTCGGCATCCGTCCCGGTGATCACCACGTCGATCCCGGTGCTCGCTCCGCCGGAGTGATCGCTCGCGGCAGGTGCGTCTGCGGCGACGCACCTGCCGCGATGTCCGTGGCACGCCGTAGGCTGGTCTGGTGACCACAGCCCTCTATCGCCGCTACCGCCCCGAGACGTTCGGCGAGATGATCGGGCAGTCCCAGGTGACCGACCCGCTCATGACCGCGTTGCGCGGCGACCGCGTCGGCCACGCCTACCTCTTCTCCGGCCCGCGCGGGTGCGGCAAGACCACGTCGGCGCGCATCCTCGCCCGATGCCTGAACTGCGCCGAGGGGCCGACCGACGTCCCCTGCGGCACCTGCCCCAGCTGCGTCGAGCTCTCTCGCGCCGGTGGCGGATCGCTCGACGTGGTCGAGATCGACGCCGCGAGCCACAACGGCGTCGACGATGCGCGCGACCTGCGCGAGCGGGCGACCTTCGCCCCGAGCCGTGACCGGTTCAAGATTTTCATCCTCGACGAGGCGCACATGGTGACGCCCCAGGGCTTCAACGCGCTGCTCAAGCTCGTCGAAGAACCCCCGCCGCACGTCAAGTTCATCTTCGCGACCACCGAGCCCGAGAAGGTGCTGGGCACGATCCGCTCGCGTACGCACCACTACCCGTTCCGTCTCGTGCCGCCCGCGGCCATGCTCGAGTACGTCGAGAAGCTCTGCGTCGAAGAGGGCGTCGTGGTCGAGCAGGGCGTGCTGCCGCTCGTCGTGCGCGCCGGTGGCGGCTCGCCCCGTGACACGCTCTCGCTGCTCGACCAGCTCATCGCCGGCTCCGACTCGCCCGCGGGTTCCGAGACGGTCACGGTCGCCTACGCACGCGCCGTCGCCCTCCTCGGCTACACGCACGCGGCCCTGCTCGATGAGATCGTCGATGCCCTCGCGATCGCCGATGCGGCGACCGCGTTCCCCGCCATCGACCGCGTGGTGCAGACCGGCCAGGACCCGCGCCGCTTCGTCGACGATCTGCTCGAGCGCCTGCGCGACCTCATCGTCATCGCGGCCGTCGGCAACGGCGCCTCCGCCGTGCTCCGCGGCATCGCCGATGACGAGCTCGAGCGCATGCGCACGCAGGCGGCCGCCTTCGGTGCGGCTCGGCTCTCGCGCACCGCCGACGTCGTCAGCGCCGCACTCGACGACATGTCGGGAGCCACCTCGCCGCGCCTGCATCTCGAACTCATGGTCGCTCGTGTGCTCGCCGGGGCAACGGATGCCACGGCGGGAGTGGCACCCGCTGCTGCTGCGGCGCCGGCGGCCGCGGCACAGCCGCACGCCGCTCCGCGACCGGCTGCTGCACCTGCTGCTGCACCGACTGCTGCACCTGCTGCTGCACCTGCTGCAGCACCTGCTGCAGCGCAGGCGCCCGCCGAGCCTGCTGCCGCCGAGCCTGCGGCCGCCGAGCCTGCTGCCGCTGAGCCTGCTGCCGCGGAGCCTGCCGTCGCGGAGCCGGCTGCCACCGCTGTCGAGCCCACGCCCGCCGTGGCACCGTCGGGCCCGGTGACGCTCGATCGCATCGTCGCCGCGTGGCCGGCTGTGCTCACGCGCCTCGAGAGCATCAGCCGCTCGTCGTGGCTGGTCGTCACCACCGTGCAGCCCCTGGCGTACGACACCGAATCCGAGGTCCTCACGATCGGCTTCGCGAGCCAGCACGATGTCGCGAAGTTCAAGGGAACGACGCCGGGTGCGGGCACCTCCGATCACCTGCGCACCGCTCTCCAGCAGGAACTCGGCGTGGTGGTGAAGTACCGTCCGGCCCCGCTTCCGGCCGGCGGTGCCGCGTCGACCGGCGGCGCACCGCGTTCGGGCGGATCCTCGGGGCCCGCAGGCGGCGCCCAGGCTCCGGCCGAGCCCGCCCCGACGGAGCCTGCTCCTGCGGGTTCCTCCCGACCGCAGAACCCGCGCCCCCCGTCCGCTCCCGCACCCGCGGCGGTGACCGAGTGGGCCGTCGCCGTGATCCCGACGTCCGACGCCGCGCCCGACGCAGGGGCGACGCCCGTCGGCCCCGGATCCTCTCTGCCGGTCGACGACGAGCCCGAAGAGGTCGAGGCTGCGGCATCCGCGCCCGTCCCTCCGACCGACGGCACGATCGACCGCGACGAGCCACCGCTTCCCGGCGACGACGAGGCGCCGTTCCCCGACGACGAGCCGCCGTACGACCCCTCGTACGAACCTGCTCCGCACTCGGCCCCGCCGGTACCGGTCTCTGCCGCGCGGGTGCCCGCCGCCTCCGCCGCGTCGGCACCCGCCGCCGCACCGTCCTCCTCGGCAGCCCCGGGCGCCTCGACGAGGGTCGCCTCGGCCCACGCTGCTCCGCGCGTCACCGAGCGCGCGCCGGCGCCCGGGGGAGTGCAGCGCTATGGTGAGGCCGTGATCCGCCAGGTGCTCGGCGCGACGTTCGTGCGCGAAGAGCCCTATGAGCCCCCGACGAGGTTCGCCTGATGTACGACGGAATCGTTCAAGAGCTGATCGACGAGTTCGGGCGCCTGCCCGGCATCGGTCCGAAGTCCGCGCAGCGGATCGCCTTCCACATCCTGCAGACGCCGACGTTCGACGTCGCGCGACTGTCGGAACTGCTCAGCGACATCCGCACGCGCGTGCGCTTCTGCGAGGTGTGCGGCAACGTGGCCGAGCAGGAACGATGCGCGATCTGTCGTGACCCCCGCCGCAATCAGGCGCTCATCTGCGTGGTCGAAGATGCGAAGGACGTCGCGGCGATCGAGCGCACGCGCGAGTTCCGCGGGCTCTACCACGTACTCGGCGGAGCGATCAGCCCGATCGCCGGCATCGGCCCCGACGACCTCCGCATCGCCCAGCTCATGAGTCGCCTCGCCGACGGCACGGTGCAGGAGGTCATCCTCGCCACCAACCCGAACCTCGAGGGCGAGGCGACCGCCAGCTACCTCAGCCGCTACCTCACCACCATGCAGATCACGGTCTCGCGTCTCGCCTCGGGACTCCCCGTGGGTGGCGATCTCGAGTACGCCGACGAAGTCACCCTCGGCCGCGCCTTCGAAGGGCGGCGCGTGCTGTGACGAGCTCTCGCGCCGCTCAACGATGAACGCGAACACCGGATTCTCGCGGCGCGGATGGCTGCTCTTCGGGGCCATGGCACTGCTGTGGGGCGTGCCGTACCTGTTCATCAGCATCGCGGTCGAATCGTTCTCGCCGCCCGCGATCGTCGCCGGGCGCACGCTCATCGCCGCGCTCCTGCTGCTGCCCTTCGCGCTGCGCAGCGGCGCGCTGAGGGCGGCGTGGAAGCGCTGGCCCTGGGTGCTCGCCTTCGGCGCCGTCGAGATGGCGGGTCCGTTCGTGCTCCTCGGGCACGCCGAGATGACACTGCCCTCGGGTATGACCGGCCTCCTCGTCGCCACCGTGCCGCTGTTCGCCGCGCTCGTCGCGCTCGGCGGCGGTGATCGCGGAGTGCTCAAGCCGGCGCGATCGATCGGACTGCTCGTCGGATTCCTCGGTGTTGCGATCGTCGTCGCGGGCCCGGGCCTGTTCGGCGGCGAGGTCAGCCTGCTCGCCGCGGGTGAGGTGCTGCTCGTCGCGGTGCTCTATGCGATCGCCCCGTTCATCGTCGCGCGCAAGCTCGCCGATGTGCCCTCCCTCGGCACGATCACGCTGTCGCTCCTCATGATCGGTGTCGTCTACCTGCCGATCGGTCTGCTCACCCAGCACGAGGTGCCGACCCTCCCCGCGATCGGCGCACTGCTCGCCCTCGCGGTGGTCTGCACCGCGGTCGCGTTCCTCGCCTTCTTCGCGCTCATCCGCGAGGTCGGTCCCGTGCGCGCCCCGCTCTTCACCTACGTCAATCCCATCGTCGCGATCGTGCTCGGTGCGATCGTCCTCGCCGAGCCGCTCACTCCCGGGTTGCTGATCGGCTTCCCGCTCGTGATCGCCGGGTGCTGGTTCGCCGCCACCGGCGGACGGCTCCGGCCTGCGGCATCCGTTCTTCCTCCGCCGGCGGTGCCCTGACGCCCGGCATCCGCCGGCCCGGCCGCATCGTCACATGCACGGCGGAGCATATGGCGCGATCGTAGAATGAGCGGTGGGCGGATCCGCCCGACATCCCCGGGAGTGAACGTGGCCCTCATCGTGCAGAAGTACGGCGGCTCATCCGTCGCCGACGCAGAGAGCATCAAGCGCGTCGCCAAGCGCATCGTCGACACCCGTCGTGCCGGTCACGACGTCGTGGTCGCCGTCAGCGCGATGGGTGACACCACCGATGAGCTCCTCGACCTGGCGAACGAGGTGGCGCCGATCCCGGCACCGCGTGAACTCGACATGCTGCTGTCGAGCGGTGAGCGCATCTCGATGGCGCTGCTCGCGATGGCGATCCACTCGATGGGCTTCGAGGCGCGGTCGTTCACGGGCAGCCAGGCGGGCATGATCACCGACTCGCAGCACGGTGCCGCACGCATCGTCGATGTGACGCCGATCCGCCTGCGCGAGGCTCTCGACGAGGGCGCGATCGTCATCGTCGCGGGATTCCAGGGGTTCAACCGCGACACCCGCGACATCACCACGCTCGGCCGCGGCGGCTCCGACACCACCGCCGTCGCCCTCGCCGCCGCCCTCAAGGCCGACGTCTGCGAGATCTACAGCGACGTCGACGGCATCTTCACCTCCGACCCGCGCGTGGTGCCGGGCGCGCAGAAGCTCGACCACGTCTCGAGCGAGGAGATGCTCGAGCTCGCAGCCAACGGCGCGAAGGTGCTCTATATCCGCGCTGTCGAGTACGCACGCCGTCACGGCGTGCTCATCCACGCCCGGTCGTCGTTCTCGTCGGCCGAGGGTACGTACGTTTTGGGCGAGGGCATGAAGAACCCCCGCGAAGCCGAGGGAGCAGCCATGGAAGAACCGATCGTCGCCGGCGTCGCCACCGACCTCAGCCAGGCCAAGATCACCGTCGCCGGTGTGCCGGACGTGCCGGGCAAGGCGGCGGAGATCTTCAAGATCGTCGCGAAGTCGGGCGCGAACGTCGACATGATCGTGCAGAACGTCTCGGCCACGGGGCGTACCGACATCTCGTTCACCGTCCCCAAGGCGGATGCCGCGGCGGCGCTGAAGGCCCTCGCCGGCGACCAGGCCGAGGTGGGCTTCCAGAACCTCGTGCACGACGACCAGATCGGCAAGCTCTCGGTCGTGGGCGCGGGCATGCGCACGCACTCCGGCGTCTCGGCCGTGCTCTTCGAGGCGCTGTCGGCCGGCGGTATCAACATCGAGATGATCTCGACCTCCGAGATCCGCATCTCGGTGGTGCTCCGCGGCAGTGACCTGCTCGAGGCCGCGCGCACGGTGCACACCGCCTACGGCCTCGACGGCGACACCGAAGCCGTCGTCCACGCCGGCACCGGTCGCTGACCCGGCGCCCGGCCCGTCGGCCGCCCGGCGGGGCGATAGACTCGCCGGAACCCTGACATCGGTGCCAGGCGCGGCATCCGCATCCCGACGCCGCGCCTCGCGCCTCGTACGCAGTACCGCACGACGCCAAGGAACATCATGACCCGCATCTCCGACTCAGGACTCTCCGTCGCCATCGTGGGCGCCACCGGCCAGGTGGGCACCGTGATGCGCGAGATTCTCGCCGAGAGGTCCTTCCCGATCCGTGAGCTGCGCCTCTTCTCGTCGGCGCGCTCGGCCGGCACGTCGATCGAGTACGGTGGCACGTCGGTGATCGTCGAGGACGTCGAGCAGGCGGATGCCGCGGGCATCGACATCGCCCTCTTCTCGGCCGGCGCGACCGCCAGTCGCGCCTACGCGCCGCGCTTCGCCGCCGCAGGGGCTGTCGTGGTCGACAACTCGAGCGCGTGGCGCATGGACCCCGAGGTGCCGCTGGTCGTCAGCGAGGTCAACCCCCACGCGATCGACGAGCGCCCCAAGGGCATCATCGCGAACCCCAACTGCACGACGATGGCCGCGATGCCGGT
This sequence comes from Microbacterium sp. NPDC090003, assembly GCF_044748385.1. Classification (NCBI taxonomy): domain Bacteria; kingdom Bacillati; phylum Actinomycetota; class Actinomycetes; order Micrococcales; family Microbacteriaceae; genus Microbacterium; species Microbacterium sp. NPDC090003. Next base: position 202,462 of record NZ_JBIVFW010000002.1, read on the forward strand.
GCTGAAGGCGCTGCACGCGGAGGCGGGCCTCGAGCGCCTCATCGTCTCGACCTACCAGGCGGTCTCGGGCTCCGGCCTCGCGGGTGCGCAGGAGCTCCTCGGCCAGGTCGAGGGTGTGCTCGCCCAGGGCGACACCCTGCGCCTCGTGCACGACGGCTCGTCGATCGACTTCCCCGAGCCCGAGAAGTACGTCGCTCCGATCGCCTTCGACGTGATCCCCTTCGCGGGCAACCTCGTCGACGACGGCGACAACGAGACCGACGAGGAGAAGAAGCTCCGCAACGAGAGTCGCAAGATCCTCGAGCTGCCCGATCTGCTCGTGGCGGGCACCTGCGTGCGCGTGCCGGTCTTCACCGGGCACTCGCTCTCGATCCACGCCGAGTTCGCGAACGACATCACGCCCGAGCGCGCGACCGAGCTGCTCTCCGCGGCTCCCGGCGTCGTGCTCGACGAGGTGCCGACGCCGCTGCAGGCCGCGGGCAAGGACCCGAGTTTCGTCGGTCGCATCCGCGCCGACCAGTCGGCTCCGGCGGGCAAGGGCCTGGTGCTCTTCGTCAGCAACGACAATCTGCGCAAGGGCGCGGCCCTCAACGCGGTGCAGATCGCGGAGATCCTCGCTGAGCGCCTGAGCGCCTGAGCGCCTGAGCGCCTGAGCGGGGCCGCGCGCGATAGCGCGACGGCATCCCCGCGATGCGGAAGCGGTCTGATGGGACCTGCCCCGGTGGTCGGCCCGGTCGCGTCCGCGAACTAGACTGTCGTGGTGACCGAAACAGTCGATGTCGTCCTGATCGGCGGTGGCATCATGAGCGCCACCCTGGGTACTCTGCTGCACGAGCTGCAGCCGGAGTGGAAGATCGTCGCCTTCGAGCGACTCTCGGATGTCGCGCAGGAGAGTTCGAACCCCTGGAACAACGCCGGCACGGGGCACGCCGCGCTCTGCGAGCTCAACTACATGCCGCAGGGAACGGGGCCCCTCGACCCCGCGAAGGCCGTCTCGATCAACGAGCAGTTCCAGCAGAGCCGCCAGTTCTGGTCGTCGCTCGTCGACAAGGGCGTGCTCGACGCTCCCTCGACCTTCATCAACGCCACGCCGCACATGACCTTCGTGCGTGGCGAGAAGGACGTCGCGTACCTCAAGGACCGCTACGAGGTGCTCAAGAAGCAGCCTCTGTTCGACGGCATCGAGTACAGCGAGGACTCGCGGGTCATCAACCAGTGGGCGCCGCTGCTCATGCAGAAGCGTCGCAAGGGCGAGCCCTTCGCCGCGACGCGCGTGCCCGCCGGCACCGACGTCGACTTCGGGGCCCTGACCCACCAGCTCTTCGACCACCTCACCGATTCGGGCGTCACGCTGCGCACGAACCACGAGGTGCGTTCGCTCAAGCGTCAGAAGGACGGCACCTGGCTCGTCAAGTACCGCACGACGATCGGTCGCACCCCGAACGAGGTCAAGGCGAAGTTCGTCTTCGTCGGCGCCGGAGGATGGGCGCTCAAGCTTCTGCAGAACTCGGGCATCCCCGAGATCAAGGGCTACGGCGTCTTCCCGATCGGTGGACAGTTCCTCAAGACCAGCAACCCGAAGATCGTCGAGCAGCACAAGGCGAAGGTCTACTCGCAGGCATCCGTCGGTGCCCCGCCCATGTCGGTGCCGCACCTCGACACGCGCGTGGTCGACGGCGAGGCCTCGCTGATGTTCGGACCCTTCGCGACGTTCAGCCCCAAGTTCCTCAAGAACGGTTCGATGCTCGACATCGTCTCGCAGGTGCGTACGCACAACCTGTGGCCGATGCTGCGCGTCGCCTTCGCGAACCCCGACCTGATCACGTACCTCGTCGGCGAGCTCATGAAGAACCACCGCAAGAAGGTCGACAGCCTGCGCACGTTCATGCCGACGGCGAAGGACGAGGACTGGACGCTCATCGACGCGGGCCAGCGCGCGCAGGTCATGAAGAAGGACCCGAAGAAGGGTGGCATCCTGCAGTTCGGCACCGAGGTCGTCGCCGCGGGCGACGGATCGATCGCCGGGCTTCTCGGCGCCTCGCCCGGTGCCTCGACTGCCGTTCCGATCATGCTCAACCTGCTGAAGACCTGCTTCCCCGACGACTACGCGGGCTGGGAGCCGAAGCTGCGCGAACTGATCCCGACGTTCGGTGAGCAGCTCAACAACGATGCGGCGCTGGCGAAGGAGTCGACGACGGCGACGGCGGCGACCCTCGGCATCAACGTCTGAGGTCGCCCGGTGGCGAAGCTCTACTTCCGCTACGGCGCGATGAACTCGGGCAAGTCGACCGCTCTTCTGCAGGCGGCCTACAACTACGAGGAACGCGGGCAGCGGGTGCTGCTCGCCAAGCCCGCGATCGACACGAAGGGTGCGTCCGAGATCTCGAGCCGCCTGGGGATGACGCGGGAGGTGGACTTCCTCATCGCGCCCGGCGACGATGCGAAGCAGCTCTTCCTCGGTCGCCGCGACGATGCCCGGGCGCACGCCGACGATATCGCGTGCCTGCTCATCGACGAGGCGCAGTTCCTGACACCGGAGCAGGTCGACGACCTCTTCCGCATCGCGGTCGAGGAGGGCATTCCGGTGCTCGCCTATGGCATCCGCAACGACTTCCTGACGCACGCCTTCCCGGGATCGGCGCGCCTGCTGGCGATCGCGCACTCGCTCGAAGAACTCAAGACCATCTGCCGCTGCGGACGGAAGGCCGTGTTCAACGGCCGGGTGATCGGCGGGCGCTTCGTGTTCGACGGCGACCAGGTCGCGATCGACGAGGGGGCCGACGGGCAGGCCGCTCCCGAGGTGACGACATACGAGTCGCTGTGCGGCACCTGCTACCTCCAGGAATCCGGCGGACGCCTGGGCTGAGCCCGCCTGCTCGCTCCACTCGTCGGAGGCGGTGATCGGCGTACCCGCATTGCGTGGTCTGACCACACCGAATACAGTGTGGTCAGACCACAGTGCGACAGGGCGCCGTGCGATCGAGGAGAGAGCGGATGGCAGAGCAGCCGGTGCGCGCGTGGCGGGTCGTGCTCGACCACATCGAGCGCGACCTCCTCGACGGGCACCTGAACCCGGGTGACCGGCTCGCCTCCGAGCGTGACCTCGCCACCGATCTCGGTGTGGGGCGCTCCAGCGTGCGGGAGGCGTTCCGCGTGCTCGAGGTCATGGGACTCATCCGCACCGCGACCGGTTCAGGGCCGCAGGCGGGCGCGATCGTGATCGCGACGCCCACCGGGGGCATGTCGCAGCTCCTGCGCCTGCAGGTGGCCGCGCACGGCTTCCCGCTGACGGATGTCGTCGCGACCCGACTCGTGCTCGAGGATGCCACGGCCCACGCTCTCGCGACCGCGCACGATCGTGACACCGCCGCGGCCCATCGGATGCTCGCCGCGATGGACGCACCCGATCTCACCCCCGCAGAATTCCTCGCTCTCGACGCGCAGCTGCACCTCGCCCTGGCGGAGGCGAGCGGCAACACCGTGATCGCCGCGATGATGGCGGGCCTTCGTTCGTCGATCGAGTCGTACGTGCAGGCCGGCGCCGCGTCGATCCCCGACTGGGACGACATGGCCTCCCGGCTGCGCGAAGAGCACCGCGCCCTCATCGCGGCGATCGACGCCGGCGACGTGGCATCCGCCCGCGCCCTCGTGCATGCGCACATCACCGGCTACTACACGGCCGCGGGCCTGACCCGCGGGAATCCGACCGACACGACCCCCGACAGCACCCCCGAACACTGAGAGGACCACCATGGTTCAGCGCCAGGTGCCCAAGCCCGCCGAGCTCTTCGACCTGATGAAGTTCAAGAAGCCCGAGTTCGACGGACGCAAGCGTCGCCTCGACGCCGCGCTCACGATCGACGACCTGCGCCTGATCGCGAAGCGCCGCACGCCGAAGGCCGCGTTCGACTACACCGACGGTGCGGCCGAAGGCGAACTCTCGCTCACCCGCGCGCGCCAGGCCTTCCAGGACGTCGAGTTCCACCCCGGCATCCTGCGCCCGGCACCGACCGTCGACACGAGCGTCGAGATCCTCGGCGGTCCCTCCGCGTTGCCGTTCGGCATCGCCCCGACCGGCTTCACGCGGCTGATGCAGACCGAGGGCGAGTCCGCCGGTGCCGGCGCGGCGGCCGCCGCAGGCATCCCGTTCACGCTGTCGACGCTCGGCACGACCTCGATCGAGGACGTGAAGGCCGCCACCCTTCGGGAGCCCCAAGGACCGATTCCGGGGAGGAACTGGTTCCAGCTGTACGTCATGCGCGACCGCGAGATCTCGTACGAGCTCACCCGTCGCGCGGCCGCCGCAGGTTTCGACACGCTGCAGTTCACGGTCGACACGCCGGTCGCCGGAGCTCGTCTGCGCGACAAGCGCAACGGCTTCAGCATCCCGCCGCAGCTCACCCTCGGCACGATCATCAACGCGATCCCGCGCCCCTGGTGGTGGTACGACTTCCTCACGACGCCGAAGCTCGAGTTCGCCTCGCTGAGCACCACCGGCGGCACCGTCGGAGAGCTTCTCGACGCCGCCATGGACCCGACCATCAGCTACGACGACCTCGCCGTCATCCGCGATATCTGGCCCGGCAAGATCGTGATCAAGGGGGTGCAGAACGTCGAGGACTCCGTGCGTCTGCGCGACGCGGGCGTCGACGGCATCGTGCTGTCGAACCACGGCGGACGCCAGCTCGACCGGGCTCCGATCCCGTTCCACCTGTTGCCGAGCGTGCGTCGGGCCGTGGGCGACGACTTCACCGTCATGATCGACACCGGCATCATGAACGGCGCGGACATCGTGGCCGCGGTCGCCCTCGGGGCGGACTTCACTCTCATCGGCCGTGCGTACCTCTACGGTCTGATGGCCGGCGGCCGCCAGGGCGTCGACCGAACCATCGCGATCCTGCGCAGCGAGATCGAGCGCACGATGCGTCTGCTCGGCGTCTCGACGCTGGCCGAGCTCGAGCCCGGACACGTCACCCAGCTGCAGCGGCTCGTGCCGGTGGCTCGCCCCGCCGCCGAGGCAGTGGTGCGCTGACGGCATCCGTCCCCGTCGGATGACGAGCGCCGGCGCCCCGATCAGGTCTGGGGTGCGACGGCGCTCCGTCGTGGAGGCCAGGGCACGAGCATCGAGGTGGTGCGGCGGTACTCGGCGTACGCGGGGTACTTCGCGGCGGTGATCGACTCGGTGAAGATCGTCGAGCCGATGAACAGGAGCGAGAGCAGCGCGGCGCCGACGATCGTCGGGTTCAGGGCGCCACCGATGAACCCTGCGCCGCCAGCGACGGCCGCGCTCGCGCCCAGCGCGTAGAACGCCCACCACTGCGCCTGCTCGAAGAAGAAGTTGGGGTGGCGGCTGTAACGGAAGAGCCCGGTGGTCGCGAAGCCGGGGGAGAGGGTTCCGCCTGCCGCTTTCTTGCGCTGGTGGAACGCCCACTGCTGCTGGTCGGCGATCGTCTCACCGGCGAGGAAGGCGAGGAAGGCGGCGATGAACAGCACGTCCCAGCCGGTCATCGCGGACGGATGCCCGGCGGCCACCATCGCGGGGAGTGTGATGAGCACGAGCAGGGTCATCTGGTAGGCGATGATGAAGAAGAGGTTGAAGAGCTGGAACTGCCAGGGGCGCATGCGTCCGCGCAGAATCGCCCAGCGGTAGTCCTCCATGCCGGTGTAGCCGCCCTTGCGGGCGAAGTTAAACGTGAGGCGCACGCCCCAGGCCGTGGCGAGCACCCCCATCGCGACGAGCCGCGCCGACCCGTCGCCCTCCGCGAAGGCGACGCCGACGAAGATCCAGACGTAGGCGACCGGCACGATCGACCAGGCGCGGTCGACCCAGGAGGTGTCGCGGGTGATCAGCGACAGCACCCAGCAGACGAGGCTGGCGATTGCGGCCACGACGATGACGATGAGCAGAGCGTCCATGACGTCATGCTAGGCCCGGAGCGGGCGCGAGGTGCGGATCAGAGCGTGGGGAGGAGGGCGTCGAGCTTGTCGGCCGTGTCTTCCCAGCCCTCGACCGCGACCGAGGGCACGCCGATCGCGAGCACGGGATAGTCGTTGCCACCCTCGTCGAGGCGGTCACCGAAGAAGAGCATGTCGGTCAGGGGGATGCCGGTGAGGTCGGCGAGGCGTGTCATCCCGAATGCCTTGTCGATGCCGGCGCGGGTGATGTCGATCGACGTCGACCCGCCCGAGCGCACCTCGAGGCCGGCGAGGCGGGCGGCGACGGCGTCGCGCAGTGCGGCGCGCTTCGTGCCCGTCGGGTCCCACGCGTGCTTGGCGTCGCTCGGCGCGCGCTGCCCGAGGGCCGAGAAGGTGATCTGCGAGCCGCGGTCCTCGAGGATGTCGCCCCAGGGCTCGGCCTCCCACAGGTTCAGGCGCTCGGCCTCCTCCCGCAGGGCGGTGAGGGCGGCCGACTTCTCGTCGTCGGTGAGGTCGTGCGCGTAGACGGTGGCGAACTCCGTGCCGTCGTGGCGCAGGTAGCGGGTGCCGCAGGTGGGTAGGAGGTGCAGTCGGCCGAGCTCGGCGGCATCCGCATCTTTCAGCTGTGCGATGACCTGCGTGCGGAACTGCGTCTCGTTGCCGCCGGAGATGATCGCGACATCGACCCGGTGCAGCAGGGCCTGCAGCAGCGCGGCGACGCGCGGAGTGATCGCCGCCTTCGAGGTGGCGAGCGTGTCATCGAGGTCGAAGGCGACGAGAGAGGGCGCGGTCATGATGCTTCCAGCCTACGAGAGGGCGGGGGCGAGGAGAGCGCAGCGACGAGGAGTGTGGACAACACGGCCAGGACCACGCCGATCGTCGCTCCGGTCGAGTTCGCGAGCACGTCGGAGACGGTCGCCGCCCTGTGCGGGAGCACCAGACGCTGGAACCCTTCGATGCCGATCGAGATCGCGGGACCGACGAGGAAGGCGAGCCCCCAGACCGGGCGGGGGAGCAGCACGAACGCCAGGATGCCGACCGGCACGAAGACGACCACGTTCGCGAGGATCTCGAGGCGCGTGAAATCGAGTGACGCCCAGCCGAGGCGGTGCGCGGTCGAGAGGACGAGGTCGAGCAGATTGGGCAGGCGCTGTTCGACGCGCGATGGCGTGAGCGTGAGCGCCACGAGTCCGGCGAGGAACGGGAGGCCGAGGCCCAGAGCCCAGGCGCGCGTGCGGCGACGCGGCGGGGGGAGGAGCGAGCCCATGCCGTCCCTTCGATCCGCGGTCGGGTACAGAGAAGGCCGCCCCGCAGGGCGGCCTTTCCGGTGTTACTGGTCGGGGTGACAGGATTTGAACCTGCGACCTCTTCGTCCCGAACGAAGCGCGCTACCAAGCTGCGCCACACCCCGTTTTGCAACCCTCCGAGTCTACAAGGAAAAGTCGCGAGCGCCCAATCGAGCGCTCAGGCCCGCGCGGTGAGCGTGAGCAGTGTCGCCTCCGGCCGGCAGGCGAAGCGCACCGGGGCGTAGATCGAGTGCCCGCAGCCCGCGCTGACGTTGAGCGGCACGGCGCGGCCGTCGTGCGTCCAGGTGCTCAGCCCCTTGGCCTGCTTCAACGGGATGTCGCAGTTCGCGACGAGGGCGCCGAATCCGGGGAGGCACACCTGGCCGCCATGCGTGTGGCCGCCGAGGATCGCGTCGGCGCCGAGGTCGATGAACCCGTTGAGCACCCGTTGGTACGGGGCGTGGGTGACGCCGAGCACCGGAGTGCCCGCTGGTGCCGCGCCGAGCGCCGCGATCGCGGCGGGGAGATCGTCGAGGCGGTCCCAGTCGCGGTGAGCATCGTTCACGCCGAAGAGGTCGATGTCGCGCCCCGCGACCGACAGTCGAGCGGCGGTGTTGTCGAGCCCCGTCCAGCCGAGCTCGTCGGTGAAGTAGCGATCCATCGCGTCGGTGTCGAGCAGCTTCGGGGCGCTCGTGTGCTTCGACGGGCCGGTGAAGTACTTGAGCGGGTTGCGCGGCGAGGGCTCGTTGACGTCGTTCGAGCCGTGCACGAAGACTCCGGGGATGCCCGCGAACGGGTCGAACGCTCGGCGGATCCCGTCGAGACCCTCACGATGCCCGAGGTTGTCGCCGGTGTTCACGATGAGGTCGGGCTTCAGCTGCGCGAGCGAGGCGAGCCAGTCCTGCTTGCGGTGCTGCCAGGGCGCCATGTGGGCGTCGGACAGGTGCAGGATGCGCAGGGGCGCGGAGCCGGCGGGCAGAGCGGATGCCTCGACCTCGCGCACCGTGAACAGGTAGCGCTCGATACCGATTCCCCAGACCGCGGCCGCAGCGCCCACGGCCCCCACCGCGCCGAGCGCGATGAGGGCCGGGTGCACCGAAGAGGTGCGGGTCACTCGCAGACCACGGTCACGGTCGTGGTCTTACTGGCAGCGGATCCTGGAGCGGGATCGGTACTGCTTACCTTCTTGCCCCCGCCGTTACAGGACGTATCGAATTGCAACTCGGTAAACCCAGCAGCGAAGAGCGATGCCTGTGCGGCGCTGCGGGACTTGCCGATGAGGTCGGCGGGAACCGTTGTCGCCTGCCCGTTGCTGGGCGAGATCGTGATCGTCGCGCCGGTCGGGGCCTGGCCGGCCGGATCCTGCGCGGCGACGATGTTGGTCGCCTGTGCGCCGTCGACGGGCGCTCCCACCGACACCGTGAATCCGGCACCTTCGAGGGCGGCGGTCGCCTCCTCGATCGTCATCCCGACGACGCTGGGCACGTCGGTGAGGATCTGGCGGGAGAGGTTCGGGTCAGGCTGCGGGAACGCTTCTCCGATGTAGAGCTGGTTCGCGGCCGCTTGTGCCGCCCGTGCGATGGGGTAGCGGATCTCGTTGAGAAGTCCACCCAGCTGCGAAGGGACCTGGAAGATGTTCGCTTCACCCTGCCAGCGTCCGGCCCACACCGCGGTGGTGACCTTCGTGCTCGACTCGATCATCATGGTCCCCGAGCGGTTGTGGGTACCGGTCTTGCCGATCATCGGCGTTCCGTCGAAGGGGTTGGCTCGTGAGCCCGTACCGCCGCTCGCCATGACGCCCTGCAGCGCGAAGGCAGCGGTCGCGGCGACCTCCGGGGAGATCACGCCCTCCTTGCACGCGACCGGTGGGATCGGGTGCTCGGTGCCGTCGGCGTTGAGGACCTTCTCGATCGCGCGGGGGGCGCAGTAGGTGCCCCCGTTGGCGACGGTCGCATAGGCGGCGGCCATGGCGAGAGGGGAGATGTTCTTCGGTCCGAGCACGTCGTACGGCACGTTCGAGTCGGTGACCTTCTCACCGGTGCCGTACGTGACGCCCATACGATCAGCGACCTTATTGATGTCGCAGATGTCGAGCTTGGCGGCCATCGCGAAGAACCCGCTGTTCAGCGACTGTGCGGTGAAGTTGAGCACATTGCTCGTGTATCCGCGGTTGCCGCCGAAGTTACCGATCTCCGACGTGTTGATCGTCTGCGTTCCGCCGCACACGTTCATCTTCAGGCTTCTCTGCACGGATCCGTTGAGCGTCTCTCTCACGGAGTGCCCCTTCTCGAGCCAGTCGATGAGGGTGAAGAGCTTGTACGTCGATCCGACCGGGAACCCGGTCGAGTTGCCGTGCGTCTTGTCGCCCGCGAAGACCAGCGAGGTGAACGCCTGGTCGTCGGTCTTCGTCTCGCTGAACGTCGTGTTCTGCGTCATCGCGATGATGTTGCCGTTCGAGGTGTTGAGCGAGACGCCGGCGGCACCGAAGTACTGGTTGTCCATGTTGCCCGGCGCGTTGTCGGCCATGGCCTGCGCGGCCGGTCCCTGCACGCGCAGGTCGAGCGTGGTGTAGATCTTCAGGCCGCCGCGACGCAGCAGCTCGCTGCGGTCCTGGCGGGTCTCGCCGAAGATCGGATCGTTTTCGATGATCGACTTGGCGTACTGGCAGAAGTACGCGTTCTGGCCGGCGGTGGCGCATCCCTGCACGGTCGGGGTGATCTTGGGCTCGATGGGCGAGGCCTTGGCCTCGTCGTGCTCGGCCTGGGTGATCTTGCCGTCCGCGAGCATGCGGCCGAGCACGTAGTCGCGGCGGTTGAGAGTATCGGCGTAGCCGTCTGCCGCGGAGTTCTCGCCCTCGGTGCGGTCGATGCGCAGGTTGTTTGGGTTCTGCACGATGCCGGCCAGTGTCGCGGCCTGGGCGATCGTGAGGTTCGACGCGGAGGCCGAGAAGTAGTACTTGGCGGCGGCCTCGATGCCGTAGACCGTTCCGCCGAAGTTCGCGATGTTGAGGTAGCCGAGCAGGATGTCGTTCTTCGAGGAGGTCTTCTCGATCTGGATGGCGTAGCGCATCTCCTGCAGCTTGCGCTCGATGCCGTCAGCGCCCTTGGCGTTGGTCGCGTCGAGCCAGCACTGCTGCAGGTCCTCCGAATAGGTCTCGGAGGCGGCATCCGCCTTCTGCTCGCACTCCTGGATCTGCACGTTCTTCACGAACTGCTGCGTGATGGTCGACGCGCCGCGGCTCGACGTCTTGCGCAGGTTGTCGATGACTGCCTTCACGGTCGCGCCGAGGTTGACGCCGCCGTGGCTGTAGAAGTTCTTGTCCTCACTCGAGAGGATCGCGTTGATGAGCGTCGGCGAGAGCTGGTCGTACGTCACCGGAACGCGGTTCTGCTCGTAGAACGAGGCGAGCGGGATGTTCTCGCCGGTGTTCGGGTCGGTCGCGTAGATCGTCGACTGCTCCATCGGCGCGTTGACGTCGAGGTTCGCGGGGAGGTCTTCGAACAGCGTCACCGCGCTGTTGCCGGCGATGCCGGCCATCGCGAGGACGGGCGTGACGCTGGTGGTGACAAGAAGGCCGGCGACGGCGCTCAGGCCGACGAGCCCGAGCAGACCGCCGAGCACGCCTTTCACCGTACGGTTCTTTTGAGGCATACGCTTGATCGTAGGGGAGTTCCCTGAATACCGCCTTTGACGGGCCCGCGTTCGTCCGCCGCGCCCGCACGACGATTCGATGGAGTGCCATGACCACGTGGGAATACCTCACCACGCCGCTGCTGATCCACAACACCGCGGCGATCCTCAACAACTGGGGCAAGCAGGGCTGGGAGCTCGTCCAGGTGGTGCAGGGTCCCGAAGGCGGACTCGTCGCCTACTTCAAGCGCCCGGTCACGCAGGACGGCTCCAACGACACCGGTCTCGCGGCCGCGGCGCAGGCCGCCCGCCAGTTCGACGGCGGTGCCGCATGAGCATCTCCGCACGACTGACCGAGCTCGGCATCGAGCTGCCCGCCGTCGCCGCCCCGGTCGCCGCCTACGTGCCCGCCGTCGTGCACTCGGGCCTCGTCTACACGTCCGGCCAGCTGCCGTTCACCGACGGCGCCCTCCCGGCGACCGGCAAGGTCGGCGCGGCGGTCGACGCCGAGGCGGCGAAGTCCTATGCCCGCACGTGCGCGTTGAACGCGCTCGCCGCTGCCGCGGATGCCGCGGGCGGTGTCGACCGGATCGCCGGCGTCCTGCGCGTCGGCGGGTTCGTGGCATCCGTTCCCGAGTTCTCGGGCCAGCCCGGTGTCATCAACGGCGCGAGCGAGGTGCTCGGCGAGATCTTCGGCGACGCCGGCCGTCACGCCCGCGCCGCCGTCGGCGTGCCCGTGCTGCCGCTCGACAGCCCCGTCGAGGTCGAGGTCACCTTCGTCCTCGCCTGAGCATCCGCTTGTCGAGAGAACGCCCCTTCCGAATCGGAAGGGGCGTTCTCGTATCTCGGAGCTACTTGACCTGCGACGAGATGATCGTCATGACGGCGGTGTCGGCCAGGGTCGTCGTGTCGCCGACCTCGCGGCCCTCGGCGACGTCGCGCAGCAGGCGGCGCATGATCTTTCCCGAGCGGGTCTTGGGCAGCTCGCCCACGATGTAGACGTCACGCGGCCGGGCGATCGCTCCGATCTGCTCGCCGACCCACAGGCGCAGCTGCTGGGCGAGCCCTGCGGGATCGTGCGCTGCCAGATAGCTCTCCTTGATGATGACGAAGGCGACGACCGCCTGGCCCGTCGTCTCGTCGGACGCACCGACGACGGCCGCCTCGGCGGTCGCCTCGTGGGCGACGAGCGACGACTCGATCTCGGCCGTCGAGAGGCGGTGGCCCGAGACGTTCATCACGTCGTCCACGCGCCCGAGCAGCCACAGGTCGCCGTCGTCGTCGAGGCGCGCGCCGTCGCCGGCGAAGTAGTAGCCCTTGTCCTCGAACTTCTCCCAGTAGGTCTCGCGGAAGCGCTCCGGGTCGCCCCAGATGCCCCGCAGCATGCTCGGCCAGGGTTCGGTCACCACGAGCAGGCCGCCGTTGCCGTTTCCGACGTCCTCGCCCTGTTCGTCGACGACATCGATGCGGATGCCGGGGAGCGGCACCTGCGCCGACCCCGGCTTCGTGGCGGTGACGCCCGGCAGCGGTGACACCATGATGGCGCCGGTCTCGGTCTGCCACCAGGTGTCGACGATGGGCGCGCGGTTCCCGCCGATGACCTCGCGGTACCACATCCAGGCCTCGGGGTTGATGGGTTCTCCCACCGATCCGAGCACGCGCAGCGACGAGAGGTCGAACTTCTGCGGGACGCTGCGCCCGATCTTCATGAACGACCGGATGGCGGTCGGTGCCGTGTAGAAGATCGACACCTTGTACTTCTCGATGATCTCCCACCAGCGACCGGGGTGCGGGGCATCCGGTGTTCCCTCGTAGATGACCTGCGTCGCGCCGTTCGCGAGCGGACCGTAGGTCACGTAGGAGTGCCCGGTGATCCAGCCGATGTCGGCCGTGCACCAGTAGACGTCGCTCTCGGCGTGCAGATCGAAGACGTACTTGTGCGAGTATGCGGCCTGCGTGAGGTACCCGCCGGACGTGTGCAGGATGCCCTTCGGCTTCCCGGTCGTGCCGGACGTGTAGAGGATGAAGAGGGGATTCTCGGCGGGAAATGCCTCGGCGGTGTGATCGGCGGATGCCGCGGGTACGGCCTCGTGCCACCACACGTCTCGCCCTTCGACCCACTCGACCTCGTTGCCGCCGCGCTTCACGACGAGCACGTGCTCGACGGTGAGCTGCTCTCCGTCACCGCGGTCGCTCAGTGCCTGGTCGACGGCGGGCTTGAGCGCCGAGACGCGACCCTTGCGGTAGCCGCCGTCCGCCGTGATGACGACCTTGGCGCCGGCGTCGTCGATGCGCGCCCGCAGGCTGTCGGCGCTGAATCCGCCGAAGACCACCGAGTGGATGGCGCCGAGACGCGCGACGGCGAGCATCGCGGCGACGGCCTCCGGGATCATCGGCAGGTAGATGGCGACGCGGTCGCCCTGGCCGACGCCGAGATCGGAGAGCACATTGGCCGTGCGCTTGACCTCGTCGGTCAGCTCGGCATAGGTGATGCTGCGGCTGTCGCCGGGCTCGCCCTCCCAGTGCAGAGCGACACGGTCGCCGTTTCCCTGCTCGACATGACGGTCGAGGCAGTTGTAGGCGACGTTGAGTTCACCGTCGTCGAACCACTTGGCGAACGGCGGGGCGGACCAGTCGAGAACCCGGGTGAACGGCGTGTGCCAGTGCAGCAGCTCGCGCGACTGATCGGCCCAGAAGCCCTCGCGGTCGGCGGCGGCGCGCTCGTAGAGCTCGGGGGAGGAGATCGACTGGGCGACGAACTCCTCGGACGGCGGGAACTGGCGGTTCTCATCGAGAAGATGGTCGATCTGACTGCTCATCGGCAGACGCTCCTTTGCGGCTGGGGTCGATCCCGGGTGGTGCGTCCGGGACAGGGCGAATCTAGTCTCGCGCACGGGGGATCAATACTGCCGAAAGTCGGTAGTCGCGTCGGTTTTGTCAGGACGGTTGCCTTGCGTACACTCGACCTCAGCCGAATACTCATTCCGGCCTTGGCGCGCCCGATTCCCCCGATCGGCGCCCGCCCCGGGCGGCACCTCATTCCCCCCGTGAGGTGCCGCCTTTCTCGTCGGCGCGAGGCACCGCGATCGGTTCTGCACGGCGCGGCGATGCCGCGGGTTCTGCACAGCGACCGCATCCGTGGAAGAGCGGGGTCCCACCCGTTGCCTAGCGTCGGGGCATGGCCGATCCGTTCATCCTCCAGCCCCGGGGCGCCGAGAGCCCGCACGGCGCTTCTGCGCCGGTCTCGCCGGCCCCGCTGCGGATCGACCCCGCGTTCGGGATGCTGGCCGAGCACTGCGCCGACGACGCCGTCACCGACCTCTTCGTCAACGGCGACGGAGGGCTCTTCCTCGATCGGGGCGACGGTGCCGAGCCCGTCTCCACGTGGCGGGCGTCCGAGCGCGAGGTCCGCGATCTCGCGGTCGCGCTCGTCGGGCTCGGAGGGCGTCATCTCGACGACCAGTCACCGTGCGTCGACGTGCGGCTCGACTCCGGCATCCGGGTACACGCCGTGCTCGCCCCCGTGGCGGCCAGTGGCACCGCGATCTCGATCCGTATCCCGCGGGTGCGCGCCGCCGACCTCGATGCGCTCGCGGCGCTCGGCTGCTTCGATGCGCGGATGCAGCGATGGCTCACGAGCCTGGTGCGTGAGCGGGCGAATCTGTTGATCACCGGCGGCACGGGCACGGGCAAGACGACGCTGCTCTCCGCGCTGCTCTCGGAGGCCGCGGACTCCGAGCGCCTTGTGACGATCGAAGACGTCGCCGAGCTGCGGCCGCGGCATCCGCACCACGTCGCCCTCGAGGCGCGGCAGGCCAACCTCGAGGGCGCGGGAGGGATCAGCCTGGCGCGTCTGGTGCGGGAGTCGCTGCGCATGCGGCCGGATCGGCTGATCGTGGGCGAGTGCCGCGGTGAGGAGATCAGAGAACTCCTCACCGCGCTCAACACCGGGCACGACGGCGGTGCCGGGACCCTGCACGCGAGCGGGCTGACCGATGTGCCGGCGCGACTGGAAGCGCTCGGGGCACTCGCGGGGATGGACGCCACGGCGCTCGCGCGGCAGACGGTCAGCGCGTTCAGCACCGTGCTGCACCTCGTGCGCGATCCCGGCGGAACGAGGCGCATCGCGCAGGCCGGGGTGTTTGCGCTCGCAGGCGACCGGTTGACGATCGAGGAGGTACGGCCGTGGTGAAACGGCGGACGCGCGACGGAGCGCACGATGCGGATGCCGCGACCTCCGTGCAGACGCTGGCCGTGCTGCTGCAGGCGGGGGCCATGCCGGCCGTCGCCTGGCGGCATCTCGCCGAGACCGGTGACCGTCACGCGATCGCCATCGTGTCGCGCATCGACGCCGGTGAGCCGATCGCCGACGCGATCGAGGCGGAGGGAGGGGTGTGGGTCGATCTCGCCGCGGCCTGGGAGATCGCGACCACTGTGGGCGCACCGCTCGCCGAGGTGCTGCGCACGCTCGCCGAGACGCTGCGCGACGCCGCGTCCGCCGCCGATGACGTGCGCATCGCTCTCGCCGAACCCGCCGGCACGGCGCGCCTGCTGCTGTGGATGCCACTCGCCGGTCTGCTCCTCGGATTCGCGCTCGGTTTCGACACGATCGGGGTGATCACTCGGAACCCGATCGGCGCCGCCTGCGTGATCGTCGGGGGAGGACTCGTGCTCCTCGCGCGGGCCTGGACGGCGCGCCTGCTCCGGCGTGCGCGGCCGTCGCCGGGAACACCGGGCATGCGCGCCGAACTCGTCGCCGTGGCCCTGGCGGGCGGAGCCTCGATCGACCGCGCTCTGGGACTCCTCGACGCGGTCGGTGCGGTGTCGCACGGGAGAGAGGACCGCGTGCCCGACGTGCTCGAACTGTCGCGCGCCGCCGGCGTCCCCGCCATCGAGCTCCTCCGGGCGTCGGCTGCTCAGGAGCGCCACGCCTCGCGGGTCGAGGGCAGGTTGCGTGCGTCGCGCCTCTCGACGCGGCTGCTCCTCCCGCTCGGCGTCTGCACGCTCCCCGCCTTCCTGCTGCTGGGCGTCGCGCCGATGCTCCTCAGCGTCCTGACCTCCACACCGCTCCCGATATGAGCGGAACGACGACGCGACCGCGTCACACCAGAAAGAAGGAACATCATGCACGCACTTCCCCCACTCGACCGGCGTCGGGCCGCATCGCTGTTCGGCGACGACACCGGAGCGGCGACGGCCGAGTACGCGATCACCACGATGGCCGCCGTGGCCTTCGCGGGTCTGCTCGTGGTCATCATGCGCTCCGACGAGGTGCGCGGTATCCTCACCGACCTGGTGCGCCGGGCGCTGACCGTGGCGTGATGCCGCGATTCCGACTCTCACGGCTCGGCGGCGACCAGGGATCGGTCGCCGCCGAGTTGGCTCTCGCGCTGCCGGCGGTCGTGCTCGTCCTCGCCCTCGGCGTCGGAGCGCTCGGCGCCGCCTCGCGTCAGGTTTCTCTGCAGGATGCGGCGGCCGATGCCGCCCGCCTCCTCGGGCGAGGCGAAGACGCGGGGCGCGCCGTCGATGCCGTAGCGCGTGCGGCGCCGGGTGCCACCATGTCGTCCGCCCACTCCGGCGACCTCGTCTGCGTGACGGCGCACGCCGAGGTGGCCGTCGGGAATCTCCTCACGGTGCCGCTGCAGGCATCGAGCTGCGCCCTGGCGGGTGGTCTCTGATGGCCGGATCCGCGCTCGCCACCGGCGTCCTGGTGACAACGGCCGGCCTCGCCCTCGGACTCGCCGCGGTCGGCGGCGCCGCCGTGACCGCGCAACGAGTCGCCGGCGCGGCCGATGCGGCGGCGCTCGCCGCGGCCGACGCGGTCAGCGGTGCCGTGGTCGTCGCCGAAGAGCCCTGTGCTGTCGCGGCGCGGGTGGCCGGGGCTGCGGGAGCGACCCTCACCGGATGCTCGATCGACGGCTTCGTGGCGACCGTGCAGGTGGAGTCGGCGTACGCTGGAGTCGCTGCCGTCTCCCGAGCCCGCGCCGGGCCACCCGAGGGCGAATGACGGCAGAACGTACCTCCTCACTGCGACACACCCGGATAGCAGGGGTGTGTATGGTGTGCTTCGAAGAAAGGACGCCCCCTTGGCTGAAGGCAAGAAGCTCGTCATCGTCGAGTCCCCGACGAAGATGCGGTCGATTCAGGGATACCTCGGCGACGGCTACGAGGTGCTCAGCTCCGTCGGCCACATCCGCGACCTCGCCGACAAGCGCGACATCCCGGCCGCCGACAAGGAGGCCTACGGAAAGTACTCGATCGACATCGAGAACGGCTTCGACCCCTATTACGTCGTCTCCGATCGCAAGACGAAGACGGTCGCCGAACTCAAGCGCGCCTTGAAGACCGCCGACGAACTCCTGCTCGCCACTGATGAGGACCGGGAGGGCGAGGCGATCGCCTGGCACCTGCTCGAGACCCTGAAGCCCAAGGTTCCCGTCAAGCGCATGGTCTTCCACGAGATCACGAAGGACGCGATCCAGGCGGCCGTCGGCAACACCCGCGAGCTCGACCACGCGCTCGTCGATGCGCAGGAGACCCGACGCATCCTCGACCGCCTGTACGGCTGGGATGTCTCGCCCGTGCTCTGGTACAAGGTCAAGACCGGCATCTCGGCCGGCCGTGTGCAGTCCGCCGCCACCCGTCTGATCGTCGATCGGGAACGCGAGCGCATGGCGTTCGTCTCCGCCGAGTACTGGGACGTCGACGCCGCGGCCGCGGCCGCCGGCACGTCGTTCCGCATCCGCCTCGTGCGCGTCGACGGCGGGCAGCTCGCCCGGGGTACCGACTTCGACGACCGCGGTGCCCTGAAGAAGGCCGTCGTCGTCCTCGACGAGGCCAAGGCGCAGGCGCTCGCCCAGGCCGTCGAATCGGCCGGCGCCGGCACGGTGACCAAGGTGGAGGCCAAGCCGGGTACGCGCAGCCCCTATGCCCCGTTCACCACCTCCACGATGCAGCAGGAGGCGGGACGCAAGCTCTCGATGGGGGCGAAGCAGGCGATGAGCGTCGCCCAGCGCCTCTACGAGAAGGGGTACATCACCTATATGCGTACCGACTCCACGTCGTTGAGCACCCAGGCGGTGCAGGCGGCGAGGAGCCAGGCGGTCGCGCTCTACGGCGACTCCGCGGTGCCGCTCAAGCCCCGCGTGTACAAGTCGAAGAGCAAGAACGCGCAGGAGGCCCACGAGGCGATCCGTCCCTCGGGCGACAACTTCCGCACACCCGCCTCTCTCTCGTCCGAGCTCGACCGTGACGAGCAGCGCCTCTACGACCTGATCTGGAAGCGCACCGTCGCCAGCCAGATGGCCGATGCGAAGTACGAGACGACGACCGTCACGATCGCGGTGAACGCCGCCGGGCAGGTCGCGGAGTTCACGGCATCCGGAACCGTCTACACGTTCAAGGGCTTCCTCGAGGCGTACGAAGAGGGGCGCGACGAGAAGCGCGGCGATGCGGATGCCGCCGAGAATCAGTCGCTCCCGGCCGTCGCCGTGGGCGATGAGCTGACGGTCGCCGAGGCCGAGGCCAAGGGCCACCGCACGACGCCGAAGCCGCGGTACACCGAGGCATCGCTCGTGAAGGTGCTCGAGGAGAAGGGCATCGGGCGTCCTTCGACGTTCGCGACGATCCCCGAGACGATCCTCGATCGCGGCTATGCGGTCAAGCGCGGCCAGGCGCTCGTGCCGACGTGGCTCGCCTTCAGCGTCGTCCGGCTGCTCGAAGAGCACTTCGCCGAGCTGGTCGACTACGACTTCACGGCTTCGCTCGAGGACGACCTCGACACGATCGCGCGCGGCGAGCAGGACCGCGTCGAGTGGCTGAAGGGCTTCTACTTCGGTTCCGATGCACACGTCGGTCTGCGCAAGGTCGTCGACAATCTCGGCGAGATCGATGCGCGAGCGCTCAACTCGACGCCGATCACCGACACCGCGACCCTGCGCTTCGGCAAGTACGGCCCGTACCTCGAGGTCGCCGATCCCGAGAACCCCGAGGCGAAGCCGCGCATCGTCAACGTCCCGGAGGACCTCGCGCCCGACGAGCTCACGGCCAAGAAGGCTCAGGAGCTCATCGACGCTCCTGTCGCCGGCGATCGCGTGCTGGGGGAGAACCCCGAGAACGGCAAGATCGTCGTCGTCAAGGACGGACGCTTCGGTCCTTACGTGCAGGAGAGCGACCCGGTGTCCGACGACGCTGCGGTCGACGAGACGACCGGCGAGGTCGTGGAGGCTCCGAAGAAGCGCGGCGCCAAGAAGGAGGCCGCGCCCAAGCCGCGCACCGCCTCGCTCTTCAAGTCGATGTCGGTCGATGAGATCGACCTCGACACCGCCTTGCGGCTGCTCACCCTGCCGCGCGTCGTCGGTGTCGACCCCGAATCCGGCGACGAGATCACCGCCCAGAACGGCCGCTTCGGTCCGTACCTGAAGAAGGGCGCCGACTCGCGCTCGCTCGAGAGTGAATCGCAGATCTTCGACGTGACCCTCGAGCAGGCGCTCGAGATCTACAAGCAACCCAAGTACGGTGCCCGCCGTGCATCCAGCGCGCTCGCCGAGTTCGAGGCCGACCCGGTCAGCGGCAAGCCGATCCGCATTCGCGACGGTCGCTTCGGCGCCTACGTGACCGACGGCGAGACCAACGTCACGATCCCGCGCGGCCAGAAGCCCGAGGACATCACGTTCGAGACCGCGGTGCAGATGCTGGCCGACAAGCGCGCGAAGGGCCCGGCTCCCAAGCGCGGCTCGCGTGCGGCGGCGAAGAAGGCCCCTGCGAAGAAGGCCCCTGCCAAGAAGGCCCCGGCGAAGAAGGCCCCGGCGAAGAAGGCTGCAGCGAAGAAGGCTCCGACGGATGCCGAGAAGGCGGCCGCACGGTCGGCGGCGGCGAAGAAGGCGGCCGCGACCCGCGCCGCGAACGCGGCAGCGAAGAAGGCCGGTTCGTGACCGCAGACCGCGGTCGCTGGATCACGCTCGAGGGCGGTGACGGCTCGGGTAAGACCACGCAGTCGGATCTGCTCGCCTCCTGGCTGTCGGACACGGGCCATGAGGTCGTGCGCACGCGCGAGCCCGGCGGGTCGGAGGTCGGTCAGTTGATCCGCGACATCGTGCTCCACCACCGCGGCGACATCGCGCCGCGCGCCGAGGCCCTGCTGTACGCGGCGGACCGGGCGCACCATGTCGCGACGGTCGTGCGTCCCGCGCTCGAGCGGGGCGACATCGTGCTGCAGGATCGCTACCTCGACTCGTCCGTCGCCTATCAGGGGGCGGGCCGCGTTCTCGATGCGACCGAGATCCGTGACCTGTCGCTCTGGGCCGCCGAGGGTGCGCTGCCCGACCTCACGGTGCTGCTCGACCTCGACCCGCAGACGGCCCGCACGCGGCTCGACTCGGCAGACAAGCCCTTCGACCGGCTCGAAGCGGAGAAGGCCGAGTTCCACGGTCGGGTGCGCGATGCGTACCTGTCGCTCGCGGCCGCCGAACCGGAGCGCTTCCTCGTGATCGATGCCTCCTCGCCCGTCGACGTGATCGCCGGCGAGATCCGTGCACGGGTCGCGTCGTTCCTGGGCTGAATCGGGTCTTCCGCACAGCTCGACGACCGCATGCGGTCGGCGTCGGTGGTGCCGATTAGGCTGAGTGCATGCCTGAGACCATCGCCGCCCCTTTCCCCTGGGCCGATGTGTGGGGGCAGGACGCTGCGGTCGAGACTCTGCGCGACGCGGCATCCGATCCTTCGGCGCTGTCGCACGCCTGGCTGATCACCGGCCCGCCGGGGTCCGGGCGCTCCACTCTCGCTTATGCCTTCGCCGCGGCGCTGATCGCCGACCGGCCCGACGACGAGGCGACCATGCGGCAGGTTCTCGCGGGCACTCATCCCGACGTGACCGCGCTGCGCACCGACAAGGTCATCATCACCATCGCCGAGGCGCGCGCTCTGGTCGAGCGCTCGTACTTCGCCCCGTCGGCAGGGCGTTACCGCGTCATCGTCGTCGAAGATGCCGATCGCATGGTCGAGCGCACCTCGAACGTCCTGCTGAAGGCGCTCGAGGAGCCGCCCGAGAAGACCGTGTGGATCCTCTGCGCCCCCAGCGAAGCCGATCTGCTCCCGACCATCCGCTCGCGCGTGCGTTCGCTGCGGCTCCGTGAACCCGATGTCGCCGATGTCGCGCGGTTGATCAGCCTGCGCACGGGCGTCGACGAGGTCGTGGCCGAGCAGGCCGCGCGCCACTCCCAGCGACACATCGGCATGGCGCAGCGACTCGCCACCGATGAGGCCGCCCGTCGCCGCCGCGACGACACGCTCCGCTCGGTGATCGGCGTGCGCGGAGTGGGCGATGCCGTCGAGGTCGCCGGACGCATCATCCAGGCCGCCACCGAAGACGCGAAGGCCCTGACCGCCGAGCGCGACGCGGCCGAACGCGCGAACCTGCTGCGCATGGTGGGCGTCGCCGAGGGGCAGGCCGTCCCACCGGCGCTGCGCTCCCAGATCTCGGCCCTGGAAGACGATCAGAAGAAGCGCGCCACCCGGAGCCTGCGCGATGGCATCGACCGTGTGCTCACCGATATGCAGTCGCTCTTCCGAGACGTCGTGATGCTGCAGTTCGGCCGCACCGACGAACTGATCAACCGTGAACTGCGGGCCGAGCTGACCGCGCTCGCGGAAGCCTGGCCAGAGACCCGTACGCTGGTCGTACTCGACCACCTCGCCGACACCCGGCAGGCGCTGGAGCGAAACGTCGCACCGCTGCTCGCCCTCGAGAGCTTGCTCGTGACCATCACGAGCGGGAGGACACCGTGAACATCCGCAAGACTTCCCGCCTCCGCCGGGCCGCCGCACTCGTCGCCGGCCTCGCCGTCGCCGCCGTGGCGCTCTCCGGCTGCCTCTACTCGATGATTCCCGAGGAGACGGCGACGCGCCCGTCGGCGACCGGCGCGCCCGACACCGACGGCGTGTCCGAGGATCTCCTTCCGTTCTACTCGCAGGAGTTGACCTGGGAGTCCTGCGGCAGCGCCGGCTTCGACTGCACGACGGTCACCGCACCGCTCGATTGGGAGAATCCCGCACAGGGGGAGATCGAGCTCTCGATCATCCGGCACCAGTCCGAGCAGACGCCGATGGGCTCCCTGCTCACCAACCCCGGTGGCCCCGGCGCCAGCGGCGTCGCGCTCATCCGCGACAGCCTCGACTACGCGGTCGGCGCCGATCTCATCGAGAACTACGACGTCATCGGCTTCGACCCGCGCGGCGTGGGGGAGTCGACGGCGGTGCGCTGCTTCGATGCGGCCGAGATGGACGCCTACCTCTACGACGTCCCGACCTCACCCCGTGGCAGCGCCGAGTGGGAGGCCGAGCTCACCGAGCGGAACACGGCGTTCGCCGAGGCGTGCGACGCGAACAGCGACGGCATCCTGCCGTACATCACCACGATCAACGCGGCGCGCGACATGGATCTGATCCGTGCGGTGCTCGGCGACACGCAGCTCAACTACCTGGGGTACTCCTACGGCACGTTCCTCGGCGCGACCTACGCCAACCTCTACCCCGAGAAGGCCGGCCGCCTCGTTCTCGACGGAGCGATCGACCCCTCGGTTCCCGGGCTCGAGGTCGGAGCGACGCAGGCCCTCGGATTCGAATCCGCCCTGCGCGCGTACATGCAGGACTGCCTCGACTCCGGGAGCTGCCCGTTCAACGGTTCGGTGGACGACGCCATGGCGGACCTCGGGGCACTGCTCGCGAGCGTCGACAGGACGCCGCTCGAGAACGGCGACGGGCGGATGCTCGGCGCCGACTCGCTCATGACGGCGATCATCGCCGCCCTCTACTCGCAGGACAGCTGGACCTTCCTCACGCAGGCGCTCGATGAGGCGCTGCAGGGCGACCCGGCGACGGCGTTCGTGCTGGCGGACTTCTACAACGGTCGAGAGGCCGGTGCGTACACCGACAACTCGACCGAGGCCTTCCGTGCGTACAACTGCATGGACTACCCGGTCGAAGACGACCCCGCCGCCGAGGCCGCGACCACGAAGAAGATCGAAGAGGGGGCGCCGACCATCGCGCCCTACTGGACCGGGCCCGACTCGTGCGAGGTGTGGCCCTACCCGCCCACGGGAACCCGCGGGGAGATCTCGGCCGAGGGCGCCGGACCCATCCTCGTCATCGGCACGACCAACGACCCGGCCACACCGTACGAGTGGTCGGAGGCGCTCGCGGATCAACTCGACGAGGGTGTGCTCGTCACTCGCGTGGGCGAGGGCCACACCGGCTACAACAAGGGCAACGGATGCGTCGACGACGCCGTGGAGGCCTTCTTCCTCGACGACGTGGTGCCCGAAGACGGTCTCCGCTGCGAGTGACGTCCGTGACTCGCGCATGTGACACGCGCGTGACTCGGCCTCGATTCGCGAGCGAGCGCGAGACAGGGTAATATCGGTGATCGCGCCGGTTCGTCCGTCGCACGCCGCTTTAGCTCAGTCGGCAGAGCATTTCACTCGTAATGAAAAGGTCGTCAGTTCGATTCTGACAAGCGGCTCCGACAGCCCCCGTGATGCGAAGAACATCACGGGGGCTTTCCCTTTCCCGACGGCGTACCCTCGAATCATGAGCAGAGCGCTTCTCATCGTCGACGTCCAGAACGATTTCACCGAGGGCGGTGCGCTGGCGGTCGCGGGCGGTGATGCCGTCGCCGCCGCGGTCTCGACGTATCTCGCCGCCCACGCCGGAGATTACGACGTGATCGTCGCCTCTCGGGACTGGCACGACGCCGAGGGCGATAACGGCGGGCACTTCGCCGAGAGTCCCGACTACGTCGACTCCTGGCCGGTGCACTGCGTCGCGGGTACGCCGGGTGCCGAGTACGACCCGTTGCTGGAGACGGATGCCGTCACCCACCACGTGCGCAAGGGACAGGGACTGCCCGCCTACTCGATGTTCGAGGGCGTCACGGATTCCGGCGAGACGGTCGGAGCCGTGCTCACGGCGGCCGGGGTGCTCAGCGCCGATGTGGTGGGGATCGCGACGGATCACTGCGTCCGGGCATCCGCTCTCGATGCGGTCGCCCACGGGGTGCGTGTGCGGGTGCTCACCGATCTGGTCGCGGGCGTCGGTGCCGAGTCGAGTGAGGCCGCGCTGATCGAGCTCGCCCACGCGGGCGCCGAGCTCGTCGCGAGCGCCGAGGCGTGAGTCGCAGCGTCCTGCTGCTCCGCGCGGTGAACGTCAGCGGTCGCAATCGCGTGCCGATGGCCGAGCTGCGTTCGGCGTTGACCGACGCCGGGGTGCTCGAGGACGTGTCGACGTACATCGCGAGCGGCAACATCGTGTGTCGGCATCCGTCCGATCCGGTCGCGGCCTGCGCGAGTGTGCGGTCGCTCATCCAGGACGAGTTCGGAGTCGACACTCCGGTGATCCTGCGCACGCACGACGCTCTCTCTCGCGCCCTGGCGTCGCAGCCGTTCGCCGATCCGGTCGAGAAGCTCCTGCACGCCATGTTCCTCGAGGGCGCTCCGCAGAAGGGCGCGATCGCGGCTCTGCGTGAGCGTCTGGTGCCGGGGGAGGAGATCGCCCTCGTCGGGCACGATCTGTGGATCTCCTACTCCGAGTCCGGGGTGCATGCGTCGAAGCTCACGAAGGCCGTTCTCGATCGCGCGCTGGGAGTGGCCGGCACGGCGCGGAATCTGCGCACCGTGAGAAAGCTGGTCGAGCTCACGGCCTGACGGTCGGCGATTCCCCGACGCTGCGGCTCATCGCGATCGGCGGCAGAGCGGTCGACGGCGTAGCGCTCGACGGGCGTAGATCGACGCGACGCGCAGCGCACGTCCCGCACCGCACGTAGACGACGATGCCCTCGCTCGTCGCATGGCGGGACTCCGTCAGCCAGGAGTGCTCGTGCGCCACCGGGGCGGGAGCCGGACGGAGGATCGGAAGGGTGTTCGTGGTGGTCATGAGACCAGCGTGATGTAATGGCGTTATGCATCT
Organism: Microbacterium sp. NPDC090003; assembly: GCF_044748385.1. Taxonomy (NCBI): domain Bacteria; kingdom Bacillati; phylum Actinomycetota; class Actinomycetes; order Micrococcales; family Microbacteriaceae; genus Microbacterium; species Microbacterium sp. NPDC090003. Next base: position 227,253 of record NZ_JBIVFW010000002.1, read on the forward strand.
CAACCCTTACGGGGAGTACGCGGTCCTCCTGGCGACCTCGCTCGCCAACGACTGGCCGGCCGACCGCGCCGGGATCGAGGAGCGCACGATCGAGATGGGGATGACGATGACGTTCCCGCCCACCGCCGATGACCATGCCCGCGTGCGCGACGTCATCGACGACTGGCTCCGGATCGTCGACGAAGCCGACCCCGACGCTCGAGCGTCGCTGCTCAACGCCCAGCTCGCGGAGGCGGCCGCGTACCCGCGACTCACCAACCATGACGGAGAGGGCTGGCACCTGCACTACCGCGATGATGTGCCCTCACTGCCGTACGTGCTGCGGGCGATCATCAACCTCGGCACCTCGCTCCACCTGGTCACCCGTGGCATGAGCAGACTCGGGCGTTGCGCGGCATCCCCCTGCACGAACGTCGTCGCCGACGTCACCCGCAACGGCCGCCAGCGATTCTGCTCGGTGCGCTGCGCGAACAGGGCCGCGGTACGACGGCATCGGGCCCGGGGAGGTGCCTGATCCTGCCCCGGGCCCGATGGTGATGCGGGTCAGGCGGTCTGGCCCTCGTGGCGCCCCTCGCCGATCTCCTCGACGACCTTCGCGTTGAAGGCCGGCAGGTCGTCCGGGGTGCGGCTCGAGACGAGGCCCGCGTCGACGACGACCTCCTCGTCGACCCAGGTCGCTCCGGCGTTGCGCAGGTCGGTCTTCAGGCTCGGGTAGCTGGTGAGCGTTCGCCCATCGACGACGCCGGCCTCGATGAGGATCCACGCGCCGTGGCAGATGACTCCGACGGGCTTGTGCTGCGCGAAGAACTCCTTCGCCAGAGCGACGGATGCCTCGTCGAGCCGCAGGTGGTCGGCGTTCACGACGCCGCCCGGGAGCACGAGCGCCTCGAACTCATCGGCACTCGTGTCGCCGGAGATGAGGTCGACGGTCTGCTCGTGACCGTTCTTGCCGGTGATGCTGCCCGCGGCCGGGGCGATCAGCGTCGCGCTCGCGCCCGCGGCGGTCACCGCCTCCCAGGGGCTGGTCAGCTCGCTGTCCTCGAAGCCGTCGGTCGCCAGGAATGCCACGCGGTTTCCGGTGAGAGTCGCCATGGTCGTCGTCCTTTCAGGAGGGGGAAGTGGATGCTCCGACTCTGCCGCGAGGGGCGGATGCCGGGAAGGGGGTGGCCAGTGCGCGACGAGGGTGATAGCGGCACGGATGCAGCGGGCGGGATCGATGCGCTTGACCCGGAGCGCGCGCCGGGGTGCACCATGGGGACATGGCCGAAAACCTGATGCCCGACATCGACCTCGACATCCCCGACGGCGGCTTCACGATCGGGGAGGCAGCGGCCGCCCTCGGCATCCCGATGGAGACCCTGCGCTACTGGGACCGAGCGGGACTGCTGCGAGAGGAGACGCCGCGCAATGCGGGTGGTCAACGCCGGTACGGGCGCTCGGATCTGGAGTGGATCGCTGGAGTGATCATGCTCCGGGAGACGGGCATGGGGGTCAGTGGCATCCGCGAGATCGCGGCGCTCAGCCGCACCCCGGGTACCGAGGTCGAGCGCCTCGCGTTCTTCGAGGCGCACCGTCGGCAGGTGCAGCGCGAACTCGCTCGCACGCGGCGGCATCTCGCCGCGATCGAACAGAAGATCGCCGCCTATCGCGCGGTGGTCGAGAAAGAGGAATCATGAAGCAGCACGCCCTCGGCGACGGACTCGTCGTCTCGTCCATCGGGCTCGGAGCGATGGGGATGAACGCGTTCTACGGGCCGAGCGATGAGCAGGAGTCGATCGCGACCCTGCAGCATGCCATCGACCTGGGCGTCACCTTCATCGACACCGCCGAAGCCTACGGGCCGTTCACGAACGAGCAGCTGATCGGGAGAGCGCTGGGCGCACGTCGCGACGAGATCGTCCTCGCGACCAAGGCATCGTCGGAGACCGACGACGACGGCACCGTCCACGGACGCAACGGCAGCCCCGCCTACATCCGTCGTGCATGCGAGCGCTCGCTGACACACCTCGGCACCGATGTCATCGACCTGTACTACCTGCACCGGGCCGATCCGAACGTCCCCATCGAGGACAGTATCGGCGCGATGGCCGATCTCGTGAGCGAGGGCAAGGTGCGGCACCTCGGACTCTCGGAAGTCTCCGCGTCGACCATACGGCGCGCGCATGCCGTGCATCCGATCGCCGCGATCCAGTCGGAGTTCTCGCTCTTCTCCCGAGACGTGCTGGGCAACGGCGAGAAGGCCACGGCCGACGAGCTGGGCATCGGTTTCGTCGCTTTCTCGCCCCTCGGACGAGGTGTGCTGAGCGACGGCATCCGCAGTCTCGACGATCTCGCCCCCGACGACGCGCGTCGGCACCTGCCCCGCTTCGCCCCCGAAGCGTTCGCGGCGAATCGGATGCTCGTCGCCCGGGTCGAACGGATCGCCCGGCGCCTCGGCGCCACGGTCGCGCAGGTGGCGCTGGCGTGGGTGATAGCGGAGGGGGTCGTGCCGATCCCCGGCACTCGGCGCCGTAGCCGCCTCGAGGAGAACGCGGCCGCGGTCGACCTGGTGCTGACCGAGGAGGTGCGCCGAGAGTTGGCGGATGCCCTGCCCGCGACGGCGATCGTGGGTTCACGCGATGGGATCGACGCTCCGGAGGGACACGACCGGTGACGCCGGGTGCGGGCGAAAGCCCTCGTGAAGAATCTCTCCCGACCGCCGAACGGTGAGGGGGATGCGGTGGGCCCCGTGGGGCTCGAACCCACGACCCGCGGATTAAAAGTCCGATGCTCTGCCAACTGAGCTAGAGGCCCGTGCTCCCAGTCTAGGGCGCAGAAAGAGGGCCGTTGACGACACAGCTATCGTCAACGGCCCTCTGTTACCTCAGATCATCCCTCCCCGGATGATGTGAGGCCTCGTGCCGGGGTCCAGTCGGCACTCTCCCGCTCTTACTGAGCCGGGGGCATCAGAACCGTGTCGATGAGGTACACGGTCGCGTTTGCGGTCTGCACGCCACCGCAGATGACGTTGGCGCCGTTGACCATGAGCTCGTCGCCGCTGCCGGTGACCTCGAGGTCAGCACCGTTGACGGTGGGGTGCGTACCCACGATGTCGTCCGGAGTGATCTGGCCGGGGACCACGTGGTACGTGAGAATCGAGCTCAGCGTGGCGCTGTCGGTCTTGAGCGCGTCGATCGTGGCCGGGTCGATCTTGGCGAACGCGTCGTCGACCGGGGCGAAGACGGTGAACTCGTCACCGTTGAGCGTGTCGACGAGGTCGACGTCGGGGTTCAGCTGTCCGCTGACCGCTGCGGTGAGCGTGGTGAGGATCGGGTTGTTCGAGGCCGCGACCGCGACCGGGTCCTTCGACATGCCCTCAACCGAACCGGCGCCGTCCGGAACCTGCTCGGCGTACGCGGCGCAACCGGGGCCGACGAGGTTCGCCGCCGGGTCCATCTCCATGGGCTCGGACGACTGCGAGCTCTCGGGCGCCATGGGCTCCTCGGACTCGGTGGTGCTTTCGCCGCTGCCCATCGAACATGCGGAGAGCAGGAACGCGCTCGCCACCGTGAGCGTCAGTGCTGCGGTGACCTTCTTCTTGGTGCTGAACATTTCAAGCTCCTTCAGACATTCTCGCCGCGGCCTCTCCGTGGCGTTGACAGTGGTTCGGAACCCCCGGGAGAACGGATGGGATAAATTCGAGAAAATCTCGAAATCCGCATGTTTCCGCGGATGAATCGGCCCTGCGGATGCCGTCGTATCCGGCCCCGAGCGCCCGCGACAAAAGCGATATCGCCCAGCGCCCTTAAGAGCAATGCCCGATGCGCCTTCGTGAAAGACAGCCGGGATACGGCATGCTGGAGGGGATGGTCATCGATGGGATGGATGTTCCCGAGGACGGGCCGGCGCGAGACGCCGTCGCCGACCTCCTCCTCGCCGTATCCTCCGGGGATCAGGCGGCCTTCGCCGAGCTCTACGACATGCTGTCGCAGCGCGTGTTCGGCCTCATTCTGCGCGTGCTGGTGAACCGATCACAGAGTGAGGAAGTGCTGCAGGAGGTATTCCTCGAGATCTGGCAATCCGCTTCTCGCTTCGCTCCGAACAAGGGCCAAGGGAGAACATGGGTAATGACGATCGCACACCGGAGAGCGGTGGACCGCGTTCGATCCTCGCAGTCCAGTACCGATCGTGACGTTCGGGCGGGTCTGCGGGACATCGGAGTGGCCCACGACAGCGTGGCCGAGCAGGTCGAGTTGAGCATCGAGGGTGAGCGAGTCACCACGGCTCTCTCGGGACTGCCGGAAGCGCAGCGCGAGGCGATCGTGCTCGCGTATTACGGCGGTTACAGTCAGAACGAGATTTCGGTGCTTCTGGGAGCACCATTGGGAACGATCAAGACACGGATGCGGGACGGGCTCACCCGTCTCCGCACGGCATTGGGGGTGACGGCATGAACGAGAAGGACTTCGCAGAGCTCGCAGCGGGAGCTGCGCTGAACGCGCTCTCACCCGACGACGAGCAACTGTTCCGTCGTACCCTCGACGAGCACCCCGAGTGGGAGCACATCGTCGCCGCCGACGTGGCCACCGCCGCGCAGTTGTCCGCACCTTTCACCGATGAGGTGCCGCGACCCGATATCCGCGCTGCGCTGCTCGCGCAGATCGCACACACGTCGCAGAGCGCCCGAACCGACGAGCAGGCGGCACCCGCCTCGGAGGCGACCGACACCTCGACGGTCGACAGCATCCGCCCGCCCCGCCGCTGGTCGAGGGCGATCTTCGCGCTCGCCGCGTGCCTCGCACTCCTGGTCGGCGTCGGGATCGGCTCCGTCGCGCTGAATGACTATCTCAACCGCCCGGCGAGCGTCGTTGCCCTCGAGCAGATCACGGGAGCGTCGGATGCCGCGCAGGCGAGTGTCACGCTCGACGACGGCACCACGGCCACGGCCCACTGGTCGGCGTCGCTCGGCTCCGCCGTGCTCGTGACCGACGGCCTCGCGGCTCCGGCCGACGGCAAGACGTACGAGATGTGGTTCGTACGCGGGGAGACCCCGGTGCCGGCCGGTGTGTTCGACGCCGACGGCACGACCGCCACCGCCGTGCTCTCGGGCTCGATGCACGAGGGCGACGTCATCGCCGTCACGGTCGAGGAGGAGGGCGGCTCGCCGAGCGGGCTGCCGACGACCGACCCGATCATCGCGATCCCCACGGCCTGAGCGTCGCCGATCGCGCGTACCCTGGTGGGATGCCCGAGCAGCACCATCGCCCCGTGCGGCGCCCTTCCGCCTCCTTCGACAACCTCGTCGGGGCGCACGATCCCGCCGAGGAGACGCGCATCGCGCACGCCACGGCATCCGCCCTGCTGGCGCGGGTGCGCGCCGACGAGAGCGGCGTGAGCGCCGATCGCCTGGTGGCGTTCACGGCCGAGCACGGGATCGACGAGATCGCGGAGCTGTGGTCGAAGGCGCCCTCGCGCACGCTTCCCGGTGCGCTCTGGCGGCTGTACCTGCTGCAGCTGGCGATCCACACCGATCCGCAGACCTCGGCGCTGCTGTACGAGCGCGGACGGGTCGAGCTTCCCTCGGTCGACGCCGCCGTCGCCGGTGCTCCGGTCCCGGCGAGCCCGGAGGAGATCGTCGCGCTGGTCGACACGATCCTGCGCGGGGCGTTCCGCGGCGACTTCGCCGTGGCGCTCGAGCGCGCGGCCGCGTTCTGCCGCGTGCAGGCATCCGGAGCGACGCATACCGCCGACGACTACGAGGCGACAGAGCCCGGCCGGGCGAGCGAGCTCACGACCCGCGCGCTGCGCCTGAGCAGCTATGCGCAGGACCTCTCCGCGGCGGGTGTGCTGTGGCGGTCGGGCGCACTGGCCTGACCGGATCCGCTCGGCCGGGAAAAGAGAAGACCGGGCCGCAAGAACGCCTCTCGGCGGAAGGCCGCTCGCAGCGGCGAAAAATGGAGCCCGGGGTTATGCGGCCCGGCCTGTACCAGTGTAACGCGAGACGAGCGACGGTATTCCCGGCGCTCTAGGCTCGGATCATGAACCGCCGCTTCGCACTCATGATCGATCCCGTCACCGCCGACGAGCAGCGTTCCGACTTCGGTGACACGTTCACCCACGTCGACGCGGCGGCTCCCGCCCTCAGTGTGGGCGAGTTGAGCACGCAGCGTGGCGACGGGGTGTTCGAGTCGATCGGCGTGGTCGACGGCCACGCGCAGGAGGTCGTGCCGCACCTCGAGCGCCTCGCGCACTCCGCACGACTGTGCGACCTGCCCGCGCCGAACCCGACGCAATGGCGGCAGGCGATCGATCAGGCCGCCGCCGAGTGCGGTGAGGGCGAGGCCGTCATCAAGCTCATCCTCAGCAGGGGGGTGGAGCACGGCCCGACGCCGACGGCATGGGTGACCGCGGCTCCGGCGGCGGACTTCCGGGCCGTGCGAGAGAACGGTGTGCGCGTGGTGACCCTCGACCGCGGGTACGACCTCGGTGCCGCCGAACGGGCGCCGTGGCTGCTGCTGGGCGCCAAGACCCTCTCGTATGCCGTGAACATGGCCGCACTGCGCGAGGCGCACCGCCGCGACGCGGATGACGCGATCTTCCTCTCCAGCGACGGTTTCGTGCTCGAGGCGCCGACCGCCTCGTTGATCCTCCGGTTCGGAGACCGTTTCGTCACACCGGCACCGAACGGCGGCATCCTGCACGGCACCACGCAGCTGAGCGTCTACGAACACCTCGCCGCCCGCGGTTTCGAGGTCGGGTACGACCGGATCGCGGCATCCGATCTTCCTCGTGCGGATGCCGCGTGGCTCGTGTCGAGCGTGCGTCTCGCGGCGGCGATCACCGCCGTCGACGGAGCCGCGCTCCCGGTCGACCAGCCTCTGACCGACGAGCTGAACGCGTACCTGCTCTCGCCCCGGGACTGACCGTCTGAGGAACCGGAGAGACATCGCCCCATGCCGGAAATGTCGGGTCGCGACATGCCGCTCCTGATGCGCTTCGTCTCCGCTTTCTGACGCGTGTCAGGGTGCGAGATGCGCGCCGCGCGCCATCGCGCCGAGGATCGCGGCTTCGACGAGGGGCCATTCGTCGACGATGAGTGCGTAGCTGAACCGGAGGGTCGTATATCCGACTGCAGCGGCGATCGCATCGCGTCGAAGATCTTTCAGCCTTTCGCGCTCTCGTTCGTGATTCTCGCGCCCGTCGGCCTCGACGATCAGCTTCTCGCCGATGACGAAGTCGACCTCGCCCAGGCGGTCGACGGATACCTGGCTGCGCATGGTGATGCCGATGCGGTGCAGGCGGAGGCGGATCAGGGACTCGAGACCGCTATCGGCATCCGACCGAGCGAAGGCAAGCAGCCACCGCATGTCGATCGGAAGTCTTCGGCGCAGCCATCGGAATCCACCGGGGGAGAGAGCAGCACGGCGGAGCGCGGATTCCAGCGCGGCGAAGAAGGCGTCCTCGCCGCAACAGGATGCCATCTGCAAGAGCGCGCTCGCGACAGGGGGAAGCTCACCGACCTCGACGCGCCCCGAGTCCCAATGGACCACGCAATCGGCGCATCCGAGTCGTGGCGTGCCTGCCTGACCCATCCACACGTGGTGCACGGCGGGTGGCTCGAGAACCCAGAGCCCATGGAGGGCAGCAGCTTCGGCGCATCCGATCGTTCCGCCGTGGGATGCCGCATGTTGCAGGCATTCGGGCGTATCGGGTAGCGCGTAGACACCTTGTCGCGGCCGGATCACGTCTCCCTCGCGAAACGCGCGTGTCAGCTCTCGCGCGGTCACTCCTCGTTCGAGCAGCTCAGCAGTCCTGGCCATCCGGCCGAGTGTGCGAAGCATGGAGTCTGCTCGGACGAGGGACATCCCTCGATCCTGCGCACCCATATCGGTGGCTCAGCACCCACAACCCGGCGACTGCGAGCGATTCGCAACATCCGCAGGATGTGCAGGACGAGTGTCGACGATGTCCGCACGTGATAAAACCCAGACCATTGCGACTCGGGGCGGCGTGTCGACGAGCGACACACCGCCCCGGAATCGAATGGTCTGGGTTCTCGAACCCGGCGCGTCAGATCATCCGAAGCGGCCCGAGACGTAGTCCTCGGTGGCCTGCACGGACGGGGTGGTGAAGATCGACGTGGTGTCGTCGTATTCGATCAGCTTGCCGGGCTTGCCCGTGCCGGCGATGTTGAAGAACGCGGTCTTGTCGGAGACGCGCGACGCCTGCTGCATGTTGTGCGTGACGATGACGATCGTGAACTCGTTCTTGAGCTCACCGATCAGCTCCTCGATCGCGTAGGTCGAGATCGGGTCGAGAGCCGAGCAGGGCTCGTCCATCAGCAGAACCTCCGGCGAGACGGCGATCGCGCGAGCGATGCAGAGACGCTGCTGCTGGCCGCCCGAGAGACCGGAGCCCGGACGGTCGAGGCGATCCTTGACCTCGTTCCACAGGTTCGCGCCGGTGAGCGACTTCTCGACGAGGTCGTCCTGGTCGCTCTTCGACATGCGGCTGTTGTTGAGCTTGACGCCCGCGAGCACGTTCTCCTTGATCGACATCGTGGGGAACGGGTTGGGGCGCTGGAAGACCATGCCCACCTGCCGACGCACGAGCACGGGGTCGACCCCGGGGCCGTAGAGGTCCTTGCCGTCGAGGAGCACCTCGCCCTCGACGCGAGCGCCGGGGATGACCTCGTGCATGCGATTGAGGGTGCGGAGGAACGTGGACTTGCCGCACCCCGACGGGCCGATGAACGCGGTGACGCTGCGCGGCTGGATGTCGAGGGAGACGCCCTCCACGGCGAGGAAGTTGCCGTAGTAGACGTTGAGGTCGTTGACTTCGATGCTCTTGGACACGTGTTTCCTGTTCTGAGTGGTCGGGCGCTCAGCGGCCGGAGGTCTTCGGGGCGAACAGCTTCGCGATGAGGCGCGCGAGCAGGTTCAGCACCATGACGATGAGGATGAGGGTGAGGGCAGCCGCCCAGGCGCGGGCGAGCGAGGCGTCCGGGTTCGTGCCCTGATTCATGTACTGGTTGTATGCGAACACCGGCAGGGTCATCATCTGGCCGTTGAAGATGTTCGTGTTCAGGCTCTGCGTGAACCCGGCGGTGAGCAGCAGCGGGGCCGTCTCGCCGATCACGCGCGAGATCGCGAGCATGACCGAGGTCGTGATGCCCGCGATCGACGTCGGGAGGACGACCTTGAGGATCGTCAGCCACTTCGGCACACCGAGTGCGTACGACGCCTCACGGAGCTCGTTCGGCACGATCTTGAGCAGCTCCTCGCTGCCTCGCACGACGACCGGGGTCATCAGCACGGCCAGGGCGAGGGCACCCATGATGCCCATCGAGATGCCCGGCTTGAAGATGAGCGCGAAGACCGCGTAGATGAACAGACCCGCGACGATCGAGGGGATGCCGGTCATGACGTCGACGAAGAACGTGATCGCCTTCGCGATCTTGCCGCGACCGTACTCGACGAGGTAGATCGAGGTCATGAGGCCCACGGGCACCGAGATCACCGTCGCCGTGAGGGTGATGAGCAGCGTGCCCCAGATCGCGTGGACGATTCCGCCGCCATCGCCGATCACGTTGCGCATCGAGTAGCTGAAGAACTCCGCGTCGAAACGCTCGATGCCGTTGGAGACGACCGTCCACAGCAGCGAGATCAGCGGCAGCAGCGCGATGAGGAACGCGGTCGCGACGAGCGCCGTCATGAGGCGGTCGACGGCCTTGCGGCGGCTCTCGACGATCGAGGAGATCACCGTGATGAGAACCATGTAGAGCAGCAGCCCAATGATGACGGTGCCGGAGATGTTGAAGTCGGCGAGGCTGGTTCCGATCGCGGCGACGCCGAAGACGGCCGCGCTGACCGCGAGGGATCCGCCGAGCAGGGCCCACGGGGCCCAGGTGGGCAGTTTGCCGGCGGTGAGCGACGCTGCCGGCGCAGAGGCGACGGCGGGCGGGGTGGGGGTGAGGACGGTCATGTCAGTTCGCTCCCGAGAACTCGGCGCGGCGGGCGACGATCCATCGCGCCAACGCGTTGACCGCGAAGGTCACGATGAAGAGGATGAGGCCGGTCGCGATGAGCGTGTTGACACCGGTGCCGTGCGCCTCGGGGAAGGCCAGGGCGATGTTGGCGGGGATGGGTGTCGGGTTCGTCGCGGTGAGCACGAGGAAGCTGACGACGGCCGAGGGCGACAGCACCATGGTCACGGCCATGGTCTCGCCGAGTGCGCGGCCGAGGGCGAGCATCGCCGCCGAGACCATGCCGCCGCGTGCGAACGGCAGAACGGCCATCCGCACCATCTCCCAGCGGGTGGAGCCGAGCGCGAGTGCCGCCTCTTCGTGGAGCTTCGGCGTCTGCAGGAAGACTTCGCGGCAGATAGCGGTCATGATCGGGATGCACATCACGGCGAGTACGAGGGATGCCGTGAGGATCGTCTTTCCCGTCGATGACACCTGGCCGCCGAAGAAAGGCACCCAGGAGGCGTGGGTGTTCAGCCAGGCGTAGATCGGCTGGAGGAGAGGGGCGAGGACGAGGCCGCCCCAGAGGCCGAAGACGACGGAGGGGACCGCGGCGAGCAGATCGATCACGTAGCCCAGGAACGCGGCGAGGCGACGGTGAGCGTAGTGCGAGATGAAGAGAGCGATGCCGATGGAGATCGGTGCGGCGATGATCAGCGCGATGAACGAGGCCCAGAGCGTTCCGAAGACGAGGGGCCAGACGTACACCCAGAAGGACTCGCCCTTGAGGATGTGGTTGTCGGTGGTGTCGAGCTGGAACGCCGGGATGCTCTGGATGACGAGGAAGGCGGCGACCAGCACGAGGACGACGAGGATGATGATCCCCGCTCCGAGAGCGGTACCGGAAAACACCCGGTCGCCGAGACGCTGCTTGGCCTTGATCGGTGCGTGCGGCGCTGCGGGCGCCTGCGCGGTCGTGCTCATGGTCTCCCTGTTTCGGGGCGGGATGGAACGGGGGCTGACCGGGCGGAGCCCCCGCGTCCGGTTGGGACGCGGGGGCACTGCCGTCAGTCGATCGGCTGGATCAGCCGACCTGGATCAGGTCGATCGCGGCCTGGACCTGCTCGCGCAGCGAGTCCGAGATCGGTGCGCTGCCGGCGTTGTCCGCGGCAGCTTCCTGGCCCTCGGCGCTGGCGATGTAGGTGAGGTACTCCTTGACGAGCTCGGCGACGTTGGTGTCCTCGTACTGCTCGCACGCGATCAGGTAGCTGACCAGAGCGATCGGGTAGGAACCCTCGGCAGCGGATGCCGGGTCGACGTCGAAGACGAGGTCGCCCTCACCACGGCCCTCGACGAGCGGCGAGCCCTCGACGAGCTTCGCGGCCGCCTCGGCCGAGTAGGCGACGAAGTCGCCGCCGACGCCGACGTGCACCTGGCCGAGGTCGCCGACCTGCGAGGCGTCGGCGAAGCCGATCGCGCCGTTGCCCGCGGTGATGGCCTGGACGACACCCGAGGTGCCCTGAGCGGCTTCGCCGCCCTCGATCGGCCAGACGTCGGCCGCCTCGTAGGTCCAGACGTCACCGGCGGTGGCCGAGAGGTACTTGGTGAAGGTCTCCTGCGTGCCCGAGGGGTCGGAGCGGTGGACCGGCGAGATCGCCAGGTCGGGCAGCTCGACGCCGTCGTTCAGCGCGGCGATCTCGGGAGCGTTCCAGTTGGTGATCGTGCCGGCGAAGATGCCTGCGATCGTGGCGGCGTCGAGGTTGAGCGTGTCGACGCCCTCGATGTTGAACGCGACGGCGACCGGCGAGATGTAGAGCGGGACCTCGACGATGTCGTCGGTCACGCAGGCGCCGAAGCCGCCGGCCGCGATCTCCTCGTCGTTGAACGCACGGTCGGAGCCGATGAAGTTGCTGCCGCCCTCGAGGAAGTTCTCGCGGCCGGTGCCGGAGCCGGTGGGCTCGTAGTTGACGGTGACGTCGGGGTTCGCGGTCTGGAACGCGGCGACCCAGGCCTCCTGCGCAGCGGTCTGCGACGACGCGCCGGTGGCGTCGATGGTGCCCGAGAGCGTGGAGTCGGAGGGGGCGTCGGACGAGCCGCCGGTGCCGCCTTCGTTCGCGGCGCAACCGGCCAGGGCGAGAGCAGCGACGGCGCCGATGGCGCCGATGCGAGCGATTCGGGAGATCTTCACTGTGGATCCGTTCGATCGTGGGAGGGGTTGAGGCCCGGTGCAGGGCACACAGTGACGCTAAGCGCGGCGGTTAACGAGACTCTCCCGCGCGGGTGAACGGAAGGTGAACGGCTGTCGACTCTCTGGGGTGCGAACCCCGGAATTCCGGGCCGTGTCAGACCTTCGGAATGTGCGTCTCGATCGAGATGATGCCGGATCCGGGGTTCGTGGCCGAGAGGTGCACCACCGAGAACGCCGCCGGCTCGAGATCGGCTGCACTGCTGAGGTACGAGCCCTGGATCGTGGCGGTCGCGAGCGCGATCTCGGAGAGGAGGCCGGGCAGAACGGGCCCGTGGCTGCAGAGCACGGCGGGCTTGCCCGAGCGTACGCGCCGCCCCACGACCGAGCGCAGGTCGGAGCTGCCGTCCTCCCACGCATCCTGGCTGATGAGCTCGGTGCGCACGGCCTTGCGATCGAGCGCCTTGGCGAGCGGTTTCACGGTCTGGACGCATCGGACGGCATCGCTGGTCACGATCTTCCGCACACCGAAGGCGCGCAGCGGGCCCACGATCGACTTCGCCTGTCGGCGCCCACGATCGGTGAGCGGGCGCTCGGCATCCGCACCGTCCCATTCGGAACGCGACAGCGCCTTCGCGTGCCGCAGCACGATCAGGGGGAACGTGCGCAGCGCGCCATCTTCGACCAGACGGGCGAAGAAGTCGAGGATCTCATGGTCGACCGGGTAGCTGAGGCGCTCCCGTGCCTTCTTCACGCTGGCCCACTCGATCGCCGCGATCTCCCGGTTGGGCACGAACGTCGACGCGCGGATCGCCTCGTCGGTGGCCTCGGCGGCCCAGTAGTGCACGACCTTCTGCTTCATCGACGCGAGGTTGTAGCGGCTCACGCCCACGGGAACGCCCAGGGAGACGCGGATGCCGGTCTCCTCCTGCACCTCGCGCACCGCGGTCTCGGCGAGCATTTCGCCGGGATCGACCTTGCCCTTGGGCAGAGTGACGTCACGGTACTTTGTGCGGTGGATCAGCAGGATGCGCAGCTTGCCGTCGACGATGCGCCAGACGACGGCGCCGGCCGCGTAGACGGCCTTGTCCGTCCACTTCGACCGCTCCGCGAAGGTCTGTCCGACCGTCATCGAACCGCCCGCGCACGCCGGCGTCGCTGAATCTGACCCATGGTCTTATCCTGCAGGTCGATCAGCGGCTTGCCGTCGGCATCCGCGGCGTGGCGCTCCCACACGCCGGCTGCGCCGAGGTGCCAGGAACTCGTCCCCGGATCCATCGCCAGGTCGAAGAACGCCAGGAGCTCCTTCAGATGCGCGGGTTCGGTGACGCGGACGAGCGCCTCGACGCGTCGGTCGAGGTTGCGGTGCATCATGTCGGCACTGCCGATGTAGATCTGCGGATCGCCGTCGTTCTCGAACGCGAAGATCCGCGAGTGCTCGAGATAGCGGCCCAGGATGCTGCGCACCGTGATGTTGTCGCTGATTCCCGCGAGATCCGTGCGCAGGCTGCAGATGCCGCGGACCCACACGTCGACCTTCACCCCGGCCACGCTGGCACGGTAGAGGGCGTCGATGATCTCCTCGTCGACCATCGAGTTGACCTTGATGCGGATGTGCGCGGACTTGCCGGCGACGGCATTGGCGCGCTCGTTGTCGATCTGGCGCACGAGTCCCTTGCGCAGGTGCAGGGGAGCGACCAGCAGGCGCTTGAACTTCTTCTCGATCGCGTATCCGCTCAGCTCGTTGAAGAGACGGGTGAGGTCCTTGCCGACCTGCGCGTCCGCGGTGAACAGCCCGAAGTCCTCGTAGATGCGGCTGGTCTTCGGGTTGTAGTTTCCCGTGCCGACGTGCGAGTAGTGCTGGAGCTTGCCGTCCTCCTCGCGGATCACGAGGGCGAGCTTGCAGTGCGTCTTGAGCCCGACCAGGCCGTACACGACATGCACGCCGGCCTTCTCGAGCTTGCGTGCCCAGACGATGTTGTTCGCCTCGTCGAACCGCGCCTTGACCTCGACGAGGGCGAGCACCTGCTTGCCCGCCTCGGCGGCGTCGATCAGCGCCTGCACGACGGGGCTGTCGCCCGAGGTGCGGTAGAGGGTCTGCTTGATGGCGAGCACGTGCGGGTCGCGGGCCGCCTGTTCGAGGAACGCCTGCACGCTCGTGGTGAACGATTCGTACGGGTGGTGCACGAGCACGTCGGACTTGCGGATCGCCTTGAACATGTCGGTGCGCGTGTTGCTGTCGCCGGGCTGGAAGGCGACGGCGGTGGTCGGCACGTGCGGCGGGTACCGGAGGTCGGGCCGTTCGATGCGCGACAGTCCGAACAGTCCGCGCAGGTCGAGCGGCCCGGGGAGGCGGTAGACCTCCTGGTCGGTGATGTCGAGCTCCTTCACGAGCAGCTCGAGGGTCACGTCGTCCATGTCGTCGGTGATCTCGAGGCGGATCGGCGGGCCGAAGCGGCGGCGCAGCAGCTCGGCCTCGAGCGCCTGGATGAGGTTCTCGCTCTCGTCCTCCTCGATCTCGACGTCTTCGTTGCGGGTGAGGCGGAAGGCGTGGTGGTCGAGCACCTCCATGCCGGGGAAGAGATCGCCGAGGTGGTTGGCGATGAGCTCCTCGAGGCGCAGGTAACGTGCGATCTCGCTGCCTCCCGGCACCTCGACGAAGCGCGGCAGCATGGGCGGAACCTTGAGCCGGGCGAACTCCTGGCGCCCCGTGCGCGCATTGCGGATGCGGATCGCGAGATTCAGGGACAGGCCCGAGATGTAGGGGAAGGGGTGGGCCGGGTCGACCGCGAGGGGCATGAGCACCGGGAACACCTGAGCCTGGAAGTACTCCGACAGCCCGGCGCGCTCGTCGTCGGTCAGGTCGTCCCACTCCGTGATCTCGACACCGGCGTCGGCGAGGGCCGGGCGTACGAGCGACGTCCACGCATCCGCGTGCCGCAACTGCAGCGCGTGCGCCTCGCGCGAGATGTCGGCGAGCGCGTCGGAGGGGGAGCGGCCGATGTTGGTCGGCACGGCGAGGCCGGTGATGATGCGCCGCTTGAGGCCGGCGACGCGCACCATGAAGAACTCGTCGAGGTTGCTGGCGAAGATGGCCAGGAAGTTCGCCCGCTCGAGTTCGGGGAGCGAGGGATCCTCGGCCAGCTCGAGCACGCGCTGATTGAAAGCGAGCCAACTCAGCTCGCGATCGAGGTACCGGTGGTCCGGGAGGAGCGAGTCGGGGGCCTCGACGGCATCGAAGTCGTCGTCTTCGGCGTCGCCGAGACCTGCGTCGGCGAGAGCGGGATCCATCATGGGGTACATCTAAGCACCGAGAGGTGACTCGCGCGTGAACGGATGCCTTCGGTTACCGCGAGCCGACCAGGGTGTCGTCCTCGTACACGTTGAAGCGGTAACCGACGTTGCGGACCGTTCCGATGATCTGATCGGCGTCGCCGAGCTTGGCCCGCAGGCGTCGAACGTGCACGTCGACCGTGCGCGTGCCCCCGAAGTAGTCGTACCCCCACACCTCGCTGAGCAGCTGCTCACGGGTGAACACCCGCGAGGGGTGCGTGGCGAGGAAGTGCAGGAGCTGGAACTCCTTGTAGGTGAGGTCGAGCGGCTTGCCGTGCAGCTTGGCGGAGTACGACTGCTCGTCGATCGTGACGCCGGAGGCCTGCACACGCGTCGGGGCCGCGGCGTCGTCGCGGCGCGCGATCGCCAGCCGCAGGCGCGCGTCGGTCTCGGCGGGCCCCGCGGTCGAGAGCAGCACGTCGTCGATGCCCCAATCGCCGGAGACGGCGCTCATGCCGCCCTCGGTGACGATGAGGAGCAGGGGCGCCTCCTGGCCGGTCGCGCGGAGCAGTCGGCACAGCGACTTGGCGCCTGCGAGGTTGGTGCGGGCGTCGACGATCACGATGTCGTATTCGGGGGCGCTCACGAGTCGCGCGGGCTCTGCCGGAATCTGACGGACGGTGTGGCTGAGCAGCTCCAGGGCGGGCAGGACCGACTCCTCGGCAGGAGCATTCGTCAAGACCAGGATCTGGGGCACACGTACTCCTTCACCGGCGCGCGGGTAGACGCCGTGCGGCAATAATACCGGCGCCGATGAGTGACAATGGACGCATGACGCAACCCGCACTCGCTCCGCGCAGTCCGCTCGCCGGCGTGGTCGCCGTCTGGGCCGTCGCTCTGGTGGGCGCCGTGGCGATCGGCATCCTGGTCGGCGAGGAGTGGCGCATCCCCTGGATGCTGGTGGCTTTCGGCGGTGCCGTGCTCCTTTCCTTCGCCGTGCAGCTCTGGTACGGCCGCACCGAGGGGTTCATCTTCCGGGTGGGTGGGAGCGTGATCGGCGCACTGCTGCTCATGGGTGTGATCTCGGTCGGGTTCGGGCTCGCCGCCCTCGCCACTGCGGCCGCCTGACAGCCCCGCTCGCGCGCGGTAGGGTAGGAGCCATGGATCTCATGGCGCTCGAACTCTTCTTCATCGGCCTGCTGGGTCTGGCGAGCCTCGCGATCGTCTTCGTCTCGGCGGTCGTGCTGCGCAACCTCTTCCGCGGCCAGCGCTGAGCCGATCGTGCTCGAGCTTCCCACCGACCTCCCCGCCGATCTCGCCCCGCTCTCGTGGCTGATCGGCGTGTGGGAGGGAACAGGGGTCATCGACTACCCCGTCGGAGATGAGCGACTGCAGGGCGAGTTCACGCATCGCGTGAGCTTCAGCCACGATGGCGGACCGTTCCTGAACTACTCGGCCACGGCGACCTTCCTCACGGAGGAGGGGTCCCCGGCCTCCGCCTTGCTGGCCGAGACCGGTTTCTGGCGTCTCGCACGTCCGGCGACCGACGCGGATGCCGGTCCGGCACTGCTGCCCCCGACCGCCGACGTCGTCGCCCGCACGGTCGACGACGTCGAAGAGCTGCGCGCCGAGAGCGGTGGCTTCCCGATCGAGGTGTCGCTCGCGCACGCAGACGGTGCGCTCGAGCTGTACCTGGGCGAAATCAACGGGCCGCGCATCGATATCGCCACGGATGCCGTGGTGCGCAGCTCCGGCGCGAAGGTGCACACCGCCTCCTCCCGGATGTACGGTCTGGTCGACGGTCACCTGCTGTGGGCGTGGGATATCGCGGCGCTCGGCACCCCGTTGCGCTCGCACGCCTCCGCGCGACTGGCGAAGGTCTGACGTGGGCGGTTTCGCCGAGATCCACGGCGCCGTCTCCGATGGAGACGTGATCGCGCATTTCGGCGACGCGTTCCGCGAGCAGCGTCGCCTCGCCGAGGGCGCCGCCTTCGTCCCGCTCGGCGATCGGGTCGTGATCGAGGTCGCGGGACCCGAGCGTCTGAGTTGGCTCGACTCCATCACCTCGCAGGCCCTCGGCCGCCTCGCTCCGGGCGAGAGCACCGAGTTGCTGATCCTCGACCCGCAGGGTCGGGTCGAGCATGCGGCCGGGGTCCTCGACGACGGCGCCTCGACCTGGCTGCTGGCGGATGCCGGTGACGCCGAGGCTCTCGCCGGATGGCTGACCCGCATGAAGTTCCGCGCGCAGGCATCCGTCGGCATCCGTCCGGATCTCGTTCCGATCGGATTCGTCGACGGGGGAGCGATCGCGCCGATGGTGGCCGCAGCGGCGTCCGCACCGAGCGGTGCGCCCCTGATCTGGGCCGATCCGTGGCAGCACGTGTCCGCCGGCGGACACCAGTACGCCGAGGTCGCCGCGCATCCCGCCGACGACTACGCGTGGCGGGTCGCGCTGCTGACGAGCGACGGCGCGGATTCCCTCGCGACGTCGGCCGATCGTGACGCGCTGGCCGGGCTCCTCGCGGCGGAGGCGCTGCGCGTCGCCGCCTGGCGGCCA
Source organism: Microbacterium sp. NPDC090003 (assembly GCF_044748385.1). Taxonomy (NCBI): domain Bacteria; kingdom Bacillati; phylum Actinomycetota; class Actinomycetes; order Micrococcales; family Microbacteriaceae; genus Microbacterium; species Microbacterium sp. NPDC090003. The sequence goes on from NZ_JBIVFW010000002.1 coordinate 245,211, forward strand.
CGCTGGGCGACCGAGGTCGATGAGCGCTCGCTGCCGCACGAGTCCGACTGGATCCGCAGTGCCGTGCACCTGAACAAGGGCTGCTACCGCGGGCAGGAGACGGTTGCCAAGGTGCACAATCTCGGGCACCCGCCGCGGCGTCTGGCCGCGCTGCAGCTCGACGGCAGCGATGGGGTGCTGCCCGAGGTCGGGGCATCCGTCTTCGCGGGCGACGACGAGGTCGGGCACCTGACCTCCGTGGCTCGACACTTCGAGGACGGCCCGATCGCGCTCGCGATCCTCAGTCGCCGCGCGCCGGTCGGCGACCTCCTCGTGCGGTCAGATGGCGTCGAGATCGCGGCTTCGCAGCAGGTCATCGTTCCGGCCGATGCCGGCGCGACGGCCGACATCCCGCGCCTCACCCGTCTGTCCCGTCGCCCGTCGGCGCCGGACCCCCGCGCGCAGGTCTAGGCCGAGCGGGCTTCCGCCCCGCTCAGGTCGCGGGCGCGACCGCCGACCACGGCAGCGTGAGCTCTCCGAGTCGCCACCGCGTCCGGCCGCCGAGTACGGGCCACCCCTGCGCGCGCAGCGCGCCCGCGGCGGCGAGGAAGCGCTGGGTGGCGCCGAAGGTCGACAGCGCGGCCGCGCGATCCCATTCCCGGTCGAGGTCGACCAGCAGGGAGTGGATCCGCTCCCCGGGCACGTTGCGATGGATCAGCGCCTTCGGGAGGCGTTCGGCGACGATGCTCGGACGCTCGAGATCGGCGAGTCGGAGCGAGAGGGTGAAACGCAGGGGCGCAGCGTCCGGGGCGACGTCGATCCAGCTCGCGATGCGCCCGATCTCATCGCACGTGCCCTCGAACAGCAGCCCTCCGGGCGCCAGGCGCGAGGTCATGCGCGCCCAGGCATCCGGCACGTCGTGCTCGTCGTACTGGCGGAGCACGTTCATCGACCGGATGACCGCTGCGCGGCGTCCGTCGGGAAGCGGCACCTCGAACCCGCCGCGGCCGAACGAGACGGGAAGATCGGCGGCGAACGACGTGCGACCCTCGCGCACGTCCGCGAGCTGCGCCTCGGCGCCGGCGACGCGCGCCGGATCGATCTCCAGACCGCGCACCTCGACGTCGGGCCGCACACGCACGAGGCGGGTCGCGAGCTCGAACGCGGTCACGCCGCTCGCCCCGTACCCGAGGTCGACGACGAGCGGGTCGGATGCTCGGCGGAAGGCGTCGCTCGCGGCGATCCAGCGGTCGTTGCGCCGCAGCCGATTGGTCCCGGTGGTGCCGCGCGTGGGCCTGCCGAGGGGAGATGACGCCATGTCTCCATCCTCCCAGCATCCTGTTCGGTCGCACCGTCCGGGCGGATAAACTGACGACATGACTGCGAAGCGCACCCTCATCCTGCTCCGTCACGGCCGGAGCGAGTGGAACGAACTGAACCTCTTCACCGGCTGGGTGGACGTCCGCCTGAACGAGCAGGGGCAGAAGGAGGCACGCCGCGGCGGAGAGCTGCTCGCCGAGTCCGGCATCCTGCCCGACGTGCTGCACACCTCGCTGCTGAGCCGTGCGATCCAGACCGCGAACATCGCGCTCGACGCCGCCGACCGCCTGTGGATCCCGGTGACGCGGTCGTGGCGCCTGAACGAGCGTCACTACGGTGCTCTGCAGGGCAAGGACAAGGCGCAGACGCTCGAGGAGTTCGGTCCCGAGCAGTTCCAGCTCTGGCGTCGCTCGTTCGACGTGCCGCCGCCCGTGCTCGACGATGACAGCGAGTTCAGCCAGGTGCACGACGTCCGCTACACGGGCATCGACGGCGAGGTACCGCGCACCGAGTCGCTCAAGCTCGTCATCGATCGACTCCTCCCGTACTGGGAGAGCGCGATCGTCCCCGACCTCGAGGCCGGCAAGACCGTGCTCGTCACGGCGCACGGCAACTCGCTGCGCGGCCTCGTGAAGCACCTCGAGGGCATCAGCGACGACGACATCGCCGAGCTGAACATCCCCACCGGCATCCCGCTCGTCTACGAACTCGACGAGAACAACGTCCCCACGGGGCCCGGCCGCTACCTCGACCCCGAGGCCGCCGCCGCCGGTGCCGCCGCGGTCGCCGCGCAGGGCAAGAAGTAACCTCCACGCACGACACGACGAAGCCCCCGGCGCTCACGCGCCGGGGGCTTCGTCGTGGGGTGCTGCGGTCAGGCGTGACCGAGCTCCTGCTGCTGCTCGACGGCGAGGGCGATGTCGTCTTCGGCGACGGCCCAGTCGCCGGTCGACAGGTAGACGTACTTCTTCGCGACGGCCACGGCGTGGTCGGCGAAGCGCTCGTGGTAGCGGCTCGCGAGCGTGGCGTCGACGGTGGCCGTGGCTTCGCCCTTCCAGTTGTCGCTGAGGACCTTCTCGAAGACGGTGGCGTGCAGTTCGTCGACGTCGTCGTCCGCGTTGCGGATCGCGTCGGCGAAACGGAGGTCCTGCGTGCGCAGCAGCTCGGAGAGCGTCCGCGCGACCTCGACGTCGAGCTCGCCCATCTTCACGAAGGTGCCCTTGAGGCCCTTGGGGATGGCGCGCTCCGGGAAGCGGAGGCGTGCGAGCTGCGCGATGTGCTCGGACATGTCGCCCATGCGCTCGAGCGACGCGCTGACGCGCAGCGCGGTGACGACGATGCGCAGGTCGCGGGCGACCGGCTGCTGGCGGGCGAGGATCTCGATGGCCTGCTCGTCGAGGGCGACGGCGAGTTCGTCGATCTTGGCGTCGTCGGCGATGACCTCTTCGGCCAACGCGACATCGCTCGTCGCGAACGCACGGGTCGCCTTGTCGATCGAGACCGTGACGAGGTCGGCGATCTCCACGAGGCGGGACTGCAGGTCCTCGAGGGACTGGTGGAAGACTTCGCGCATGGTGGGGCGCAACCTTTCATGTGAATCTCGACTGGTGTCAGCGCGAGACGGCGGGGTCGTCCGCACGGGAGGAGCAGGACCGCGCTCCCGCACAGGCCCGAAGCGATTGTCTGCTCCGAAGGTTAACGAACGGTGCCCAGCACGTGAATAGTACTTCTCTTGTGGGCGCTGCGGCCCGGAAACCCGCCGGAGAGAGGGTGAACGCACTCTACGCTGGAGACATGACCGAGACGCAGATCGCCTTGATCGCCCTGGCCGTCGGCCTGGCGATCGGCATCGGTCTCTCGCTCCTGCTCGCCTGGGCCTACCGTGCGCGGGCCCGCGTCGTCGAGGAGACGTCGAACGCCGTTCCCGAGGGGATCGTCGACGTGCTCGCGAGCATGGACGACGCAGCCTGCGTGGTCGACACCTCGGGTCTCGTCCTGGCCGCATCGGTCGCCGCCTCACGGTTCGGGATCGACGTGGGCTCGACGCTCGACAACCCGGAGCTGCGTCTGCTCGTTCGGGGTGTGCGGGCCGATGGCGGCACCGCGACCGAGTCGATGCGCATCACCCGCGGGGGGCTCAGCCTCGACCCGCGTCTCGTCTCGGCGCGTGCGAGCGTGCTCGGACCGCGTCTGACCCTCCTGATCATCCGCGATGTCACGGAGCAGGAACGTCTCGACCAGATGCGCCGCGATTTCGTCGCGAACACGAGCCATGAGCTCAAGACCCCGGTCGGTGCGGTGACGCTGCTCGCGGAGGCGATCGAGTCGGCCGCCGACGACCCGGCGCAGGTGCGCATCTTCGCGTCCCGCATCTCGGCGGAGGCGGGTCGTCTCGCTCAGTTGACCGGCCGCATCATGAGCCTCTCCCGTCTCCAGGCCGACGACGGTCTCGGCGATGTCGCCCCGGTCGCGATCGACGAGGTCATCGCGAAGTCGATCGAGGCGCACGTCGTGCAGGCCGATGCCGCCGGAGTCGAGATCACCCGCGGCGGTGACCGCGGGGTCTGGGTGCGCGGCGATGCGCAGATCCTCGTCGAGGCCGTCTCCAATCTCATCGTGAACGCGATCGTCTACTCGCCCGGCGGGTCCCGCGTGGGCGTCGGCGTGCGCGCCGAGGACGGCGTCGTCGAGATCGCGGTGTCCGACCAGGGCATCGGCATCGCGGAGGGCGATCGGGAGCGCATCTTCGAGCGGTTCTACCGTGCCGACGAGGCGCGCTCGCGCCGCACCGGCGGCACAGGTCTCGGCCTGTCGATCGTCAAGCACGCCACGCAGCGGCACGGCGGAGAGGTGCGCCTGTGGTCGCGTCCGGGGCGCGGATCGACGTTCACGATGCGGCTTCCCCTGATCGACGCACCGCCGAACGCGGATGCCGGCAAGAAGAGCAAGAAGAAGCGCGAACGCAAGGCCGCCAAGGCCGGTGCCCCTCGCGTACGGAAAGGTGACCGCGAATGACCCGCATCCTCCTCGTCGAAGACGAACCCGATCTCGCCGACCCGCTGGCCTACCTGCTGCGCCGGGAGGGGTACGAGGTCGAGATCGCCGAGGACGGCCCGACGGCGCTCACCGCGTTCCGCGAGCGCGGCGCCGACATCGTGCTGCTCGACCTGATGCTGCCGGGGATGCCGGGGACAGAGGTGTGCCGTCAGATCCGCGCGTCGTCGGCGGTGCCGATCATCATGCTCACGGCCAAGGACTCCGAGGTCGACATCGTCGTCGGTCTCGAGCTCGGGGCCGACGACTACATCACGAAGCCGTACTCGTCGCGCGAGCTCCTCGCCCGTATGCGCGCGGTGCTGCGCCGGGTCGTGCAGGCCGACAGCGAGCTCGACGAGCGCGTGCTCGACGGCGGCCGCGTGTCGCTCGACATCGACCGGCACACCGTCTCGGTGGCGGGGCAGCTCATCAACATGCCGCTGAAGGAGTTCGAGCTGCTGGAGGTGCTGATGCGCAACGCGGGTCGAGTGCTCACGCGCGGCCAGCTCATCGACCGGGTCTGGGGTAGCGACTACTTCGGCGACACGAAGACGCTCGACGTGCACATCAAGCGCATCCGCTCGCGCATCGAGGTCAACCCCAGCGAGCCCGTGATGCTCGTCACCGTGCGGGGTCTCGGCTATCGCTTCGAGGGCTGAGGCGCCGCGACGCTCCGGACGCAGAGAAGGGGGGGGGGGGGGGGGGCGGGCGGGGGGGGGGGGGGGGGGGGGGGGGGGGGTGGGGGGGGGGGGCGGGGGGCCCCCCCCCCCCCCCCCCCCCCCCCCCCCCCCGCCCCCCCCCCCGCCCCCCCCCTTCTCTGCGTCTGTGCGAATCAGTTCTCTTCGGGAACCAGGTCCGCGTAGTAGGGGAGGCCGCCGTCGAGCACAGGGATGGCCGTCTTCACGCCGGTGGAGTCACCGGACTGGAAGTGGATCTCGACCGTGGAGCCGGGCTTCGAGTCGAGGCCGACGATGCGCAGCGGCTCGGCGTCGGCGCCCAGGCTGATGCTGTCGCCCGCGGGGACCGTGATGGTGAACGCGTCGTTGCCTGCGAAGGCGACCGTGATGGTCGCGCGCTCGTCGGTCGGGTTCACGAAGGCGCCGATGAGGTTGCCCACCGTGCCGTCCTCGTTCGCGACGATGAACACGTTGCGCGCGTCGATCGGCCCCTCGGCGTCGGAGACGTTCACGCCGTCCGAGGCAGAGTACTCGATCTTCGTCGCCTGGGGCGAGATGAACGTGCATCCGGTCGCGCCGAGAAGAACGACGGCGCTGAGGGCAGCAGACGCAACAAGGCGCGATTTCACGGGTCCTCCTGGGGTACGACGGGATATCCGCAACCATTCTACGGGTACGCGGACCGCGCCTCGGGACGAGGGGGCGCAAACCTTAGCGCATAACCCCTGTGGTATCCTTGAGGTTGCCGAAAGGATACGTTTTTATGCTTTTTGAGGTTGGCGAGACCGTCGTCTATCCGCACCATGGCGCTGCGACCATCATCGAGGTCAAGGAGCGCATCATCAAGGGTGAGGCGAAGAAGTACCTGAAGCTCAATGTGACGCAGGGCGACCTGATCATCGAGGTTCCTGCCGAGAACGTCGACCTGGTCGGTGTGCGCGACGTGATCGGCAAGGAGGGCCTCGACCACGTGTTCGAGGTTCTGCGAGCTCCGTTCACCGAGGAGCCCACCAACTGGTCGCGCCGGTACAAGGCGAACCTCGAGAAGCTCGCCTCCGGCGATGTGATCAAGGTGAGCGAGGTCGTGCGAGACCTGTGGCGCCGTGACCAGGACCGCGGTCTGTCCGCCGGAGAGAAGCGGATGCTGGCGAAGGCTCGTCAGATCCTCATCTCCGAGCTGGCGCTCGCGGAGAAGACCGACGAGGACAAGGCGGGCGCGATGCTCGACGAGGTCCTCGCCTCCTGATCCGAGTTTCCCGAAGGGGGCGGATGCTTCGGCATCCGCCCCCTTCGTCGTTCCCGGCAGGCGGTAGCGTGAAGACGTGACTCTGCTTCCCGTGCCGCACGTCGCGGTCATCGTCGTCGCCGCCGGATCCGGTACCCGCCTGGCGGCGGGTGCGCCGAAAGCCCTCGTCGGCATCGACGGGCGTTCGATCCTGCGCCATGCCCTCGACGGCGTGTTCGCCGCAGCCCCCGCGCAGGTGATCGTCGTCGCGCCCGCGGGCTTCGAGGGCGACGCCGAGACCGAGGTGCGCGAGGCCGCCGGGGATCGCGCCGACCTCGCACGGGTCGTCGTGGGAGGCGACACCCGCCAGGAGTCCGTCGCAGCGGGGATCGCGGCGCTCTGGGGCGATGTGCGCACCGTGCTCGTGCACGACGCCGCCCGCGCGCTGACCCCGCCCGCGCAGATCGACGCGGTCGCCGCCGCTGTCGCCGAGGGCACCGGCATCATTCCCGCGCTCCCGGTGATCGACACGCTCAAGCGCGTCGATGGTGACACGATCATCGCGCCGGTCGATCGGTCTAAGCTCGCCGCGGCGCAGACCCCGCAGGGCTTCCCGCGCACCGCGCTCGAGGCGGCATACCGCGCCGCCGTCGCCTCGGGGATCGAGTACACCGATGATGCCGCGCTGTTCGCCGCCGCCGGGTACGCCGTCCGACGCATCCCCGGTGACCCGCGAGCCTTCAAGATCACCACCCCGGACGACCTCGACCGGGCACGCCGGCTGCTCGCCGAGGCCCCCGCGCTGCCCCTCCACGTGCCGGCATCCGCTCCGAACCTGCCGCGTGTCGGCCTCGGCACCGACGTCCACGCGTTCGGGGGAGAGGGCGACCTGTGGTTGGCCGGACTGCAGTGGCCCGGCGAGGCGGCGCTGTCGGGGCACTCCGACGGCGACGCGGTCGCGCACGCGATCGTCGACGCGTTGCTCGGCGCTGCCGGCCTCGGCGACATCGGCGAGCACTTCGGCACCGCGCACCCCGAGTACGCGGGGGCGCACGCCGCGGTCTTCCTGGCCCGCACCCGCGAACTGCTCGGCGAAGCGGGATTCGTGATCGGCAACGTCTCGGCGCAGTTCCAGGGCAACCGTCCCCGGTTCAGCGCGCGTCGCGCCGAGGCCGAGCGGGCGCTCTCGGACGCTCTCGGCGGCGCCCCCGTAACGGTGACCGCGACGACCACCGATGCGCTCGGTTTCCCGGGGCGTGGTGAGGGGATCGCCGTGACCGCGGTCGCTCTGGTCTTCCCGGCCTCGGCGCGCTGAACCACCGACCGGGGCCTGCGCGTCACTCTCGAGGCGCGTAGGGGCGGGCCGAGTAGGCTTGAGCGGTGACTCTCCGCCTCTACGACACCCGTGCGCAGGACCTGCGCGACTTCGTGCCGCTCGACCCCGGAAACGTCACGATGTACGTATGCGGTCCGACCGTGCAGTCCGGCCCTCACATCGGGCACGTCCGCGCGGCGCTCAGCTTCGACCTGCTGCGCCGGTGGCTCGAGAAGCGGCACGGACGCGTCACCTTCGTGCGCAACGTGACCGACATCGACGACAAGGTGCTCGCGAACGCCACCGACACGGAGCCCTGGTGGGCCCTCGCCTATCGGATCGAGCGGGAGTTCACCGCGGCCTACGCCGGCATCGGCATCCTGCCCCCGACGTACGAGCCGCGCGCGACGGCATCCGTCCCGCAGATGCAGGAACTCATCGCGCTGCTCGTCGAGCGCGGCCACGCGTACCCGGCCGCCGATGGCTCGGGCGACGTGTACTTCGACGTGCGCTCGTGGAGCGACTACGGCGCGCTGACGCACCAGTCGATCGACGCGATGGAGGCCGCGGAGGACGCCGACCCCCGTGGCAAGCGCAATCCCCAGGATTTCGCCCTCTGGAAGGGCTCGAAGACCGATGAGCCCGCGGATGCCCGGTGGGCATCTCCCTGGGGCGAAGGCCGGCCCGGCTGGCACATCGAATGCTCCGCGATGGCGAAGCGCTACCTCGGAGCGGAGTTCGACATCCACGGCGGGGGACTCGATCTGCGCTTCCCGCACCACGAGAACGAGTTGGCTCAGTCCACCGCCGCGGGAGACGCGTTCGCGCGGTACTGGGTGCACAACGGTCTGGTCACCGTGAACGGGCAGAAGATGTCGAAGTCGCTCGGTAACTTCACGCTGGCCGCCGACGTGCTCGCCGCCCGCGATCCGCTCGTCGTGCGCTACGCCCTCGCGGCGGCGCACTACCGCTCGAGCCTCGACCTGACGGAGTCGTCGTGGACGGAGGCGGAGGCCGCGCTCGGACGCATCCGCACCTTCCTCGAACGGGGCGAGCGGCTCGCGAAGCCGGGCTGGGGCCAGGCGAAGGAGGGGCTCCCGCAGGAGTTCGTGGAGGCCATGGACGACGACCTCTCGGTACCCCGGGCGCTCGCCGCGATCCATACGAGCATCCGCTCCGGAAATGCGCTCCTCGACGCCGGCAAGTACGATGAGGCGAGGCAGGACGTGATGGACGTCATTCAGATGACGCTCGTCCTGGGGATCAATCCGCACTCGAAGCAGTGGAACGGCACCGGCGGGGGAGCCGAGGCCGCCGCACTGGACGCACTCGTCCAGACGATGATCACCCAGCGCGCAGAGGCGCGTGCCGACAAGGACTGGGCGGCAGCCGATCGCATCCGTGACGCGATCGCAGCCGCAGGAATCATGCTGGAGGACACTCCGGCCGGAACTCATTGGAGTATCGATGGCTAAGCCACAGCGCCCGGGCGCGAACAAGGGCAACAAGAAGGGCCCCACCAAGGGCACCGGTGGCCTCGGGCGCAAGGCGCTCGAGGGACGCGGACCCACGCCGAAGGCCGAGGACCGCGCCTGGCACCCCGCCGGCAAGCGCAAGGCCGCGGCCGAGCGCTACGCCGCGTCCGGCGGCAAGGGCAAGCCGGGCCAGCGGCAGACCGCCGGCGGCAACCCGAACCGGTCGGCGCGCTCCAAGGACAACACGACGGAGACCGAGGTCGTCACCGGCCGCAACTCGGTGCTCGAGGCACTGCGTGCGAAGATCCCGGCGACGGCGTTCTACATCGCGCAGCGCGTCGAGATGGACGACCGCGTGAAGGAGATGCTCTCGATCGCGACGCACCGCGGCATCCCGGTGCTCGAGGTCACGCGCCAGGAGCTCGATCGCATGGCCGGATTCGACGGCGTGCACCAGGGCGTCGCCATCAAGGTGCCGCCGTACGAGTACGCGCACCCGCAGGATCTGCTCGAGAAGGCGATCGACAAGGGGCAGGTGCCGCTGTTCGTCGCTCTCGACGGCATCACCGACTCCCGCAACCTCGGCGCGATCATCCGATCGGCGGCCGCTTTCGGCAGCCACGGCGTGATCCTGCCGCAGCGCCGTTCGGCGGGGGTGAACTCCGCCGCCTGGAAGACGAGCGCCGGGGCCGCTGCCCGGCTTCCCGTCGCGCTCGCGACGAATCTGACCACGCAGCTCAAGGAGTTCAAGAAGCAGGGCGTGTTCATCCTCGGCCTCGCCGGCGACGGCGACGTCGACCTGCCCGCGCTCCAGCTCGCCGATCGTCCGGTCGTCATCGTCGCCGGAGCCGAGGGCAAGGGCCTCTCGCGCCTCGTCCGCGAGACCTGCGATCAGATCGTCTCGATCCCGATCTCCACGGCCACCGAGTCGCTGAACGTCGGCATCGCCACCTCCGTCGCCCTGTACCAGGTCGCGACCATCCGCTCCACGAAGTAGTCGCCGCAGGATCCGAAGGGAAGAGTCCGCATGAGCCGCATCGTCGTCTTGGGAGGGACCGGCTACGCCGGTCATCACATCGCGGCCGAGGCGGTGAGCCGCGGTCACGAGGTCGTCGCGGTGTCGCGCTCGGTGCCGACGGATGCCGTGGAGGGCGTCGCGTACATCCAGGGCTCCGTGCTGGACCTCGCTCCTCTCGCCGGCGCTTTCGCGGGAGCGGATGCCGTGGTCTCGGCGCTCTCGCCCCGCGGCGACATGGAGGATCGCGTGCTCGACGCGCTCGAGGGTGTGGCCCGACAGCTCAGCGGCACCGGCACGCGCCTCGGCGTGGTCGGGGGAGCGGGAGGGAGCCTGGTCGCCCCCGGCGGCCCGCGGCTGTTCGACGGGGACTTCCCCGAGGAGTACAAGCACGAGGCGCAGGTCGGAATCGACTCGCTCGCGTTCCTCGAGAGCACGGATGCCGCGCTCGACTGGTTCTTCGTGCACCCGGCCGAGGTCTTCGGGCCCTGGGCCGAGGGCGAGCGCACCGGTCACTACCGCGACGGCGGTGACGTGCTCGTGCGCGACGCCGACGGCAAGTCCTTCATCTCGGGCGCCGATTTCGCCGTCGCGGTCGTCGACGAGATCGAGCAGGGCAACCACCACCGCGAGCGGTTCACCGTCGGCTACTGACCACGAACGGGCATCGCCCCCGGAGGATCAGACGAGATCGCGCCAGTCGATGTCGCCGTCCTCGTCGTCGTCCGTCGTGCGCGTGGCGCCGGTGATGACGGGAAGGCTCATCGTCTCGGTGGGAGGGCCCATGATGGTCGCCTCGTCGCGACGGTGCCGGAGCACCTCGTTGATGTAGCTCGTCAGCACCTCGGCGAGCGGCACGGGGCGCCCCTGCGCCTGCGACAGGTACCACCGGTGCTCGAGCACCTGGTGGAACACCTCCGCGGGCTCGAGCTTCGCGCGCAGGTCGTAGGGGATCGCACGCACGACCGGCTCGAAGACGCGCGTCAACCACTCGTGCGCGTACATCTCCTCGTCGGCCCACTGCTTGGTGGAACGCGCGCGGAACTCGTCGAGATCGTTGAGCAGGCGACGTGCCTGGTTCTCCTCGACGTCGAGACCGGTGAGGCGGATGAGTCGGCGCTGGTGGTGGCCGGCGTCGACGACCTTCGGCTGGATCTCGACGATGGCGCCGTCGCCCGTGGTCGTCATCGACATCTCGTCGATGTCGAAACCGAGGGCGTTCAGCCGCTCGACGCGCTCGGTGATGCGCCAGGTCTCGGAGGCCGAGAAGGAGTCCTGCGCGGTCAGCTCGGCCCACAGCGAGCGGTACGACGAGACGATGCCGTCGGCGATCGCGACCGCGTCGACACCGTTCTCGAGCCGCCCGCCGGCGGCGAGGTCCATGATCTCGCCGGCGATGTTCGTGCGGGCGAGATCGAGATCGTAGGCGCGCTGCCCGTCGGTCAGCCCCTCTTCGTGCAGTTCACCCGTCTCGGCGTCGACGAGGTACGCGGCGAACGCTCCCGCGTCTCGGCGGAAGAGCGTGTTCGACAGGGATACGTCGCCCCAGTAGAAGCCGACGTTGTGCAGGCGCACCAGCAGGAGGGCGAGGGCATCGACGAGTCGGGTGGCGGTGTCGGGGCGCAGCACGCGGGTGAAGAGCGCGCGGTACGGCATCGAGAAGCGCAGGTGCGAGGTGACCAGGGCGGCGGGGAGGGGTTCGCCGTCGGCATCCGTTCGACCGGCGATGACGGCGACACGGTCGACGCAGGGCACGTCGAGGCGGGCGAGGTTGCCGAGCATCTCGTACTCGCGACGCGCCATCTCCTCGGTGGTCTCCTTCACCGCGACGACGCGCCCCGACAGATCGGCGAAGCGCACGAGGTGCCGTGACAGCCCCTTCGGGAGCGAGACGATGTGCTCGGAGGGCCAGCGGGCCAGCGTCGTCGACCAGGGGAGGCCGAGGAGGCCGGGGTCGACGGTGCTGGCGGTGATGCGCAGCGATTCCTGCATGGCGCTCCTGGGAGGTCGGGGTGGACGCAGACGCGGCGCGGGCGACCGAAGTCGACCCGCGCCGCGAGTGGTGTGTGCGATCAGGCCGAGACGACCGGAGCCGTGTTCAGGCGGCTTCCCGACTCGAGGTCGAACGCGTGAACGTGACCCGGGTTGGCGGCGAGGGTGACCGTCTCGCCGGCGTTCGGGTGGCTGCGACCGTCGACGCGCGCGACGAGGTCGGTGCGCTTGCCGTTGATGTCGGTGTGGCCGTAGAGGTAACCGTCGGCGCCGAGCTCCTCGACGAGGTCGACGACGACCGAGAGGCCCTTGCCGTCGGCCGGTCCGACCGTGATGTCCTCGGGACGCACGCCGACCGTGACCTGCGTGCCGTTCGCACCGGCGACCGCGTCGCGCTCGAGCGGCACGACCTCGCTGCCGAAGCGCACGCCGCCCTCGGCGAGGTCCGCCGTGAACAGGTTCATGGCGGGGGAGCCGATGAAGCCGGCGACGAAGACGTTGTTCGGCTTCTCGTACAGGTCGCGCGGCGTGCCGACCTGCTGCAGGAGACCGTCCTTGAGCACCGCGATGCGGTCGCCCATGGTGAGGGCCTCGGTCTGGTCGTGCGTGACGTAGACCGTGGTGACGCCGAGGCGGCGCTGCAGCGATGCGATCTGCGTACGCGTCTGGACACGCAGCTTGGCGTCGAGGTTCGACAGCGGCTCGTCCATGAGAAAGACCTGGGGCTGACGCACGATCGCGCGACCCATGGCGACACGCTGACGCTGGCCACCCGAGAGGGCCTTCGGCTTGCGGGTCAGGTACTCCTCGAGGTCGAGCAGCTTGGCGGCCTCGAGCACGCGGGTGGCCCGCTCTTCCTTGCCGACGCCGGCGATCTTGAGCGCGAAGCCCATGTTCTCGGCGACCGTCATGTGCGGGTACAGCGCGTAGTTCTGGAAGACCATCGCGATGTCGCGGTCCTTCGGCGGCACGTCGGTGACGTCGCGGTCGCCGATGAGGATGCGGCCCGCGTTGACCTCTTCGAGGCCGGCGAGCATGCGGAGCGAGGTGGACTTACCGCAACCGGACGGTCCGACCAGGACGAGGAACTCGCCGTCGGCGACCTGGAGGTCGAGCTTGTCGACGGCCGGACGGGTGCCGCCCGGGTAGAGGCGGGTGGCCTCGTCGAAAGTCACAGATGCCATTGTGTTTCTCCTTCACCGGCAGGTACGTGCCGGACGATCCGTAGTGATGGATGCGGCGGTTCGACCCGCCGTGACCCCTCGTTGGGTCGCTCTCAGTATGACATGGCCCGCGGCATCTGGGTATTTCTCAGGTGCGGTGGTTAGCATCGAACCCGGCCGTGCAACGCGGCGATCGTCGCCTATCCGATATCCGATGATCGGGGCCACCCTGCCCCCGTGAGACTTTCAAGAGGAACGATGTCGAGCGACGAAACGCCGAACGTCCCCACCCCTCGCAACTCCCGCGAGGCCGTGCGGGAGAAGGCACAGCGAGTGCATGCGCAGCAGTCCCGTGCGCGCATCATGCGACGGATCATCATCGGGACGCTCGCGGTGGTGGCCGTCGGTGCGATCGGCACCGCCGTGACCCTGGCGGTCTCGGCGCAGGTGTCGAAGCCCCAGCTCTCGCCGACCGGCATGGACGGCGACGGCGTGGTCGTCTCCGAGCTCTCGGCGTCCGCGGCATCCGACGCCGGTACGGCGGCACCCACCCCCGACCCCTCCGAGGCCGCGGGCGAGGCGCCCGCCGAACCGACGGCCCAGCCGACGACGGCCCAGAAGGTCGACATCCACATCTACGTGGACTATCTGTCCGACGACGCCGGTGAGTTCGAGCGCGCCAACGCCCGCCAGCTCACCAATTGGATCAGCGAGGGTGCGGTCACCGTGACCTATCACCCGGTCGCCCTGCTGACCGCGAGCTCGAACGGCACCAAGTACTCGCTGCGCGCCGCCGCGGCATCCGCCTGCGTCGCGACTCACTCGCCCGAGCAGTTCTACGCCTTCAACCACGACCTGCTCGACAATCAGCCCGAGGTGAACACCGACGGGCTGTCCGACAGCGAACTCGCGGACCTCGCGGGTGCCGTCGGCGTCGACAACACCAAGACCGTGCGCAACTGCATCCAGGACGGCGACTACCTGACCTGGGCCAAGGAGGCGACGACCCGCGCACTCGAGGGCCCGCTGCCCGGCTCCGACGACCTCGTGCTCGCGTCGACCCCGATGATCGTCGCCAACGGCGAGGCATACGTCGGTGCGCTCGACGACCCGGCCGAGTTCTCGCAGTTCGTGCTCACTGTCGCCAGCGACGCTTACTACCAGGCCACCGCGACGCCCACGCCGACACCGACCGAGACTCCGGCCGAGTAGGTCGGAAGGCCTCCGCCACCATCGCTAAGCTGGTGGCACCCGCCGACTTGGCGCAATTGGTAGCGCACCGTACTTGTAATACGGGGGTTACGGGTTCGAGTCCCGTAGTCGGCTCTCAGGAATCGCAGGGTACTGCGATCACTCGTGCGGGTGTTCTCCGCGCAGCAGCTCCGCCCGCTGATCGTCGACGCCGCTCGGAATGGTCTCGCCGTAGGTCGTGATGTCGGGGCCGGTGGAGGTCTTCTCGACGCCGCAGACGGCCGCGCCCTCGGTGCCGGCGCGATCCGTGGGCACGACCACGAACCACGTCGCCTGCTCGGCCAGCCATTCGACGGTGCCCTGATCGCTCGCATAGGTCGCGCCGCCCGCGTAGGCGTCGACCTTCTCGACGCACATCCGCACGAGCTCGCCGTCGCTGGGATCGGACGCGACGGGCGGCGACGACGGCGCGGGCGCCGTGGACGGGCTGGACGACGGAGCCGGTGCGGCCGTGGAGGTGGGCGCGGCGGTCGCCGATTGCGTCGGGGCCGGCGTCGCCGAGGACGCGGGGATCGGCGTTCCCGTGCAGCCGGAGAGCACCGCGACGAGGGCGATCAGGGGGACGACGGCAGAACGGCGCATTCCTGAATGCTATGCGACGGTGCGCGCGATTCACGGGATCGGCGCGAGGGCCATCGAATCGGAAATAGTGCAGGGGATCCGTCGGTTACGACGAGCATGACTCGTATCGGAAACAGCGACCTTGATGTCTTCCCGCTCTCGCTCGGTGGCAATGTCTTCGGCTGGACGGCCGACCGCGACACATCCTTCGCGGTGCTCGACGCCTTCGTCGCGGGCGGCGGCGACTTCGTCGATACCGCCGACGGTTACAGCGCGTGGGCGCCCGGGAATTCCGGCGGCGAGAGTGAGACGATCATCGGCGAGTGGCTGGCGTCGCGCAAGCCGCAGGGCGTCACGGTCGCGACGAAGGTGAGCACGCACCCGGAGTTCCGGGGGCTCGCGGCGGCGAACATCCGCAGGGCCGCCGAGGCATCGCTCGCGCGCCTCGGCGTCGATGCGATCGATCTCTACTACGCCCACTTCGACGACGACAGCGTGCCCCTCGAGGAGACGGTCGGTGCGTTCGGCCAGCTCGTGACCGACGGCCTCGTGCGCAACGTCGCCGTGTCGAACTACTCCGCCGACCGCATCCGCGAGTGGATCGAGATCGCCCAGCGCACCGGTGCCGCGCTGCCCGTCGCCGTTCAGCCGCACTACAACCTCGTGCACCGCAACGACGTCGAGAACGAGATCATCCCGCTGGCCGAGGAGTTCGGCCTCGGACTCGTGCCTTACTACTCGCTGGCGAGCGGTTTCCTCACGGGCAAGTACCGCTCCACCGAGACCTCGGGGCAGTCCTCGCCCCGAGCCGAGGGCGCCGCCAAGTACGCGACTCCCGCCGGGCTGAAGATCATCGACGCGCTCGAGGAGATCGGCTCCGCGCACGGCGCCTCGATCGCCGCGACGTCGCTCGCCTGGCTGCGCGCGCAGCCGACGGTGGTGGCTCCCATTGCGAGCGCCCGCACGGTCGAGCAGGTTCCCGACCTCCTCGCCGGCGCCCGCCTCGAGCTGAGCGCCGACGAGGTGCAGACGCTCGACCGCGTCTCGGAGTGGACTCCCGCGCAGGCCTGAACGGCCACCGGCATCCTCACCAGAGGAAGGTGACGCCGACCGCGGCCGCGACGCCGAGGGCCGCGGTCGGCCACCAGAACCATCGTCGACGCG
Organism: Microbacterium sp. NPDC090003; assembly: GCF_044748385.1. Taxonomy (NCBI): domain Bacteria; kingdom Bacillati; phylum Actinomycetota; class Actinomycetes; order Micrococcales; family Microbacteriaceae; genus Microbacterium; species Microbacterium sp. NPDC090003. Next base: position 261,384 of record NZ_JBIVFW010000002.1, read on the forward strand.
CGGGGAGGAACGGCAGCGAGCGGCCGCGCAGTACGAGCAGTCCGACCGCCGCCAGGGTCGGCGCGAGAGCGACGCCCCACAGCCACCCGCCGACCGCGAACCACGGGCCGCTGTGCCAGAGCAGCAGGAGCCCGGCGAGCGCCCAGACGAGGTCGCTGAGCGAGGGGAGCAGCGCCTTCGCGCGGAGGGCGCGGACCAGCGCGACGACACCGAGCGCCAGCGCGATGCCGAAGACCGACCATCCCAGGATCAGATAGGGCTCGGCGGGGCCGGGGATCGGCGCACCCGAGCGATGCGACATCGCGACGTAGTCGACGGTCGCGACGGTGTTCGACAGGGCGATGAAGGCCGTGCCGGCGTCGCGGTCCATCGTGAGGATCGTGCGGAAGCCCGCCGTGCCACCGTTGTGCCAGGTCTGGGTGCCGTCTCCGTCGAAGGACGGAGAGGTGATCCAGCCCCAGCCGATCTCGCCCTCCGCTCCCATGGGAGCCGTCGGATCGAGTGCGGCCGCGCCCGGCGCCGAGCCGTCGAGATTGGCCTGCGCCCAGATCGCCAGGTCGGATGCCGTGGTGAACGTCGACGACCCCGCCGGCAGATATCCCTCACCCCACCAGCGCGGTGCGGGTGTGCCGTTGAGGAGGAAACCCGGAACCGCATCGGCCGGCACCTCCGCGGCCGTCGCGGCGACCGTGGTGTGGTCCATCCCGAGCGGGCCGAGGAGGCGCTCGTCGAGCAGAGTCGCATAGTCACCGGCACCGGCCGCCTCGACGAGGGCGGTTCCGAGGAGCGAGACGGCGAAGTTCGAGTAGACGGCGCCCTGGTCGGGGTCGACGGGGGCGATGGCCGCGTCGGCGATGAGCTGCGCCGTGGTCGTCGACGCATAGGCGTTGTCGTTGAGGATCAGGCTGGTCGCCGCGCCGTCGGCGGCCGTCGCGCCCAGCCCGGGGAGTCCGGAGGAATGCTGCGACAGGGACGCGAGGGTGACATCGCCGGCGGCCGTTCCCTCGAGGGCCGTGAGGTGCTGCGCGAGGCGATCGTCGGGGGCCACCTCACCGCGTTCGATCGCGTCGGCGAACAGCGCTCCGGTGAACGTCTTCGTGATCGAGCCGAGTTCGAACACGGTGTCGGGCCCGGGCGCCCCCGGGTGTGCGGGATCGGTGTCGCCGAGACCCGCGAAGACGATGCCGTCCCCATCGATCTCTGCGACCGACAGCGAGCGGAATCCGTCGAGCCCTCCGGGCAGAGTGCGGATGCTCTCCGCCAGGGTCTCGTCGCCGGTCCAGACCGAGCTCACGGTCTGCTGCTGCGGCCCGACGGCTGCGCCGAGGGCGATCGCGGCGACCGCGGCACCCGCCAGGACGCCGAGTACGGGGCCGGGGGAGCGTCGCGCAGGCGATGTCGACGCCGCTGTCGGGGTGGGATCGGTGAGTGCGGGGGTGGGGGAGGTCACGGTGCGGCTGCTCCTCAGCTCGAGGCGATCATGGTCAGGACGAGGAGCGGCACGATGCGCGCCGCCGGCACCTCGTAGAAACCGCGGCGCGGGGAGGACAGCCACCCCGCGCTCACGAGCTGGCGGAGGTGGTGGTACAGCTGGCCGGATGAGGCGAACTGCTCCAGTTCGAGCAGCTCGGCCGTGGTCTGGGTGCCGGCGAGGATGACACGCACGAGCTCGAGACGCACAGGGTGCCCCAGCGCTTCGAGGGGTCGAGCGAGTTCGCTCCACTCCTTGCCGAGGAGCTCTTCCGCGTAGAGGCCGTACTGCCAGCGGATGGGCCCGGCGGGCACCTCGACGGCACCCGCCATCATCACGGCGCCGGGAGCCCGGCGTCCGAGTTCGTTGACGAACCAGAGCGGATCGGCGGCGGGGTCGGATGTCGCAGCGCCCGGTTCCGGCGCCACGGTCGAGGCGTCGGCCGACGGCTCCCCGACCCGGACCCGCAATCGCTCGAGTTCGCGTTCGAGGGCGTCGACCCGGGCTTCTATCGCGTGCAGCGCGTCACGTCCCATGGCTACACCGTAGCAATAGTTCGTAATTACGGAGAAATCAAAGTTGCGTGGTCAACTGAACAGCACGAGCACGTACACCGCGAAGACCGCCAGGTGCGCGGCGCCGTGCACGGCCGTCACCCGCTTCGCCGCGAACGTCGTCACCGAGAGCAGCAGTGTCACGCCCAGCATCAGGAGGTTCGCCGGAGACTCGGCCAGTACCACGGTCTGGCCGGTGAGCATGCCGATGACCAGGACGGCGGGGATGGTGAGCCCGACCGTCGACACCAGCGCCCCGAGGCAGAGGTTCACCACCCGCTGCGCCTCGCCCCCGAGGGCGGCCCGCACCGCGGTGAGGGACTCCGGCAGGAACACGATCGCCGCGATCAGCACGCCGGCCAGAGCGGCCGGGGCGCCGAGGCGACCGAGGCCGTCATCGAGGAGCGCCGCCATGTCGTGCGAGAGCAGCACGATCGGGGTGACCGTCACCACGAGCAGGGCGAGGCGCACGAGGACCTCCGTGCGGTGCGCGGCGAGAGTCTCGCGGATGCCGGTGCGCGACGCCGCGTCCGCGGCATCCGTCCGTCGCCGCAGGCGTTCGTCGACCTCGGTGAAATCGCCCGCCTGCGCCCCCATCTGCCGGAAGAGGAAGAATGCGTAGATCCCGAGGGTCAGGATCACGATCGGGATCTCCTGGCCGAGCGTGTACGAGCCGTCGCGGCCGATGAGAGCCGGGAGGGCGAACGCGAGCGCGACGAGAACCACGAGCATCGCCAGGTAGGCCGAGGTTCCCGTGCGGTTGTGCGCCATGCCGCGGTGGCGGATGCCGCCGAGGAGCAGTGCGAGACCGATCACGAGGTTCAGGATGATCATGGCGACGGCCATCACCGAATCGCGGGCGATAGTGGCGTGCTCGCCCGGCCCGAGCATCACGGCCGAGATGAGGATCACCTCGATGAGCACGATCGACAGGGTGAGCACGAGCGATCCGTACGGGTCGCCCAGGCGATGGGCGAGGGCCTCGGCCTGCTTCACCACGCCGAACGCGCACACCAGGATCACTCCGATGATCACCCCGAGCGCGATGATCAGCAGGGGGACGGCGACGGGCGCCGCGAGCAGGGGATGCGCCAGCAGCACGACGAGGTAGGCGCCCCAGCCCAGGGCGATGCGGGCGATGTCGGGTCGTCCGACGAACTGTCTGACAGCGGTGGGGATCATCATCCGGTTCCTTCGCGGGGCCGTCCCCGGGTGATGACGCGATCCGGGTCGTCCCGGCCGCAGCGTGCACCGTGCACACCCAGTATTCTACCGGCTGTGTCCGACGGATTCCTGGGCAGTGCTCGTCAAGGAAAAGGGAGCGCATCGCGCTCCGGAGAGGAGAAACGGATGCTGGCGGTCGTCGTGCACATCGCGGTCGCCGCGATCGCGGGGTGGCTGGCCGTCGAGGCGGCGCATTACGCCCGAAAGCACCCGAACCGTGACCGCCGCGATCCGCGCCGTCTTCGGCTGATGAAGATCCTGCCGATCGGCGGGTGGACTCTGCTCCTGCTCAGCATCCCCATGATCCTGCTCTCGGACGCATCGCGCGACGATGATCGCACAGCCATGGCGATCGCCTCGTTCGCGATCCTCGGCGGCGGCATCCTCTTCCTCGTGATGTACCGCAACTGGTACGTCGCGTTCGGCGACGAGGAGGTGACGTTCCGCACCCTCGCGGGCGCCACGCGCAGCTTCCGCTACTCCGACATCGCCGACTACTCGGTGCGGCGCTCGGATCAGGGGCCGATGCTCACGGTGCGCACCGCGCGCGGGGTGCGGCTGAGCCTCAACATCCGGAGGTACGACGCCTCGCCCTTGCTCGCTCAGCTGCAGTTCCACCAGGCGACGGGGCGTTGGGCGATTCGCGGGGAGCTACGACGCTGACGCGGCGTCGTCGCCCTCATCGTCGCTGCGCAGGTGCGCGATGTGGGCCGCGTGCCGCTGCAGATGGGTCGGCGAGCGGCGCACGAACAACCACGCGACGACGAGCAGCGCGAACCAGATCGGTGTCACGAGCAGGGCCGTGAGGGTGTCGGGCTGGGTGGTCAGCGCCCAGAGGATGAAGACGAAGAACGCCAGCACGACGTAGACCATGAACACTCCGCCCGGCATCCGGAAGGCCGAGGTCGCGGCCTTCTCCGGGCGACGGCGGCGGTAGACGACGTAGCTGAGCAGGAAGATCGTCCACACGAACATGAAGCACACGGCGGAGACCGTCGTCACCATGTCGAAGGCGGTGCCGATGTCCTCCCCCGCGTAGAGCAGCACGACACCCGAGAGCAGAAGGATGCAGGAGAGGAACAGCGCGTTCTGGGGCACGCGGCGCTTCGAGAGGCGACCGAAGAGCTTCGGCGCGTCACCGTCCTGCGCGAGTCCGAAGACCATGCGCGAGGTGGAGTAGATGCCCGAATTGGCGCTCGACATCGCCGAGGTCAGCACCACCAGGTTCACGACGGTCGCGGCGATGCCGAGGCCCGCCAGGGCGAACATCGCGATGAAGGGGCTCTCGCCGGCGACGTACTCGGTCCAGGGGGTCACCGCCATCAGTACGATGAGGGCGCCGACGTAGAAGAGCAGGATGCGGATCGGGATGGCGTTGATCGCCTTGGGCAGGTTCCGCTTCGGGTCCTTCGTCTCGGCCGCGGCGGTGCCGACCAGCTCGATCCCGACGAACGCGAAGACCGCGATCTGGAAACCGGCGACGAACCCCATGAACCCGTGCGGGAACATGCCGCCGTGGCTCCAGAGGTTCGCGAACGACGCGGTACCGGCGTCGTGCGTGAATCCGGTGAAGATCATCACGAGACCCGTGACGATGAGGGCGACGATCGCCACGATCTTGATCAGCGCGAACCAGAACTCCATCTCACCGAACGCGGCGACCGTGGGGAGGTTGAGCGCGAGCAGGATGACGACCACGGCGACCCCCGGGATCCACAGCGGGATGCCGGGGATGAGGGTGTTCGTGTACCCGGCGATCGCGATGACATCGGCGACGCCCGTCACCACCCAGCAGAACCAGTACGTCCAGCCGGTGAAGAACCCGGCCCACGGCCCCAGCAGGTCGCTGGCGAAATCGCTGAACGACTTGTACTTGAGGTTCGAGAGCAGCAGCTCGCCCATCGCCCGCATGACGAAGAAGAGCATGAACCCGATGATCATGTAGACGAAGATCACCGAGGGCCCGGCGACCGAGATGGTCTTGCCGCTGCCCATGAAGAGCCCGGTGCCGATCGCCCCGCCGATGGCGAGGAGCTGGATGTGGCGGTTGCTCAGCGCTCGCCGGAGGTGCTGTTCTTCGTCGGTACTCTGCACGGTCACCCGATGCAGAGTAGCCGACGAGAACGGGTCATTCCGGGGCGACACCCTGCGAACGGATGCCGACGCTCGGGTGAGGGCCGGCGAACACCGCGCCGGCAACATGACGGATGTCATCCGCATCGCGTGACATCCCCATCCGGTGCGGGCCGTGCTCGTGGCGCTTCACTGGGAGCATGAGCCAGCCCCTCGTCGCCCCCGCCGATCGCCCTCCCGCAGAACCGGTGCCCGCCGTGGACCTCACCGGCATCGTCCGTCGCTTCGGGCACGGCGCGAACCGGATCGTCGCGGTCGATCATGTCGACCTGCGAATCGAACGCGGCGAGGTGGTCGCGCTGCTCGGCCCGAACGGCGCGGGCAAGACCACCACGATCGACGTGCTCCTCGGACTCGCCGAACCCGACGAGGGCACGGCGCGCGTGCTCGGAACGCATCCGCACCGCGCGGTCACCGCCGGACGCCTCGCGGCGGTGCTGCAGACCGGGGGACTGCTCGCCGACCTGACCGTGCGCGAGACGATCTCGGTCGTCGCCGGGCTGCACGGAGCCTCCGGCCGCATCTCCGAGGTCATCGAACGCGCCGACCTCGCCGCCATCGCGCGCCGCCGCGTCGGCAAATGCTCGGGAGGCGAGAAGCAGCGCGTGAAGTTCGCCCTCGCGCTGCTGCCGGACCCGGACGTGCTGGTGCTCGACGAGCCGACCGCGGGGATGGACGTCACCGCCCGTCGCCGCTTCTGGGAGGCGATGCGGGCGGATGCCGACGCCGGCCGCACGATCGTGTTCGCCACCCACTACCTCGAAGAGGCCGAGCAGTTCGCGCGTCGCACGATCGTCATGAACCACGGCCGTGTGGTCGCCGATGGCACCACCGCCCGCCTTCGTGCGTCGCTGGGCGGCCGCACCGTCTCGGCGACGATCCCCGGCGGCGTCGCCGCGCTCGCCGCGGAGCTCCGCGGCGACGTCTCCGTCGCCGAGGTGTCGACCGACGCCGATCGGCTCACGGTGCGCACCGAGGCATCCGATCTGCTCGCCGGCCGGCTGCTGTCGCTCGGTGCCTGCGATCTCGAGATCACCGCGCCCACCCTCGAATCCGCCTTCACCTCGCTCACGGAGGACCCGTCATGACCGCGCTCGTCGCCCCCGCGCTCTACCGCACCGAGATCGTGCGGCAGGTCCGCAACCCGTACACGCTCGCCTTCACCCTGGCGATGCCGGTGGCCATGTATCTGCTCTTCGGCGCGAGCATGTCGTACGCCTCGCAGAGTGTGGGGGACGCGAATGTCTCGTTCTACGTGATGGTGTCGATGGGCGCCTACGGCACGGCGACCGCGATGAGCTCGCTGTGCTCGCTCGCCGCGTCCGAGGTCGGGCAGGGGTGGGGGCGCCAGCTCGCGCTCACCCCGCTCTCGACGGCGGGATACGCGGTGACCAAGGTGCTCGCCGCGGTGTCGTTCTCGGCGCTCGCCGTGCTCTTCGTCTACGCGGCCGGCCTCTCAACGGGTGCCGAAGCATCCGACACCTGGCGCTGGTTCGCCGCCGCCGGGATCACCCTGGGACTCGGGTTGATCTATGGACTGTTCGGCCTCGGCGTCGGCCTGGCCTTCAACTCCGACTCGGCCGCCGCTCTCGCCTCGATCTCGATCACCTTCTTCGGCTTCTTCGGCAACGTCTTCATCCCGCTCGACGGTGCGATGCTCGACATCGCGAAGTGGACGCCGATGTACGGCTACGTCGCGCTCGTGCGCTGGCCGGCCACCGACGGCACCCTCGTGGCAGGCGGCGCCGACCCGCTCTGGGCCGTGCTGCTGAACGTCGTCGTCTGGGCCGTGCTGTTCGCCGCGCTCGTGCGTCTCGGCGTGCTGCGGTCTCGGCGCCGTCGTTAGGCTGGGCCGATGACCACCGAGGCTGCCGAGACCCCGGCGCACACCGGCCCCTGGGAGCGCTGGGGATGGTTGATGGCCGTCGTCTGGATGGTGTTCCTCGTCTACCCGGTACTGGCGCTGCTCGCCTCGGCTGCCGCGACCGGATGGGTCGTGCTCGGCTGGGCGGGACTGGTGACGTTCGCCGTGGTGTACGTGGTCGGATTCGTCATCGGGATGCGCTCGTCGTGGGGGCGGCCCCGCCCGATCGTGCGCACGCTGTTCTGGGTGCAGCTCGCGTGCGCGCTCGCGACGATCCCGGCGATCGAGACGCAGGCGCTGAGCTTCCTGCCGTACCTCATGTCGTACGCGAGCTACGGCCTGCGTGGAATCTGGCACTGGGCGACGACCCTCGCGGGCATCGCGGTCACGACGGCGGCCGTCGTCGTGACCGGGAGGTTCGGCGACCACTTCCAGATCCTCGTCATCGTGCTGCTCATCGCGGTGGTGAACACCGTGAACACCTGGCTGATCGGACGCTCGGTCGACGCCGACAAAGTGCGGATGGATCTCGCCACCAGTGAGGAGCGCACCTCGATCGCCCGTGACGTGCACGACCTGCTCGGGCACGCCCTCACGGCCGTGAAGCTCAAGGCCGAGCTCGCCGAACGCCTCGTCGACCAGGATCCCGAGCGCGCCAAGGCCGAACTGGCACAGATCGTGCATCTCACGGGCGAGGCGATCGCCGGCGTGCGCAGCACCGTCACCGGCATCCGCAGTGTCGCGCTGGCGGAGCAGATCGATGCCAGCACGGTCGCGCTCGAGTCGGCGGGGCTGCGCGTCGAGGTCGAAGGCGACCCGGCGGCGCTGTCACCTGCGCAGGCTCTGCCCGCCGGGTGGATCGTGCGGGAATCGACGACGAACATCCTGCGTCACGCGAAGGCGCGGCGGGTGCGGATCATGATGGCTCCCGGTGTGGTGGCCGTCGAGGACGATGGGCGCGGCGCACGGGGACCCGCGGGCAACGGTCTGCGGGGGATGGCCGAACGCGCCGCGGCGGCGGGGGCCGTGCTGGCCGTGGAGGATGCCCCGAGCGGCGGGACGAGAGTGAGCGTGACCTGGTGACCGAACCGATCCGACTGCTGCTCGTCGATGATCAGGCCCTCGTGCGCGGCGCGATGGGTGCCCTCCTCGAACTCGAGGACGATCTGACGGTCGTCGCCGAAGCGTCCGACGGTGCGGAGGCGGCGGACAGAGCGGCTCAGGCCCAGCCCGACGTGTGCCTGATGGACATCCAGATGCCCGGCGTCGACGGGGTGGCCGCGACGCGTGCCGTGCGCGAGGTGAGTCCGTCGACGCGCGTGCTGATCGTGACGACCTTCGCGCGCCCCGGGTATCTGCGCCAGGCGCTGGACGCGGGCGCGAGCGGTTTCATCGCCAAGGACACGCCGGCCACGCAACTCGCGCACGCGGTCCGGCGGGTGCACCACGGGTTCCGCGTCGTGGATCCCGCTCTCGCCGAGGCCTCGCTGTTCGAGGGCGCCAACCCTCTGAGTGAGCGTGAGCAGCAGGTGTTGCGGCTGTCGGCGGACGGGCGTGCGATCGCGCAGATCGCCGCCGAGGTCTTCCTGTCGGCCGGAACGGTGCGCAACCATCTGTCGTCGGCCATCGGCAAGACGGCGACCGAGAACCGCGCACAGGCGGCGCGCGTCGCCCGCGACAAGGGGTGGATCTAGGATCCGGCGGGATCACGGGGCTGGTCGCGCGAACAGCTCGGGATCGACGGGGCGCTGTGCTCGGGGCAGCTTCTCGACGACCAGCAGGTACGACTCGGTGACCAGCTCTGTCACGAGCCCCGGTTCGAGCGACGGGCCCGGGCGCAGCGAGATCCAGTGCTTCTTGTTCATGTGGTAGCCCGGCAGGATGTCGGCGAACGTCTCGCGCAGGGCGACGGCGTCGTCGGGATGCGACTTGACGGTCACCCGCCCCGTGCCGTCGAGGGGGAGGAGCAGGAAGACGCGTCCGCGCACCTTGTAGACGTCCCACTCCGGCCCGAAGGGATTCGTGAGCTCTGCGCCGGGGAGTTCTTCGGCGCGTTCGGCCGCCGTGGCGGTGAGGGCATCGGCATCCATCGTCAGAACAGCCGGTCCGTGCCCTTGTCGTCGGATCGCGCGGCGACGGCGACGCGATCGTCGAGGGATGCCGCCGCCAGCAGCGCCTCGTCGATGAGCTCGCGATCTCCCTGGGCGGTGAGCCATTCGTGGGCGAAGGCGGTCGGGATGAGGACCGGCATGCGGTCGTGCACGCCGGCGAGGTGGGCGGGAGCCGGACGCATCACGATCGAGTAGCAGGTGAACCACTCACCGTCGGCGGTGCGGCCGCGCTGCGTGACCGCCGCCATGCCGAACAGGGTGCCCTCGCCCATACCGAACTCGTGCCACACGCGCTCGGGCTTCTTCATCTCGAACCAGCCGGTCGCGGGCACCAGTGCGCGGGTCTTGAGAGAGCCGGGGCGCTCCTGCAGGCGCTCGGAGCGGGTGTTGATCGAGGGGAACTTCGCGGGTTCACCGTCGACGAGGAACCCCCACCACGCGGGCTCGAGCGTGGTCTGGCCGTCGGCATCGACGACGACGGGATTGAGGTTGCGGAGGTTCTTGCCGGTCGGGCGCAGGGTCTCGCCCGCGTTCTGCTGCGCCCACTGACGCAGGCCGTCGAGCACGTCGGCGTCGGCTTCGGCCAGCAGTTCGGCGTCGGTGAATCGGGGATCCAGTCCATAGCTCGCGCACATGCCCACAGGCTAGTCCGGGGCGCCGACATCCGTCAGGGGTGGGAGGGGGGATCCGGTACCGTGAAACGAGTGACTCCGACCCGTTCGCTCCCCGCGCCGCTCGCGATCGGCGGCGCCGTGGCGATCGGCGTGATGACCGCGATCCAGGCGCGTATCAACGGCGTCCTCGGCATCCGTCTGGGTGACGGGGTCGTCGCCGGTCTCGTCTCCTTCGCCATCGGCACGGCCGTCCTTGCCGTCATCACCGCCTCCCTGCCGTCCGGTCGCGCCGGTATGGTTCGGCTCGTCCGGGGAGTCCGAGGCAGGACCATCCCGCCGTGGATGCTCCTCGGCGGCGCCTGCGGCGCGCTCACCGTCTCGACGCAGGGGCTCACCGCCGCCGTGCTCGGGGTCTCGCTGTTCACCGTGGGAGTGGTCGCGGGGCAGACCCTGCACGGACTCGTGCTCGACCGGATCGGTTTCGGGCCCGCAGGCGTCGTGGCCGTGACGATGGGGCGCGTCGCCGGGGCCGCGCTCGCGCTGGTGGCCGTCGGCGTCTCCCTGGGCGGAGACGTGCTGCGCACCGCCCCGTTGTGGATGCTCGTGCTCCCGTTCGCCGCCGGCGTGGGGATCGCGTGGCAGCAGGCCGTCAACGGGCGACTCGCGCAGCGGGTGTCATCGCCCATGGTGGCGACCATGACGAGCTTCATCGCCGGCACCGTGGTGCTCGCCGTCGCCGCCGCGATCAGCGTCGGCGTGCAGGGAACCCCGCACGCCCTGCCCGCCGAACCGTGGCTGTACACGGGCGGTTTCCTCGGCGTCGTCTACATCTTCCTCGGCGCGTTCCTCGTTGCGCACACCGGGGTGCTGCTGCTCGGGCTCGGTTCGGTGCTGGGGCAACTCGTCGCCGCGGTCGCGATCGACCTGATCTGGCCCACCGAGGCGGGACCTGCGACCTGGCAGATCATCACGATGGTGGTGATCGCCGCGGTATCCGTGCTCGTGGCGGTCGTGCGCCGACGCCGCTGATCATTTCTCTTTCTTCTTCTTCCCGGACTTCGCGCCCTTCGGCGCCCCGTCCGTCGGCATCCGCGTCAGCATCGCGTCGGCGTCGACGGGCGTGCGCCGCCCCGGGGACTTCGCCGGCTTGCCGCCGACGTAGAGCCATCCCAGCAGCACCTCGTTCTTCGCCAGCCCGTGCGCCCGAGCGACCGCCTTCGACCGCGTGTATCCGCCCGAGCGCCAGAACACGCCCCACCCGGCCTCGTCGAGCAGCAGGCTCAGCGTGTGCGCGACACCGGAGGCGACCGCCTCCTGCTCCCACACCGGCACCTTGTGGTTCGTGCGGTAGCTTCCGACCACCGCGATCAGCAGCGAGGCGCGCAACGGCTTGGTCGACGGCTTCTTCTCGCCCTCGGCCTTCGCGATCGCGGCGCCCAGGGCGAGCCGGTCGTCACCGCGCAGTTCGATCAGTCGCCACGGCCGCAGCGACGAATGGTCGGCCACGCGCCCGGCCGCGGCGATCAGCGGCAGGAGCTCCTCCCGGGAGGGCGCTTCCTCGGTGACCTTCGACCAGGACTGCCGCGAGCGGACGGCGTCGAGCGCGCTCACGCCTCGGGGGCCTCGGGAGTGAAGTTCATCGCCAGTGAGTTCATGCAGTAGCGGTCTCCGGTCGGGGTGCCGAAGCCGTCGGGGAAGACATGGCCCAGATGCGAACCGCACGTCGCGCAGCGCACTTCGGTGCGGACCATGCCGAGCGAGGTGTCCTCGATGAGCTCGACCGCCTCGGGACGGATCGACTCGTAGAAGCTCGGCCATCCGCAGCCGGAATCGAACTTCGTGCCGCTCTGGAAGAGCTCGGCTCCGCACGCCCCGCAGGTGTAGAGGCCGGCACGTCCTTCGTCGAGCAGTTCACCGGTCCAGGCGCGCTCGGTGGCCGCCTGGCGCAGCACCGCGTACTGGTCGTCGCCGAGCTCCTCGCGCCACTCGTCTTCGGTCTTTTCCACGCTGTACGACATGAGTCCTCCTGGGGTCCCCTCCATTCTCCCCCGTCGCGGGGCGCCGGGGTGCGTGCATCCACAATGGAGGGATGACGGATGCTGTTCGCGAGCGCTACACGCGCTTCGCCGAGAACGAGGCCCCCGGCCGCAGTGCGCTGTATGCGGAGTGGGCTGCGGGCGTCGCTGGCGATGCGGCGGTGCAGGAAGTGCTCGCACGCATCCCCGAGAACCGGCGCCAGCCACCGCTCGTCTTCGCGGTGACCCGGCTGCTCGGCGCATCGCTCGACGGATACGCGGTGTGGCGCGAGTTCGTGCTGCGGAACGCGGATGCCGTCGTCGCCGAATGCTCCGCGCGCTCGCTACAGACCAACGAACCTCTCCGGCTCGCCGCGCTCCTTCCGGTGCTGTCGGAGATCGACGGCCCGATCGCGCTGCTGGAGATCGGGGCATCCGCGGGCCTCTGCCTGTACCCGGATCGCTACTCGTACCGCGTCACCGGGCCCGACGGCGAGCTGCGGCTGGCGCTCGACCCGCGCGACGGGGTCTCGTCGGTCGTGCTCGCCAGTCGGGTCGCCGGGGAGCTGCCGGAGCTGCGGCTGCCGGAGATCGTGTGGCGCGCGGGGATCGACCTCGCACCCCTCGATGCCCGCGATCCCGACGATCGTCGGTGGTTGCAGGGGCTCGTGTGGCCGGGGGAGACGGGTCGCGAGCAGCGCATCGCGGCAGCGCTCGACATCGCGGCAGCCGATCCGCCGACGCTCGTCGCCGGCGATGCGCTCGAACGCCTCGATGCCCTCGTCGACGAGGCGCCGACCGATGCGACGCTCGTGATCACCACCCCCGGGGTTCTCGTGCACATTCCGCGTTCGGAGCGGGCGGCTCTGGTCGCCCGCATCCGTGCGTCCACCGCCCGCTGGGTGACGATCGACCCGCCCGGCCTGCTCGACGTCTGGGAGCCGCCGATCGACGCGGAGAGGTGGGCCGGGTTCGCGGTCGCGCTCGACGGTCGGGTGCGCGCTGCGGCCGACCCGCTCGGCGCGTGGTGGGAGTGGCGCGCGGCCGAGTGGCCGCTGCCGTCCTAACCTGGGCACATGATCGGTGACCTCACGGAGCGCGACCGCGCGATCCTCGCGCTCGAGACGGTCTGGCCCCGGCACAGCGGGGCGAAGGAAGAGGCCATCCGGGCGCAGTTGGGGATGAGTGCCGCCCGTTACTACCAGCTCCTCGGCAGGCTGATCGAGTCGGATGCCGCGCTCGAATTCGATCCGATGCTGATCCGTCGGTTGCGCCGTCTGCGCGACTCGCGAGTTCTGCGGCGTTCGGCGCGCACCCCTGGTTTCGTGGGCTGACCGCGCTCTCGGATAGCATCGTGGGGTGTCCAAGCCCACCCGTGATCGTTTCGACGACGTCCCCCGCTCATCCGGCCGCGTCGGGGCGCACCGCGCCGAAGCGCCGGGCATGAACGGTTGGGTGGTGCTGCTGTGGTCGTTCGTCGCGGCGCTCGTGCTCATCATCGTGGGCATCTTCGGCTCGCTGGTCGTGATGGGTCGGATCGACCTCTTCCCCGAAGCGGTGCCGACCGCCGAGCCGACTCCGGTCGAGACGGGCGTCGTCGACACGTCGTTCGAGATCACGATCCTCAACGCCACACCCGATGAGGGGCTCGACGAGCAGATGCGCGACACCCTGCTCAACGCCGGCTTCGGAACCGTGTACGCGAGCGACAGCGGCAGCCAGGACTTCGAGACCACCACGGTGTACTACGTCGACGAGGCCGATCGTCCGGCCGCACTCGGCGTCGCCGACCTGATCGGGGGCGCGGCGGTCGAGCAGAGCGACTTCTACGCCGACCTCAACGACGGCGAGGCGAAGCAGTTCACGATCGTCATCGGCCTCGATCGCTCCGCCACCGCCCCCGAGACTTCGGACGAGACGCCCGCTCCCTGACTCGCGTTCGACACCCTCCGCGCGCGGCTTGCACTCGCAGGGGTCGAGTGCCAGAATGGCGTTAGCACTCTCTCACTCTGAGTGCTAAACCCAACGTCTACGTCCAGGAGGGACGAAAAAACTCATGGCAAAGATCATTGCTTTCGATGAGGAGGCCCGCCGCGGCCTCGAGCGCGGCCTCAACATCCTCGCCGACGCGGTCAAGGTGACCCTCGGCCCGCGTGGTCGCAACGTCGTGCTCGAGAAGAAGTGGGGCGCCCCCACGATCACGAACGACGGTGTGTCCATCGCCAAGGAGATCGAGCTGGACGACCCGTACGAGAAGATCGGCGCGGAGCTCGTCAAGGAGGTCGCCAAGAAGACCGACGACGTCGCCGGTGACGGAACCACCACCGCCACGGTCCTCGCTCAGGCTCTGGTCCGCGAGGGTCTGCGCAACGTCGCAGCCGGTGCCGACCCGATCTCGCTCAAGCGTGGTATCGAGAAGGCCGTCGCCGCGATCACCGAGGAGCTGCTCTCCAGCGCCAAGGAGATCGATTCCAAGGAGCAGATCGCCGCCACGGCATCCATCTCCGCCGCAGACCCCGCGATCGGCGAGCTCATCGCCGAGGCGATCGACAAGGTCGGCAAGGAGGGTGTGGTCACCGTCGAGGAGTCGCAGACCTTCGGCACCGAGCTCGAGCTCACCGAGGGCATGCGCTTCGACAAGGGCTACCTGAACCCGTACTTCGTCACGGACCCCGACCGTCAGGAAGCCGTCTTCGAGGACCCCTACATCCTGATCGCGAACCAGAAGGTCTCCAACATCAAGGACCTCCTGCCGATCGTCGACAAGGTGATCCAGGACGGCAAGGAGCTCGTCATCATCGCCGAGGACGTCGAGGGCGAAGCTCTCGCGACTCTCGTGCTCAACAAGCTCAAGGGCATCTTCAAGTCGGTCGCCGTCAAGGCTCCCGGCTTCGGCGACCGTCGCAAGGCGCAGCTGCAGGACATCGCGATCCTCACCGGCGGTCAGGTCATCACCGAAGAGGTCGGCCTGAAGCTCGAGAACGCCACGCTCGACCTGCTGGGTCGTGCCCGCAAGGTCATCGTCACCAAGGACGAGACCACGATCGTCGAGGGTGCCGGCGAGGCCGAGCAGATCGAGGGTCGCGTGACCCAGATCCGTCGCGAGATCGAGAACACCGACAGCGACTACGACCGCGAGAAGCTGCAGGAGCGCCTGGCGAAGCTCGCCGGTGGTGTCGCCGTCATCAAGGCGGGCGCGGCCACCGAGGTCGAGCTCAAGGAGCGCAAGCACCGCATCGAGGACGCCGTCCGCAACGCGAAGGCAGCCGTCGAAGAGGGCATCGTCCCCGGTGGTGGCGTCGCGCTGATCCAGTCCGGCACGAAGGCGCTCAACGGTCTGTCGCTCTCGGGTGACGAGGCGACCGGTGCGAACATCGTCCGCGTGGCGATCGAGGCTCCGCTCAAGCAGATCGCGCTGAACGCCGGTCTCGAGCCGGGTGTCGTGGCGAACAAGGTCTCCGAGCTCCCTGCGGGCCAGGGCCTCAACGCCGCCACGGGCGAGTACGTCGACATGTTCGGCGCCGGCATCATCGACCCGGCCAAGGTGACGCGCTCCGCGCTGCAGAACGCCGCGTCGATCGCCGCGCTGTTCCTCACCACCGAGGCCGTCGTGGCCGACAAGCCCGAGAAGGCGTCCGCTCCGGTCGGCGACCCGTCGGGTGGCATGGACTTCTGATCCATCGCGCATGACAGAACGCCCCCGGCTTCGGCCGGGGGCGTTCTGCGTTCCTGGGGACGGCGGGGAGGAGCCACCGTCCGCAAGAGGTCGGTGGCGGCCGGTGGGCATCGGCCGCCGGACGTCAGCGGAACAGGCTCGCGGAGTACTGGTCGGCGTCGCTGTACTGCATCGCGGCCGAGCCGAGCGAGGTGCCGATCGAGTCGAGAACCTGCTCGACCTGCAGAGCTGCGGTGCGCCACTGCTCCGCGCATCCCTGGAACGCGGTCGCGGCGCTGCCCACCCATGACGACTGCAGCTGCGTGAGCTGGGCCATGAGGGTGGTCGATTCGGACTGCAGGCGCTCCATGGTGGCGCGGGCGGCGCTGTTCGCTGCCTGGACTGCTTCGGTGTCGACGGTGAAGATGGACATCTGGATTCTCCTTCGTGATGGGAGTTCCGAGACTAGGTCGGACATCCGCCCGTCCATTCACGCGATTCGCGCGCTCGACGGCGTTGCGGAAGAACCCGCTCGATCCCGCATCGGTGCAGGAGATGCGCGAGCGTGGCCGTGTCAGAGGTCGAGCGGCTCGAGCGGCTGCGTGTCCTCGAGGAGGTGGGCCGGTGTCGCGCGCGAGGGTGCGAGCGGAAGAACGACCGTGAAGGTGGCGCCGCCGCCCGGGGTCTCCGAGACGGTGACGCTGCCGTGCAGTGCCTTCATGATCGACGCGACGATCGCGAGGCCCAGGCCCGACCCGCCGGTCTCCCGTGCGCGCGACGTGTCCGCGCGCCAGAAACGCTCGAAGATCTGCTCGCGGATCTGCGGCGGGATGCCCTCCCCGTGGTCGACGATCGCGATGCTCGCCGTGCCCTGGAGACGGTTCGCGTCGACGACGATCTCGATCGGACCGTCCTCGGGGGAGAACCGGCGCGCGTTGCCGAGCAGGTTCGTGACGACCTGGCGCACCTTGTTCTCTTCGCCGAGCACGATCGGGGGAGTCCGGACCGGGGTGTCGGGGGTCTCCGAGAAGTCGATCGCGGGGATCTGCTCGGTCGGCGTGGGTGTCGAACGCGGCCGTCGTCGCAGACGCGAGAGGGCCGCGCGCGAGAGCCCGCGGGGCGGCGGCGGGGGCGCGGGCACCGAGGCGATGCTCACGCTCGCGGTGTCGCTCGTCTCGGCTGTGCGGTCGATGACCGTCACCGTGCGTCCCGGAGCTGCCGCGCGCAGGTCGAGGGCGGCGTCTCGCGCGACGGGGCGCAGATCGAGAGCGGCGATCTCCGGCTCGCGCTCCTCGTCGAGACGGGCGAGCGCGAGGAGATCCTCGACGAGCACGCCCATCCGGATCGCCTCTTTCTCGATGCGCTCCATGGCGCGGGCGGTGTCCTCGTCGCCCTGGATCGCGCCCATCCGATACAGCTCGGCGTAGCCGCGCACGCTCACCAGCGGCGTGCGCAGCTCGTGGCTCGCATCGCCGATGAACCGGCGCATGTGCCGAACGGTGCGCTCGCGCTGCGCGAGCGAGCGGTCGACGCGATCGAGCATGGTGTTGATCGCGGTGTTGAGTCGACCGACCTCGGTCGTCGGCTCCAGATCGGTGAGTCTCTGGCTGAAATCGCCCGCGGCGATCGACATCGCCGTCGCCTCGACCTGTCCCAGCCGGCGGAAGGTGAGGGTGACGAGTCCGCGGGTTGCGAGGGCGGCGATCAGGATCGTGATCAGCGCGATCGTGATGTAGATGCCGAAGTACTGCGAGATGATCCGGTCGGCCTCGTCGAGCGGCATCGCGACGAGCTGGATGCGCAGGGCGCCGCCGTCGGCGGGGATGATCGCGACGGCGCTGCGGTAGACGCTGCCGTCCTTTCCGAGCAGGTCGCGCACCTCGTCCTCGTTCACCGCGGCCTTCTGCGGGGAGTACGACGAGGGGAAGAGCGGGGCGGACTCCAGCGGCATCGCTCCGGACGACGCGAGCAGATCCCCGTCCGCGTTGTAGATCGCGACGGCGAAGTCGCGGGGGGTGTCGCGGGGCGTGAGCGTCTCGCCGTCGTCGGCGACCACGAAATAGCGATCGGCGAGGTTGCTCGACACCAGGGCGGGCAGCTGCGCGTCGATGTTCAGCACGAGCGCGTTGCGCAGCACCGGGACGGTGCCGACGCCGGCGACGAGCAAGCCGAGTGCGAGGATCGCGACCGTGACGCCCGTGACCTTGGCGCGCAGACTGATCCGACGCCACCATGCGGTGACCGCATCCGGCTTGTGCGCCATGCGGTCCTCCCGGTGCGGCGTGGTTCTGGTCGAGCGGGTGCGGGTCAGGCGGACTTGCCGACCTTGAGCATGTAGCCGAAGCCGCGCTTGGTCTGGATGAGGGATTCCTCGGTGTGCGGATCGATCTTGCGGCGCAGGTACGAGATGTAGCTCTCGACGATGCCCGCGTCGCCGTTGAAGTCGTACTCCCACACGTGGTCGAGGATCTGGGCCTTCGACAGCACGCGGTTCGGGTTGAGCATGAGGTAGCGCAGCAGCTTGAACTCGGTCGGGCTCAGCTCGATGGGCTCCTTGCCCACGTGCACGTCGTGCGTGTCCTGATCCATCGCGAGCTCTCCGGCGCGGATGATCGACTCCTCGTCGGCCTGCATGGTCCGGCGCAGGATCGCCTGGGCGCGTGCGACGATCTCGTCGAGGCTGAACGGCTTCGTCACGTAGTCGTCACCGCCCGCGTTCAGGCCCTCGATCTTGTCGTCGGTGCCGTCCTTCGCCGTGAGGAACAGGATCGGCGCGGTGAACCCGGCGCCGCGCAGCCGCTTGGTGACGCTGAAACCGTTCATGTCGGGCAGCATCACGTCGAGGATGATGAGGTCGGGCTCCTCCTCGAGCACGGCAGAGATGGTGGCGGCGCCGTTGGCGACCGTCTTCACCTGGAACCCCGCGAAGCTGAGGCCCGTGGAGAGCAGGTCACGGATGTTCGGCTCGTCGTCGACGACAAGGATGCGCGCAGCAGTCATGACCCCATTATGGTGACTCCGCCGATGCTCTGGCTGATTATCTGCCGGTGCGCCCCGTCCGCGGCATCCTTCCCGTCGCGAGAATGGCAGGTATCGGCGCTCAGACCAGCCGTCCGCGCGATCGGAGCGTCGTGTGCAGCCGCTCGTGCGACGGGACGCGCCGGCGGGGTCACCCGTGAAGCGCCGCGCGGACGCGATCCACCAGGATGCGGGGGCGGGCGAGTAGCGCGGCCGAGACCTCGATCACGTTCCAGCCCGCCGCCCGCAGCCGGGCGAGCCGTTCGATATCCGCAGCGTACGTCGCCGCATGATGTAGGCCGTGATACTCGATGCCCACCTTCTGCCGCGGGTAGGCGAGGTCCAGGCAGGCGATGAAGTCCCGTCGATCGTCGAACACGTCCAGGTTGAGTTCCGGCTCCGGCAGTCCCGCGTGCATCAGGAGGCAACGGACCTGAGATTCTCGCGGCGACCAGGAATCCTCGCGCACGAGCTCGATCGCTTCCCGAAGGCGCGGATTGCCTACCCTCCGCCCGGCGTTCAGCGCGGCTCGGAGTTCGTCTCGGGTGGCGAAAGGTGTGCGCCCGACGTGCCGACGACCGACGCCCTCGCGCCAGACTCGGCAGAAGTAGTCGCCGAGAGCGACCAGATCGTTGAGGGGCAGGTGCCCGAGACTGGCCCAGGTGCTCGCGGGCGAGGATGCGGCGACCCCATCGCGGCGGGCGATCTTCGTGGTCCGCGGACGCGCGCGGTGGCCGGAGACGTGCGGCTCCCGGGGGAGGGGGCCGTCACCGAAGATGCTCACGTGCACGGGGAAGCCGGGCCGCGCGCTGTCGTCGGTCAGGGGAAGCGGAGCACCCCAGATGGTTGCCGCCGTCTCATGACTGAAGAACTGTGTGTCGAGCATCCGCGGGAGCCAGGCGCGCGCCGCGGCCAGACGGGCGTCCGCCTGCCGAACGTAGGGATCGTGCGATGGGGGATCCATCGTCGGCCGCACGCGTACGCCGCGGAACGGGCGGTCGTACTGCGGATGCCGCAGCTGGCCGCGGCCCACACCGGCCGATGCCGCGTCCCGCGTGCTGAACGCACGCCCCAGTCGTGTCGGTATCGGTCGCGGTCTCTGCATCCCGAGACTCTGTCATCTCCCGACGCATCCCGGGACGGCTCTCCACAGGCGCTCCTTCCGTCGCACGAAGGGCTGCTGTGAGCGTTGAGAAGAGCCGCTCGCGCGACCGGAACGGACGGCGACGGCCGTTCGCGCGATGGGAAGGGCAGGAACGCGCGGGGGCTAGACCGAGGCGAGGTCGTGCGCGTCGAGGATCGTGTAGCTGTAGCCCTGCTCCGCGAGGAACCGCTGGCGGTTCTGCGCGTAGTCCTGGTCGATCGTGTCGCGGGCGATCAGGGTGTAGAAGCTGGCGGTGTGGCCCGACTGCTTCGGGCGCAGCAGACGGCCGAGGCGCTGGGCCTCCTCCTGGCGCGATCCGAACGATCCCGACACCTGGATGGCGACGGATGCCTCGGGCAGGTCGATCGAGAAGTTCGCGACCTTCGACACGACGAGCAGCTCGATCTCGCCCTCGCGGAATTGCCGGTACAGCTCCTCGCGCTCGTCCACCGGTGTGGCCCCGGTGATCTGCGGCGCATCGAGCGCTTGCGACAGCGTCTCGAGCTGGTCGAGGTACTGGCCGATCACGAGGATCCGCTCGCCCGGATGCTTCGCGATCAGTTCGCGCACGGCGTCGATCTTCGCCGGCGCCGACGCGGCGAGACGATAGCGCTCGTCGTCGGTGGCGGCCGCGTACTCGAGCCGGTCGTCCGGCGGCAGATCGACGCGCACCTCGTAGCAGGCGGCGGGGGAGATGAAGCCCTGCGCCTCGATCTGCTTCCACGGTGCGTCGAAGCGCTTGGGGCCGATCAGGCTGAAGACATCGCCCTCGCGGCCGTCCTCGCGCACGAGCGTAGCGGTCAGGCCGATGCGGCGGCGCGCCTGCAGGTCTGCCGTGAGCTTGAACACCGGCGCGGGGAGGAGGTGCACCTCGTCGTAGACGATCAGACCCCAGTCGAGCGCGTCGAGGAGCGCGAGGTGCGCGTATTCGCCCTTCCGCTTGGCCGTGAGGATCTGGTACGTCGCGATCGTGACCGGCTTGACCTCCTTGGACTGGCCGGAGTACTCGCCGATCTCCTCGGGGGTGAGGCTGGTGCGCTTGAGCAGTTCGTCGCGCCACTGGCGTGCCGACACCGTGTTGGTGACGAGGATGAGCGTGGTGGTTTTGGTGGCCGCCATGGCGCCGGCGCCGACGATCGTCTTCCCCGCGCCGCAGGGGAGCACCACGACCCCGGAGCCGTCCTTCGCGAACGCGTCGACGGCATCCTGCTGGTAGGGGCGGATCTTCCAGGAGCTCTCGGCGAGGTCGATCTCGTGCGGTGTGCCCGGCGTGTACCCGGCGAGGTCCTCGGCCGGCCAGCCGATCTTGAGGAGCTCCTGCTTGATCTGGCCGCGGGCCCAGGCGTCGACCACGAAGGTCTCGGGAGTCGGGTGGCCGATCAGCAGCGGTTGGATGCGCTTGTTGTGCGCGACCTGCGACAGCACGGCGGGGTCGGTGGAGCGCAGGATCAGCACGCCCTCGTCGTCGCGCTCGATCACGAGACGGCCGTAACGGTTCACCGTCTCCTTCAGATCCACGGCCACGGACGGCGGCACGGGGAAGCGCGACCAGCGGTCGAGGGTCTCGAGCATGTCGTCGGCGGTGTGCCCGGCGGCGCGTGCATTCCACAGTCCCAGGCGCGTGATGCGGTACGTGTGGATGTGCTCGGGGGCGCGCTCGAGCTCGGCGAAGATCGCCAGCTCGTGGCGCGCGCTCTCGGCATCCGCGTGGGCGACCTCGAGCAGCACGGTGCGATCGCTCTGGACGATCAGGGGGCCATCAGACATAGCAGACAATCCTACCCGCGCCCGGCTGTGCGGGCGCCTACGGGGCGACGATCGTCGCGCTGCGGATGCTCGACACCGGCAGGGTGCGCTCGACGTCGGCCGCTCGGTCGCGACCGCGCAGACGTCCGCCGCCGAGTCCGGTCGCTTCGAGGAGGAGGTCTCGGGTCGATCCGTCGGGCATGCCGACGGTCACGCGCAGCACGGCACGAGCGCGGACGGCGGCTTCGAGCTCGCGGTCGAGCCAGGCGGCATCCGCGTCGGGGCCCTGTCGGGAGCGCAGTCGGGCGATCAGCGGGGCGTAGTCGACGGCAGCGGGCGTCGGCGCGGAAGTCGTTCGCGGCGGATGCCGGTCGCCGAGGAGAGGCGCGCCGTCGGCGCCGATGAGTGTGGCCGGGTACCGCGCGTCGGTGAGCGCCCAGTAGACCGTGTCGCGGCCGACCTTGGTGGTGAGGGAGTCGACGTGAGCGGTCAGCCCGAGTGGGCGCAGGCTCTGGTCGACGGCCATCGCGTCGATGAGGTGCCGGTCGTCGCTCTCGATGCGTGTGCGTCCGGTTTCATCGTCGGCCGAGACGCGCACCAGCCCGTGACGCTGAGCGGTCTGGGCGATGAGGTAGGCGAGTGGCTGGGGGATGCCGGTCAGCGAGATGCCGCCGAGGAAGTCGAGGATGCCCTGTTCGCTCTCGCCGACGACGAAGGCGTGCGCGATCGACTCGGCGGTGAAGCGGTACGAGGATGCCTGCGCTGCGGATTCGCGGGCGGCGATCGTGCGCAGCCGTACGTCGAGCGCGGGCGCGAGGGGGCCGGGGGCGATCGCCGTGAGGTCGTTCTGGAGGAAGATGCGATCGACCTCGGCGGGAAGCAGAACGTTGAGCGCCGAGGTGTCCGCGGGGGATCCCTCGCGCAGCGGCGTCGCCCAGGCGGGCTCGCTGCCGTCTCCGGCGACGAGTCCGAGCAGTCCGGCCGTCTCCCGCAGCGCGCGGCTGCGGTCGGGCCAGGCAGGATCCCACGGGTGGGCGTCGATCCACGCGTCGGTGGCGATCCATCCGCCGCTCGGGGTGCGCACGCCGCGGGGGAGCGCGTCGCGGAACGACGTCGCGAGTCTCGTCCAGCGATCGGATGCCGAGGAGCGCAACCAGCCGTCGCCATCCGCGGTCACGCGCAGGCGACGCTCGGCCGCGGTGGCGAGCCGGGCATCGACGGCGATCGACACGAGGGCGTCGACCAGGTCGACCGCGATCCCCGCGTCGGCGAGCTGGCGCTTCTCCGCGGCGCTCACGGTGCCGCCCGCGAGGAGCGAGAACGGGGTGTCCCGGGTGATCATCAGCAGGTCGGCGAGGACGGCGACCGTGGTGAAGGCGCGTTCCGCGGCGTGCGCCGACGCCGCGGGGTCGGAGGGGCGGGGCACCGAGACGTCGAGCGGTGCGGGGGCGGGGCGGCCCTCGAGCGTCGTCGCGAGCTCCGGCCAGGTCGAGCCGTCGGGCGTCAGCAGTGCAAGGGAGTCGAGGGCCTCGCGCTGATCACCGGCATCGCCCGCGCCGTCTGCACGCAGCAGGGCCGCCGCCTCCTCCGAGGTCAGCCGGGGCAGCGCCTTGGCCAGTGACGACGGATCGAGCAGGGCCTCGGCGGCGTCGAAGAAGTCGTGCCACCCGGGATCGGCGCGCACACCGCGCGCGGCGAAGAGCCGCGTGAGGTCGTCGTCGCCCGCCGCAGCCAGGCGATCGGCCAGCGGTCGTGCGTGCGTGCTCATGACGAGGCCGCCCTCAGGGTCGCGATGCGCGACCCTTCCGGATGAAGCTCATGGTCAGCAGCGTGATGATCATCGCGAAGGCGAGGGGGAGTCCCCAATAGGGGATGAAGGCGATGATGGGCCAGATGCCGTCGCCGAACGCCTTCTGGTCCATGCCGAGCGCGGTCCCGATGATGATCGCGAAGAAGCAGATGACGGATGCCGCGGCGATGCCGAGCGCCGTGAAGGCCAGGATCCGATCCACTCGGCGGATCGGAACATCCGGCTGGGAGTTCTGCGTGCTCATCAGTCTCACCCTACCCGCACCGGGACCTTCGAGATCTCGCTGCCGGCGACCGGTAGGCTGGAGGGGGTCGCGCACGGGCGCGGCTGTCTTGTTCTGCACCGATTCAGCGAGGTTTCTCCCATGCCCACCGGCAAGGTCAGGTTCTACGACGAAGACAAGGGCTTCGGTTTCATCGCATCCGATGACGGCCAGGACGTCTTCCTGCATGCGTCGGCGATGCCCGCCGGCACCGCCGTCAAGGCGGGCGCCCGCGTCGAGTTCGGCGTCGCCGACGGCAAGCGCGGTCTGCAGGCGCTCTCGGTCCGCGTGCTCGAAGCGCCCGTGAGTCTCGCGAAAGCGAAGCGGAAGCCGGCCGACGACATGGCGATCATCGTCGAGGATCTCGTGAAGCTGCTCGACGGTATCGGCGGCGATCTGCGTCGCGGACGCTACCCGTCCTCCTCCCACGGCCGTAAGATCGCGGCCGTCCTGCGCAAGGTCGCTGATGACCTCGAAGCCTGACGCCGACGAGCGTCTCATCGGAGCTCACGATCTCGCGCTCGCCGCACTGCGCGAGATCACTCCCGCGAACACCATCGGTCCCGCCGCCGGCTTCCTCCCCGAGGAGGACGGTTCGGTCTCGCTGCGTTTCGAGAACCGTCTCGCCGGCTATCCCGGCTGGTACTGGATCGTGACGGTCGCACGGGTCGACGACGAGGACCCGACGGTGCTCGAGGTCGAGCTGCTGCCCGGCGACGGTGCGCTTCTCGCTCCCGAGTGGGTGCCGTGGGCCGAGCGCCTCGCCGATTACCGTGCGCATCAGGTCGAACTCGCCGAGCAGGCGGCGGCCGCCGGTGACGATTCCGCCGAAGCGGTCGACGACTCCGACGACGACGATCTCGACGATGACGATCTCGATGACGACGCGCCGGACATCCTGCACGCCGGGGATCTCGACGGTGTCGACATCGACGAACTCGACGATGCGGAGGACGAGGCGTCGGAAGAGGAGGACTCCGACGAGGAGTCGGATGACGATGCCGACGACGAGGGTTCCGACGAGGACTCCGACGACGAGGAGTGATCCTCTCCGGCATCCGGGGAGAGGCGCGGGCTCAGGGCCCGCGCCCGCACCTCAGGAGGCGGTGTTCGCGAGCACGAAGTCGAGCGCGCGGGTGAGCTGGCGCACGTCGTCCGGCTCGATGGACACGAAGGTCGCGACGCGCAGCTGATTGCGCCCGAGCTTGCGGTACGGCTCCGTGTCGACGATCCCGTTGGCGCGGAGCGTCTTCGCGATGGCCGCCGCGTCGATGCGGTCGTCGAAGTCGATCGTGACGACCACGGGGGAGCGGTACGCCGCTTCCGTGACGAACGGCGTCGCGATCTGCGACGCCTCCGCCCAGTCGTACAGCACGCCCGAGGACTCGGCGGTGCGGGCGGCGGCCCAGCTCAGACCCCCGTTGTCGAGGATCCACCGCAGCTGGCTGTCGAGCAGGTGCAGGGTCGTCAGCGCCGGGGTGTTGAGCGTCTGGTTCAGTCGCGAGTTGTCGAGCGCGTTCTTCAGGCTCAGGAACTCGGGGATGTACCGATCGGATGCCGCGATCCGTTCGATGCGCTCGATCGCCGCCGGCGAGGCGACGGCGAACCACAGCCCTCCGTCGGATCCGAGGTTCTTCTGCGGAGCGAAGTAGTAGAGGTCGGCCTGCGTGACGTCGAAGTCGATGCCGCCCGCGGCGCTGGTCGCGTCGATGACGGTCAACGCCCCCTCGGAGGCGACGCGCTCGACGGGCACGGCCACGCCGGTGGAGGTCTCGTTGTGCGGCCAGGCGTAGACATCGACGCCCTCGACGACCTGCGCGACCGTCGCCGATCCCGGTTCGGACTTGCGCACGTCGGGGGCGTCGAGCCAGGGAGCGCCCGCAGCGGCGGCGAACTTTCCGCCGAACTCGCCGAAGACGAGGTTCTGGCTGCGGCGCTCGATGAGGCCGAAGGCCGCCGCGTCCCAGAATGCCGTGGACCCGCCGTTGCCGATCAGGATCTCGTATCCCTCCGGCGCGCGGAACAGGGCGGCGAGCTGCTCGCGCACGCTGCCCACGAGGTTCTTCACGGGAGCCTGTCGGTGCGAGGTGCCGAGGATCGACGCTCCCGCGGTCACGAGAGCCTCGAGCTGCGCGGGGCGCACCTTCGAGGGTCCGCAGCCGAAACGGCCGTCGACGGGCAGGAGGTCACGCGGAATCTCGATCGCCATGCGTCGATTCTACGGGGCGCGCATGGCGTGTTTCACCGTGCGCGAGCCCGATGTCCGTGCGGGAATGTAGGCTTGCCTAAGAACCTCGGAGGGCCAGAACATGACGGATCTGATCGACACCACGGAGATGTACCTCCGCACCATCCTCGAACTCGAGGAGGAGAACATCGTTCCCCTGCGTGCCCGCATCTCCGAGCGCCTCGGCCACTCGGGTCCCACGGTCTCGCAGACCGTCGGTCGGATGGAGCGCGACGGCCTGGTGATCGTCTCCGAGGATCGCACGCTCGAGCTCACCGAAGCCGGGCGGCGCAAGGCCGTCGACGTGATGCGCAAGCATCGCCTCGCCGAGCGCCTCCTCTCCGATGTGATCGGACTCGACTGGGCGTTCGTGCACGAAGAGGCCTGCCGGTGGGAGCACGTCATGAGCGAGCAGGTCGAGCGTCGTCTCGTCGAGCTCCTCGGCCACCCGACCGAATCGCCGTACGGCAACCCGATCCCCGGTCTCGATCAGCTCGGCGACGTTCCGGCGCGCACCTTCGACGAGGGCGTCATCGGCCTCGTGCAGAAGCTGAACGCCGCGGGTGAGCCGATCGACGGCACCGTCCGTCGACTCGCCGAGCCCGCGCAGGTCGACCCCGAACTGCTCGAGCAGCTGCGCGACGCGGGCGTCATGCCCGGTGCGCGCGGCGACTTCCGCTTCAACGAGGGATACGTCCTGATCCAGATGGAGGGCAAGGACGACGGGCTCGAGCTTCCCGTCGAGCTGGCCTCGCACATCTTCCTCGTGGGGGAGCCCGCCTGAAAATGGCTCCTGAACTGGCTCTCCGAGGATTGTCAGGTTCACAGGGTGACATGATCGTTATCTTCCGGTAACCTCGGTCGAGTCGTCCGCGAAGCCCGCAGACGATGAACCGCGTCGGTTGCCTCCCAGGCTCGTCGTCGATGCGGTGAGAAACGCACGACGTACCCGAGATACACACGTGCCACGAGAGCAGAGTGCCGACGAGTCAGCGCTACCCGAGCGCGCAGGCGCTGGAGGATGTTTTGGTCGCAGACAACGAATTGCCCGTGAAGAAATCTGAAGACCGCGCTGTCGCTCGCCGAACCGGTGGGAAGAACGGCACCCGCTCCATCGCGAAGCCGATGCGCTCGGTCGCCATCTTCGGGGCAGTCGGTGCTCTCGTCGCCGCCGTCGCTCTGCCCGCTTACGCCGCCACCAAGCCGGCAGAGGCCGCCACCACCGTCCAGCAGCTCGCCGCCGTCGACGCGCAGTCGCTCGTCGTGGCATCCGAGGCCACCGCTGCTCCTCTCGATCGCGGTACCTTCACCGCGACGACGCCGGAGGAGATCGAGAAGAAGAAGGCCGAAGAAGCTGCCGCCGCACGCGCCGCCGAGGCGGCGAAGGCCGCCGCTGCCAGCACCAGCACGAGCTTCAACACCGCGGGCTACGCGCTCGTCGCCCCCGGGTCGGGCGAGGTCCGCTACCCGCTGCCCCTCGGCTCCTGGAACGTCAGCCGCACGGTCGGCGGCGGTCACAACGGCGCCGACATGCTCGCCCCCGCCGGCACCCCGATCTATGCGGCCGCTGCCGGCGTCGTCCGCGCCTCGGCCGAGAGCATCGGCGGATACGGCGTCTGCGTCATGCTCGACAGCGTGGTCGGCGGCCAGCGCGTGCAGACCACCTACGGCCACATGATCTACGGCTCGCGCCAGGTGCAGCAGGGGCAGACGGTCGAGGCCGGCCAGCTCATCGGTTACGTCGGCAGCACCGGTCGCTCGACCGCCAACCACCTCCACTTCGA
Organism: Microbacterium sp. NPDC090003; assembly: GCF_044748385.1. Classification (NCBI taxonomy): domain Bacteria; kingdom Bacillati; phylum Actinomycetota; class Actinomycetes; order Micrococcales; family Microbacteriaceae; genus Microbacterium; species Microbacterium sp. NPDC090003. The sequence goes on from NZ_JBIVFW010000002.1 coordinate 289,016, forward strand.
GGTGTGGGTCAACGGCGGACTCGTCGAGCCCATCGGTTGGCTCGGCGCCAACGCCGGCTGACCTCTCCGAGCGGTCGGTGTGGGCGAACACGCCCGAACGTTCACCGGCCGTTTCGCCCCTGCACCGTCCGCAATGGGTTAGCCTGAACCCGTCGTCGAACCGACGGGAGAAGCCGATGGACAGGAAACCGAGTATCCGAACCATGGATGCCCTCGGCCGTCACGTCCTCCGGCATTGCCCGCAGGGACGCCGCGGTTCTTCCGCGCGCAGAAGGCGCTGTCTCTAGACAGCGCCTTCTTTCGTCTCTGCGATCATTCCTCCGCCGGCACGGCGCCGTGTGAGTCGAGAGTGCCGGGAAGCCGTCCCGGCGGATCGAGAGGATGACGAATGCGCACACTTGTCCTGAACGCGGGCTACGAGCCCCTGGCGATCGTGTCGTTCAAGCGAGCCCTCGTGCTCGTGATGAACGACAAGGCCTCGGTGATCGAACGCATCGAGGGGGACCCCGTCTGGGGGAGCCGCGGTGCCTACGACCGCCCGGCGGTGATCATCCTCTCGCGCTACGTGCGCGTGCCGAACAGTCGACGGGTGCCGGTCACCCGTCGCGGCGTGCTGCGCCGCGACAACCATCGCTGCGGCTACTGCGGCAAGGCGGCGTCGACGATCGACCACGTGATGCCGCGTTCGCGAGGCGGAGCAGACTCGTGGGAGAACCTCGTCGCCTGCTGCCTCCGGTGCAACAACGTCAAGAGCAATCGCACCCCGCAGGAGATGCGCTGGGAGCTGCGGTTCGTGCCCCGCCCTCCGCACGGCACCGCATGGACCGTGCGCGGTACTGAGCGCAGCGACCCGCGGTGGGAGCCGTACCTCGCCCTCGCGGCCTGACCGCGCGAGTCGGCGCGGCTCAGGGCACGACGATCAGAGGAAGTAGTCGAGCGCGAGCTTCGCGAGGATGCCGATCGAGCCGAGGACGATCCCGACGACGGCCATCGTCGTATGGGCGCCGCTCGTGGGGAGTCCCTGCCGACGGGCGGTCGACTGCGTGCGGAGGGTGAACACGCCCATTCCGATGCCGATGAATCCGGCGATCCAGGGGAGGACGATGATCGAGACCGCTCCGGCGATGACCGAGATGATGCTGCTGGTCTGCGGTGACGTCTGCCGGCGACCCGCGGGCGCGGGGGCCTGACCGGGATGACCGGAGGGTGCGACCTGCTGCGCGGGCTGGACGGGCTGCGGCGGCGTCGAGTACTCCGGTGCCGCCGGTGGCGCGTACTGCGGCGCGGGTGGCGGCTGGTAACTGAACGGGCTCGCGGTCGGCGCCGGGGGGACGGGCGGGACCGACGCGACGGGCGGGACCGACGCGGCCGGCGGGACGGGCGCGCCCGGTGCGGGCGGCGGCACGTACGGGTTCTGCGTCGGATCGGTCATCGTCGTGTCCCACTCGTCGTCGGATGATCATGATCGTGCCCTCGACAGGATTCGAACCTGCGACCTGCCCTTTAGGAGAGGGCTGCTCTATCCTGCTGAGCTACGGGGGCCTTGTCTCCAGTCTAGCGACCGGACACGCTGGGCCCCCGAGGCTCGGCAGGGAGTCAGCCCAGCCCCCGGCGCCAGAGCTTCGACGGCCACCAGATCTTCTTGCCGATGTCGTAGGCGAGCGCGGGCACGAGCAGCGACCGCACGATGAACGTGTCGAGCAGCACTCCGAACGCCACGATGAACGCGAGCTGCACGAGGAACAGGATCGGGATGACCGAGAGCGCGGCGAAGGTCGCGGCCAGCACGAGGCCGGCCGAGGTGATGACGCCTCCCGTGATCGACAGGCCGCGCAGCACACCCTCGCGCGTGCCGTGCGCCAGCGACTCCTCGCGCACGCGCGTCATCAGGAAGATGTTGTAGTCGATCCCGAGGGCGACGAGGAAGACGAAGCCGTAGAGCGGCACGGCGGGATCTGCTCCGGGGAAGTCGAAGATGCCGTCGAAGACCAGCGCCGAGACGCCCATCGCGGTGCCGAACGACAGCACCGTGGTGAGGATCAGGAGCACCGGCGCGAGGATCGAACGCAGCAGCAGCATCAGGATCAGCATGATGACGACGAGGATCACGGGGATGATCAGATTGCGATCGTGGATCGAGGCGTCGTTCGTGTCGATCGCGGTCGCCGTCACCCCGCCGACCAGGGCATCGACGTCGTCCAGCTCGGCCCGGAGGGAGCGAACGGTCTCGGCCGCGGCATCCGAATCGGCGGCGTCGGTGAGCGTCGCCTGCAGCAGCACCTCGCCGCCGATCACGGTCGGGTCGGGTGCAGGGGTTCCGGGAGGGCCGACCGCGACGATGCCGTCGGTCGTCACGCTCGCGGTTCCGCTGGGGGAATCGGATGCCGTGACCGCGACGCTGTCGACGCCGTCGTTCGCGAGCAGTACGTCCGCGGCATCCTGCAGCGAATCCTCGGCGACGATCACGTAGGCCGGGCTGCCCGAGCCGCCCGGGAAGTGCTCACCGAGCGCCGACTGGCCATCGCGCGCCTCGGACGCGCCCAGGACGAGGTCGGACTGCGGCACACCCACCGCGTTCAGCTGGGTGATGCCCGCGGCGCCGACGATCAGCACCAGCGTCGTGACGATCCAGATCACACGCGGGCGACGGGTGATGCCCCCCGCCAGGCGCGCCCAGAGGCCCGTGGTGCGCATGCCGTGTCCCTCGGCGAGGACCTCCGGCTCGAAGCGCGGTCGACGCGGCCAGAACACCGCGCGGCCGAAGAGGAGCAGCAGAGCAGGCAGCAGGCTGAGCGCCGCGAGCATCGCGAAGACGATGCCGATCGCCGCGACCGGGCCGAGGGTGCTGTTCGACTTGAGATCGCTCAGCAGCAGGCACAGCAGGCCCGCGATCACCGTGCCACCGGAGGCGACGATCGGCTCGAACGACCCCTTCCACGCGGCCATGACCGCCGTGCCCTTGTCCTCTGCGATGCGCAGTTCTTCGCGGAAGCGCGCGACGAACAGCAGCGCGTAGTCGGTCGCGGCGCCGATCACGAGGATGAAGAGGATCCCCTGGGTCTGACCGCTCAGCAGCAGGACCTCGAACTTCGCGAGCCACCACACGACGAGCAGCGCGACGCAGAGCGCGAAGAGGCTGGTGGACAGCACCACGAGAGGCAGCAGCAACGATCGGTAGACGAGCACGAGGATCACCAGGACGGCGAGCAGCGCGACGCCCAGGAGGAGTCCGTCGATGCCCGCGAAGCCGGCCGCGAGATCGGCGGTGAATCCGGCGGGACCCGTGATGTAGACGCTGACGCCGTCGGGGGCGGAGGCGCGCAACTCGGCGCCGAGCTCAGCTGTGACGTCCTTCAACTCGGCGTCCCCACTGATCGGGATGAACGCCTGCACGGCGTATCCGTCGTCGGAGACGATCGCGGGCGAGACGTCGTCGGCGATGCCCTCGAGTGAGGGCGTGTCGGCGATGGCGTCCGTGATCGCGGAGATCTCGGCATCCGTCAGCGTCGTCTCGGAGGTGAAGACCGCGATCGCGGGGATCTCGTCGCTGTCGCGGAACTCGCCCAGCAGCTCCTGCACCTGGGTGGCGTCCGCCGACTCGGGGAGATAGGTGGTCTGGTCGTTGGAGGAGACCTCGTCGACCTTGCCGAAGAGCGGCCCGCCGAGCGACGCGCCCACGAGCCAGACCAGGATCAGCGCGACCGGCAGGAACACGCGCACCCAGGAATGGCGCCGAGCGCGTTCGCGGACGCTCGGTGTCGTGGCGCGGTCTGATCGGGGCATGGGTGAGGGCCTTTCGGGTACTGCGGGGGTCAGGAGACCCAGGCGAGGATGAGGATCATCGTCGCCAGGAAGCCGGCGAAGTAGTTCAGGAAGATGAAGCGACGCCAGGCTCGGTTGGTCGCGCCGGAGTCTTCATCGCTCACGCGCCACCAGGGCGCGGCGTTGACCAGATAGGGGAGGGCGAGCAGGGCACCGAGGGGTCCCGGCCAGGCCGTCAGCAGCATCAGGATGCCGGCGAGCGCCCACAGCCCCAGCGAGAGCCGCACGGTGGCGGCTGCGCCGATCACCGTCGCCACCGATCCGATGCCGGCTTCGCGATCGGGACCGACGTCCTGCACCGCGCCGAACGCGTGCGCCGCCATCCCCCAGAGGAAGAAGGCCACGAGCACGAGCACCGTGTCGCGCGTGACCCCCGAGCCCGCGAGGGCGAGTCCGACGATCGCCGGAGTCACGAAGTGCAGGCTCGAGGTCACCGAGTCGAGGAACGCGCGCTCCTTGAAGCGCAGGCGCGGCGCCGAGTACGCGATCACCGCGAACACGCTGACCGCGAGCCACGCAGTCGACGCGGCGTTGCCCGCCGCCACGAGGTAGACGAGGAACGGGACGTTCGACACCGCGGCGGCCCACAGCGTCGGGCGGTGCATCCGCGGGGCGAGGAGCGCGCCCTCGATGCCGCCCTTGCGCGGGTTCGCCAGGTCGGAGGCGTAGTCGAACACGTCGTTGATCCCGTACATGGCGAGGTTGTAGGGGATCAGGAAGTACACGAATCCGATCACGAGTGTGAGATCGAGCTCGCGAGTGGTGAGCAGATACGCGGCGGCGAACGGGAACGCGGTGTTGATCCAGCTGATGGGGCGCGACGAGAGCAGGATCTGCCCGAGGTCGCGGGCCGGCGACGGGCGCGCGGCGGGGGCGGTCATGCGCGGGTCCTGTCAGCGGAGAGGGCGTCGCCCGGAGCGGTGCGCCGCGAGCGGAGGGCGGCCCACAGCGCCGGCAGCAGCAGGGCGCCGGCGAGCGGGTACGCGAAGTCCTCGATCGGGGCGAGCCCGATGTGCACGCCGAGCAGCTGCGGCCCGGCATAGTGGAAGAGCTCGCTCGCGATCATGATCGTGTCGAACACCGCCGTCAAGGTGAGCATCACGAGCACGGTCAGGGCGACGGCACCGGCGTGCGGACCTCGACCGCGGGCGAGGAGCGTCAGAGCGATCGCGATCACCACGGCGGCGCCCAGGAACCATCCGGCGAGCTGCAGGTAGGTCATCGGGCCTGCTCCTTCCGCGCGGGGAGACGGCGACCGAGGGGGAGCACCCGCACCGCCCCGGTGTAGGCGATCATGGTGCAGATCACCAGGAACGTGAGGAAGACGGGCTCCTCGAGCGGCATCTCGGGAGCGAGCACGATACCCGTCGCGATCGCCCCCTCGCCCCGATAGAAGATGCCGGTGACGATGCCGAACACGTCCCAGATCAGGAAGAACGCCAGACCTGCGGTCGTGACGACGGTCGCCGCGATCGCATCGCGCCAGAAGAAGAGTCGGAAGCGCCGATCGAGCAGCAGCATGCAGCCCGTCGAGATCAGCAGGGCGGCCAGGTACACGAATCCCATCAGCGCGCCGTCGATCCGTGGGGAGTGCGCGCGGGCTCCGGAAGCGGGCCGGCGGAGTGATCGCCGCGGATGCGCTTGAGCACGATCTCCGCGCTGATCAGGCACATCGGCACACCGACGCCCGGGGCCGTGGTCGCCCCCGCGTAGTAGAGGCCGCGTACGCGCTTGGAGGCGTTCTGCGCGCGGAACATCGCGCTCTGCGACAGGATGTGCGCCGGCCCCAGCATCCCCCCGCTCCACGAGTGGTAGTCGTCGAGGAAATCGGCCGGGCCCTTGGTCTCGCGCACCACGATCCGTTCGCGGAGGTCGGGGATGCCCGCCCACGTCGAGACGAGGTCGATCGCGGCATCGGCCGCCCGCTCGATCGTCGCAGATCCGGTGCCGTCGGAGCCGCCGTGGCCGAGGTCGGGGTCGGCGGGGATCGGCACGAGGATGAAGAGGTTCTCGTGCCCGGCCGGCGCCACGGCGTCGTCGGTCGCGCTGGGGCGGCAGACGTAGGTCGAGGCGGGTGAGGGGATGCGCTGCTCGGATCCGAAGATCGCGTCGAAGTTCGCGTCCCAGTCGTCTGTGAAGAACAGCGAGTGGTGGGGGAGCTCGGGGAGCGCACCACGCACGCCGAGCATGACGAGCACCGCTCCGGGGCCACTCGTGCGCCGCGTCCACCAGGACTCGGGATAGCTGCGCTGCTCGGCGGGCAGGAGCGCGGTCTCGGTGTGGTGCAGATCGGCACCGGAGACCACGATGTCGGCGTCTTCGACGTGGCGTTCGCCCGCGGCATCCGTCCATTCCACGCCGGTCGCGCGCGTCGCCCGACCGCGGCCGGTGGTGCGGATGCCGGAGACCTCCGCCTCCGTCACGATGCGCGCGCCCGCTTCGCGTGCCAGCGACTCGATGCGCAGGGCGACGCCCCAGAAACCGCCCTGCGGATAGCTGACCCCCTCGTCGAGGTCGAGCGCGCTCATGAGGTGGTACATCGCGGGAGCGCTCCGCGGATCGGTGCCGAGGAAGACCGCAGGATAGCCGAGGATCTGCCGGAGCAGCGGATCGCGGAATCGCCGGCCCGCGAAGGCCTGCAGGCGCGTGCCCAGGAGGGAGAACAGCCGCGGCGCCGCGCGCAACACTTCGCCGGTCGTCAGCGTCGTCAGCCGGGTGAACGGGTTGTAGAGGAAGTACTTCTCGGCCATCGAGGTCGCGTGGTGGGCCGAGTCGAGGTAGTCGGAGAGCGCCCTCGCCGCACCCGGCTCGCGCGACTCGAACAGTCGGGAGACGGCTTCGCGTCCCGCCGGCACCGTGACCTCCGAGATCTCCGCATCGCCGTGGGGCTGCCGGAACACGCGGTATCCGGGGTCGAGCGGAACGAGGTCGAGCTGCTCGGCGGCCGAGGTGCCCATCATCGCGAACCAGTGGTCGAACACCCCCGGCATCAAGTACCAGGAGGGACCGGTGTCGAAGCGGAAGCCGTCGCGCTCGATGCTGCCCGCGCGCCCGCCGACCTGGGCGTTCTTCTCGAGCACGAGCACCTCGTGGCCGTCGCGCGCGAGCAGACCCGCCGTCGCGAGACCCGCGACGCCGGCGCCGATCACCACCACCCGGCTCATCGGGGCTCCACCGCGGTGACGAGCACGGAGCGTGCGGCGAGCAATCCCTTGATCGGGTCGGGTACGCGCACGCGACGCCGGTAGAGATCGTCGACGGGGGTCTTCGCGACGCGTCGGGTGAGTGCGGCGAACAGGGCGAGCGCGCTGCGCACGGCGGCGCGCGCATCCTTCGGCAGGAGCGGGATCGAGGCGCGGGCGTCGTCGAGTTGGGTCTCGACGGTCGCGACCCAGGCGTCGCGATCCGCGTCGGTGAGGCGCTCGGCCGTGCCGAGATAGCTGCGACGCAGCCGGTCGGTGTCGTCGGCGAGGTCGCGCAGGAAGTTCACGTTCTGGAATGCGGCGCCGAGCTGACGTGCGCCGTGCTCGAGAGTCTCGAGCTGCGCGGGCGTACGCTCGGCGTCCCGCAGGAACACGCGCAGGCACATCAGGCCGACCACCTCCGCGGATCCGAAGACGTAACGCGCGTGGGCATCGGCGTCGAACGCGGCCGCGGCGTCAGCCGTCGGGATGTCGGCGCGCATCGAGTCGAAGAACGGCTGCGTGAGGTCCTCTCCGATGCCGCACGCGCGCGCGGTCTGCGCGAAGGCGTGGAGGATGAGGTCGCTGCTGTACCCGGTGCGCAGAGACCGGTGCGTCTCGGCGATGTACGACGTCAGGGCGTCGGCCTGCGCTCCCGCGTCGAGTCCGGCCTCAGCGGCCACGCCGTCGACGATCTCGTCGGCGATCCGCACCATGGCGTAGATGTTGCGGATGTGCTGGCGGTGACGGGGCCCGAGCAGTTTGGTCGCCATGCCGAAAGACGTGGAATAGGCGCGGATCACGCCGGCGGTGGCGATCTCGGCGGTCCTGTTGAAGCGGCGCAGCGATTCATCGCCCCCGGTGGTGGGCGACGCGGTCACGATGCCCGCCCCTCGATGCGCGCGATCAGGCCGCGGATGCTGTCGATGACGTCGCCCGAGACGATGTGCGCGGACTCGATATCGACCGCGACCGCGGATGCCGCGGCGAGTTCATCGGTGACGAGGCCCTGAACGAAGCGCTCGGCGCCGCAGTCGCGCAGATGCTCGCGGATGCGCACGGCCTCGCGCTCGTCGAGCATCGTGGAGCCGAAGTGCTGACGGATGTGGGGCCACGCGGTCGTCATCCGTGCATAGGCGATGATGGCCGTCTCCTTGCCCTCGCGCAGGTCGGAGAAGGCATCCTTGCCGTGCACCTCGTGATCGCCGAACACGCAGAGCAGGTCGTCCTGCAGTTGGAAGGCGAGTCCGAGATGGCGGCCGATCGCCGCGAGATCTCCTTCGAGCTCGGCCGAGGCTCCGGCGAGGATCGCCGCCGCGCGCAGGGGGAGCGAGAACGAGTAGGTCGCGGTCTTGTAGGTGCTCATCTCGAGGATCGTGCGGAGGTCGGGTTCGATGATCCCGTCGCCCAGGCCGACGTCGATGTGCTCCCCGGCGACGGTCTCGACGATGGTGTGCTCGATCAGGTCGAGCAGGCGCAGACGTGCGGCGGTCGAGACGCGGGCGCGTGCGAAGCCGAGAACCGACGTCGCCAGCAGCAGGTCGCCCATCAGGATGGCGCTCGAGCGCGCCCAGTGCAGTTCGGAATCCTCGCGCGCCCGGCCCGTCGATGCCGCGAGGGTGCCGATGAGGTTCGGCTGCCGCCGACGCACGAGGTCGCCGTCGATCACATCGTCGTGCAGGAGGAAGGCGTAGTGGAGCAGCTCGACCTCCGCGGCGATCTCGACGGCTGCCGTCTGGTCGACTCCCGAGCCGGATGCCGCCAGGGCCCGGTGCGCGTCGAGGAGCAGGCGAGGACGGATCATCTTGCCGCCCATCGCGTGCGCGGCGGCGGAGCGCCAGAGCGCGGCGAACGGTTCACCGTAATTCTCGGCGGCGGAGCTGCGCTCGGCGAAGCGTTGCCGGAGGGCCTCTTCGACGCGGGTGCCGAGCTCGTCCTGAGTCGCGACGGAAGCCATGGTCAGAGTGCTCCGCTCTCTCGGAGCAGCGGGAGCTGCTCGACCAGCCAGGGGCTGAACGCGAAGGGGGCTCCGGCCACCGCGGCGGCGATGTCGGCGGCATCCGCCCACGCCCATTCCGCCACCTCGTCCGGCCGCGGGGAGAGGTCGCCGTCGAGTCGGGCGACGTAGACGGGGCACACCTCGTTCTCGACGATGCCGCTCGCGTCGACGGCGCGATATCGGTAGTCGGGGAGCGCGGGCCGCAGGTCGACGACGGTCGCTTCGAGTTCTTCGTGCGCTCGGCGGTGAACGGCATCCGCGATCTCTTCGCCGGGGCGGGGGTGCCCGCAGAAGCTGTTCGTCCAGACGCCGGGCCAGGTCTTCTTGGCGAGCGAACGGCGGGTGAGGAGGACCTGCCCTCGCTCGTTCACGAGGTGGCAGGAGAACGCCAGATGGAGCGGGGTGTCGGTGGTGTGGACGTCGCTCTTCGGCAGGGAACCGATCGCGGTTCCCTGCTCGTCGACAAGGGTCACGTCGTCCATGGCGTCCTCTGAGGTCTTTTTGCTAGCTTGGCGAGTATTTAACTTAGCATGAAATAGATCGTTGTGTAACATGATCGCATGGACACTGCACCCGGCACTACCCCGAAGGCGGGGTCGCCGGTCGACGACTCGCGATCGGATGCCGCGGTCGACGGGCTCAGCCATGCCGCGATCTACGACGTCGAGGCAAGCGACCCGCGCAGTGCGCTCGTCGATCGCTCGGGGGTCGCGCCGGAGGATCTGCAGCAGATCGCGCTCGTGATGGGAGCGCTCGGCGAGTTGCGAGAGGCCGAGCAGAAGCTCTCCCGCGCCTCGCGCCGCTATATGCAGCTCAACGAGACCGACATGCGCGCCCTGCACTACCTCATCGTCTGCGCCAACCGGAACACGATCGCGACCCCGGGGGGTATCGCGCAGCACCTGGCGATCTCGACCGCATCGACCACCAAGCTCCTCGACCGCCTCGAGAAGGGCGGCCACATCGTGCGCTCGCCGCATCCGTCCGACCGGAGAGCGCTCGCGATCACGATCACCGAGGAGACCCGCCACGCGGCGATGCAGACGGTCGGGCGTCAGCAGGCGAAGCGGTTCTACGCCGCGGCCAGGCTCACGCGCGAGGAGCGTGCGGTCGTCATCCGCTTCCTGGAGGACATGACGCAGGAGATCGCCCTGCCCGACGAGGCATGGGTGACCGACCGCGACGAATGAAGGCTCCCCCGGAGGAGAGCCTTCATCAGTCGTCGTATGCGATCAATGCGCTTTGTTATATGCCTCGATGACGGGTGCGGGAATTCGTCCGCGCTCCGAGAGCGAATATCCGTTGTCATTCGCCCAGGCGCGGATCGCCGCGACCTCCGGGTTGCGCGCGGGGCGCTTGCGTGCGGAGCCCGACGAGCTGCGCGGGGAGCTCGCGGAACCGGCACGGCGCCCGGCGGAGATGTAGGGCTCGAGCGCCGCTCGGAGCTCTTCGGCGTGGGCCGAGTTCAGATCGATCTCCCATGCCGTGCCATTGAGGGAGAAATGCACGGTCTCCCCTTCGCCGATCTCCAGGACGCTGCCGTCGATATCGTCGACCAGCTGATGCACAATTCGTCTCGCCATAGAGTGAACATTACTCGCCGCGGCGAATTGCGGCAATCAATTCCACGGCGATTCCCGTTGCATACACGAGTGAATGCAAATGGTATTCCGATGTGATTTACGCGATCACGGGAGGAGCCCCGCGCGCCGGGCGCGGGCGACGGCCGAATGCCGGGTCGATGCGTCGAGCTTCGACATGGCGGTGCCGAGGTACGCCTTGACCGTCCCCTCACGGAGGCCGAGCTGCGTCGCGATCTCGGCATTCGTCGCCCCGAGTGCGGCACAGGACAGGACGTCGGTCTCGCGCGGGGAGAGGCGGACCACGGGGGACGGGCCGGTCGCGGTCGTCGTGTGCTCACCCGAGAGGGCGAGCAGGCGCCCCTCGACGCGCGCGAGCCGGGCGCGCAGCTCGTCGTCGTCGATCGATGCGGCGATGCTGCGGAGATCGGCGAAGGTCTCGCGCAACTGCTCGCGCTGATCGGCCTGCAGCGTGGCGGATGCCGGGGCGTCGGCGCGAAGCCGACGTTCGACTTCTTCGCGGATGCGTAACTCGTCGGCGACCGACTGTGCGACCTGCATGGCCGGGGCGGTGGTGATCCCGCCGATCTGCTCGTCGTCCCAGGCGCCCGCGTAGAGCACGCCACGGGATCGTCCCCCCACGACGATCGGGACCGCCAGGAGTGTGCGCAGCCCCTCGCCGAGCACGAAGACGTCGTAGTCGTGCGTGATCTGCTGCGAGGATCCGTAGTCGCTGGTCATGCGCGGACGGAGCTCCATCATCGCTCGTCCTCCGAGTCCGCGCTCGGGTCGAACGCGCAGGCCGTCGAGACTGCGGGTGCGGTTTCCGACGATCGTCGTCACGTGCACGACGCCGTCATCGAGGAGTCCGCCGAAGGCGACCGGGAACCGGGTACGGCGGGCGAGTTCCCGCACGGCACGGGCGACGAGCTCTGTGTCGGATTCGGCACCGATCGGAGTGCTCATGGCCACCTGCCTTCCGCGTGACGGCGCCGTTCCCGCCACGCGGTGAGATTACCACCGACGCCCCTCCGGCGCGGGTCCCGGCGGCCTACTCGACGGGACCCGCGTCGGTCCTGTGGGCCCTAAGCGCTGGGCGCTCGGTGTTGGGTGTTCGGCGTGCGCGATTCGAGGTCGAGGAGGAACCGCTTGCGCTCGGGGTGCGCCCCGTAGTGACCCGGAGAGCCGTCGGAGCGGATGACGCGGTGCACGGGCACGATGATCGAGAACGGGGTGACGCGACAGGCCGATCCCACGGCGCGGGCCGCGCCCGGGTGGCCGGCGAGGACGGCGACCTCTCCGTAGCTCAGGGTCTCGCCCCACTCGATCGTTCCGATCGCCTCGAGGGCCCGCCGATGGAAGCCGTCGACGAGGCGCCAGTCGAGAGAGAGGTGCTCGTCGAACCGGATCGGTGCGCCGTCGAAGTACCGGTCGAGAAGGCCGGCGAGCTCATCGGCCGCACCCGGGTCGGGCTCGGGCACCGCACGCAACTCCCGGGTGACGTTCTCGAGGAGCCAGGGGACCGACGGATCCTCCGACTCGGACAGGTCGAAGCGCACGATGCCCTCGTCGGAGAACACCGCGAGCGCATCGCCGAACGGCGTGGGGGCGAAGTCGTAGCGGAAGCTCATGCGTCCATCCTGACGTGCGGCGCCCGTCTGCCGGGAGGTGCGCACCGCGGACGGGGGGAGAGGCGCTCTCGACGGGCCGCGGTGCAGAAGGAGTCAACCGCGGCATCCTCGACCGGAATTCCGCGAAACCCGCCCGGGATACCGGGCCTCGCGCCCCGCGCGCTTAGTGTGTGAGTTGTGTGGCGACGGGAAGGCAAGACGGTAGAAGACACGGGAGCAGCGCTCGCCGTGACCCTCAGCGACCTCCGGACGTCGTCGACCGGCGTCGTCGTGACCCACGCGGCGGAGGGCGAACGCTCGAGACTCCGCAGTGAAGCCGCCGATCTGGGCGGCCCCTCGCCGCTGACCAGCTTCAGAGACGGGGCCGAGTCCGGCATCGACATCTCCAAGGCGCACCCCGGCAGTCTCCCGCAGTTCATCACCGGCAAATCGACGTTGCTGTCGAACCTCTTCCGCGACGAGGTCGGTCTGCGCACCGCGCGTCTCGCTGCCGAGCGAATCACCGCGAAGAACACCGAGCTGCGCACCGTGCGCGGCATCGAGGCCGTACACCTCGCCGTCGGCGTCGCCCGCTGGCGGATCGGGGGAGCGTTCTTCGCCGCGCCCGTGCTGCTGCGCCCCCTCGCGATCCGCCGCCACCACTCGGACTACGAGCTGAAGCTGCAGGGGGCGTTCGAGGTCAATCCCGAACTCGTCCGCATCGCCCGCGAGCACTTCGGCATCTCGATCGATGCGTCGACCCTGGCATCCCTCGCCTACGACGGCGGCATCTTCAAGCCTCAGCCGGTCATCGACAGTCTGCGCGCGATCACCCGCACGATCGACACCTTCTCGGTCGAGCCGCGCCTGGTCGTGTCGACCTTCGCCGACGTCGCCGGCTCCATGTCGCGCGACACCCGAACGCTCGACCACCAGGTGCTCAACGCCCTCGCCGGTCATGTCGGCGACCGCGAGCAGGTCAGGGCGCCGCGGGCCACGCCGCACTTCACCGGGCCGGACGACCGTGCGCCGGCATCCGACACCCTGCTGCTCGATGCGGATGCCGAGCAGGAGGCCGTGCTCTCGCGAATCGCCGCCGGCCACTCGCTCACCGTCGCGACGCTGCCCGGTACCGGTGGCACGCAGACCGTGATCAACGCGCTGGGCGAGCTCGTGCGGGCGGGGAAGCGCGTGCTCGTCGTCTCGGCGCGACGCTCGACGCTCGACGGGGTCCGCCACCGCCTGGCCGGGATCGGTCTCGACAGCCTCGCGATCTCGCCGGTGAGCGTGCGGCGTGACCTCGTGCGCGCCATCGGCCGCAACGAGAAGGCGACCGCCCCCAAGGTCGGTGAGGTGGACGACGCGCTCGTGCGCCTGCGCACCGTGCTCCGCGACTACCGCCACGCACTCACCTCTCCCGTGCCCGGGATGGATGCCTCCGTGCTCGAGGCGACCCGCCACCTCACCCGACTCGCCTCCCTGCCGACCCCGCCGTCGACCACGGCGCGACTCAGCAACGAGTCCCTGCGGCGTCTCGCCGGCGATCGCGGGCCGGCTGCCGCCGCCCTCGCGCAGGCAGCGCGTCTCGGGGAGTTCCGCTTCGGCCCCGACGATTCGCCCTGGTACGGCGTCACCTTCACCACCACCGAGGCCGCCCGCGCCGCGCACGAGCTGGCGGGCCGCCTGCACTCCGACAGCGTTCCCGCGCTTCTCGAGCGCGGCTACGAACTCATCGCCCAGACCCACATGCGGCCGTTCTCGACCATCGACGAGCTCGGCGACTACCTGAGACTGCTCGAGGGCATCCGCGATTCGCTCGACCGCTTCAGCCCGACCGTGTTCGAGCGCCCGCTGGGAGAGCTGATCCAGGCGCACGGGTCGCGCCGCGATGCGCCCGGGATGTCGTCGGCGAACCGCCGGCGGTTGCGTCGCCTGGCGAAGGAGTACGTACGCCCGGGCGTGCACGTCACCGAGATGCACGAGTCGCTGCTGCGCATCCAGACCCAGCGCACGCAGTGGCAGCGCTGCGTCGATGCGGGGGTCGCCCCCGAGATCCCGCTGGGTCTCGGAGAGGTCGCGGCCGCGTGGCAGCGCGTCGAAGCCGAACTCGCCGAACTCGACGCGGCCCTCGGTCGACGTGAACCGCTGGCGACGCTCCCCGTGGCGCGTCTGGTGCGCACACTCGCCGGTCTCGCGGCGAAGTCCGATGTCTTCGAGAACCTGGTCGAGCGCGCGGAGCTGCGCGACGAACTCGCCCTCCTCGGTCTCGAGCCCCTGCTCACCGATCTCTCGGTGCGTCACGTCTCCGAGTCACGCGTGGGCGACGAGCTCGAGTTCGCCTGGTGGCAGTCGCTCCTCGAGCGCGCCCTGCAGGACAACCGCGCCCTCCTCGGCGCGAACACGGCGGTCGTCGATCGCCTCGAGCGCGACTTCCGTCTCGTCGACGAGGCGCACGCCGCGATGGCCGGACCTCTCCTGGCCTGGCAGCTCGCCAACCAGTGGAAGATCGCGATCGTCGACGAGCCGCAGGAGTCGGCGAACCTGCGTCGTGCGCTGACCCAGAGCACGACGACGTCCGCCGAGGTCGTGAGCGCCGCCCCGACGCTGGTCTCCACGCTCGCTCCGGTCTGGATCTCTTCGCCGTATCTCGTGCCCGAGATCCCGGACTCGGTCGAGTTCGACGCGGTCCTCCTGGTGGATGCCGCGGCGATCAACCTCGCCGAGGCTGCGCCCGCGATCCGTCGTGCGCGCCAGGTCGTCGCGTTCGGCGACCCGGTGACCCAGCGTCCGTCGCCGTTCCAGATCGCCGTCGACCCCGATGACCTCTGGGAGCCCGAGGTCGAGTTCGACGAGACCTCGGTGTTCGAACGCCTCTCCGAGCTGCTCCCGGTGATGACGCTCACCCGTAGCTACCGCGCCGGGGGAGAGGACCTCGCCGAGCTCATCAACGACGCCTTCTACGGCGGCGAGATCGTGTCGCTGCCCTGGGCCGGGTCGTACCTCGGTCGGGGAAGCCTCACGGTCGACTACGTCGAGGGCGGCACGGGAACGCCCGACCCGATCTCGGGTGCGGTGGAGAGCCCCGACGCGGAGGTCGCCCGGGTGGTGACTCTCGTGGTCGAGCACGCCGTGCATCGCCCGTCCGAGTCGCTCATGGTCGTGACCGCGAGCGCGCGTCACGCCGAGCGTGTGCGCGCCGCCGTCACGGCAGCCTTCGCCGGACGCTCCGATGTCGCCGACTTCGTGGGGCGCGATACTGCGGAGCCCTTCGCCGTCCTCACCCTCGAGCAGTCCGTGGCCGAGAGCCGCGACCGGGTGATCTTCTCGCTCGGATTCGGCCTCACCAAGCACGGTCGAGTGCTCAGCGACTTCGGCGATCTCTCGACGCCCGACGGCGAGCGGCTGCTGACGGTCGGCATGACCCGCGCGCGTCGTTCCATGGTGATCGTGTCGTCGATCCGTCCGTCCTCCTTCGATGATGGACGCCTCGAGTACGGCGCTGCGACACTCATGTCGATCCTCGGCGGGCTGGCCGCACGTGCCCGAGACGCGCGTCTCGAAGACCTCGCCGACCCGTTGACGCTCGCGCTCGCGCGTGAGCTGCGCCGACTCGGGGCATCCGTCGACGTGGACTACCGCGGTCTGCTCCCGCTGGTCGCGCAGCACGGCGGCAAGGCCGTCGTGATCGAGTGCGACCCCGAATCCCGCGGCGACTCGCTGCGCGAGACCCTGCGTCTGCGCCCGCATGTGCTGCGCCGACTCGGCTGGCACTACGTGCGCGTGCACGCGTTCGACCTCTACAGCGACCCGGCGACGGCGGCGACGCGGATCGCCTCGGTGCTCGGCATCTCACCGTCAGCCGCGCGTGCCGAGAACGACACGCAGCCGCTCGACCTCGACGACGGCACGGACGGCTGACCGGACGGATGCCTGAGGACGCCTCTTCCGGGGACCCCGCATCGGATGCTCCGCGGCAGCGCGTCGAGCGCGTGCCGGGTTCCCGCCGCGCGCGCCTGACGCCGGTGGCGGGGAGTGATCCCGACCCCGAGGGCGGCCCCCGGGCGGTCGTGAAGGACGGGAAGCGGCGCCCGAGCGGTCCCGCGGGTCCCAATGACGACCGCATGATGCAGGACGTCCCGCCCCACTACTGAGCGTCGTACGACGCTGCCAAGCGGAACGGGACGTCCGGTGCAGCTGCTCTCGCAGCGACGGGTGTGCCCCTCAGTCGCGGGCGTTGCTCTTCGCGAGCAGGTCGCGGATCTCGACGAGCAGCTCGGCCTCGGTCGCGGCGGCCGGCTCCTCCTCGGGCTGCTCGGCGGCAGTTCCCTTACGGGCCTCGACGTGGGCCTTGAACGTGTTCATCGGCAGCACGAACACGAAGTACACGACGAGGGCGACGGCGAGGAAGCTGATGACGGCCGAGATCAGGTCGCCGAGGGGGAACGTGACCGTATCGCCGTAGATGTTGGTGACCTGCGGGCCGAAGCCGCCCATCGAATCCGCCTTGAAGAAGAGCGCGACGAGCGGGTTGATGACACTGGCGACCACGGCGTTGACGATCGCGGTGAACGCCGAGCCGATGACGACGGCGACCGCGAGGTCGATGACGTTGCCGCGGAGGATGAAGTCCTTGAATCCTTTGAGCATGCGAACCTCCGAGTGGTGGGGAATCAGGATGAGGTCGGGCTCGACGCGGGCGCGGGGGCACTCGTGCTCGTCGACTCCTTCTTCGATGATGTCGAAGCGTCCGATGATCCGCCACTCTTCGCTCGCGAGTCCGTGCGATAGAAGCCGGAGCCGTTGAAGGTCACGCCGATCGACCCGTACTGCTTGCGCAGGGCGCCGCCGCATTCGGGGCAGACGGTGAGCGACGCGTCGGCGAAGCTCTGCACGGCGTCGAAGCGGTGGCCGCACGATGTGCAGGCATAGGCGTAGGTGGGCATGGTGTCCTCAGGGGTCAGCGTCGCGGCTGCGACAGGGAGAGGGTCTGCGTCGGCGTCACGATGCCGTCGACCGGCTGGTCGTGCACCTCGCGCGGGAGGGAGTCGAGTATCTCGGAATCATAGATGACCGCGTACACGGGAGGGCACTTCTCCATCGACCCGATGGTCTTGTCGAAGTAGCCGCGGCCCCAGCCCATCCGCATGCCCGAGCGGTCGACAGCGGCGGCGGGCACGATCATCAGGTCGACGTCGTTCACCGCGATGGGCCCGAGCACCTCGCCGGTCGGTTCGGGCAGGCCGAAGAGTCCCTCGGCGACGTCGTCGTCATCGTTCGCGACGGCCCAGTCGAGCAGTCCGTCGGCGCGGGTGACGGGGAGCAGCACGCGGATGCCGCGGCGCACCGCCCGGGTGACGAACTCGCGGGTCCCCGGCTCGGCGGTCGCCGAGAGGTAGCAGGAGATCGACCGTGCACCGAGGGTCTCGACGAGCTCGTCGAGGCGTTCGCCGATCGAGGAGGCGGCGGCGTCGCGCTGCGCATCGGAGAGGAGCGCCCGGCGTTCGCGGAGCTCGGCGCGCAGTGCGCGCTTGGCGTGCTCGACCTCGTTCGACATGGCTCAGAGTCTACGCGGCGCCCACCGGTAGGCTGTCGGGATGGGTACACAGAAGTTCAAGGCGGTCATTCCTGCGGCAGGTCTGGGGACGCGCTTCCTGCCAGCCACGAAGGCCATGCCGAAGGAGATGCTGCCGGTCGTCGACAAACCGGCCATCCAGTACGTGGTCGAAGAGGCGGCGGATGCCGGGATCGACGACATCCTCGTCATCATCGGGCGCAATAAGAACGCGATCTCCAACCACTTCGACTCGGTGCCGGAACTCGAGGTCAAGCTCATGGAGAAGGGCGACCACGGACGTCTGGAGCGCGTCGTGCGTTCGAGCGACCTCGCCGACATCCACTTCGTGCGCCAGGGCGAGCCGAAGGGCCTGGGCCACGCGGTGCTGCGCGCTCGCACGCACGTCGGCGACAGTTCTTTCGCGGTGCTGCTCGGTGACGACCTCATCGACGAGCGCGACCCGCTGCTGACCGAGATGCTGGCCGAGCACGAGCGCTCCGGCGCCGCCGTGATCGCCCTGATGGAGGTCGACCCCGCGAACATCCACATGTACGGCGCCGCTGCGGTCGAGCAGATCGAGGGTTCGGACGCCGTGCGCGTCACCGGACTCGTCGAGAAGCCCGCGCGCGAGGACGCCCCGTCGAACCTCGCCATCATCGGACGGTACGTGCTGCCCGCCTCGATCTTCGACATCCTCGAGCGCACCGAGCCCGGTAAGGGCGGCGAGATCCAGCTGACCGACGCGCTGCAGGAGATGGCTGCCGACCCGTCGGGCCCCGGCGTGACCGGTGTGATCTTCCGCGGACGCCGCTACGACACGGGCGACCGCGTCGACTACATCAAGGCGATCGTGCAGCTGGCCTCCGACCGCGACGACCTCGGTCCCGAGCTGCGTCCCTGGCTGAAGGAATTCGCCGAGCGCCTCTAGGCCGCAGGCGGGTCGGGCGCGAGATGATGGATCTCATGGCGGGCATGCGACACGGATCGATCGAGCTGCGACTCGTGCGCACGAAGGATGCCCGCGTGCTCCAGCAGGAGCTGCTCGCGAATCGGTCCTGGTTGCAGCCGTGGGAGGCCACGGTGCCCTATGGCTCGGTGTCGTTCGACATGCGCCTGAGCATCCGTCGTCTGCTCCAGCAGTACCGCGACGGCGCCGGCTATCCGTTCGTCATGGAGTACGACGGCGAGATCGCCGGTCAGCTGAACGTGTGGGGGGTCTCGCGCGGGTCGCTCTGCTCGGCGACGATCGGGTACTGGGTCAGCGAAAAGTTCGCGGGTAAGGGCATCACGCCCACCGCGGTCGCGCTGGCGACGGATGCGTGCTTCGTGGAGTACGGCCTCCACCGGATGGAGATCTGCATCCGCCCGGAGAACGCGGCGAGCCTGCGCGTCGTGCAGAAGCTCGGGTTCCGCTACGAGGGACTGCGCCGGCGGTACATCCACATCGACGGCGATTGGCGCGACCACTACGCGTTCGCGCTGACGAAGGAGGACGTGCCGCAGGGGGTGCTGGCGCGCTGGTTGAACGGCCAGGTTCCTCCGGATGCGGCGACGATCCCTCCGTCGGACCGCCTCTCGGTCTGACGACACGCCGATTCCGGCGATATCTCTGGTCGCGACACGCGCCCGGCTCTCGGCTCGGGCAGGGTTGTTCCCTTACCGTTATCGATATGGACGGGCCGGTGCTGAGCGGGGGAGTGATCGTGCTCGTCGCCGTGCTCCTGTGGATGCTCTATCTGCTGCCCTCGTGGCGTGGCCGTTTCCAGTACAACGCCGCCGAGCGCAATGCTGTTCGGCTCAACCAGGCACTGCGGATCCTCGCCGAGACGAGCGAGACCCCCGAAGAGGTGCGTGTCGAACTGAGCGCTCGTACCGCGCTGGCGCAGCAGAAGCTCGCCAAGCGCGTGCAGTCCGAGCGCGAGTCCGCGGAACTCGAGTCGCTGCGTGCCGAACTCGCGGCGACGCGGGCCGACCCGGTGATCCGTCAGGCGCGTGCGCGCCGTCGGGTGCGGATGCTGTCGACCGTCGCCGCTCTCGTCGGAGTGGTGCTCGCGGGACTCGGCGTGTGGCAGCTGCTCGCGACCGGAGCATCGGTGCTGCTGTGGGTCGGCGGGGCTCTGGCCCTGCTCGGCGCGATCGCGCTGCAGCGGATGGCCGCCGTCGCTGGTCGAGTCGCCCGTGCGAGTCATGTGGTCGCCGAGGCGCCCCGAGAGCGCGTCGCGCCCGAGATCCACGACCAGGGTCGTGCGACGTGGACCCCGCGTCCTCTGCCCGAGCCGCTCGTCGCGGTCGCCGGGTCGCGCGCCCAGACCGCCCGCGCCGAGATCGATGCGCAGGAGCAGCTCCGCAAGGCTGCGCGGCTCGCGGAACTCCGTGCCCGCGCCGAGCAGATCGCCGCCGAGCAGGCTCCGGCGCCCGTGCAGATTCCCGCCCCGCGTCCGGCGCCCGCCGCCGAGGCTTCGCCCTACGCGAAGATGGGATTCGTCGACGATGCCGAGATCGAGGCGCACGTGCGCGACATGCTCGCCCGTCGCGCGGCCGGGTGATCGCGACGTCCGAACAGGGGTCGACGTCGTGATAATGTTGATCTCCGTAAGGGCCTATGGCGCAGTTGGTAGCGCGCCTCGTTCGCATCGAGGAGGTCAGGGGTTCGAATCCCCTTAGGTCCACCACCACAACAGAAGGCCCCGGGTTCTCCCCGGGGCCTTCTGCTTCTCCTCAGCGCGCGGCGAGCCCGGCGAGCAGCTCCAGCACGCACAGCGCGGCGAGTCGCACGGTGCGGGCGTCTTCGGAATCCGCCGTCGCATCGACCTCGGCGAGGTCGGCGCTGACGACGCGGGGATCGGTGGCGACCGCGCGGGTCAGGGCGCGCAGCTCCCACGCCTGCAGGCCGCCGGGCACGCTCGCGGGGCAGCCGGGGGCGACCGAGCGGTCGCAGACGTCGACGTCGATGTCGAGGTGGACGCGGGCATCTGATCCGGCACCGGCGATCTCGAGGGCTTCGTTCACGACGTCGTCGACACCGCGGCGGCGCACCTCATCGAGCGTGATCACCCGGATGCCCCAGTCCGCCGCCCGGCGGGCGTAGGCGACCGAGTTCGCGAAGTCGGCGATGCCGATCTGCACGATGCGCGTCGGATCGATGCGCGCGGTGTCGAGCGTCGAGAGTGCGGGGACGTCTTCGACGAGCCGGCGCACCGGGGTTCCGTTCGACACGCCGTCGCGCAGGTCGAAATGCGCGTCGAAGGTGATCAGTCCCGTCGCCCGGGAGCCCAGCGCCACGGGATAGGTGAGGGAGTTGTCGCCGCCGAGCGCGATGACGAAGGCGTCCGAGAGCTCGCGCACCCGGGTGATGACGGATGCCTCGCCCTCGTCCCCGTCGGGCTCGTGCACGTCGCCGGCATCCGTGATGCGCAGAACCTCGTTCAGGTCGACCGCCGGCGGGCCCATCAGCGCCGTGCCGTAGCGCGGGAGGGCGGCGCGGATCGCGGCCGGAGTCGCCCCGGCGCCCGTGGGCGAGAGCGACGTGCGCCAGACCGGGACGCCCAGCAGCACGGCATCCGCGTCATCGACCGCGTCGGGGGTGGGCCAGGCTCCGGCGCGCGGCCAGAGGGGATCGTGCGAGAGGGCCATGTCAGACTCCGGGAATGAGGGCGTGGGCGATCGAGAAGATGACGAGGCCGGCGAGGGCGCCGACGAACGTTCCGTTCAGACGGATGTACTGCAGGTCGCGGCCGACCATGAGTTCGATCTTCTCGGTCGTCTCGGCCGGATCCCAGCGTTCGACGGTGTCGGTGATGATCGATGCGATGTCGTGGCGGTAGCGATCGACGAGGAAGACCGCGGCATCCGACACCCAGGTGTCGACGCGCCGCTGCAGCGCGGCATCCGTCGTCAGACGCTCGCCCACCTCCTGCAGGGCCTGCACGGCCCGGCGGCGCAGGCCGCTCTCGGGGTCGGCCAGGGCGGTGAGCAGACCGTTCTTGGCGGTGTTCCACGCCTCGGCGGCGAGGGCGCCGACGCGGGGGCTGTCGAACAGCGACGCCTTCGCGTTCTCGAGCTTCGCGCGGGTGGCCGGGTCGTTCTGCAGACTGTCGGCGAGGCGACCGAGATAGCCGTCGATCGCCAGACGGGCCGGATGCCGGGGGTCGGCCTGCACGGCCTGCACGAACTTCACGGCCTCGTTGTAGACGGTGTCGTCGACGAAGCGGTGCGCGAGCCGCGGCACCCATGAGGGCAGGCGCCGGGAGACGAGGCCGGAGAACGACTCGGCGTTCGCCTCGAGCCAGCGCCCGATGCTGTCGGCGGCGAGATCGACCGCACCGTGATGGGCGTCGGCCTCGACGATCTTCTCGAGCCAGGCGCCCGCGGGCGGACCCCACTCGGGCGAGACGAGGTGCTCGCGGGCCAGGTCGGAGATCAGATCGCGCACGTCGTCGTCGCTGAGGCCGTTGAGGATCGCGGTGGCGATCGTGGCGCCCTCGGCGCCGACCCGCTCGGCATGCGGAGTCTCTCGCAGCCACTCGCCCGCACGCTGCGCGATCGCGGTCGACGACAGCTTCGTGCGCACCACGCTCGCCTCGAGGAAGTTCGTCTCGACGAACTCGCCCAGGCTGCGGCCGATCTCGTCCTTGCGGCTCGGGATGATCGCGGTGTGCGGGATGGGGAGGCCCAGCGGGCGGCGGAAGAGCGCGGTCACCGCGAACCAGTCGGCGAGGGCACCCACCATTCCGCCCTCGGCCGCGGCGCGCACGTACCCGAGCCACCCCATGCGCTCCTGGAACGCGAAGGCGAACACGAACACGACGGCCATGAAGATCAGCGCCCCCAGGGCGACCGCCTTCATACGGCGCAGCGCGCGGAGACGGACCTGATCGGCGGGCGAGAGCATCGCCATCGGTGTGCGCGGCATGAAGGCATCCTTTCACGGACCCGAGACCGCGACCCGGAGTAACCTCGATGGCGTGATCGAAGACATCAAGAAGCGCGCCCTGCACCGCACCGCCATCCTCGAGGGGCAGCTCCGCGGGGTCACGCGGATGATCGAGAACGAGGACTACTGCATGGACATCATCACGCAGTCCCGCGCCATCCAGAAGTCGCTCGAGTCGCTGAACCGCCTTCTTCTCGAGAACCATCTGCGCACCCACGTGACGCACATGTTCGAGGAGGGCGGGGAGGAGCGCGAGCAGGCGGTCGGCGAGCTGCTCAAGGCGTTCGACTTCGACGCGAAGTAGCCCTCCGTCGGTCGCGCTCCTCGCCGGTCACGACCTGCCGTCGAAGACCTCGCCCTCCATCGCGTCGTAGCCCTCGGCCTGCGGGTCTCCGTGCGAGCCGCCCGAGAGCGCGTACTCCTCTTCGGGGGAGAGCACGAGGCGGTGGCGGAAGAACAGGCCGAACCCGAGCAGGATGATGGCGTACACGATCGCGATCGCGATGATCGCGGGACCGAAGGTCGGGTTGAGCAGGAAGCCGACGAAGATGAGCG
Organism: Microbacterium sp. NPDC090003; assembly: GCF_044748385.1. Taxonomy (NCBI): domain Bacteria; kingdom Bacillati; phylum Actinomycetota; class Actinomycetes; order Micrococcales; family Microbacteriaceae; genus Microbacterium; species Microbacterium sp. NPDC090003. The sequence goes on from NZ_JBIVFW010000002.1 coordinate 312,251, forward strand.
CTGCGATGACGAGCGCGATGACGGCGCCCGGGATTCCCCAGGGGCTGACGTACGGGCGATCGACGTTCGGGAACTTCCTGCGCAGGATGATGAACGACACGAGCTGCAGCCCGTAGGCGACGACGGCGCCCCAGACCGCGATGTTCAACACGATGGCTCCGGCCACGGTGCCCGCGCCTTCGGAGTCGACCGCGGTGAGCACGTCGAGCACGATCAGGGCGATGAAGCCGATCGCGGCGCCGACCGTGAGGGCGACCCACGGCGTCTGGCGCTTGCCCGTCAGCGAGAGGAATCGCGGGTAGTAGCCGGCGCGTGACAGGGAGTACATGTTGCGTCCGTAGGCGAACATGATCCCCTGCAGCGAGGCGAGCAGGCCGATCAGGGCGAACAGCGCGAGCACGGCCGCGAGCTGGTCGCCCACGATCGCGCGGAAGCCGTCGAGCAGCGGTTCTCCGGCGGTGCCGGTCGCCTCGGCGCCGATGACGCCGGTGTTGAGGAACAGCACCAGGAGGCCGGTGACGATCAGGGTGCCGCGCGCCCAGAACCCGGCCTTCGGGATGTCGCGGGTGGGGTTGTGCGATTCCTCGGCCGCGAGCGGAAGCTCTTCGATGCCGAGGAAGAACCACATGGCGAACGGCAGGGCGAACAGGATCGGCAGGACGCCGTGGGGCAGGAACGTCGACTGTCCCTCGTCGGGGACGATGTCCCACAGGGCATCCCAGGAGAACGCGCCGGAGAAGAGCGCCATGAGCGAGAAGACGAGGATGATACCGATCGAGATGACCGACACGACGATCGCGAAGCGGAACGAGATCGCCGCTCCCGCGGAGTTCAGCGCGATGAAGACCACATAGAGGATGAGGTACCAGACCCATCCGGGCAACTCGAGGCCGAGCAGTTCACTCGTGATCCCGTTGGCGTACGACGCCGAGAAGTAGACGATCACCGCCGTCGTCGCGACGTACTCGATCGTCTCGGCGGCACCGGTGACCAGTCCGCCCCACGGGCCCATGGCCGATCGAGCGAAGGAGTAGGCGCCGCCGGTGTGCGGCATCGCGGCCGCCATCTCTCCGATCGCGAAGATCATGCCGTAGTACATCGCCACGAGGATGACGAAGGCGATGAGCATTCCGCCGAAGCCCGCGAAGTCGATACCGAAGTTCCAGCCCGAGAAGTCTCCCGAGATGACGGCGGCGACCGCGAGGCCCCACAGACCCCAGACTCCGGCCGACCTCTTCAGCGTCCGTTTCTCGAAGTACTCGCTTCCGGCACGTGTATAGGTCGCTCCGGCGACCTTGCGGGATTCATTGCTCTGGCCAGACATACGTTCTCCGCTCACTCGCATGCAGGCGCCGGGTGCACCTTGCGGATGATTGTGACAGTCAATGGTGGTTTCGTCTACCTTTAAACGTCGAGGTGATCTACTCTGAGGGCGAAGCCGGTCGGCCGATCGCTTCACCGCAGGAGAACGGAGCGTCAGATGTCGGGAAACCTGAGCATCGAGCAGCTGGACGCCGGCATCGCCGCCGGTGAGATCGACACCGTGATCGTGGCCTTCGCCGATGCGCAGGGGCGTCTGGTCGGCAAACGCGTCTCCGCCCGCCTGTTCCAGGAGGACATCCTGTCGCACGGCGCGGAAGCCTGTGACTACCTGTTGTCGGTCGATGTCGACATGAACACCGTCGACGGCTACGCGATGTCGGGGTGGGACCGCGGCTACGGCGACATGGTGCTGCGGCCCGACGCCGAGACGCTGCGCAACATCCCGTGGCTCGAGGGGACGGCGCTCGTGATGGCCGACCTCGTCTGGCAGAACGGCGAACCGGTCGGGCCGTCGCCCCGGGCAATCCTCGACCGTCAGCGCGACCGCCTCGCCGAGCGCGGGTGGACCGCGTACTCGGGTACGGAGCTCGAATTCATCGTCTTCGAGGACACCTACCGCGAGGCCTGGGCGCGCAAGTACGAGGGACTCACCCCCGCGACCGACTACAACGTCGACTACAACCTGCTCGCGTCGACCCGGATGGAACCGCTGCTGCGCGACATCCGCAACGGGATGGACGGCGCAGGGCTCTACTGCGAGGGCGTGAAGGGCGAGTGCAACCTCGGCCAGCAGGAGATCGCCTTCCGCTACGCCGAGGTGCGCGAGACCGCCGATCAACACGCGATCTACAAGAACGGTGCGAAGGAGATCGCCGAACAGCACGGTCAGTCGCTCACCTTCATGGCGAAGTTCAACGAGCGCGAGGGCAACAGCTGTCACATCCACCTCTCGCTGCGAGATCAGTCGGGTGCTCCGGTGATGGCCGGTGACGGCGAGCACGGCTTCAGTCCCGTCATGGAGCACTGGATCGCCGGCATCCTGGCGACGCTGCGCGAGTTCACCCTGCTGTTCGCCCCGAACATCAACTCCTACAAGCGTTTCGCCAAGGGCAGCTTCGCCCCGACGGGAGTCGCCTGGGGCATCGACAACCGCACGTGCGCCCTGCGCGTCGTCGGATCCGGATCGGGACTGCGCGTCGAGAACCGGGTGCCGGGCGGAGACGTGAATCCCTACCTCGGCATCGCGGCGATCATCGCCGGCGGGCTGCACGGTGTCGAGAACGAGCTGCCACTGCCCGAACGCTTCACCGGCAACGCCTACGAGGCGGGCGTCGATCACCTGCCCACGACGCTGCGCGAGGCCGCTCAGCTCTTCCGCGAATCGCCGATCGCGCGGGCGGCGTTCGGCGACGACGTGGTCGAGCACTACCTGAACCAGGCGCGCATCGAGGTCGAGGCCTACGACGCGGCCGTCACCGACTGGGAGCGCATCCGTGGTTTCGAGCGCCTCTGACCCCGCGCCGCTGATCGGCATCACGACGTACCTGGAGCGCGCGCAGCAGGGGGTGTGGGACGTGCGGGCGGCCTTCCTGCCCGAGCAGTACCTCACGAGTGTGACGTCGACCGGTGGCATCGCGCTGCTGCTGCCGCCGCAGGACCCGGATGCCGCGGACGCGGTGATCGCGGGACTGGACGGGCTCGTGCTCTCCGGCGGCGCGGACGTCGCCCCCGAGCTCTACGGCGCGGGACGGCATCCGCTCACCGATCCCGCGCGGGTCGATCGCGACGCGTGGGAGCTCGCACTGTTCCGCGCGGCCGAGCGCCGCGGTATCCCGATGCTCGCGATCTGCCGCGGCCTGCAACTGGTGAACGTCGCTCGCGGGGGCACGCTGCAGCAGCACCTGCCCGATTCGCTCGGAACCGAGAGGTACCGGATCGGCGGCGGCGTCTTCGCCGAGAACGCCGTCGAGGTCGAGGTCGACACCGCGCTCGCCGGCATCCTCGGCGAGACCGAGGTGCGCGTGCACAGCTACCACCACCAGGGCGTCGACCGGTTGGGCGACGGGCTCGTCGCCGCCGCGCACTCGGATGACGGCCTCGTGCAGGCCTTCGTCGACACGACCGACGGGCACATCGTCGGCGTGCAATGGCACCCCGAGGAGAACGCCGAGGACCGGCGTCTCTTCGCCGATCTCGTCACACAGGCCCGCGCGTTCGCCGCGCGGCGGAAGGAGGACGCACGATGAGCGCGTTCACGGTCATCAATCCGTCGACGGGCGCGGCGATCCGCGAGATCGCGCGCGCCGATGTCGGAGAGACGGATGCCGCGATCGCGCGCGCCGTCTCCGCCCAGCGCCGGTGGGCCGCCCTCGCGCCCGTCGCACGCGCCGATGCGCTGCGGGCGTTCGCGCGCGCCGTCGAGGGCGCCGCCGAGGAGTTGGCGCAGCTGGAGGTGCTCAACTCCGGGCATCCGATCGGGTCCGCCCGTTGGGAGGCCGGTCACGTCGCCCAGGTGCTCAACTACTACTCCGCCGACCCCGAGCGACTCTCGGGCCGGCAGATCCCGGTGGCGGGTGGGCTCGACGTCACCTTTCACGACCCCTACGGCGTGGTCGGGGTGATCGTGCCGTGGAACTTCCCGATGACGATCGCCGCGTGGGCGTTCGCCCCGGCGCTCGCCGCGGGCAACGCCGTGGTGCTCAAGCCGGCCGAGCTGACGCCGCTGACCGCGATCCGCCTGGGCGAACTCGCCCTCGAGGCGGGGCTACCCGCGGGACTCTTCGAGGTGGTGACCGGATCGGGCTCCGTGGTGGGGCAGCGTCTCGTCGAGCATCCGGACGTGCGCAAGGTGGTCTTCACGGGGTCGACCGAGGTCGGCATCGAGGTCGCAGCGGGCTGCGCGCGGGCGCTCAAGCCCGTCACACTCGAACTCGGCGGCAAGAGCGCCAACATCGTCTTCGCGGATGCCGATCTCGAGAAGGCCGCCGCCGCCGTCCCGGGATCGGTCTTCGACAACGCGGGGCAGGACTGCTGTGCCCGCAGCAGGCTGCTCGTGCAGCGTTCGGTGTACGACCGGTTCCTCGAGCTGTTGGAGCCGGCGGTCGCGGCGTGGCAGGTGGGCGATCCGTCGAGCACCGAGACCGACATGGGTCCGCTCATCTCGGCCAGCCATCGCGACACGGTCGCCGGGTTCCTCGACGACGCGACGATCGCCTTCCGCGGGACCGCACCCACCGGGGACGGATTCTGGTTCGCGCCTGCCGTGGTGCTGGCCGATCCCGCCGATCGGATCGCGCAGCAGGAGGTCTTCGGTCCGGTCGTCGCCGTCATGCCCTTCGACGACGAAGCCGACGCGATCCGTCTCGCGAACGACACCGCCTACGGCCTCGCCGGCTCCCTCTGGACCCAGAACCTCGGCCGGGCGGTCCGCGTCTCGCGCGGTGTGCAGAGCGGCGTGCTGTCGGTGAACTCCCATTCCTCGGTGCGCTACGCGACGCCCTTCGGCGGCATGAAAGCCTCCGGACTCGGACGCGAGCTGGGTCCGGACGCCGCCGAGCACTTCACCGAGACCAAGAACGTCTTCTTCGCGACCGACTGAGCGCGACCCCGATCCCCTCGACCACCTGCAACGGAGAAACACACATGAGCATCGATCTGACCCAGCGCCTGAAGGACCGCGTCGCCATCATCACCGGGGGAGCGAGCGGCATCGGCTTCGCCACCGCCCAGCGCTTCGCCGCCGAGGGGGCGTTCGTCGTCATCGCCGACGTCGACCCCGCTTCGGGCGAGAGGGCGGCCGCCGAGGTCGGCGGGGCGTTCCGCCCGGTCGACGTCGCCGACCAGACCGCGGTCGACGCTCTGTTCGACGGCGTCGCGGCGGAGTTCGGGCGCATCGACATCGCCTTCAACAACGCCGGAATCTCGCCCGCCGACGACGACTCGATCGAGACGACCGAGCTGCCCGCCTGGGATCGCGTGCAGGACGTGAACCTCAAGAGCGTGTACCTGTGCAGCCGGGCGGCTCTGCGTCATATGGTGCCCGCGGGCCGCGGGTCGATCATCAACACCGCCTCGTTCGTCGCACTGCTGGGATCGGCGACCTCGCAGATCAGCTACACCGCGTCGAAGGGTGGCGTGCTCGCGATGTCGCGCGAACTGGGCGTGCAGTTCGCGCGGCAGGGCGTGCGGGTCAACGCGCTCTGCCCGGGGCCGGTGAACACCCCGCTGCTGCAGGAGCTGTTCGCGAAGGACCCCGAGCGCGCGCAGCGGCGCCTCGTGCACGTGCCGATGGGACGCTTCGCGGAGCCGTCCGAACTCGCCGCCGCCGTCGCCTTCCTCGCCTCCGACGACTCGTCGTTCATCACCGCCAGCGCCTTCGTCGTCGACGGCGGAATCACCAACGCCTACGTCACTCCCCTGTGAAGCGGGATGCTGCGACGTCGGATGCTGTGAACCGGAATCATGTCGCTGTGACAGGCTGAGAATCATGAGCGTTCCCCCTTCCGACGGCGATCTCGTCGAGGTGCGTCGGGCGGTCTATCGCCCGCTGCGCCGAGGGAACGCCCTCGAGGATGCGGTCGCTCGTCTCGTGCAGACCATCCGACTCGGAGTCGTCGCTCCGGGGGAGTCGCTGCCCCCGGAACGCGAGCTCGCGGCCTCGTTCGGGGTGAGTCGCGACACCGTGCGCGACGCCATCCGCGAGCTCGCCGACACCGGCTACCTGGTGCCGAAGCGCGGGAGGTACGGCGGCACGTTCGTCGCGGATCCGCTGCCCGAACCGTCGGATGCCGGGGCCGTGACCGCGGCCGAGATCGACGACGTCCTGGGCCTCCGGCGCGTGCTCGAGACCGGTGCCGTCCGAGCGGCGGCGAGCCGGACGCTGGACGCGGCGACACGGGCGGATCTGTGGGCGCGGCACGAGTCGGCCCTGCCGGCCGGTCCCGAGGAGTACCGCCGCCTCGACACGCTGCTGCATCTGGCGATCGCCGAGGCCGCGGGCATCCCGTCGCTCGTGGCGCTCGTCGCCGAGAATCGGGCCGACGTCAACGCCTGGCTCGACACCTTCCCCCTCCTGCCGCGCAACATCCAGCACTCGGGCGAGCAGCACGAGCGCATCGTCACGGCGATCCTCGCCGGTCGGCCCGACGTCGCCGAGGCCGCGATGCGCGACCACCTCGCGGGATCCGAGGCGCTGCTGCGCGGGTTCCTGATCTGACGCCGCTGCCGGCCCTCAGCCGGCTGCGGCCTCGTCCGCGACGGCCAGCGCGTCGTCGATGACGGCGAGCCCGCGAACCAGGTCGTCCTCGGAGATGACCAGCGGCGGGGCGACGTGCACGCGGTTGAAGTGCACGAACGGCCAGACACCGCCCTTCTTCGCCGCGGCGGCGAAGGCACCCATCGGCGCGGCATCCGCTCCGGAGGCGTTGAACGGCACGAGCGGTTCGCGGGTCGCGCGGTCGCGCACCAGCTCGATCGCCCAGAAGAGTCCGCATCCGCGCACCTCGCCGACGCTCGGATGCGTCTCGGTCCAGCGGCGCAGGGCCGGTTCGACGACGCGCTCGCCCAGATCGCGCACGCGCTCGAGGATGCCGTCGCGACGGAACACCTCGAAGGTCGCGACGCCCGCCGCGCACGCGAGCGGGTGCCCGGAGTAGGTGAGTCCGCCGGCGAACGGCATCTCGTCGAAGGCCGCGGAGATGCGATCGGAGATCACCACACCGCCCAGAGGCACGTAGCCGGAGTTGACGCCCTTCGCGAAGCTGATCAGGTCGGGCGTCGCATCGAAAGCGTCGATGCCGAACCACTCGCCGAGGCGACCGAACCCGACCATCACCTCGTCGGCGATGTAGACGATGCCGTAGCGGTCGCAGAGCTCGCGCACGCCGGGAAGGTACCCGGGCGGGGGCACGAGCACGCCGTTGGTGCCCACGACCGTCTCGATGATGATCGCCGCGATCGTCGCCGGCCCCTCGAGCTGGATCGTCTGCTCGAGGTGCGCGAGCGCGCGCTCGGCCTCCTGCTCGGGCGTCTTGGCGTGGAAGGTGGAACGGTACAGGTACGGTCCGAAGAAGCGCACCGTGCCGTTGTCGACCCCGTCGTTCGCCCAGCGGCGCGGGTCGCCGGTGAGCGAGATCGCGGTGGAGGTCGACCCGTGGTAGCTGCGGTACATCGAGAGCACCTTGCGGCGCCCGGTGAACTGGCGCGCCATGCGCACGGCGTACTCGTTGGCCTCGGCGCCGCCGTTCGTGAAGAACACCTTCTGCATGCCGGCGGGTGCGACCTCGGAGATCAGGCGGGCAAGCTCGCCGCGCACATCGTTCGCCATCGACGGCTGGATGGTCGCGAGCCGGCCGGCCTGCTGCTGGATCGCGGCGACGAGATCGGGATGCTGATGGCCGAGGTTGAGGTTCACCAGCTGGCTGGAGAAGTCGAGGTAGGCGTTGCCCGCGTAGTCCCAGAACGTCGATCCCTCGCCGGCGGCGACCGGCAGCGGATCGATCAGGGCCTGTGCGCTCCACGAGTGGAAGACGTGTGCGCGATCGTCGGCGCGCACCTGCGCCTCGGCATCCGGAGCGGGCAGCGCGTGGGCCGCCCCGTGGCGGTCGGTGAAGTTCGTCATCGGTCGGGCTCCTCGGGCGTGCTCGGGGTTCAGTGGTTGCTCGGGAAGCCGAGGTCGATCTGTGACGGCGTGTGGTCGGGCCAGCGGGTGGTGACCACCTTGGAGCGCGTGTAGAAGTGCACGGACTCGGGGCCGTAGATGTGGGAGTCGCCGAACAGCGAGTCCTTCCAACCGCCGAAGGAGTAGGCACCGATCGGCACGGGGATCGGCACGTTGACCCCGACCATCCCGACCTCGATGTCGAACTCGTACTGACGCGCCGTGCCGCCGTCGCGCGTGAAGATCGCGGTGCCGTTGCCGTAGGCGTTGGCGTTCACGAGCGCCACGGCGTCGGCGTAGGTGTCGACGCGCACGACCGACAGCACCGGGCCGAAGATCTCGTCGTCGTACACCTTCGTTCCCGGGGTGACGTGGTCGATGAGACTGACGCCCAGGAAGAAACCGTTCGAATCGAACTCCTTGGCGGTGCCGTCGACGACGACCGTGGCACCTTCGGCCGCCGCTCCGGTGACGTAGGAGGCCACCCGGTCGCGGTGCTCGCGCGTGATGAGCGGGCCCATCTCGCTGGCGGGATCGGTGCCGTCGCCGATCGTGAGTCCGTCGATGCGGGAGGCGATCGCCGAGACCAGGTCGTCGGCGACGTCGCCCACGGCGACGAGCACCGACACGGCCATGCAGCGCTCGCCGGCCGAGCCGTAGGCGGCCGAGACCGCGGCATCGGCCGCCGCGTCGATGTCGGCATCCGGCATCACGACCATGTGGTTCTTCGCGCCGCCGAGGGCCTGCACGCGCTTGCCCGCGGCGGAGGCCCGCTGGTAGATCGAGCGGGCGATGGGCGTGGAGCCGACGAAGCTGACGGCCGCGACGGTGGGGGAGTCGAGCAGAGCGTCGACGGCCTCCTTGTCGCCGTGCACGACGTTGAGCACGCCGTCGGGGAGACCTGCCTCCTGGAAGAGCTTCGCCAGCCACACGGCGGCCGACGGGTCCTTCTCGCTGGGCTTGAGCACGACGGTGTTGCCGCAGGCGATCGCCGAGGCGACCATCCACAGCGGCACCATGACGGGGAAGTTGAACGGCGTGATCGCGGCGACCACGCCGACCGGCTGCTTGACGGAGTGCACGTCGACGCCTCGCGAGACCTGCTCGCTGCGCTCGCCCTTGAGCAGGTGCACGAGACCGGCGGCGAACTCGACGTTCTCGATGCCGCGCGACACCTCGCCCGCGGCATCCGAGAGCACCTTGCCGTGCTCGGAGGTGACGATCGCCGCGAGCTCGGGCGTGCGCTCCTTGAGCAGCTGGCGCAGTCGGAAGAACACGTCGGCGCGCTTGATCAGGCTCGTCTCGCGCCAGGCGGGCGCGGCGGCCGCAGCGGCGGCGATCGCGCCGTCGACCTCGGCGGTCGACGCGAACGCGACCTCGCGGGTCACCTCGCCGGTCGCGGGGTTGAAGATCTGACCGGTGCGGGCCGCCGCGGCGGTCTCCGATCCGTTGATGACATGACGGACGACGTCCACAGTGCTCCTGGGGGTGTGAAGGGAAGGGGAGAGGGGCGGCTCAGAGAACGGCCTGCGCGCGGGTGAGCACGTCGCGCAGGATCTGCTCGATCTCGCGGAACTCGGCCGGGCCCACGGTCAGCGGCGGCGCGAGCTGGATCACGGGATCGCCCCGGTCGTCGGCACGGCAGTACAGGCCGGCCTCGAAGAGTGCGGGGGAGAGGAAGCCGCGCAGGAGCCGCTCGGACTCGGCGTCGTCGAAGGTCTCGCGCGTCGCCTTGTCCTTCACGAGCTCGATGCCGAAGAAGTAGCCGTCGCCGCGCACATCACCCACGATCGGCAGATCGCTGAGCTTCTCGAGCTCGGCGAGGAAGAGGGGCGAGTTCTCGCGCACGTGTGCGTTGAGACCCTCCTCGTCGAAGATCGCGAGGTTCTCGAGGGCGACCGCTGCCGACACCGGGTGACCGCCGAACGTGTAGCCGTGCGGGAACGACAGGTCGCCCGTCGAGAACGGCTCGTAGATGCGATCGCTGACGATCGTCGCGCCGATCGGCGAGTATCCGCTCGTCATGCCCTTCGCGCAGGTGATCATGTCGGGCACGTACCCGAGCCCCGTGCACGCGAAGGTGTGGCCGAGGCGCCCGAAGGCGCAGATGACCTCGTCCGAGACGAGCAGCACGTCGTGCCGGTCGCAGATCTCGCGCACGCGTTGGAAGTAACCGGGAGGCGGCGGGAAGCATCCGCCGGAGTTCTGCACCGGCTCGAGGAAGACCGCGGCGACGGTGTCGGCGCCCTCGAAAAGGATCATCTCCTCGATGCGGTCGGCGGCCCAGCGGCCGAAGGCCTCGAGGTCGTCGGCGGGCGCGCCCATCTCGGCCGCCCGATAGAAGTTGGTGTTCGGTACCCGGAAACCGCCCGGGGCGACCGGTTCGAACATGGCCTTCATCGCGGGGATGCCGGTGATCGCCAGGGCGCCGTGCGGGGTGCCGTGATACGCGACCGAACGCGAGATCACCTTGTGCTTGGTGGGCTTGCCCTGCAGCTTCCAGTAGTGCTTCGCGAGCTTGAGCGCGGTCTCGACGGCCTCACCGCCGCCGGTCGAGAAGAAGACGCGATTGAGGTCGCCGGGCGCCTCGTCGGCGAGGCGATCGGCGAGTTCGATCGCCGCCGGGTGCGCGTACGACCACAGCGGGAAGAACGCGAGCTCGGATGCCTGCTTCGCAGCGGCCTCGGCGAGGCGCCGTCGCCCGTGGCCGGCGTTGACGACGAAGAGGCCGGCGAGTCCGTCGAAGTACTCCTTGCCCTTCGCGTCCCAGATGCGGTGTCCGTCGCCCTTGACGATGATCGGCACGCCGGATTCGGCCATGGTCGACTGGCGCGTGAAGTGCATCCAGAGATGGTCCTGAGCCTTCGCCTGGAGTGCGGCCTCGGCCTCGGGTGAGAATGCGGAGTTCATCTGGTCCCCCAGTTGTAGAGCTGCTTCTGCAGTTTCGCGTAGATGAAGGTCTCGGTCGACAGCACGCCGTCGATCGGCCGGATGACGTCGTTGATCAGGGACAGCAGGTCTTCGTCGTCCTCGCAGACGACCTCGGCGAGCACGTCGAAGGCGCCGACCGTGATGACGACGTAGTCGATCGCCTCGATCTCGGCGACGGCCTCGGCGACGCGGCGCGCATCGCCGGACACGCGGATGCCGATCATCGCCTGACGGTGGAAGCCGAGCTGCATGGGGTCCGTGACCGCCACGATCTGCATCACCCCGGATTCGGTCAGCCGCTGCACGCGCTGGCGGACCGCCGCTTCGCTCAGGCCGACGACGCGGCCGATGTCGGAGTACGAGCGACGCCCGTCCTCCTGGAGCAGCTCGATGATCGTCTTCGAGACGGCATCGAGGGGGGACTGCTTCTTCGAGGAGACCATGGTGCGATCCTCGCATCCGTGGCCGGTCATTTCAACCGATTTCGCAGGATCCATTCGTTCAATCTGCGAATTCGGCAGGAAGTGTCAGGTTTCGCGGGGGCCGAGCCAGGCGCTCGCCGCCGTCGCGTGGGCGGATTCGGGATCCGAGGGGTGGAAGGCTCCGGCGAGCACGTCGCGGTAGAGGCGCGACAGCTCGTTGCTCGAGAAGTACGAGCCCCCTCCGGCGACGAGCATCGCGTCGTCGACGATCTGCTTCGCCGTCGTGATCGCGCGGTGCTTGAGCCCCGACAGCAGCGTGAACCAGCGGGCGCCGTGATCGACGCGCTCGTCGACGTCGCGCGCGAGGGTCTGGATCTGGGGCGGGAGCGCGTCGTAGGCGAGACCCATGTCGGCGATCCGCCAGCGGATGTCGGCATCCTGGCTGTACGCGGCGCCGGTGCTCTTCGAGCGGCGTCGGTGGGCCGTCTCGACCGCGAGATCGAGTGAGCGGCGGGCGAGCCCGGTGTAGACCGATGCCAGCAGCACCTCGAAGACGCTGAAGATGCCGAACACGATCGGGTCGGGGTTCGGTCCCGGATCGATGCGCCGCACGACGTGCTCGCGGGCGGCGGCCGCGCCCGACAGCCGCGTGGTGCGGCTCTGGGTGGCGCGCATGCCAAGGGTGTCCCAGTCCTCGCTCGTGACCACGGCATCCGTGCGTTCCACGAACGCGAAGACGAGCTTCGGGGCATCGGGGCTCGTCGTGTCGAGGCCGTGCAGCCCGAGCTTCGTCCACACCGGGGCGAGCGAGGTGAAGATCTTGGTGCCCGTGAACGTGTACCCGCCGTCGGCGGTGGGCACGGCATCCGTATCGCTGCCGAACAGTACGAGGTCGTTGCCGCCCTCGCTGATGCCGAAGGCGAAGACCTCGCCCGCGACGGCGCCGTCCTGGACGAACTCGAGTCCGGGCACGCCGCGGTCGGAGAACACCTTCGCGACACCCGTCCAGACGAGGTGCATGTTGATCGCCAGCGCGGTCGCCGGTGCGGCCGAGGCGAGGCGCTGCTGCAGGATCGCCGCCTCGGCGAGACCGAGTCCCGCGCCCCCGCGATCGGTCGGAACGAGGATCGAGAGGTATCCCGCGGCGCGGAGTTCGTCGAGATCCTGCCGGGGGAACGTGTTCTCGCGATCGTGGATCGGTGCACGCTCGCGGATGCGCTCGAGCAGATCGTCGGGAAGGAAGGCGGTCGGGTCGAAGGCGCTCATGCCAGGGCCTCCCGGAGCTGTCGGATCGACTCCTCCGGTCTGTCGCGATGCAGGGAGTGCCCGGCGCCGTCGACGATCGACATCGTGACGAGCGGGTTGGCGCTCAGCACACCGGTCGCGGTGTCGCCGGTGAAGATGCTGTAGACCTCGGGATCCGAGGCGATCACATGCGTGGGAACGGCGAGGCGTGCGGCATCCGCTCGGACGTCCCACGGGGTGTTCTGCACGCTGGTCTGCTCGACCGCCCAGGCGCTCGCCCGACGGACGGCGTCGACCTTGAGTTCCCAGTCCTGCGGGTGCCAGTGCGGATGCTCCTGCTGCACGACCTCGATCCGCTGGTCCGCGAACGCGCGCTCCTGACTCTTGCGCACGATCTTCGCGTCGCGGCCTTCGACGAAGATCGCGGGATCGAGCAGGATCAACCGGCGCGTCCAGTCCGGATCGGATGCCGCGGCCACGGTGCTCGAGGCGCCGCCGAGCGAGTGACCGACGACGGCGTCCCACGTACCACCGTGCTGCGGTCGCGCGATCGCGAGGTCCGCGGCGTACGCGGCGACGGTGTAGTCGAGGGCCCGCGGCGCGTCGCCGTGACCGCGCAGGTCGACGGCGACCGCATGCCACCCGGACTCGGCGAGGGCCTCGCCGAGGCGCCACATCAGCGCGCCGGACGACCCGAGTCCGTGCACGAGGAGCGCGTGGCGGTCGGCGGTCGGATCGCCCCAGGCGAGGCGGGGGAGCGTGAGCGGTGCGGCCATGCTCTCAGCCTAGAACCGCCGCGGAGGACCGTCGCGGTCCTGTGTCGATCGTCGTCATCCGAGCGGCGGCAGGTCTCCGTGGGTGCGGAGCACGTGCGCGGCGGCCGTGTGTCCGGCGGAGAGCCGCTCTGCCAGGTCTGCGCCGTCGAGCGTGGCGGCGAGGAAGCCGGCGGCGAACGCATCGCCGGCTCCGACCGGCTCGACGACCTCGACGCGCGGTGCGGGCACGAACACCGGCTCCGCGCTCGCGGCGAACGCGGTCGCGCCGACGTCGCCGTCCTTGACGACCAGCAGGGCGCAGTTCGGCAGATGCGCGCGCACGTCGGCGGCCGTCGCGGTGCCCCACAGGCGCTCGGCCTCATCGCGGCCGACGAAGGCGATGTCCGCGGCGTCGGCCAGGCGGGTCAGCGTCGCCCGCGCGTCGTCCATCGACCACAGTGCCCGGCGGTCGTTCACATCGAAGGAGACGAGGGCGCCTGCCTCGCGGGCGTCGGTGTAGAGGCCGTCGACCATGGCGCGGCACGAGGGGGAGAGCGCGGGTGTGATGCCCGTCGTGTGCACGATGCGCACGCCCCGCAGCCGGTCGACGGAGAGGAATCCCGCACCCATGCGGGAGGCGGCCGATCCGCGGCGGTAGTAGTACACCGACGAGGATTCGACACCCGGATCCTTGAACATGACGCCCGTCGGGGCCTCTGCGTCGCTCTCAGCCCAGATCTCGACGCCGCGCCGACCGAGCTCGCCGGTGATGCGCGTGCCGAGGGGGTCGTCGCCGAGGCGCGACGCCCATACGGCCCGATGCCCCGCGGCGACCAGACCGACCGCGACGTTCCCCTCGGCGCCCGCGATCCCGAGCGCGGCGGTCTCGGTCTCGGCCAGGGGAGCGCCGAGCGCGGTGACGAGACCCATGGACTCGCCGACGCAGACGACCTCGGGGGCGGACAGGGCAGAAGGGAGCGTGCTCATGAGGGGGTGACCGCCAGGGGTTCGGTGTCGGGATACGGGCTCGCGTCGCGGTGACGCAGATCGGGGAGGGCGCGGACGAACACGATCGAGACGATCAGTCCGAGCGCGGCGAAGAGAACGGCGGCGAAGTAGGCTCCGCGGGCATCGGTGGCGTCGACGAGGAAACCGGCCACCGCGGATCCGGCGGCGGCACCGATGAGCTGGCCGGTGCCCGCCCAGCCGAAGGCCTCGGCGGTCTCGCTGAACTTGACGCTCGCGGTCGTGATCGCGAACAGCACCGCGAGGGCCGGGGCGATGCCGATACCGGCGAGGATGAGCGTGCCGCCGAGCCAGAACACGTTGAGCGAGACCATGGTGAGCGCGAGGCCGACCGTCACGATCGTGAGGCGGCGGGCCATCGCCCACGGTCCGATCGGGATGTGTCCGAACGACAGTCCGCCCGCGAGGCTGCCCGCCGCGAAGACGGCGAGCACGAGGCCGGCCTCGAGACTGCCGTGCTCGAAGGTTGCGACCACGCCCACCTCGACCGCAGAGCAGGCGCCGATGAGGAGGAAGCCGATCATGGTGGCCATCAGCACCGGGGGCTTGAGCACCACCTTGCCGAGCGCGCTGCGGCTGCGCGGGATGCGCACGCGCCCGACCTCGGGGGAGAGGATGAACCACGAGCCGCCGCCGATGAGGAACACGGCCACGAGGAGCAGTCCCTGCGTGGTGCCGACCTGGGTCGAGACCAGCGTGATGATCACCGGGGCGAGGATCCAGATGATCTCCTGCAGCGAAGCGTCGAGGGAGAAGAGGGGAGTGAGCTGCTTGGCGTTGACGAGCTTGGGGTAGATCGTGCGCACCGCCGACTGCACGGGCGGTGTCGAGAGCCCGGCGATGAGACCGAGCGCCATGTAGCCCGGCAGGCTCAGGGGAAGCAGTGCCAGGCAGAGCACGGCGATGACGCAGACCGAGAGGGTGAGGGTGAGCACGCGACGCATGCCCCATGCGCCCATCCACCGGCTGGTGACGGGGCCGGCGACGGCCTGACCGACGCTCGTCGCGGCGAGGACGAGGCCCGCGGCGCCGTACGACCCGGTCTGCTGCTCGACGTGCAGCAGGATCGCGAGCGAAGACATGCCGTTGGGGAATCGCGCCGTCAGCTGCGCCGCGATCATGCGCGCCACTCCCGGCGTGCGAAGAAGGTCCTGATATCCCGCCACCAGACAACGGTACCGGCAGCCACGGACGCTCCGGGGACGGTCGGAGGCCCGGGTGCCGGCGACACGCCGACGACACGCCGAGCAGCAGTTTCCACAGGAATCCGAATGTCGGATGCCCGGCGTAGCGTGCGACCTGTGGATGGGATCTCTCA
Organism: Microbacterium sp. NPDC090003; assembly: GCF_044748385.1. Classification (NCBI taxonomy): domain Bacteria; kingdom Bacillati; phylum Actinomycetota; class Actinomycetes; order Micrococcales; family Microbacteriaceae; genus Microbacterium; species Microbacterium sp. NPDC090003. Next base: position 327,929 of record NZ_JBIVFW010000002.1, read on the forward strand.
CAGGTGCCTCCCAGCCGCGATTTCTCGCGGTTCGGGAGCCCTGCGCCCGCCCTTCCGCCTGTGGAAGAAACGGTGGAGAACCTGTGTTGTATCTGGGGAGAGCGGTGGAAAAACTACACGAATGTAACTACTACCCCTTGTGGTCACTCCGAGTGTCCGTCCCTATATGTAGTATTGAACTCCCGGCGGAGGACTGCCGGCCACACAACGATTCTGAGGGGAAACAGATGTCGATCACGGTCTACACCAAGCCTTCCTGCGTCCAGTGCAACGCGACCTACCGCGCCCTGGATGCCAAGGGCATCGAGTACGAGATCCACGACCTGTCGGAGGACCCGACGGCCCTGGAGCAGGTCAAGGCGCTGGGCTACATGCAGGCGCCGGTCGTCGTCACCGACGAGGACCACTGGTCGGGCTTCCGTCCCGACAAGATCGCAGAGCTCGCGACCCGTCTGGCCTGATCGGGCGGCCGCGAAGCGGGGTGAGAGAGCGAATCGACGCATGAACGCCATCGCGACCGCAGCACCGCTCCTCGTCTACTTCTCGAGCGTGTCCGGGAACACCGCGCGCTTCATCGAGAAGCTGGGCCTTCCCGCCCGACGTATCCCGCTCCACCGGAACGACGGAGAGCTCGTCATCGACGAGCCCTACGTTCTGGTCACCCCGACCTATGGCGGGGGCGAGGGGCGAGGCGTCGAGCGGGGCGCCGTGCCCAAGCAGGTGATCCGGTTCCTCAACGACGAGCGCAACCGTCGTCACATCCGCGGAGTGATCTCCGCAGGCAACACCAATTTCGGCGAGGCCTTCTGCCTCGCCGGCGACATCATCAGCCGCAAGTGCCACGTGCCTCACTTGTATCGGTTGGAAATCTTCGGCACACAGGACGACGTGGATCGCGTCAGCGACGGATTGGAACGAGTGTGGGCAGCGCAGTTGACGAGCAGACCGTGACACAGCAGGCGGCGTTCAAGATGAACCAGGCGTACGAGGGGCTGGACTACCACGCCCTCAACGCGATGCTGAACCTGTACGACGCGAACGGCAAGATCCAGTTCGATGCCGACAAGCGTGCGGCGCGGGAGTACTTCCTGCAGCACGTCAACCAGAACACGGTCTTCTTCCACTCCCTCAAGGAGCGTCTCGACTACCTTGTCGAGAAGGAGTACTACGAGCCGGCCGTGATCGAGCAGTACTCGCTCGAGTTCATCCAGAAGCTCAACGACCTGGCCTACGGCAAGAAGTTCCGCTTCGAGACGTTCCTGGGCGCGTTCAAGTACTACACGAGCTACACGCTCAAGACGTTCGACGGCAAGCGCTACCTCGAGCGCTTCGAGGACCGCGTCGTCATGACGGCCCTCGGACTCGCCGCCGGTGACGAGAAGCTCGCGATCGCCCTGGTCGAGGAGATCATCTCCGGCCGCTTCCAGCCCGCGACGCCGACCTTCCTCAACGCGGGCAAGGCGCAGCGCGGCGAGCTCGTCAGCTGCTTCCTGCTGCGCATCGAAGACAACATGGAGTCGATCGCCCGCGGCATCAACTCGGCGCTGCAGCTGTCCAAGCGCGGTGGCGGCGTGGCGCTGCTGCTCTCGAACATCCGCGAGGCGGGCGCCCCGATCAAGCAGATCGAGAACCAGTCCTCGGGCATCATCCCCGTGATGAAGCTCCTCGAAGACAGCTTCAGCTACGCCAACCAGCTCGGTGCCCGTCAGGGCGCGGGGGCGGTGTACCTGAACGCGCACCACCCCGACATCATGCGGTTCCTCGACACCAAGCGCGAGAACGCCGACGAGAAGATCCGTATCAAGACCCTCTCGCTGGGTGTCGTCGTTCCCGACATCACCTTCGAGCTCGCCAAGAACGGCGAGGACATGTACCTCTTCTCGCCGTACGACGTCGAGAAGGTCTACGGGGTGCCCTTCGGCGACATCTCGGTCACCGAGAAGTACCGCGAGATGGTCGACGACTCGCGCATCAAGAAGACCAAGATCAACGCGCGCGAGTTCTTCCAGACCGTCGCCGAGATCCAGTTCGAGTCGGGCTACCCGTACATCATGTTCGAGGACACGGTGAACAAGGCCAACCCGATCAAGGGTCGCATCAACATGTCGAACCTCTGCAGCGAGATCCTGCAGGTGAACACGCCGACGACGTACAACGACGACCTGTCGTACGACCAGATCGGCAAGGACATCTCCTGCAACCTCGGCTCGATGAACATCGCGCTGTCGATGGATGCCGATGACCTCGGTCAGACCGTCGAGACGGCGATCCGTGCGCTCAGCGCGGTGAGCGACCAGAGCCACATCCGCTCGGTGCGCTCGATCGAAGACGGCAACGACCGCTCGCACGCCATCGGCCTCGGCCAGATGAACCTGCACGGCTACCTCGCTCGCGAGCACGTCTACTACGGCTCCGAAGAGGGCATCGACTTCACGAACATCTACTTCTACACGGTGTTGTTCCACGCGCTCCGCGCCTCGAACAACCTCGCGATCGAGCGCAAGCAGGCGTTCGACGGCTTCGAGGACTCGACGTACGCCTCGGGCACGTTCTTCGACAAGTACATCGACCAGGAGTGGGTGCCGGCGACGGAGAAGGTCAAGGAGCTCTTCGCGGGCAAGCACATCCCGACGCAGGCCGACTGGGTGGCCCTGAAGTCCTCCATCCAGGAGCACGGCATCTACAACCAGAACCTGCAGGCGGTGCCGCCGACCGGCTCGATCTCGTACATCAACAACTCGACGTCGTCGATCCACCCGATCGCGTCGAAGATCGAGATCCGCAAGGAAGGCAAGCTCGGTCGCGTCTACTACCCGGCGGCGTTCATGACGAACGACAACCTCGAGTACTACCAGGACGCATACGAGATCGGCTACGAGAAGGTCATCGACACCTACGCCGCGGCGACGCAGCACGTCGACCAGGGTCTGTCGCTGACGCTGTTCTTCAAGGACACCGCCACGACGCGCGACATCAACAAGGCCCAGATCTACGCATGGCGCAAGGGCATCAAGACGATCTACTACATCCGTCTGCGTCAGATGGCGCTCGAGGGCACCGACATGACCGAGTGCGTCTCCTGCATGCTCTGACACTTCGACAGGCTCAGTGACCCCGACGATCGAGAAACGACGAACATGACTCCTCACCCTCCGCTCAAGCTGGTCGACAGCGTGCAGGCGATCAACTGGAACCGCATCGAAGACGACAAGGACCTCGAGGTCTGGAACCGTCTGGTGAACAACTTCTGGCTGCCCGAGAAGGTGCCGCTGTCGAACGACATCCAGTCGTGGAACACGCTGACCCCCGAAGAGCAGCTTCTGACGATGCGCGTCTTCACGGGTCTCACGCTGCTCGACACGATCCAGGGCACCGTGGGCGCCGTGTCGCTCATCCCCGACTCGATCACCCCGCATGAAGAGGCGGTGTACACCAACATCGCGTTCATGGAGTCGGTGCACGCGAAGAGCTATTCCTCGATCTTCTCGACGCTCGCGTCGACGAAGGAGATCGACGAGGCGTTCCGGTGGTCGACCGAGAATCCGAACCTTCAGAAGAAGGCTCAGATCATCATGGACTACTACCAGGGCGACGACCCGCTCAAGCGCAAGATCGCCTCGACCCTGCTCGAGTCGTTCCTGTTCTACTCGGGCTTCTACCTGCCGATCTACTGGTCCTCGAAGGCGAAGCTGACGAACACGGCCGACCTCATCCGTCTCATCATCCGTGACGAGGCGGTGCACGGCTACTACATCGGATACAAGTTCCAGAAGGGTCTCGAGAACGAGACGCAGGAGCGCCGCGACGAGCTGAAGGACTACACCTTCTCGCTGCTCTACGAGCTCTACGACAACGAGGTGCAGTACACGCAGGACCTCTACGACGGCGTCGGGCTGACCGAGGACGTCAAGAAGTTCTTGCACTACAACGCCAACAAGGCGCTCATGAACCTCGGCTACGAGGCGATGTTCCCGTCGACGGTCACGAACGTGAACCCGGCGATCCTGTCGGCCCTGTCGCCGAACGCCGACGAGAACCACGACTTCTTCTCGGGTTCCGGATCCTCCTACGTCATCGGCAAGGCCGAGGCGACGGAAGACGACGACTGGGACTTCTGAGTCCTGTGGTGCGGCTCGGTCCGCTCGGTGATCATCTCGCCTGATCGGTTCAGGCGCGCTCGTGATCGATTCAGGCGCGCTCGCCGGCCAGGCGAGCGCGCCGCTCTTCCTCGCGTTTCGAGTAGGTGGCGGCGCGGATCGAATCGTCCGACTCCAAGCCGGTGCCCAGTGCCCCGCCGAGCGTCGCGGCCGACGCGACGAACCACGTGAGCACGAACAGGTCAGGAATCGCGACGGCGCGGCCGAGGGCGTCGCTCATCACGGCCGTATCGAGGACGAAGAGCGCCCAGGCGAGGTTCACGGCGTACAGGGCCAGATAGCAGATGACGATCCCCACGGTGAGAGTCAGAATCGTTGAGGTGTTGTAGAGCCGGGATCTCTCCCGCGACGCGGGTGAGTCGTCCTCGGGGCGGTCCCACAGCTCGCCGTCGATCACGATCCAGGCGATGAGGATGGCGATGGAGGCGACCATCGCCGCCGTCAGGCGCCAGCCCGACAGGGAGATCGCGAGCGACCACACCGTCGGTTCGATCGTCGCCACGGCGCCTGTCGCCAGGGCGGCGACCAATGCCGACTTGAGCCCCGCGGCGAGCATCCATGGGCGGTTGGCCAGCACCATGCCCATGAGCAGGCGCCCGCGGGCGCTGATCCGGGGGAGCGGCAGGCGCTGATCCTCGCGCGTAGCGGGTTCGGCCATCTCATCCATGAGCCCTCGCACGGCGTGGCGTGCGCGCGTCTGCACCCTCACGCCGCCCAGAGCGGGCAGTGACAGCACCGCGGACCGGCGCCGTGCATCGATCGCCGCCAGCAGATAACGGCCGTCGTCGGCGCGCAGCGGGAGCTCGGTGACACCGATGACGAGATCCCACCCGTTCTGCTCCGCGTGCCCGCCGAGTCGAGCCACGGCGATGTCGACATCTTCGGATCCGAGGGTGAACGGTTCGCTGACGAGCTCGACCGTCCAGCCGACGGCCTCGGCGGTGATCGGCGGCGCGAGGTCGGTCATCCGACGAGCCACGGCCGTGGGTGAAGCCGGATCTGCGACGAGCCCTACGCGCAACGGCTCCATCTCGGCAATTTACACCCGCATCGCGTCTGCGCGCCAAGACTGAATCAACGTTCAAATTAAATTGCGGATGAAGTGTGGCGTACCCCTCGAACTCGACACTTCCTGTCCTATAGAGTGAGCCGCCGGTATATCGCGGGGGATTCGAAAGAACGCGATGCGCCGGCGATAACGCGCATCGGTATCCGACAGATGCGCGTAATGAACGGGCCGTCTCGGCGTCTCTTGAAGGGGAGCGTTGATGGGACGCTGCCCACCTTCACCCAGGGGAGAGCGCCAGTGAGCGTCAAGAAAATGTCGGCCTTCGCCGGCGCAGCAGCACTGTTGGCCATGTTGTTCACGGGAGTCGCAGCGGCCCCGGCTTCTGCCGCTCCGATCGAGTCGAGTTGCGGGTATGCCAACCCGGACGGGGGCGGGAAGTTCCCCGACTCGATCTGTTGGCTCGACTTCGCCGGTTACGACTCGGCTGTCGGCCTGACGGCAGAAGGCCAGCAGTTCGAGATGTCGCTCGGCGCCTACGACGTGTCGTACACGGTGACCGAGCGCCCGGTGCCCGGGTGGACGACGCGCGCGGTAGCGGCTGTGCCCGCAACAACTCCTCCCTTCGTCGTCGGAGTACCCGGCTACTACAACGGCATCCCGGGAAGCCCGTTCCTCTATTCATCGGCCGGCCAGCCCAATGGTGGCGTTCAGATCAACATCACCAATTTCCAGGTATCGCTGAACGGTACTCCGGTGACGGGCTACGACCTCGTCACGGCGGCACCGGAGACGACGGATGCCGCGACCGGCTTCCTCGGCGAGTTCATCAACTGGTCCTCCAACACTCCTCTCACCCTGATCGACAGCTATCCGACGATCACGACCGGGGGCGGATGCGCAATGCCGTTGAACGGCAACGGCACAGCGAACGTCTGGTGCTACCCGGGTGCTGCGGGATCATCCTCGGCATACGGTTCGATCCTCGCCGCGCCGTCGGCGACATCGATCTCCGGCACTCTCTACATGTACTCCCGTGGGGAGCGCGAGGGTCTCGGCTTCGGCATCCGCACCGCGAGCGTCTCGGTCGACAAGCAGGTGGTCGGTCGTGTCGATCCCGCCGACTCCTTCGACCTGAGCGTCGCTTCGAGCGAGGGTCCGCTCCTGGCGACCGCGTCGACGGGCGCCTCCGATTCGGCGTCGACCGACGTCGTCCCGGTGATCCCGAGCGGCCCGCTCACCCTCTCCGAAGCGCCGGCGGCGGGGTCGCCGAGCCCGGTGGACTACTACGACGCCGACTGGGCGTGCACGAACGCGAACGCGGCCAGCACGACGGTGCTGCCGGATGGTGCCGACACGAGCCAGCAGCTCGCCCTGGTCGCCGGTGACGCCGTCGACTGCACGGTCACGAACACCGCGAAGGCGGCGTCGCTGGGCCTGGTGAAGACCGTGACTCCGACCACCGCGGCCGTGGGCGACACGGTCGTATACGACTTCGCGGTCACGAACGACGGCGACCTCCCGGTCGACGGCCTGGCGATCGACGAGACGGCGTTCTCGGGTTCGGGCGAGCTCGGCGAGATCGTGTGCCCCGTCACAGCGCTGGCGGTCGGCGAGAGCACGACGTGCCAGGCGCCGTACGAGATCACGCAGGCCGATGTCGATGCCGGCGGGGTGAGCAACGAAGCCGTCGCGACGGCGCTGATCGCCGACACCACGGTGTCGTCGGCATCCGCCGCGTCGACCGCTCTCGTCGCGGTCGAGGGCGAATCCGCTCTCGCCGTGACCAAGACCGTATCGGTACCGACCGCCGCGGTCGGCGACGACGTGCTCTACACGCTCACCGCGACGAACACGGGCGCCATGACCCTCTCCGACGTCACGCTGACGGACACCGATTTCTCGGGGTCGGCTCCGCTGGGAGACCTCGACTGCGATACGGCCGCACCCGTGACGCTCGCCCCCGGCGACGTCCTCACCTGCACCGTGTCGTACGAGGTGCGCGCCGCCGACGTCGGCACGCTGACCAACGGCGCGGCCGGTTCCGCCGTCGACCCCGATGAGAATCTGCTCACCGGGACGGCATCCGCCGCCGTGACCATCACCGCACCCGTCACCCCCGGTGACACGACCCCGCCCGCGACCGGCGGGAACGCGGCCGGCCAGGCCGGCGCCGGCCTCGCGATCACCGGAGGCGACGTGCCCTGGTACGCCGCCGGGTTCGGGGTGATGCTGCTGCTCGCGGGAGCGGCGACGATGGCGGTGCGCCGCGCGCGCCGGAGCTGATCGCAGGCGCGGCACGGGGCGGGCTTGATCCTAGGCTTGTCCCGTGCTGCGCCGTCCGCTCTTCTGGGGAGTCGTCCTCCTCGCCACCGCCCTCGCGGCGACCCTGGCCGGCGATGACCTGAGCTTCTTCCCGTTCCTCCTCATGCTGGTGGGCGGGTGGTGCTTCGGCTTCGCCTTCGTGGGCCTGACGTTGCGGATGCCGCCCCGCACGGGTGTTCCCCTGCACATCGGGGTCGCGGTCGTCCTCGCCGCATTCATGATCGTCGTGGTCGAGTTCGCCGGCCCCTGGCTCGGAACGCTGCCCGAACCGGTGCGCGCGGTCGTGGTGGTGCTGCAGATGTCCGCGATCCCTGCGGCGGGATGGATCTGGCTCGGACTGCTCTCACGCGTGACCTCGGCGATGGGCCATCGGGATTCCGCGAAGCGTCCCCCCGCCGTTCCGCGCACCTGGGAGCGTGCGCCCAGCGGCGACGGCTCGGAGCTGCACGTCGAGGCGGTAGAGATGCGTATGCGCGCGCTGACCCTGGCGATCATCGGGATGGTGGTACCGGCCGGGCTCGTGGCGTTCGTGCTGATGGTCGCGTTCGACGATCTCGCGATGAGGCTGGGGCCCCGTATCGTGATCGTCGCGCTGGGCCTGATCGTCGGGTTGCCCGTGTACGTCGTGTTCACCGCCCTCGCACGGCGTCGGTCCGTTCCCACCGTCATCGCCTTCGGAAACGACGAGCTGCGCCTCGCGGTCGGCTCGGTGCACCATCGCATCGCCTATCGCGACCTCGACCATCTGCTCTGGAGACCGCGCAGCGACTACGCGCGCATCGAGGTGCGCGCCGACGGCGTCGACCTGTCTCTGCTCCTGGGGCTCGTGAAACCTGCGCGCGGCGTGGAGCGCGGGCTGCCGGATCTGCCGAAGCGCGTGTTCCGGCGTCTGGAGCTCTCAGGGCTCTCGGTCGAGCGCTCTCGCCGTGACGAGGTGGTGACGTTCAGCCGGCCGGGTAGGCGCTCACCTTCAGAGCGCGGGCGAGGTGGGCGGCGTTCCGCGTCGCGGTCGTGATCGTCTCGACGACCTTCTCGGGCGTCTCGTCGAGATCCTTGTAGTCGACACCCTGCATCGCTTCGCCGTTCCAGTAGACCGATGCCTGGGCGGGCACCGTGTACCCGACGTCGTTGAGCGACTGGAAGAGGATCGCGGCGATGTGGTGCGCACCGTCCTCATTGCCCACGATTCCGGCGATCGCGACCTTGTCGAAGAGGATCGGGCGCCCCTCGGCATCCGTTTCGGCGAGCTCGGCATCGAGGCGCTCGAGCACCCGCTGGGCGACGCTCGAGTGCTGCCCCATCCACGTCGGGGTCACGAGCACGAGGATGTCGGCACCGAGCACCTTCTCGCGGATGGCCGGCCATTCGTCGCCGTCGCCCATGTCGGTCTCGACGCCCGGCTTCACGGCGATGTCGACGGCGCGCACCAGGTCTCCGGTGACCCCGTGGTCGGCCAGCGCGTCGAGGATCTGCGTCGCGAGCAGGTCGGAGCTCGATTCGGCGGGGGAGGGCTTGAGCGTGCAGGTGATGGCGAGGGCGGTGAGCGCGGTGTCCATGATCCCGAGTAGACCAGCGGATGCCGGGCACGCGAAGGGGCTTCCGCTGAGCGGTGCCCTGCGCTACGGACGGTAGGCTGGAGGGGCGGCCGCTACGACAGGAGATCCCGTGATCCTCAGCTTCATTCTCTTCCTGATCCTCTTCCTCGGAGGGATCTACCTCATGGCCTTCGCGCAGACCGCCGAGGACTACCAGGCGATCATCTTCGTCGCGGGGCTCCTGATCACGATGCTGTCGCTGGCCTTCGTGATGCGCGAGCGCGGCTCGGCCACGCGGCGCTCGAAGAACTGGTCGGGCCCGTCCACCGACTGACCCGGATCAGCGCCGGCGCCCTCAGGCCCGGCGCGACAACCGCATCTCGAGGTTCGCACGCACGGCGGGCCACTCCGGCTCGATGATCGAGTATTCGACGCTGTCACGGAGTGCGCCGTTGCGGTAGCGCGATATCGCGCGCATGACGCCGTCCTGCTTGGCGCCGAGGCGCTCGATGGCCGCCCGGGACTGGAAATTGACCCACTGGGTCGTGAGTCCGACGCGGAAGACGCCGAGCGTCTCGAAGGCGTGGCGCAGCAGCAGCAGCTTCGACTCCGCGTTCGTGCCCGTGCCGTGGGCGGACGGGCGGTTCCACGTGTACCCGATGTGCAGGCGCGGCACGTCTGCGGCGAGGTCGTAGTAGGAGGTCATGCCCAGGACACGACCGGCCGCGTCGACGGCCACGAACGGGATCATCTCGCCCTTCGCGCAGAGGTCGAGCCGGCGGTCGATCTCCGCGGCGACGCCGTCGGGCGCCGGCACCGAGGTGTACCACGCAGCCTGCCAGAGATCGCCCTCTTCGACCGCCTCGATCAGGGCGTCGCGGTACGACGGGTCGAGAGGTCGCAGCTCGACGAGGCGGCCGGTGAGAGTGACGGGAGCGGGCGGAGCGAGGAAAGCCATGTGCTCATTCAATCAGCGCGCCGCAGGAGCGCCTGGTACGCGGCGACGAGCTCGACGGTGACGTCGAGCTCGAACGCGAGACTCGCCGGATGCGGCCCGCGGAGATGCTCGGCGGCCGCGTACGCCTGCGGGGAGATGAGGAGGCGCGCGGCCCACGCATCGGCCTGACGCTCCTGGCGGGCGCGCAGGCGCGTGTGCGTCGTCGGCGCGTGACGCAGCGTCGCGTGCCCGAGCTCATGGGCGAGGACGCTGCGGGTCGTGCGGGCGCTCATGCCGGGTTCGACGCGGATGATGCTGCGCGCTGGGTCGAAGCCTCCACGCGTGGGCCCGGAGCGTTCGACGATGCGCAGACCGCGCTCCTCGGCGAGGCGGAGGAGCTGCGGGTCCATGTCGTTCCTACGAGTAGAGGTCGTCGGTGTCGCGATCGTGCGGGAGCGAGGAGTCGAAGGCGACTTCAGGGACATCCTGGCCGAGGGGTGCGACATCGGAACGGGGGCGCAGGGGCGTGATCGTGGCGGGGCTGCTCGCGGTGTCGGCGCTCAAGCGCTCTTCCGCACGTGCGAGGACGAGATGCGGGGCGACGTTGATGATGGCGCAGACGGTGTAGACGACCGGTACGGGGATCGCGCGCTTGCCGGTGACGTAGTTGTCGAGCGCGCTCCGCGCGACTCCCGCATCGCGCGCCATGGCGGCGATGCTGCTCCCGGCCGCGGCGATCTCGGCTCGCAGTTGACGACCCACGGCCGCGTTGAACAGCTCCGCTGATGTCTTCACACGAGTCACGATAGCACCGCCATGGCTGCAGTATGCCGTCATATTGGACACATGCGGTGTTGCATGTCGTCAATCGGGAGGATACTGTCTACGTGTGACGGCAGATGATCGACAATTGGTAGCATCCGCGATCGTCTCCGCCCTGCGCGAGAGCCAGCGCTCGAAGAGATGGCTCGCCGCGCAGTCCGGGATCGCCTACTCCACCCTACGTCGCAAGCTCGACGCGCAGGCCGACATCAGCGTCGTCGACCTGGCCCGCATCGCCGAAGCGCTCGATCGCTCGCCGGCATCCCTCCTCCCCGACCTGAGCTCGGGCCGCTGACCACTGACGCGGGCGCCCGCTGCCGCGATATCGTGGCGCCATGAAGACCGTGCCTTTCGGAACCACCACCGCACCCGCCGTCGTCGCCGGGATGATGCGCATCGACGACAAGGACGACGCCCACATCCGTTCGCTGTACGACACGGCGCGCGCCGCCGGGATCGATTTCTTCGACCACGCCGACATCTATGGCGGACGCATGCACCACTGCGAGTCCCGGTTCGCCGCCGCCCTGCGCCTCACGGCGGCCGAGCGCGATGAGATCGTGCTGCAGACCAAGTGCGGCATCGTGCCGGACAAGGGGATGTTCGACTTCTCGTACGAGCACATCGTCACCCAGGTCGAGGGATCGCTGCGTGCGCTGCGCACCGACCGCCTCGATGTGTTGCTGCTGCACCGCCCGGACGCGCTCGTCGAACCCGAGGAGGTCGCGCGCGCGTTCGACGAGCTCGAAGCCGCGGGCAAGGTGCGGGCATTCGGGGTGTCGAACCACACGCCGCGCCAGATCGACCTGCTGCGCACCGCTGTGCGCCAGCCGATCGTCGCGAATCAGCTGCAGCTCTCGATCACGCACGCGCCCATCATCGCCCAGCCGATCGCGATGAACATGGCGGCCGAGGAACAGAGCGTCGTGCGCGACGGCGGGGGGATCGTCGAGTACTGCCGCATCAACGGCATCACGGTCCAGGCGTGGTCGCCGTTCCAGGGCGGCTTCTTCACCGGCGTCTTCCTCGGCAACCCGCAGTACGCCGAGCTGAACGCGGTCATCGGCCGGCTCGCCGCCGCGCACGGCGTGACGCCTATCGCGATCGCGACGGCGTGGATCATCCGTCATCCGGCGCGTATGCAGGTCGTGCTCGGCACCACGACGCCCGAGCGAGTGACGGATGCCGCGGCCGGCGCGGACGTCGAACTCAGCCGCGAGGAGTGGTACGAGCTGTTCCGGGCTGCCGGGCACCTGCTTCCCTGATCTACTCTGAGTTCATGCCGTTCCTGTTCACGATCCTCACCATCGCGCTGACGATCGGCGCGGTGGTCGACATCGTGCGGCGCGATGACTCGCAGGTGCGGTTCCTGCCCCGCCTCGTCTGGCTGATCGTGGTGATCCTGCTGCCCCTCCTCGGAGCGCTGCTCTGGTTCGGCCTCGGTCGGGACTACGGCGACGCGGGGATCGCCATCCCGCGTCTGCGGCGGGCCCCTCGCACGGCGCCGTCGGCGGGTGCCGCGGCACCCCCGGCGCCGCCCCGCGACACCCGCACGACCGAGCAGCAGATCGCCGACCTCGACCGCGAGATCGAGGAGTGGCGCCTGCGCCAGGAGATCGAGAAGCGTAGGAATCAATCCGACGAACACGGCCAGGACGGAGTCTGACATGACGGGGTCCGATCGGGTGAAGCGTGCCGTCATCGGCGGCGGCAGCGGATTCGTGGGCACGGCGCTGACCCGGGCGCTCGAGGACGACGGCTACGCGGTGAGCGTGATCGGCCGCCACGGTCCGGACGCCCGCTGGGACGACCCCTCGTCGATCCTGCGCCTCGTCGACGGCGCGGACCTGGTCATCGGCCTCGCGGGCAAGAGCATCAACGCACGGTTCACCGATCGCAATCGCGAGGAGATCCTGCAGTCGCGCGTGGACACGACCCGCGCGCTCCACGACGCCATCGCGCGAGCCGAGCATCCGCCCGCCGTCTGGATGAACGCGTCGAGCGCAGCGGTCTACCGCTACGCGCTCGACCGTGCGCAGACCGAGGCCGACACCGAACGCGACACCGGTTTCCTGCCGGACGTGACCCGGGCCTGGGAGACCGAGCTGTTCCGGGGCGATCTGCCGTCGACGAGGCGCGTGGCGCTGCGGATCACCTTCGTGGTCGGCGACGGTCCCGCGCCGGCTCTGCTCTTCCGCCTCGCTCGTTTCGGCGTCGGCGGGCCGCAGTTCGACGGCTGGTGGTTCCCGCACCGGCGCTATCGCGGTATCGGCCCGCACCCGACCGAGCCGCGGAAGCCGCTGGGACGGCGGTCCCGTGGGCATCAACGGTTCAGCTGGATCCACATCGACGACCTCGTGGGTGCCGTGCGGTTCATCCGCGACGATGCGGGCATCTCGGGCGCGGTGAACATGTCGGCACCGGGGGTCGTGGAGAACCGCGGTCTGATGCGGGCGCTGCGCCGTGTCGTCGGGATGCCGATCGGGCTGCCCTCGTGGCGGTTCATGCTGGAGCCGGCGATGTGGGTGCTGCGCGCCGAGCCGGATCTGGTGCTCAACAGTCGGTGGATCGCTCCCGGAGTGCTCGTGGACGCCGGCTACTCCTTCGCCTTCCCCGAGCTGGAGCCGGCGCTGCGCGACGTGCGAGAGAAGGATTCGCGGACCGCGCCCTCGAGCTCCGGATAGGCGAAGGCGAATCCGGCGGTCGTCAGCTTCTCGGGGATGACCCAGCGGCTCTTCAGGACCAACTCGGTCTCGGTGCGGATGCCGACGGCGCCGAGTTCGAGCATCCATCGGGGGAGCGGCGGCCCGAAGCCGACGCCGAGCGCTCGGCGCACGGTGGCCATGAACCCGGCGTTGTCCGAGGGGTTCGGGGAGGCCGCGTTCACCGGGCCCTCGATCGAGGGGCTGACCTCGAGGAAGTCGATGATCCGGGCGACGTCGTCGACGTGCACCCAGCTGAACTTCTGCGTGCCGTGGAGTGCTCCCGGGAAGTGGCCGGTACCGGCGGCACGGCGCGCCCGGCTGACGGGCCAGCGACCGTCGTGCTGTGCACCACCCAGCCCGAGTCGCGCCAGGCGTTCGAGGGGAGCGAGCACACCGCCGTGCCCGAGCACGATGGCGCTGCGCAGCGCGACCCGTCGGGTGCGCGGCAGATCATCGGCGAACAGAGCGCGTTCCCAGGCCTTCGCCACTTCCACCGAGAAACCGGCGCCGAGATCCCCGGATGACTCGGTCATCGGTCGATCCTCGGCATGGCGGTAGATCGTCGCGGTCGAGGAGTTGATCCACAGGGGCGGCGGGGCCGTCGCCCCGGCGATCGCCGAGCTCAGCGACGAGGTGGTGTCGAGCCGGGACCGGAAGATCTCGGCACGGTTCTCCGGGGTGTATCGGCAGTTCACGCTCTTGCCGGCCAAGCCGATCACGAGGGACGCGCCGTCGACGGCGCGATCGATCGCGCGCTGGTCGCCCCAGGTGATGTCTGCTCCGGATCGCGAGATCGTGATGACCTCCCGTCCGGCGGATCGCAGGCGGGGAACGAGGTGCCGGCCCATGAACCCCGTGGAGCCGCCGATGACGACGGGGCCGGGGGGAAGGGGCGCGGTCATGCGGTGTCGCTCTCGATCGCGTAGTCGAAGTAGCCGGTGTACTCGTAGACGCGACCGAGGAGCGGCGCGTCGATCGTCATGTTCACGTGGTGCTGCTCCCGACCGTCGTCCCAGCGTTCGACGAGCGCGATGCGTGGACGCACGATCCGCGGAGCGGCGATGCGCAGTCGGCCGAACCGCATCCCGACCCGCCGGATGGTGAGCACGACCGCGCCGTCCCGCACATCGATGTCGAAGGTGGTCACGACGGTGCGGTGCGGACCGATCTCGTTGCGGAGGATGCGGTTCGCGCCGAGCGAGACGGTGTCGGGCATGACCCAGGTGCGGCCGGGGAGGTCGAGATATCGTACCGCGACGGCGGTGCCGCCGATCGTGCGGTTCTCGATGCGGAACGGCACGTCGCGCTCCCACCCGGCGAAGGCGACGCCCAGGGCTTCTGCGATGCGGAACACGGGCCGGAGCCAGCGATGCCGCGACCCGGCCCGGGTGAAGACCCCGGTGCCGATGCCGACGTGGCCCTCCGGGATCGTGCGGAAGTACCAGGCGGTCTTCGGGTGGAGCTCGGAGATGCGCTCGCCGAGCGCGCGCTCATAGGGCGATGCGGATGCGGATTCCGGCGCTGTCACCCGGCCACACTATCGGGACGACGCCGCGACGCGCGCGTCGACGTTGGCGGGGGAGAGCACCTCGCGGGCGACCATGATCGCCGCGCCCAGCACCGCGGCGCGCTCCCCGGTCGGGGACTGCACGATGGCGAGGTGCTGCGTGGCGAGGGGGATCGAGCGGCGGTAGACGACCTCGCGGACGCCGGCCAGCAGGTGTTCGCCCGCTCGCGCGATGCTGCCGCCGAGGACGACGATCGACGGGTTGAGCAGGTTCACGACGGTGGCGAGCACCTCGCCGACGTCACGGCCGGCCTGGCGCAGCGCTTCGATCGCCGCGGTGTTTCCCGCTCGCACCAGCTCGGTCACGTCTCGGCTGGTCTCGGCGTCGATGCCCTGCGCGCGCAGCGACGCGGCGATCGCGCTGCCGCTGGCGAGGTCCTCGAGGTCGCGCTCCTCGTCGGCGGCGTGCGTGGACTCGGCTGAGTGGGGCACGCGGACGTGCCCCATGTCGCCGGCCGAGCCCTGCGCGCCGCGTTGCAGCCGGCCTCCCGCGATGATGCCGGCACCGATACCGGTGGCCACCTTCACGAAGATGAGATCGGTGGTGTCGGGGAAGCTGGTGGTCTGCTCGCCGAGGGCGAGCACGTTCACGTCGTTGTCGACGAGCACCGGCACGTCGAACGTGCGCTGCACGTACTCGGGAATGTCGAAGCGGTCCCATCCCGGCATGATCGGCGGGTTGTAGGGGCGGCCGGTGGAGTGCTCCACCGGGCCGGGCACGCCGATCCCGACGCCGACGAGCGCGCTCGTCGGCGTCTCGAGGTCGGAGAGGAGGCTCTCGGCTTCGACGAGCATCCGATTCAGCACGGGCTCGGGGCCGCCGGCGATGTCGAGCGGATGCGTGGTGGAGCCGAGGATCCTTCCGCCGAGGTCGGCGATGGCGACCGTGGCGTGGGAGGCGCCGAGGTCGACGGCGAGGACGAGGCCCGCGCGCGGGTTGAAGGCCACGCGCGACGGGGGTCGGCCGCCGGTGGAGGCGGCCTCGCCTGCGGCGACGAGCAGTCCGGCGGAGAGGAGCGCATCGACGCGCGCCGACACGGTGGAACGGGCGAGGCCGGTGAGATGGACGAGGTCGGCCTTGGTGCGGGCTTGACCGTCCAGCAGGAGCTGGAAGATGTCACCCGCGCCCGTCGAGGCGTTCGGGAGGTTGCGTTCCGCATCACTCATAGGGGTCAGTAAATCACAGGACTTCCATTGCTCAGCCGAAGGAGATCTGACGCGTAAGAAAAATCTTTTGACGAAGATCTAGCAAAAGTGGGAGCGCTCGTGTCAGAATCATCGACATGACAACGGACGTCACAGCTACCGGCGTCGGGACGATCCGATCCGGATTCCTCGGCGGAGGATTCATGGCCCAGGTGCACAGCCGCGCAGCGCGCGCCGCCGGTGCCGCCACCGCAGTGCTCGCGAGTTCCTCGCGGGAGCGGGCCGTCGCCGCCGCCCAGGACCTCGGGATCGAACGCGCCGCCGATGATCTCGCCGAACTCCTCACCCAGGGCGTGGACGTGGTGCACGTGTGCACGCCCAACGCCACCCACGCCGCCTTCGCCCGTGCGGTGATCGAGGCGGGCGTGCACGTGATCTGCGAGAAGCCGCTCGCCACCCACGTCGACGACGCGCGCGCCCTCGCGGCCGCGGCCGCCGAGCACGGCGTGGTCGCCGCGGTGCCCTTCGTCTACCGGTACCACCCGATGGTGCGGGAGGCTCGCGCACGTGTCGCCGCCGGCGAGATCGGCGACCTCCTCACGGTGGACTGCGGATACCTGCAGGACTGGATGCTCCTGCCCGGCGACGACGACTGGCGCGTGACCTCGGCCGACGGCGGACCCTCGCGCGCGTTCGCCGACATCGGCTCGCACCTGTGCGACCTGCTCGAGTTCGTCGCGGGGGAGCGGATCGTGCGCCTCACCGCCCGTACTCGTCGCGTCTACGCCGAGCGTGCCGGGCGCGCCGTCACCAACGAGGACGCCGTGTCGATCCTCGTCGAGATGGAATCGGGTGCGATCGGCACCCTCTTGATCTCTCAGATGGCCGCCGGCCGCAAGAACTCCCTCACCCTCGAACTTCACGGTGCGCAGGCGAGCATCCGCTTCGACCAGGAACGCCCGGAGGAACTGTGGATCGGGGAGCGCGAGGGCAGCAGGCACCTCTTCCGCGACCCGCAGACCGCTCACCCCGGAGTCGCCCGGTTCTCGGCCGTTCCCGCCGGTCACGCGCAGGGCTATCAGGACGCCTTCAACGGTTTCGTCTCCGACGCCTATGCGGCGATCCGCGGTGAGGAGCCCGACGGCCTGCCCACCTTCGACGACGGGGTGCGCGCCGCTCAACTCACCGAGGCCGTGCTGATCGCCGCCGACGAGCAGCGGTGGGTCGATACCCCCGCACGCTGACCGCCGGCACTCGCCCGTCTCCTGATTCAACGCAGAACAGAAGGAACACAGATGACTGACAGCTTCGACCTCGTGATCGTCGGTACCGGTCCGAACGGCGCGATCATCGCGCAGCAGGTGCACCGGCAGGTGCCCGAGGCCACGATCCTGGTGCTCGAAGCCGGCCGCGAGATCACCTCCGTGCCGGGCGAGCACCTCGTCGAGGCCGACGAGAGCGCGATGAACGCCTCGTACGACGACCTCATGCGCCGCGCGCGCCAGATCGAGTACGTCAAGGACGCGGTCTCGATGAGCGCGATCGAGGGGGACGGCTGGGATCCCGAGTCGTCCGGCGTGTTCCCCGCCGCGTTCTTCGGACACAACTTCGCCGCCTTCCCCGGGGCATCCGTGGCCTGGAACATCGGGGGGATGGGTGTGCACTGGACGGCCGCGACCCCCTGGCCCTACGCCGAGGAGATCCCCGCCTTCCTGCCGCGTGCGGAGTGGGATGCCGACCTCGAGACGGCGCGCGGTCTGCTGCGCACGTACGTCGGTCCCCTCGTTGCGGGCGTGCCGAACCCGTTCGAGAAGCCACTTTTCGCGGCCCTCCGCGAGGCCGTGCCGAGTCCCGATCCCGCTCGCGAGTTCGGGTACATGCCCATGGGCGGCGTGCCGCGCGTCGGCGAACCCTTCGCGCGCACCGGTCCGCGGGACATCGCCCCCTTCGTGTTCGACGGCAGCGAGCCGAACGTCACGCTGCGCAGCGGCGTGCTGGTGCACCGGATCGACCACGACGGCTCGCGTGTCACGGGCCTCGCCTACCGCGACCTCGTCACCGGCGAGGAATCGACCGCGCGGGGCGCGCAGGTGCTGATCGCGGGAGACGCGCTGCGCACTCCGCAGCTGCTCTGGGCCTCCGGCATCCGCCCCACCGCCCTCGGCGCCTACCTCAACGAGCATGCGACGATCGATGGCGAGGTCGACATCGACGCCTCCCGCTTCGGCCTGACGGATGCCGACATCATCCAGCCGCCCGCGGGGGAACCGTTCATCGGCTCGTTCTGGAGCCCGTCGATCGGTGCCGCCCGCCCCGCGCACGGCCAGCTCATGGAGCGCGAGTTCGAGGGGCGCCACAAGCTCAGCGTGGGCTGGTACTGCGCCACCGAGATCCGCGCCGAGAACCGCATCGAGTTCTCCGACGAGCTGACGGATGCCCTCGGTATGCCGCACATGACCGTGCACTTCTCGTACTCCGGCGCCGACCTCGAGGAGATCCGTCGCACCCAGGAAGTGCAGCGGACGGCAGCGGCCGTGATCGGGGACTTCCCGACCGAGGACCGCGAGGTGCAGCCCCCCGGGGCATCCCTGCACTACACCGGCACCGTCCGGATGGCCCCCGACGACGACGGCACGAGCGTCGTCGACACCGACGGCCGTGTCTGGGGCTTCGACAACCTCTATCTCGCCGGCAACGGCGTGATCCCGACCGCGTTGACATGCAACTCGACGCTCACCGGAGCCACGCTCTCGGTGCGCATCGCGCGCGCGGTCGCCGCTTCCCTCTGACCCTGCAGTACCCCTACCCACCAAGGAGATGATCGCGATGCACTTCCACACCACTTCGCGACGCCGGGCGACGATGCTCGGAATCGCGCTGGTCACGTCCAGCGCCCTGCTGCTCACCGGCTGCGGCCGCGGCGGCGACAGCGGCGGCGGCGACGCCGGCGCATCCACGAAGGTCGACGACAAGCCTGCGACCGGAACCCTGGAGATCTGGACGCAGGGCGCCGACGGTGCCGAACTGCCCCAGATGTTCGAGGAGTTCACGAAGGACAACCCCGACGTCGAGATCAACATGACGCAGATCCCGGAAGCGGAGTTCGCGTCGAAGATGACCGCGGCGATCACCGCGGGCACCGTGCCCGACCTGATCTACGCGTTCACCGAGACGCAGTCGTCGCTGATCTCGACCGGAGGATTCGACGCCGTGCCCGACGGCCTCGTCGACCCCGACGACTTCTTCGAGGTCATCTGGGACAACTCGGTCTACGACGACGTCGCCTACGGTGTGCCGTGGTATGCCTACGCCGACATGGTCATCTACCGCACCGACCTGGCCGAGGCCGCGGGTGCCGAGGCTCCCACCGACTGGGACAGCCTGCGCACCTTCGGCGAGGACCTCAAGGCCTCCGGTGTCGAGTGGCCGCTCGCGCTCTACGCGGCCTACGACTCGTACACCGCCCGCCAGCTGCTGACCTTCGCGAAGCAGAACGGCGGTGGGTTCATCTCCGACGACCTCTCGACGTGGACGATCAACTCGCCCGAGAACGTCGAGGCGCTCGAGTACTGGGCGGGCCTGATGGCCGACGGCCTGGCCTCGCCCGACGGCCCCGCCTTCCTCGACACGGTCTCGTGGTCGACCACGGGCAAGAACGCCGCGATCATCGACGGCGGGCCCTGGTTCGTCGGCTGGTTCGACGACGCGAACGGAGAGGGCTGGGCGGACGAGCACCTCTCGCTCACCACGATGCCGGTCGGCCCCGACGGCGACGCCGCGACCACGGTCGGCGGCGGCAGCTGGTTCGTGCCCTCGGACTCCGAGAACAAGGACGCGGCCTGGAAGTTCGCCCGCTTCATGTCGGAGCCTGAGAGTCAGGTCAAGTGGTTCGAGATCTTCAAGAACATGCCGGCCGTGAAGTCGGCGTGGGACGACCCGGCGCTGGCCGGGGACCGCCTGCTGCAGACGGTCGAGGCCGGTCTCGAGACCGGCGTCACCCTGCCGAAGGTCTCGACCTGGAGCCAGGTGGGCACCGTGATCGGTGAGCAGATGGAGAAGGTCGTGCGCGGCGGAGTCTCGGCGCAGGACGCTCTCGACGAGGCTCAGGCGCAGGCCGAGTCCATCGGGACGGGTAACTGACCGCGATCATGTCCACCACTGCGACCCGCACCATGGTCACCTCGGGGGCGTCCTCGCGACGCCCCCGAGGCACCGGTCCTCGACGGATCAGGAAGGTGCACGAGGGATCGCGGGCCGAAGCCACCACCGCGTGGCTGTTCCTCGCCCCGTTCCTCGCGATCTTCCTGCTCTTCACGGGCATCCCCGCCGTGCTCGCGATCGGGGCGAGCCTGACCGACATCAGCGCCCGCGACATCCGCGATCCGTTCAATGTCAACTTCACCGGATTCCAGGGCTTCGTCGACATCATCAACAACCCCGGATTCCAGAGCGCGTTCCTGAACACCGTGATGTTCGTGGTGATCTGCGTGCCGATCAGCATGGCCCTCGGCCTCGCCCTGGCGCTCATGCTCAACAACGGCATCCGTCGTCTGCGCAACTTCTTCCGGGCTGCGGCCTACGTGCCGGTGATCACCAACATCGTCGCCGCCGCCGTGATCTGGCAGTACGCCTTCTCGATCACGGGGCCGGTGAACACGACGCTCACGGATCTGGGTCTCGGGGCGCCGAACTGGCTCGGCGAGCCGGGCTGGGCCGTCACCACCGTCGTGATGATGGGCGTGTGGCGCACGACCGGAACCTGCATGATCCTCTTCCTCGCCGGCCTCCAGGCCGTACCGGAGGAGATCTACGAGGCCGCCCAGACAGACGGAGCGGGCGCCTGGCGCCGGCTCTGGTCTATCACGCTGCCGCTGCTGCGCCCGACGACACTGCTCGTCACGGTGCTGCAGACGGTCTCTTTCCTCAACATCTTCGAAGAGCCGTACCTGCTCACCAAGGGCGGCCCGCTCGGATCCACCAAGTCGATCGCCGTCTGGGTGTACGAGCAGTTCGGGTTCGGCAACGTCTCCGCCTCGATGGCGGGATCGGTGCTGCTGCTCGTGCTCGTCGGAATCGTCGCGATCGTCCAGTTCAGAATCCTGAGGCCGAAACATTGAAAACTCTGTCTCCGACGCGTCAAGCGCTGAACTACACGGCGCTCACCGTCATCACCGTCTTCATGCTCCTGCCCTTCGTCTGGGTGTTCTTCGGATCGTTCAAGACGCAGGCCGAGTTCCTCGGCAACCCGGGGGCGTGGTTCCCGGAGTCCTTCCAGATCCAGAACTACATCCAGCTGTTCGCCGACCGCGGCTTCGGCACCTACATGCTCAACAGCATCGTGGTCTCGAGCGTGGCGATCGTGGGCAACGTGCTCTTCAGCGCGATGGCCGGGTATGCGCTCGCGAAACTGCGCTTCCGCGGACGCGGCCTCGTCTTCCCGCTCGTGATCGCGTCGATGATCGTGCCGTACGTGGCGCTCTTCGTGCCGCAGTTCGTGATCGTCGTGCAGATGGGCCTGGTGAACTCGCTCATCGCGATCATCCTGCCGGTGCTCGTGCTGCCGCTGTGCGTGTTCATCATGCGGCAGTTCGCGCACGGCGTGCCGTTCGAGCTCATGGAGGCAGCGCGCCTGGACGGAGCGGGGGAGAGCCGGATCTTCTTCCGGGTCTTCCTGCCCCTTACCGGCCCCGGCCTCGCGACCGTCGCGATCCTGTCGTTCCTCACCTCGTGGAACAACTTCCTCTGGCCGCTCGTCGTCGCCCAGTCGCAGGACACCTACACCGCGCCGGTCGGCCTCTCGGTCGCGTCGCAGGCCTCCAACACCATCTCGTTCGGTCTGCTGCTGGCCGGCGCCATGGTGGTGCTGCTGCCCATCCTCATCCTGTTCCTCTTCCTGCAGAAGTACTTCATCCAGGGCGTCGCCGCCACGGGGCTGAAGTGACCGCCCCGACGTGCCCCTCGAAAGGACCCCTCCCATGGCCGTGAAGGACCTGAAGTTCGCCCTCAATGCGATCCAGTGGATCAACGTGAAGGAGGACCCGGAAGACCTGGAGAGCGCGAGCCTGTGGCGCTTCGCCGATCCCGCGTTCGTCGCCGAGTACCCCGGTGTGCTCCGAGAGATCCGGGATGCCGGGTTCGGGGCGACGATGATGGAGGTGCTCGACACGCAGACCCTGCAGAACTATGCGGCGATGGTACGGGAGTCGGGGCTGACCCTCGCCCCGGGCTACGTGCAGGTGCCGCTGGCGAGCGACCACGGCGGCCGATTGGAGCGCGGCACCTTCGAGCGCATCCACTGGTTCGACGCCGTGCGTCGCAAGGCCGAGGAATCGAACTACTTCGGGATCGGCACGATCTTCCTCGCCGCCGAGGTCGACCAGACGGCGATCCGCTGGCAGAAGCCGGCCATCGGGGCCGACTTCTCGCAGGATCGCCTCGACGAGCTCACCGATCTGATCGACGAGGCCGTCGACGTGCTGAACGCCGAGGGCGTGAAGCCCGGGCTGCACAACCACGTCGGCACGTGGATCGAGACGCAGCACGAGTACGAGCACGTGCTCAACGCGATCGACGCGCAGCGCCTTGGCGCGGCCTTCGACATCGGCCACCTGGAGTGGGCGGGCATCAGCGCGAAGGATGCCATCGCGCGCTGGGCTGACCGCGTGCAGGATCTGCACCTGAAGGATCTCGACCTCGAACTCGCGCGGCGCAGCCGCGAGGAGGGCCTGAGCTACGAGCGGGCGACCGACCTCGGACTCTACCTCGAGCCCGGGCTCGGACAGGTCGACCTGCGGGGCACGCTCGAGCAGCTGCCCGAGGGGTGGGACGGCTGGGTGATCATCGAGGTCGATCGCGCCAGCATGGACCCGGTCGCCAGTGCCCACCACACGGCCCGCTGGGTCGCCGAGATCACGGAGTGACACGATGGCGCTCACCAGGGATCACTTCTCGCTCAACACCCTCCAGTGGATCACCGTGTCGCTCGGCGACTCGACGGGCGACCCCGGCAGCGTCGGATGGGAGTTCGACCGACCGAGCTTCCTCGCCCGCCAGCCGACCGTGCTCGGCCAGGTGCGCGACGCCGGGTTCTCGTCGGTCATGCTCGAGGTACTGCCGACCCAGACGCTGCAGTCCTACGCCCGCGTCGTCGCGGACTCCGGGCTGAAGGTCACACCGGGCTACGTGCACATCGGACTCCCCGAGGAGTTCGGGCGCGACCACACGGGTGACGACGAGGCGCACTTCCGCTGGTTCGACGGCATCCGTCGGCGGGCCGAGGAGTCGCTGTACCTGGGTCTCGACCGCGTGTTCCTCGCGGCCGACATGGCCCCGGGGCGACCCCGCATCGACGAGGCGGCGGCCTCCGGTCACGCCTTCGACGCCGCGCGGCTCGATCGGGTCGTGAACGTCATCGGCGAGGCGGCGGAGGTGCTCACGGCCGAGGGCGTGACGCCCGCGCTGCACAACCACGTCGGCACGTGGATCGAGACCGAGGCCGAGTACGACCACGTGCTGGACGCGATCCCGTCGTCGCTGCTGGCCGCCGGGCCCGACATCGGGCACCTGGCGTGGACGGGTACGGATGTCGTCGCCTGGGTGGCCGCGCACTCGGACCGCATCTCGGACCTGCACGTGAAGGACATGGACCTCGCCCTGGCGAAGACGGCGCGCGAGAAGAAGACGCCCTACTTCGACGTCATGGCCGAGCGCTTCTTCCTCGAACCCGGCCTGGGCGACGTGCCGATCCGCGAGGCGCTCGCCGAGTTGCCGGACGATTTCGGCGGTACGGTTCTGATCGAGGTCGACAAGCCCAGCATGGAGCCGTTCGAGAGCGCGAAGACGAGCTGGGCGTGGATCGCCGAGAACTACCCCGCAGCGCCAACGGAGGCACAACGATGAGCACGCATCCCGTCACCCTGTTCACCGGCCAGTGGGCCGATCTGCCGTTCGAGGAGGTGGCCCGGCTCGCCGCCGAGTGGGGCTACGACGGGCTGGAGATCGCGGCATCCGGAGACCACCTCGACCTGCGGCGCGCCGATGAGGACGACGCCTATGCGGCATCCCGCCTCGAGATCCTCGACCGCCACGGTCTGCAGGTCTTCGCGATCTCGAACCACCTCGCCGGCCAGGCCGTGTGCGATGCGCCGATCGACTTCCGTCACCAGGCGATCCTCCGCGACTACGTGTGGGGCGACGGCGACGCCGAGGGCGTGCGGCAGCGCGCCGCCGACGACATGAAGCGCGCCGCGCGCGTGGCCCGCAAGCTCGGCGTCGACACCGTCGTCGGGTTCACCGGGTCGTCGATCTGGCCGTACGTGGCGATGTTCCCGCCGGTGCCGGAAGAGGTGATCGACGGCGGATTCGAGGACTTCGCCGCCCGTTGGAACCCGATCCTCGACGTTTTCGATGCCGAGGGCGTGCGGTTCGCGCACGAGGTGCATCCGAGCGAGATCGCCTACGACTACTGGTCGTCGGTGCGGGCGCTCGAGGCGATCGACCATCGTGAGGCCTTCGGCTTCAACTGGGACCCCTCGCACATGATGTGGCAGAACGTCGACCCGGTCGGGTTCATCGTCGACTTCGCCGACCGCATCTACCACGTCGACTGCAAGGACACCCGGCTGCGGCCGCACAACGGACGGGCGGGCGTGCTCGGCTCGCACCTCCCCTGGGGCGACCCGCGGCGCGGCTGGGACTTCGTCTCGACCGGGCACGGCGACGTGCCCTGGGAGGATTCTTTCCGCGCGCTCGATGCGATCGGGTACACCGGTCCCATTTCGATCGAGTGGGAGGATGCCGGCATGGATCGTCTGCACGGCGCCGCCCGGGCCGTCGAGTACGTCCGATCGCTGCTGTGGCCGAAGCCCACGGCCTCGTTCGACGCCGCGTTCAGCAACCAGTGAGTTCCTGGCGCGATCGCTTCACGCGCGAAGCCCTCACGCGATCGTTCGCCGCGCTGCGCATCCGGGACTACCGCCGGTGGAGCATCGCGCAGTTGCTGTCGGCGGCGGGCGGCGCCGCGTCGCAGATCGCGATCGCGTGGCTCGTGGTCGAGCTCGGGGGTGATGGGCTCGCGCTCGGCGCCGTGACGGCGTGCATGATGGTGCCGACGCTCGCCCTCGGCCCGTTCATCGGACTGCTCGTGGATCGCTACTCGCGGCGCTCGGTACTGCTGGTGACGGCCGTCGCACAGATGGCGGTGGCCGCTGTGCTCGCGGCGCTCGCCTTCGGCGGGGCGCTCGAGATCTGGATGCTGATGGCGCTGTCGCTCGCGCACGGTCTCGCGTTCGCCGCCGACAATCCGGCGAGGCAGCTGCTGGTGCTCGACCTCGTCGGGCGCGAGCGGGTCACGAGCGCGGTGAGCATGAACGAGGTCATCATCAACGGCGCGCGCGTGCTGGGCCCCGCGGTGGCGGGGCTGCTGCTCGTCTTCGCGGATCCCGCGTGGTGCTTCGTCGTGAACGCCCTGGTGTTCGTGCCGTCGATCGTCGTGCTGCTGACGCTGCGGATGCGGTCGCGGCCGACGTCGGATCCGGTGGTCGAGGAATCGGCCGCGCCCGACCCGCCGTCGACGGGTGCCTGGCGGTTCGTGGCGCACACGCCTCCGGTGCGGCAGACGCTCCTGCTCGCCGTGTGCGCGGCGGCCGGGTACAACATCGCGGTCGTGATCCCCCTGATCGTCGCCAACGTCTTCCGCGCCGACGGTGGCACCTACGGACTGCTGGCCGTCGCCTTCGGCCTGGGGGCGCTACCCGGCGCGTTCTTCTCGGCCACCGGGCCGACCACACCACGCGGCGGGGAGGTGCGGATGCTGGCGGCGCTGATGGGTCTGGCGGTCGTTCTGTCGGCGGCGGCACCGATGCTGCCTCTGCTGTTCATCGGTCTCGCTCTGGTCGGGGCGATCGTGATGTGGTTCATCGCGCGCGCCAACGCGCTGGTCATGCTGTCGACCCCGACGCCGACCCGCGGCCGGGTGATGGGCATCTGGGCCATGGCACTGCCGGGGTCGACGGTCGTGACCGGCGTGCTCGTGGGTGCGCTTGCACAGCTCACCGACCCGCGCCTCGCCTACGCCGTCGTCGGTGGAGTCACCGTCATCGTGGCCGCTCTGTCGTGGCGCGCGCTCGGCCGTCACGACGAGAACGGGGAGGGGATCAGCGGTCGCGCAGCCTGACCAGGCGCTCGTGCCCGGTCTCTTCGAGCTCGGCGATGTCGTCGCGCGACTTCAGGAAGTCCGAGAACGAGCGGTACCCGAGTCCCTTCTCGCTGAACGACGGATCCATGCGGCGCATGTGCGTCTTGACCGCCGAGCTGTGCAGCCACTCGTCGGCATCCGCCTTGTCGTGCCCCAGGCGCAGCGCGCGCTCGAGCAGCTGCGTCGCCTCGTTCTGCGGGTCGATCACGGGCTCGGGCGGCGGTGCGGTCGGAGTCGACTTGGCACGGCGGGATCGGGTGCTCTTCTTGACCGTATCGGTCGGGGCCTCCGCCGCGGGCTCGGCCTCCACCTCGGCTGTCTCGGCGGGAGCGGCGACGACCTCGGCCACCGGGGCGCTCTTGACGGGACGGTGCACGCCGGGCAGCGAGTCGTAGGCCTCGAACTCGTCGCAGGCCGCCGCCAGGGACTTCGCCGTGGAACCCGCGACGCCGACGCCGATCACGTACCGGCCGAGACGCTTGCAGCGCTGGGCGAGCGGCACGTAGTCGCTGTCACCGGCGACGATCACCACGTGCGTGAGGTCGGGCAGGCGGAACATGTCTTCGACTGCATCGACCGCGAGCCGGATGTCGGCCCCGTTCTTCGCGTAGGCGGCGGCCGGGAACAGCTGCACCAGGTCGACCGCGCGGGCGACGAGCTGCGAGCGGTAGACCGCATTCACCGGCGACGACCAGTCCGCGTAGGCGCGGGTGAGCACGAGCGTGCCGAAGGAGGCGGCGTAGTCGATGATCGCGCCGACCTCGATCATCGCGAGGCGCAGGCGCTCGGCGACCTCGGGATCGTTCGGGTTCTCGCTGATGCGCTGACGGTCCTTGCCGTAGGCATTGCGTCCGTGCACCCGGTCGTACCAGGAGATGACGATGTTGTCGAAGTCGAGGTAGACGGCGACGCGGATGTCGGCGGGCTCGGCCATGATCAGGCCTGCTCGCCGGTCGACTCGCCGGTCGACTCGCCGGGGTAGCGGACGCCGATCTGACGGCGGATCTCATCGAGCGCGCCCATGATCGCGACGGACTCGGCGAGCGGCAGGATGTCGCCGGCGAGGTTCCCCTCGCGCACGAGGCGTTCGGCGGCGAGAGCCTCGAACTGCATGCCGCGGCCGCCGGCCTCGGGGTCGAGACGCCCATCGAACTCCTCGAGCACCGTGCCCTCGGGGTCGATCACGCGCAGCACAGACGGCGACCAGAAGAAGCGATCGATCTCGATGCGGGCCTTCGTGCCGAGGACCGTCGCGCGGTTCGGGCCGGCGGTACGCGACGACGAGAGCGTGGTCGAGACCGCGCCGCCCTCGTGGGTCATGACGGTCGCGACCTCGGCGTCGGCGCCGGTCTCGACCAGACGCGCGACGCTGTGGATGCTGGT
The DNA here is from genome assembly GCF_044748385.1 of Microbacterium sp. NPDC090003. Classification (NCBI taxonomy): domain Bacteria; kingdom Bacillati; phylum Actinomycetota; class Actinomycetes; order Micrococcales; family Microbacteriaceae; genus Microbacterium; species Microbacterium sp. NPDC090003. Next base: position 355,707 of record NZ_JBIVFW010000002.1, read on the forward strand.
GGGCGCGCCGAGGATGTCCCAGACGAACGAGATCGGGTAGATCGCCAGGTCGAGGAGGGCGCCCCCGCCGAGCTCCAGCGCGTTCAGGCGATGCTCGGGGTCGGACGGCAGCAGCTGCGTGTGGTCGGCGCTCACCGAGCGCACCTCGCCGAGGATGCCGGAGGCGACGATCTCACGCGCGCGGATCATGTGGGGCAGATAGCGGGTCCACATCGCCTCGGTCGCGAGCAGCCCGCGCTCGGTGGCGAGGGCCTGCAGGTCGGCGGCCTCGGCCTGGTTCAGCGTGAAGGCCTTCTCGACGAGCACGTGCTTGCCGGCCTCGAGTGCCAGACGTGCGTTCGCGTGGTGCATCGGGTGCGGAGTCGAGACGTAGATGATGTCGACGTCGGGATCGGCGACGAGAGCCTCGTAGGACGGGTGGGCGTGCGGGATGTCGAAGCGGGCGGCGAAGGCATCCGCCGATTCCTGCGAACGCGACCCCACGGCCACCAGGTCGAGACCCGCGGCGCGCAGGTCGGAAGCGAACGAGCCGGCGATGCCGCCCGTCGCGAGGATTCCCCATCGAAGACCAGTCATGTCCCCAGCGTAGAGGGTATGACCGACGCGCGACTGTGCCCTACGGCACCAGCACGATCTTGCCCGCGACGTGCTGCTCGACGAGCTCGTGCGCCCGGGCGGCCTCGGCGAGGGGCAGCTCGGGTCCGAGTTCGATCACGAAGTCGCCACTCGCGAGGAGTTCGATGGTCTTCGGCAGCGCCTCGGCGCGCCAGGCCTGCTCCTCATCGGTCAGAGGGACGGGCGAGCCGCCCGAGAAGGCGCGGATGCCGAAGGATGCGGCATCCGGTCCGCGCACGATCGTGCCGATGCGGTCGCGGTCGGCGACGAGCGCGAGCGACACCTCGATGGCCTCGTCGGTTCCGGCGCCGTCGAAGACGACGGTGACATCCGAGGGCGCGACTTCGCGGACGCGCTCGAGCAGGCCGTCGCCGTAGGCCACGGGGATCGCACCGAGCTCGCGCAGCTGCGCGTGGCGCGACGGGCTGGCGGTCGCGATCACGGTCGCGCCCCACGCCACGGCGAACTGCACGGCCGCCTGGCCGACGGCGCCGGAACCCGCGTGCACGAGCAGCACGTCGTCGGGGCCCACGGCGAGCGAGCGCAGCACCTGGTAGGCGGTGCCGGCGGGGATGCCGATGCCGGCGCCCTCCGCGGCGGTCACCGAGTCGGGCAGGAGGGCGAGGTTCTCGGGGTGCACGAGCAGGGCGGATGCGTAGGTGCCGTGCGCATCGCGGATCGCGACCCGGTCGCCGACCGAGAAGCCCTCCACGCCGTCGCCCACCTGATCGACGACGCCGGCGCCGTCGAAGCCGACCGGGCGGGGCTCGGTGATGGGCGGGGAAGGGCGGCGCCCGCCGCGGATCTTCGCATCGATCGGGTTGACACCCGCAGCCTCGATGCGCACCACGATCTCGCCGGGTCCGGCGAGGGGATCGGGCACCTCGGTGAGGTGGAGGACGTCGGGGGAGCCGATTTCGGTGTAGACGATCGCGCGAGCCATGGATTCAGGCTACCCGGCCCTACTTCCCCGCAAGGGTCTTCATGATGCGTTGCGGCGACACGGGCTGCGCGGTGCCGAGGCGCTGGGCGAACACGCTCACGCGATACTCCTCCAGCAGCCACCGGGTCTCGACGAGCGAGGGTGCGGCACCGCGGGGGAGCGGGATCGTGCCCCCGGCATCCTCGAAAGCCTTCGCCATCCGTTCGTACTCGCTCATGCGCGTGCGGTCCTTGCCGGGTTCGGACGCGAGGGTCTTCAACCGATCGACCATGCCGCTCAGATAGCGGGGGAAGTGCGCGATCCGGTCGACGCCGGCGGCCGACACGAAGCCCGCATGCAGCAGTCCCGAGAGCTGCGTGCGGATGTCGTTCAACGGCCCGAGGAGGGCGAGGGAGTTCTGCGACTTGATGCCGCGCTCGACCTCGCGCGACTGCGTGAGGATCCGCGCGACGAGTGACACGCACGCGAACAGCTCGTCGACGAGCGCGGCCGACACGGCATCCCGCACGCGGACGAAGTCTGCCTCGGTGCGCACGATGCCGACACCCCCGGTCGCTGAGCCTGTCGAAGCGTCGATCACCTTGCGCGCCACGGCCGCACGGCAGTCCTCGATGAGGGCGGCCGCCGATGGGTACGGCGACGCCGCGAGCGCGAGCTTCTCCTGGCTGGTGAGGTGCTGCTGCACGTACGACGACGGCGAGGGCACGGCCAGCAGCACGAGGCGCAGCACGCCGTCGCGGGTGGCGTCGGCCGCGGCATCCGCCGACGACTCCACGCGCACCGCGACGGTCTTGCCCTCGTCGACGATCGCCGGGTACCCGCGCACGACGCCACCGGCGACGCGCGTATCGAGCACCTCGGGAAGATCGCCGAACGTCCAGGCGGTGAGACCCGCCTGCTCGATCGGCCCCCGAGCGGAGGCCGCGGCCACCGCCTCGGAACCGCCTCGTGCCCGCGGTCCGCGCTCGGGCTTCGCGATCGAGCGCGCGACGCTGCTCCGCGCACGGTCGGAGAGGTCGGCCTGCAGGGTCGCGAGATCCCGGCTGGAGCCCGCCACGCGCCCGCGGTCGTCGACCGCGCGGAAGTTCATGCGCAGGTGCGCGGGCACCCGCTCGTCTTCGAAGTCGGCGGCCGAGACGAGCTGGTTCGCGAGCGGCTGGATCAGACGGGCGAGCGCCTCCTTCAACGACCCGCTCGGGCGACCGTCGTGGTCTTCCGGTCCCTGGCCCGCGAGTTCGGCGCCGAACTTGTCGGCCCAATCGGCGGCGGGCACGACGTGGCGGCGGATCGCCTTGGGCAGCGCGCGCAGCAGGCCCGTGATGAGTTCGGCGCGCAGACCCGGCACCTGCCAGTCGAAGCCGGTGTCGTCGATCTGCGCGAGCAGGGCGAGCGGCACGACGACGCTCACGCCGTCGTCGGTGGCGCCCGGCTCGAACCGGTAGGCGAGGCCGAGCACCTGGTCGCCCTGCGTCCACCGGGTGGGGAACTCGCTCTGCGAGGCCCGCCCGTCGTCGTCGATCAGGTCGGCCTCGCGCATGACGAGGAGCTTCGGCGTCGTCGTCAACGCCTCCCGCCACCAGGACTCGAACGATCGCACGTCGAAGACCTCGGCCGGGATGCGCTCGTCGTAGAAGCGGAACACCGCCTCGTCACCAGCGAGGATGTCGCGGCGGCGCTCGCGCTCCTCGAGCTTCTCGAGACGCTTGCGCAGCTCGGCGTTGCTGCGCCAGAACGCGCTCACACGCTTGTCGATGCGGCTCGGATCCCACTCGCCCTCGACGAGCGCGTGCCGCACGAAGAGCTCGCGCGAGGCCGCGCGGTCGATGCGGGCGAACTGCACGCGGCGGCGCGGGATGATCTCGAGTCCGAACAGCGTCACCTTCTCGTAGGCGACAGCGGCTCCGGCATCCTTCGACCAGTGCGGCTCGGTGACCTGGCGCTTGGCGAGGTCGCCCGCGAGCGGCTCCGCCCAGGCCGGATCGATCGCGGCGACGGTGCGCGCGAAGGTGCGCGAGGTCTCGACGATCTCGGCGGCGATGACCGCGCGCGGGCTCTTCTTGCGCAGACCCGATCCCGGGAAGATCGAGAAGCGGATGCCGCGCGCTCCCCGGTACTCGGCGATGCGGCGACCCTTGTCCTTCGCGGGTGCGTGCGACTTGCCGGCGGGGGCGGTGCGCTCGTCGAGGAGTCCGATCTGCGAGAGGAGCCCCGCGAGGATCGCCCGGTGGATCGCGTCGGGGTCGCTGCTGCCATCGCCCCGCGGCTCGGAGCTCTTCACCAGCGTCTTCAGCTGGCGGTGCACGTCGAACCACTCGCGCACGCGCACGTAGTTGAGGTGCTCGGCGCGGCAGAGGCGGCGGAACGCGCTGGATCCGAGCTCGCGCTGCTGCTCGCGCAGGTGGTTCCAGAGGTTGAGCAGGGTGAGGAAGTCGCTGGTCGGGTCGACGAAGCGCGCGTGCAGCCGGTCGGCCTCGTCGCGGCGCTCCTCCGGTCGCTCGCGGACGTCCTGGATCGTCATCCCCGACACGATCGGCAGCAGATCGTGCGTGACCCCGTGGCGCCCGGCCTCGATCAGCATGCGGGCGAAGCGCGGGTCGATCGGCATGCGCGAGATGTCGCGGCCGATACGTGTCAGGTGGGGGGTCGCAGCACCCGGTTCCTGAGCCTGTCGAAGGGCCACGGCGCTCAACTCGGTGAGCAGGTCGAACGCCGCCTTCACGCCGCGCGAGTCGGGCGGTGTGAGGAAGGGGAAGTCCGAGATGTCGCCGAATCCGAGCGACAGCATCTGCAGGATGACGGAGGCGAGCGAGGTGCGCAGGATCTCGGGTTCGGTGAACTCCGGCCGCTTGGCGAAGTCCTCCTCGGAGTACAGGCGGATCGCGATGCCGTCGCTCGTTCGACCGGCGCGTCCGGAGCGCTGGTTCGCGGATGCCTGCGAGATCGCCTCGATCGGCAGGCGCTGCACCTTCGATCGGTTGCTGTAGCGCGAGATGCGGGCTGTGCCGGTGTCGATCACGTAGCGGATGCCGGGAACCGTGAGGCTCGTCTCGGCGACGTTCGTCGCGAGGATCACGCGGCGTCGCGCACCCGCGACCCGGCTGCGCTCGAACACGCGGTGCTGCTCGGCGGCGGAGAGGCGTCCGTACAGGGGGAGCACCTCGGTGGGGGAGCGGTCCTTCGAATACGCGCCCCGCACCGCGTCGGCGGCGTCGCGGATCTCGGCTTCGCCGGGGAGGAACACGAGCACGTCGCCGGGCTCTTCGCGATCGAGTTCGCGGAGGGCCGCGACGATCGCGGAGACCTCGTCCTCGGGCCCTTCGACCGGCTCAGGACCCGCGGGAGCGGCATCCGCATCGTCATCGCCGTCGGCGACGAGCGGACGATAGCGAATCTCGACCGGGTACGTGCGCCCCGAGACCTCGATGATCGGCGGAGTAGCGCCCGGGCGCGAGAAGTGCTTCGCGAAGCTCTCGGGGTCGATCGTCGCCGAGGTGATGATCACCTTGAGGTCGGGGCGTTCGGGCAGGATGCGCGCGAGGTAGCCGAGCAGGAAGTCGACGTTGAGGGAGCGCTCGTGCGCCTCGTCGATGATGATCGTGTCGTAGCGGGTGAGCAGCCTGTCGCGGTGGATCTCGTTGAGCAGGATGCCGTCGGTCATCAGCGCGATGCGGGTGTCGTCGGACACCTTGTCGGTGAATCGCACCTTGTAGCCGACGAGGGTGCCCAGCTCGATCTGGAGCTCCTCGGCGACGCGCTCGGCGATCGTGCGCGCGGCGAGGCGTCGCGGCTGCGTGTGCGCGATGCGTTCGCGCCCGAGTTCGAGGGCGATCTTGGGGAGCTGCGTCGTCTTGCCCGATCCCGTGGCACCGGCCACGATCACGACCTGATGGTCGCGGATGGCGTCGGCGATCTCGACCCGGGCCGCGCTGACGGGCAGCTCCGGGGGGAAGGAGATCACGGGAGAGGACATAGCCCTTCATCGTATGCCGACCTCGACCCCCTACGATGCATCGGGTGACCACCGTTCCGCCTTCCCTCAGCGCTCCCGTTCGCTGGTTCCGCGAGTTCGGCCGCCCGCCGCGCATCCTCGGCCTCGACGTGGCCCGCGGCCTCGCGATCCTCGGCATGGCCGGAGCGCACATCGGCGACACCCCGGTTTTCGACTGGACCGACCCGACGACCTGGACCGATCTCGTGCACGGACGCTCCTCGATCCTGTTCGCGGTTCTCGCCGGCGTCTCGATCGCCCTGATGACCGGTCGTAGCGCCTTGCCCGACCCGGAGCGGCTGCCGAGCATCCGACTGAGCCTCGTCGGTCGGGGCGCCGTGATCTTCCTCATCGGTCTCGCGCTCGAGTTCTTGAATACTCCGATCGCGGTGATCCTCACCCTCTACGGGCTGCTCTACGTCGCCGTCATCCCGTTCCTGCGGTGGAAGCCCTGGCAGCTGCTCCTCGGAGCCGGCGTGCTCGCGCTGGCGGGGCCCGCGCTGCTGGCGTTCCTCGGCGCGGTCACGCTGAATCCGTTCGGGGCGGGCATCGGTTTCGTGCTCTACGGCAGCTATCCGATCACGGTGTGGATGGCGTTCGTGCTCGGCGGCATGGCGCTCGGGCGGGTGCACGTCGCAACCGTGCGCACCGCGGTGATCGCCCTGGCCTGCGGCATCGCACTGGCGATCGTCGGCTACGGTCTCGGCGCTGTCGGGAGCGATGTCGTGCGCGGCGTCGAATCCGGCGCGTCCTTCGAAGATCCGCCCGCGTCGGGGTGGCCGGGCTATGCCGATGCGCTCGCACAGGCGGACCCGCTCGGATCTGTGCTGCACGCGATCTTCGCCGTCGAGCCGCACAGCGGTGGCACCGCCGAGATCCTGGGCTCGGGCGGCTTCGCCCTCGCCGTGATCGCGCTGTGCCTGCTGCTCAGCCGTCCGCTGCGCTGGCCGCTGCTGCCGATCGGTGCACTCGGTTCCATGCCCCTGTCGGCATACAGCGGACACGTGCTGGCGATCGCGCTGATCACCGGACCCGGCGGGTACTACACGAGCAACGTCTTCTGGGCCGTGCTCGCAATCGGAATGCTGCTCATCACGACCGCGTGGTCGGTCTTCGTCGGCCGGGGGCCGCTCGAGCGCCTGGTCGGGTTCGCCGCACGCAGAATGGCGGAGGTTCCGGCCCGTCCCGAGATCACGCGTCCTAGGCTGGATGCATGACGATTCCCTCCCTCGAACTGAACGACGGCTCCTCCATCCCCCAGCTCGGCTACGGCGTCTTCAAGGTGCCGGCCGACGAGACCGAGCGCGCGGTGAGCGAAGCGCTCGAGATCGGCTACCGCCACATCGACACCGCCGCGATCTACGGCAACGAAGAGGGCGTGGGCGCGGCGATCGCGGCCTCGGGCATCGCTCGTGACGAGCTCTACATCACCACGAAGCTGTGGAACGATCGCCACCACGACGACGAGCCCCGCGCCGCGATCGGCGAGAGTCTCGACAAGCTCGGCCTCGAGAAGGTCGACCTGTACCTCGTGCACTGGCCGACCCCCGCCAAGGACGACTACGTGCACGCGTTCGCGAAGCTCATCGAGCTGCGCGAGGCAGGCCTGACCCGCAGCATCGGCGTCTCCAACTTCCTCGTGCCGCACCTCGAGCGTGTGGTCTCCGAGACCGGCGTCACGCCGGCCGTGAACCAGATCGAGCTGCACCCGGCGTACCAGCAGCGCGAGGTCGTGGCCTGGTCCGACGCGCACGGCATCAAGATCGAGGCCTGGGGCCCGCTGGGCCAGGGCAAGTACGACCTGTTCGGCACTCCGGCGATCGCGGACGCTGCGGCGGCCCACGGCGTCACCCCCGCGCAGGCGGTGCTGCGCTGGCACCTGCAGAAGGGCGTCATCGTGTTCCCGAAGTCGGTGCGAGCGGAACGCCTGCGCGAGAACCTCGACGTCTTCGGGTTCGAGCTGACGGATGCCGAGATCGCCGCGATCGACGCCCTCGACCCGCTCGACGGCTCGGGCCGGGTCGGTGCGCACCCCGACGACGTGAACTGATCCCGTCGCGGATTCCGCCGCAATCCACAGATGACGCCCCGTGTCGCCAGCCCGCGACACGGGGCGTCTTCGTGGGTACCGTCGAGGACATGACAGCTCCCTACCGCGTCGTCGCCGTGTCCGGGTCGCTCCACGAGCCCAGCAAGACGACCGCCCTCGTCCGCGCGATCGCCGCCGCCGTGGCCGAGCGCACGGCGGTCGAGGTCGAGGTCATCGAGCTCACCGACATCGGCCCCGACCTCGCCGGTGCCCTGAGTCGCGATCAGCTGCCGGCCCGGGTCGAGGAGAAGCTCGTCGCGATCGAGCAGGCCGATCTGCTGATCGTCGGCAGCCCGGTCTACCGCGCGTCTTTCACGGGACTGTTCAAGCACCTGTTCGACTTCGTCGGGCAGTACGAGCTCGTCGGCAAGCCCGTGCTGCTGGCGGCCACGGGCGGCGGCGAGCGTCACGCTCTCATCATCGAGCACCAGCTGCGCCCGCTGTTCGCGTTCTTCCAAGCGCTCACTCTGCCGATCGGCGTCTACGCGAGCAACACCGACTTCGACGGCTACGAGATCAACTCCGATGTACTGCGCTCGCGCATCGACCTCGCCGCCGACCGTGCGCTGCCGCTGGTGAACTACGCCGCCTCGCAGCCCCTCGCCGCTCTCGCGATCTGAAAGAGTAAAGCCCCGGGCGCTTGTCTGAGACAGAGGCGACACCGGGGCGTTCTCCACAAGGGTACCATCAGGTCGCATGCCACGCTCTTATTCAGCGGACGTGATCTGCTCGCACCTGTCCGCTCCGAGGCTTGCGCCGTACCTCGAGCGATCTGACTCGGATGCCGACATGGCACTCTCTCTGTACGAGTGGAGCGCGCGAATGTCATCCGCGTCGTTCGAGATCGTCGCCCACCTTGAGGTCCTGCTCAGAAACGCTCTCGATCGCACGCTCGCGCAGCATCAGGATGAGGCGGCTCGGGGCATGCCGTGGTTCCTTTGCAGGCCACCCGCTAACGAAGAGATCGCGGCGGCGGTCGAAGTGGTGCGGGATCGCCTGCGTCCGCTCGGTCGTGACTCGCGGCATCAGATTGTAGCCGGGCTCTCCTTCGGATTCTGGTCGGGGATGCTCGGGCGTCGGTATGAGGACCTTTGGCGAGCGGCACTTCGACATGCCTTCCCAGGATCTTCAGGGGCAAGGAAACAGGTGGCGGCCGAGGTCGAAGCCATCCGTAAGTTCCGGAACAGGCTCGCGCATCACGACTCCATGCTGAACATAGACATTCCTTTCGAAATCAGACGTGTTCAGCGGGTTGCCGCATTCATCGGAACCGATGCCGCGGCCTGGTTGGCCGACATCGACCGTACGGGCGAGATCTACGCCGAGCGTCCGCATAGCCCTCTCGACACCGTCGTCGTTCCGGCCCGAGATGCGTGGTCGTTCTACGAGTCGCATTTCGCTTATGTCTGCCAGGCAGGGCGCTGGTTCCAGCCGGTGGAGCGGCTCGCCTTCTACGCGGAGCAAGAGATCAAGTCTGCGGTTCCTCGGGTCGTGCATCGACGGGACAATGTTCAGTGGACCGAAGCGGAGGCCGAAAGACTTGCCGCTTCCGCAGATCGGAACGACCGAAAGATTGCCGCCGTCATCCGAGCATCGCTCGTGACAGGACGAGCATCGGGAGTCAATCAAGTCTTTCTCCTCACCCGGCCCGGTGATCCGGATCACCGTCAACTGACGCATCCACTTGTCCATGCAACGAACGGGCGAGGTAGCGGATACGTCCGTCGGCAGCGATACGTCTCACTACACGCGCTGGAGACGGCTACGACGACAGCGGACATTTCGACCGAAACGAACACAGCATGACCAACCGGCTCGCCGACACGCTCAGTCCCTACCTCCGCGCGCACGCCGAGAACCCCGTCGACTGGTATCCGTGGGGCGAGGAGGCGTTCGCCGAGGCGCAGCGCCGCGATGTGCCGCTGATGATCTCGATCGGGTACTCGACGTGCCACTGGTGCCATGTGATGGCGCGCGAGTCCTTCGCCGACTCCGAGACCGCGGCGGTCGTGAACCGAGACTTCGTGGCGGTGAAGGTCGATCGAGAGGAGCATCCCGAGGTCGACGGAGCGTACATGGCCGCGGCATCCGCCTTCACCCAGAATCTCGGGTGGCCGCTCACCGTCTTCGCGACCCCGCGCGGGCGCACGTTCTTCGCGGGCACCTACTGGCCGCCGGAGTCGCGCCCGCCCATGCCGTCGTTCCGCGAGGTGCTCGCGGCGGTGCAGGAGGCGTGGACCCAGCGGCGGGCGCAGGCCGAGGAATCGGCGGATGCCGTCACCGAGGCGCTCGCGCGCGCCGCCGAGACCACGCCGTCAGATGTGCCCGATGCCGCGGCGCTCGCCCGGGCCGCGTCGATGATCGCCGACCGCGAGGATCGGCAGCACGGCGGTTTCGGGGGCGCACCGAAGTTCCCCGTTGCGACGGTGCTGCGATTCCTGCAGGCGCCGCTCGTGCGCCGTGAGAACGCGCCGGCGGCGGAGGCGGGGAGGCGCGCCCTCTCCGCGATGGCCGCGAGTGATCTGCGGGACGACGTCGAGGGCGGGTTCTTCCGCTACGCGACGCAGCGCGATTGGACGGTGCCCCACTACGAGCGGATGCTCACCGACAACGCGCAGCTGCTGGAGGTCGCCCTGGACGACCGCGATGACGCCACCGCGCGCGGGATCGCCGGGTTCCTCGTCGACGTCCTCGGGCGGGAGGGCGGCGGGTTCGGAGCCGCCCAGGACTCCGAGTCGTGGATCGACGGCGAGCGCAGCGAGGGCGGCTACTACCTCCGGGATGCCGCCGGACGTCGAGATCTCGAACCCCCGGCCGTCGACGGCAAGGTGATCACCGGCTGGAACGGCCTCGCGATCGGCGCGCTCGCACGTGGGGGTGCCGCCCTGGGCGAGGCATCGTGGATCGCCGCCGCCCGGCTGGCGGCGGATGCCGTGCTCACCACCAACCGTGACGCCGGCGGTGCGCTCGTGCGCGCGTCGCTCGACGGCGTCCCGTCGACGGCCGTCGCGACGCCCTCCGACCTCGGTCTTCTCGCCGATGGCCTCTTCGCGCTCGCTCTCGCGACGGGTGAGGCGACGTGGGCGAGCACCGCACGGGGCATCGTCGATCGCGCCCTCGACGGCATCGCCGGCGATCCGCTCCTGAGCGCGCAGGGCATCGCCTCGTCTCCCGATCAGACCGATGGCGACCTGCCCTCCGGCCCCGCGGCACTCGCCCAGGCCGCGCTCACCGCGTGGCGCCTCGGGGCCGGGGAGCGGTACCTCGACGCAGCCGCCTCCGTGGTGCACGCGTACGCGGCATCCGCCCTGGCCCAACCGTTCGCCCACAGCAGTCTGCTGCGCGTCGCGGCCGGTCTCGTCGACCCGCCGCGGCAGATCGTCGTGGTCTCCGACGAACCGGCGGGCGCACTCGCCGTGGCCGCCCGCCACGCGGATGCCGACGTGGTCGGCGTCGTGTCGCCGGCGCAGGCCGAGGCGTTCGCCGCGGCCGGGTTCGAGCTCTTCGCCGGTCGTTCGGGTACGCCGGGCGTGGCCTACGACTGCCGCGGCTTCGTGTGCCTGCTGCCGGTGAGCGAGCCCCACGAATTGTCGCGTGAGAGGGTGGCCGTCTAGGGTGGCGCGGTGACCGACTCCGCCCCCACCGCCCCCGCCACCGCATCGACATCGTTGAAGCCGGGGCTGACGCGCCGTCAGATCTCGATGATGGGGCTCGGCAGCGCCATCGGTGCCGGTCTCTTCGTCGGCTCCGGGCAGGCGATCGGTCTGGCCGGTCCCGCCGTGCTGATCTCGTACCTCGTGGCCGGTTCCATCGTCGTGCTGGTGATGGCGATGCTCGCCGAGATGGTGGCCGCGCGCCCCAGCTCCGGCGCCTTCAGCTCGTACGCGCAGGACGCGATGGGGCGCAGTGCCGGCAGCGCGGTGGGATGGATGTACTGGATCCAGCTGGTGGTCGTGATCGCCGCCGAGGCGACGGGCGCGGCGGGGATCGTCGCCGGCTGGGTGCCCGCCGTGCCCGCCTGGGTGTGGGTGCTGCTGTTCGTCGCCGCGTTCACCGCCATCAACCTCTTCGCGGTGAGCGGATACGGGCGCTTCGAGTTCTGGTTCGCGGCGATCAAGGTGACCGCGATCATCGTCTTCCTCGTGATCGGCGTCTGCGCGATCCTCGGGCTGTTCCCCGGGGTTCCGGCCACCGGCATCGCGCATCTCTTCGACGAGGGCGGCTTCGCCCCGAACGGCGCCGCCGGTATCGCCGCTGCCCTGCTCATCGTCCTCTTCGCGTTCGGCGGCACCGAACTCGTCGCGATCGCCGCGGCGGAATCGGCCGACCCCGGCCGCAGCATCCGCCGGATCGTGCGCCAGGTGCTGGTGCGCATCCTCGTGTTCTACCTGGGCTCGATCTTCGTGATCGTCGCCGTGCTGCCGTGGAACACCCCGGCCGTGCTCGACGGGCCGTTCTCGGCGGTGCTCGCCACCCTGCGCCTTCCCGGTGTCGACCTGGTGATGTCGATCATCGTCGTCGTGGCGCTGCTGTCGGCCATGAACGCCAACATCTACGGCGCCTCGCGGATGGTGTTCTCCCTGGGGGAGCGCGGCCTCGCACCGCGCGCGCTCACGCGCACCACGACGAAGGGGGTTCCCCGGATCGCCGTGGTCGCCTCGGTCGCGTTCGGCTTCGTGGCTGTGGGGCTGAACTGGGCGTTCCCCGACGTCGTGCTCCCGGTGCTGCTGAACGTGGTGGGTTCGACGCTGCTGGTGACGTGGGCGGCCGTCGCGGTGTCGCAGATCATCCTGCGCCGCCGGGCCGAGCGCACGGGCGCCACGCTGCCGATCCGCATGTGGGGCTTCCCCTGGCTGTCGTGGCTGTGCGTCGCCCTGATCGCCGGTGTCGTCGTGCTCGCGGCGTTCGATGCCGCAGCCCGCACACAACTGCTTCTCACGGCCGGTCTGACTCTGGCGCTCTGGGTCGTCGCACGCCTCGCGAACAGGAGCTGACCTGCGGGGTCCGGCTCACACCCAGCCGGGCAGCCAGTTGTGCACGAGCCAGAACGGGTACGGCACGCTCATCCCGACCCACGACGGCAGGAAGAAGATCGACACCAGCACGGCGAACACCAGGAAGAGGATCACGGTGCGCTCACCGGACTGCCGTCGGTGCAGGGGATCGTCGCGCCGACCGGCGATCGTGCGCAGCGTGAGGGCGAGCGCGATCACGAGGAACGGCATCATGACGACTGTGTAGAACTGGAAGATCGTGCGCTCGGGGAACAGCAGCCACGGCACGTACGTCACGGCGAGGCCGACGAGCGGGATGCCGATCTCGGCACCGACCGGCTGCCACAGCACCCAACCGCGCACGAGCCGGTAGAGCAGGTAGACGGATGCCGCGACTCCGGCGTACCAGATCAGCGGGTTCGGGATCGACGAGATCACCGCGATGCAGTGGTCGGTGCCGCACGGGCCGGGGTCGCTGTCGACCCAGACGGCGGTGGGGCGCAGGAGGAACGGCCACTCCCACGCCGGGCTCGCGTAGGGGTGCCCGCGGGTGAGTCCGACATGGAATCCGAGCATGGACTGGTGGTAGTTCCACAGGGCGATCAGCGGGTTCGGGTCGCTCTGCCGGTCGTAGCCTCCCGCGGTGACCAGCCACCCGGTCCAGCTGACCAGGTAGGTCGCGAGGGCAGGGAACACCAGCAGCACGAACGAGACCGGACCCTGTCGGAAGACCGCGTCGGACGGCCAGACCACGACGCCCGCGCGGCGTCGCGCGAGAGCATCCGTCACCACGACGTACAGGCCGAAGCCCGCGAGCGCATACAGACCCGACCACTTCACGGCGGAGGCGGCGCCGAGGGCGACGCCCGCCGCGATCAGCCAGGGGCGCCGCCACAGGATCGGCCCCCAGAGCGGCTCGGGTCGGTCGGGATCGCCGCGTTCGAGCAGCGGGATCGTGCGGCGCCGGTCGAGCAGCACGAAGAGGACGCCCAGGAGCACGAAGAAGGTCAGCGGGCCGTCGAGCAGGGCGATGCGGCTGAGCACGATGCTCAGGCCGTCGATCGCGAGCAGGAACCCGGCGACGGTCGCGACGACGGTCGATCCGGTCAGCACGCGTGCGATCAGGTAGACCAGCAGCACGGAGGCGGTGCCGAGGATGCCGGTGGCGAGACGCCAGCCCAGGCTGTCGTCGGGTCCGCCGCCGGCCATGCCCAGGGCGATCAGCCACTTGCCCAGCGGCGGGTGGACGATGAACGAGCCCTTCTCCGACAGGGGGAGATCCTGGTTCGCGATGAACGCCTCGTTCGCGCCGTCGCCCCAGGTGCCCTCGTATCCGAGCGTCCACAGCGACCAGGCGTCCTTGACGTAGTACGTCTCGTCGAAGGCGAGCTCGTGCGGATGCCCGACGTTCACCAGTCGCAGGAAGGCCGCGAGCAGCGTCACGGTGAACGGCGCGAGCCAGTTCAGGATGCTGTTCCACTCCGGATCGAGCAGCAGACGGTCTCGGGTGCGACCCCACCAGGTCGTGCGCTCCGCGTGTGCGGGCGGGTGCACAGGCGGCGCGGGAGCGGGATCGGGCGACGTCACGGGTACAGCCTAGGCTGGGCGGGTGATCATCCTCGCTGCGACCCCGATCGGAAATCTCGGCGATGCCTCGCGCCGCCTCATCGAGGTGCTCGAGAACGCGGAGGTCGTCGTGGCGGAGGACACTCGCACGACGCAGAAGCTGTTGAAGGCGCTCGAGATCACCAACCGGCCGCGCCTGATCGCGCTGCACGATCACAACGAGAAGCAGAAGGCCGCCGAGCTCGCGACCCTCGCGATCGAGACCGACGTCGTCGTCGTGAGCGACGCGGGCATGCCCACCGTGAGCGATCCCGGATACGGGCTCGTGGCCGAGGCGGTCGCCCAGGGCGTCACGGTCACCGCGATCCCGGGGCCGAGCGCCCCGCTGATGGCACTCGCGATCTCGGGCCTGCCCACCGACAGGTTCACGTTCGAGGGGTTCCTGCCCCGCAAGCCCGCCGAGCGCCGCACGACGCTGCGGGCGCTCGCCTCCGAGCCGCGCACGATGGTGTTCTTCGAGTCGCCGGCCCGCCTCGCCTCGGCGCTCGCCGACATGGGGGCGGCCTTCGGCGACGACCGGCGCATCGCCGTCTGCCGCGAGCTCACCAAGTTCTACGAGGAGGTGCGCCGGGGAACGGCCGCCGAACTCGTCGCCTGGGCCGAGGGCGGCGTGAAGGGTGAGATCGTCGTGGTCGTCGAGGGGGCGCCGCGTCGCGATGCCTCGCCCGAGGACGCGCTCGCGCAGGTGCAGCGGCTCGTCGCCGACGGCATCCGCCTGAAGGATGCCGCCTCGGAGGTCGCCGGACTCACGGGGCTGTCGTCGCGCGACCTGTACCAGGCCGCGCTCGCCGCGAAGAAGGGCTAGCCACGCGCATGTCGGATGCGGTCGCGTCGGAGGCAGTCACATCGGACAGCGTGATCGCCGCGGCGTACGCCGCGCGCGCCGAGGAGTACGTGAGTGTGCTCGGCGAGATCGAGCAGATGAATGCCGCGGACCGCGCGACCATCGCGGCCTGGCGCGACTCCACGACGGGAACGCTGCTGGATGCCGGCAGCGGGCCGGGGATGTGGACACGGTTCCTCGGCGGCGGCGGCGGCGGCGCGCGCGACGAAGGCTGGCGCCACGTCTGGGGCCTCGACGTCACCGAGGCGTTCGTCGCCTCGGCCAGGGCGCGCTTCCCGGAGACGACCTTCGCGGTCGGATCGTTCCGGGACATCCCCGCACCGGATGCCTCGCTCGGCGGCATCCTCGCCTGGTACTCGCTGATCCACACCCCGCCCGCCGAGGTGCCCGCCGTGCTGGCGGAGTTCGCGCGGGTGCTCCGGCCCGGCGGGAGTCTGCTGATCGGTTACTTCGACGGCACCGCACGCGAGGCGTTCGCGCACCGGGTGACCACGGCGTACTTCTGGTCGGCCGAGGCTCTCGGGGCGCTGCTCGTCGACGCGGGCTTCACGGTGGTGTCGGCCGAGCGCCGTGATCGCCGGCCGGGCGAGGCGAGCTCGCGCCCGCACGGTGCGCTGACCGCGGTTCGGCGCACCTCGCCGGGTACCCTGGCCTGACGCCCCGGCGCCGGGGCGCGACCACCAGGACGGAGCAATCATCGTGAGCAGGTCCGTGACCGTCTACGACGTCGCCGCGCGCGCCGGAGTCTCGATCGCCACGGTCTCACGTGTGCTGCGTTCGCCGGATGCCGTCCGCCCGGCGACGCGCGAACGGGTTCACGAGGCGGTCTCCGAACTCGGGTACGTGCCCAGCGGCAGCGCGCGCGGACTCGCCGAGCGTCGCACCGGGGTGCTCGGCCTCTACTTCCCGAGCTTCGACGCGGCCGAGGAGGCGCCGGATCTCGACGTGTTCGCCGACGACCCGGTATCCGTCCCGCCGTTCACCCTGGCGCACGACGACGGCGAGGTGCACCCGACGTCGCTCTTCCTCGACGAGGTGCTGCGCGGGGCCGAGCTCGAGGCGTGGAAGCGGGGCTTCGTGCTCATGATCGGGGTGGGCCGTGACGACCCCGACCGCTCGACGGTGCGCGACATGGCGGGTCGCGTCGACGGGCTCGTGGTGCTCGCGCGGAGCGTGCCCGACGCCGTTCTCGCACGCCTCTCGCGGCGCATCCCCGTCGTCGTCCTCTCGGGCCCGCCGCGCGGCGACGACTACGACCACGTGACGGTGAGCAACGCCGAGGCGATGGGCGAGCTCACCCGGCACGTGCTCGCGCAGGTGCCGGAGGGTGCGCTCGTGGCGTTCCTCGCCGGCCCCGAGGACTCGCCGGACGGCGGTGAACGCTGGGAAGGATTCTCCCGGGCGGCGCGTGAGGCGGGTATCGAACCGGGTGCCGTGACGCTGGTGCGCGGCGACTTCACCCGCGCATCCGGGCGTCGAGCAACGGAGGGGCTGCTTGCCGGGGGAACACCCGACGCTCTGATCGCGGCCAACGACCAGATGGCACTGGGCGCGATCGACGTGCTCCGCGACGCCGGGTTGCGGGTGCCGGAGGACGTGCTCGTGACCGGGTTCGACGGCATCGAGGCCGCGGCGCTCTCGCGACCGGCGCTGACCACGATCCGGCAGCCGATGATCGACCTCGGGCGCGCGGCCGTGCAGGTCCTCGCGCGCCGGTTGGAGCATCCGGATGCGCCGCCTGCGGTAGTGCGCCTGCCGCTGCAGATCCTGCTCCGGGAGAGCTCTCAGCGCCCCTCCTGACCCGTCCGGTGGGAAGCCACCCCCTTGCGCAACCGAAATGTATGCGCTTACAGTGGCTAATCGAGGGGCCATCGGGCCCTTCCATGACGACGACGACATGAGGTGGACGCGTGGCGAAGACGCACTTGCTCCGACGCTGGCGCAGGACGGTGGTGGTCGCGCTCGCGGCGGCGGCCGTGGCGCTGAGCGGATGCAGCATCCAGATCACATCCCAACCCGATCCCACGATCGGCGACGACACGATGCTGATCAACGCCGACCACGGCAACCCGTTCTTCACCCGGAACTTCAACCCGTACCTGACCAACACGCGCACGGCGTCGCGGTGGATCTACGAGCCGCTCATCCTGGTGAACCCGCTCGACGGCGAACTGAACCCGTGGTTGGCGACCGAGTGGTCGCAGCCCGATGCGAAGACGATCATCATGACGATCCGCGACGGCGTCGAGTGGAGCGACGAAGAGCCGCTCACCCCGGATGACGTCGCATTCACGTTCCAACTGCTGAAGGACGAGCCCACGCTCGACATCAAGGGCGCCTGGCAGCACATCGAGAGCGTCGAGACGCAGGGAGATGATGTCGTCTTCCACCTGCTGAGCGAGGATGCCCCGTCGCTGTCGATCATCGGGCTCACGATGATCGTGCCCGAGCACCTCTGGTCGGACGTCGAGAACCCGGGCACCTATCGCAACGAGGAGCCGGTCGGCACCGGGCCCTTCGTGCTCGGCAACTACAACGACCAGCAGTACTCGATGGATCGCAACCCCGGCTACTGGCAGGCCGACTCGATCGAAGTCGAGCACATCGTCCTGCCCGCCACGAACAACCAGCTCGACACCGTCAG
The DNA here is from genome assembly GCF_044748385.1 of Microbacterium sp. NPDC090003. NCBI lineage: Bacteria > Bacillati > Actinomycetota > Actinomycetes > Micrococcales > Microbacteriaceae > Microbacterium > Microbacterium sp. NPDC090003. The sequence continues at coordinate 373,450 of NZ_JBIVFW010000002.1, forward strand.
CCGCGGCTACGACTGGGCGTACGCCTTCATCTCCGATGTCGAGGGCACGTGGGGAGCGGCGAGCGAGCACAACTCGTGGTGGTTCCCGCCGGGCGGTGTGATCGCCCTCATGCCGAACCTCGAGGTGGCGCCCTTCGACGACGTGAACGTGCGGCGCGGTATCGCCCTCTCGCTCGACCGCGAGGAGATCGCCGAGACCGCATCCGAGGGGTACATGGAGCCCGCCGGCCAGACCGGCCTCATCCTGCCCAACCAGGAGAAGTACCTCGACCCGTCGATCCCCGACTCCGGCATGATCACGCAAGACACGGATGCCGCGCTCGCGGCGTTCGAGGAGGCCGGGTACACCCTCGACGGCGATCGTCTCGTCGGCCCCGACGGCGCGCAGCTCGAGTTCGCGCTCACGACCGCGAACGGCTTCACCGACTGGACCCGCGCGGCGCAGAGCGTCCAGAGCCAGCTCGCCGCGGTGGGCGTGAAGGTCACGTTGAAGCTGCCGCAGCCGGCCGGGTACCAGAGCGCCATCAGCAATGGCGACTTCGAGATGGCGATCGGGGGCATGGGCAACGGCGATGCCTACCAGGCCTACAACAACCTGCTCTCGAGCGAGTTCTACGTGCCCTCCGGGGAGCCGACCGCGAACAACTTCGAGCGCTACCGCTCGGACGAGGCGGACGCCCTGTTGCTCGAGTACCGCGAGACGGTCGATCCCGACCGGCAGGCCGAGATCGTGCGCGAGCTGCAGAACATCGTCTACGACGAGATGCCGGTGATCGGCCTCTACTACGGCGGCATCTGGGGTCTGTTCAGCGATGCGAAGTTCACCGGCTGGCCCACCGCGGAGGACCCGTACATGATCCCGCAGAACTACGATTCGGCTCCGCTGATGATCTTCACGAAGCTGAAGCCCGTGAAGGAGGACGACCGATGAAGTACCTCCTGCAGAAGCTCGGCCTGTTCGTGCTCACACTGTGGGCCGCGATCACCCTGAACTTCTTCCTGCCGCGTCTCATGCCCGGATCTCCGGCCGATGCGGCGATCGCGAAGCTCTCGCAGAACGGACCGGTGTCCGACGCGACCCGGGCCGCCATCGAAGCCCAGCTCGGCGTGCCTGGCGGGTCGCTGTGGGACCAGTACGTGGCCTACCTCGGTCAGGTCGCGACGCTCGACTTCGGCGTCTCGTACACCTTCTATCCGCAGTCGGTGGCGAGCATGGTCTCGACCGCACTGCCGTACACGATCGGACTCGTCGGGATCGTCACGATCCTCGCCTTCGTGGTCGGTACGCTCATCGGCGTCGCGGCCGCCTGGCGCCGCGGCACCTGGCTCGACTCGCTGCCGACGCTGACGGGTTCGTTCCTCAGCACGTTCCCCTACTTCTGGACGGCGCTGCTGCTGCTGTTCTTCCTCGGCTACGTGCTGCACTGGTTCCCCACGACCGGCGCCTACTCGGCGACGACGACTCCGGGTTTCACCTTCGAGTTCATCGGCGATCTCGCCCGGCACGCGGTGCTGCCCGCGCTGACGATCCTGCTCACGTCGCTGGGCGGATGGATCATCGGCATGCGCAACGCCATGATCAACACGCTCGGCGAGGACTACATCACCTTCGCCGAGGCGAACGGTCTCCACGGGCGCACGATCGCGGTGCGCTACGCGGCGCGGAACGCGATCCTCCCCAACCTCACCGGTTTCGGGCTCACGCTCGGGGGCGTGGTGGGCGGGTCGATCCTCGTCGAGCAGGTGTTCGGTTATCCCGGCATCGGGTACCTGCTCTTCAACGCCGTGATCGGGCAGGACTACCCGCTCATGCAGGCGCTCTTCCTGATGATCACCGTGAGCGTGCTCATCGCCAACTTCCTCGTCGACATCCTGTACGGCGTGCTGGATCCAAGGACCCGCCGATGACCTCCACCATGAACGTCAAGATCCCCTCCGATCGCATCGCGCAGCCGAACCGCTGGCGTTCGGTCGGCCGCATGCTCGGCACGCTGTGGTCGAACGGCAAGGCCCGTATCGGGCTGTGCCTGCTCGCCTTCTTCGTGCTGGTGGCCGTGTTCGCCCCGCTCCTGGCTCCCTACGGCGCGAAGGAGAACGGCTTCGAACGCAACGCGGATGCCTCGGCCGCGCACTGGCTGGGCACCACCGCGGCCGGCGAGGACGTACTGAGTCAGCTGATCTACGGCGCGCAGGTCAGCCTGCTGGTCGGCTTCGCCGCCGGCATCCTCTCGACCATCGTCGCCGTGCTGATCGGTCTCAGCTGGGGATACATGCGCGGGTTCTCGGGCGAGGTCGTCGGCTTCGTCGTGAATCTCTTCCTCGTGATCCCCGGCCTGCCCCTGATGATCGTGATCGCCGCCTACCTGCAGAACGGCGGCATCCTGATGATCATCGCGGTGATCGTCATCACCGGCTGGGCGTGGGGAGCGCGTGTGCTGCGCAGCCAGACGCAGTCGTTGCGCGGCAACGACTTCGTGGCCTCGGCGCAGTTCTCGGGCGACAGCCCGGCACGCATCGTGTTCCGCGAGATCCTGCCGAACATGACCTCGATCATCGCCGGCACGCTCTTCGGGGCGGCCACGGCGGCGATCCTCGCCGAGGCGGGCCTGGAGTTCCTCGGTCTCGGCGACTCGAGCATCGTCAGCTGGGGCACGATGCTCTACTGGGCGCAGAACTCCAACTCCCTGCTCACGGGCCAGTGGCTGCTGTTGTTCGCCCCCGGTCTGTGCATCGCGCTGCTCGCGCTGAGCCTCACACTCATCAACTTCGGCGTGGACGGAATCTCCAATCCGCGCCTGCGGGAAGGAAAGGGGCGATGACCGCCATGACCGTGTCAGAGACGAGCGAGACCCCGATCCTCCTCGAGGTCGAGCAGTTGTCGGTGGAGTACGCCTCGCCCGGCGCCGAACCGGTGCAGGCCGTGCACGACGTGTCGTTCACGCTGCGGCAGGGCGAGTTCGTGGGACTGGTCGGCGAATCGGGTTCGGGCAAGTCGACGCTCGGCTTCGCGCTGACCCGGTTGCAGAAGCCCCCGGCGCGCATCAGCGGAGGACGGATCCTGTTCGACGGCGCGGACATCCGCGACCTCGACGCCGAGGCTCTGCGCCGCCAGCGTCAGGGAGGGTTCGCGATGGTGCTGCAGTCGGGCATGAACGCGCTGAACCCGGTCCGCACGGTCGGCCACCACTTCGCCGACATCTTCGCCGCGCACGGTCACGTGCCGCGCGACGACCGCGACGCCCGCGCCCGCGAGCTCGTCGCGAAGGTGGGACTCGACCCGGCCGTGCTCGCTCGCTACCCCGGCGAGCTGTCGGGCGGCATGCGTCAGCGGGCTTCGATCGCCCTCGCCCTGTCGCTCGAGCCGCAGCTCATGGTGTTCGACGAGCCGACGACCGCGCTCGACGTGCTCGTGCAGCACGCCGTCATGGACACGATCCGCGACCTGCAGCACGCGGAGGGGTTCACGGCGATCCTCATCAGCCACGACCTCGGCATCGTGCTCGAGGCCACCGACCGCGTCATGGTGATGCACGAGGGCCGCATCGTCGAAGATGCGGCGAGCGCCGACATCCTGCACTCCCCGCAGGACGAGTACACGCGCATGCTGCTCAGCCACTACGCCGATCCGCGCGCCGAGACCCTCTCGATCCCCGGGTTCGTGGATGCCGGCACGCGCCGACGCGAGGGGCGCACGCGATCCGACGTGACGGAGACGCTGCCGACGGTGTCGCAGCGCGAGACGCGACGGGCCGATGCGGCGATCGTCGTCGACCGCGTGAGCAAGCGCTATCCCGCTCCGCGTCGCGGGCAGGATGCCGTCACCGCGGTCGACGACGTGTCGTTCCGGCTGGAGCCGGGGGAGGCCCTGGCGCTCGTCGGCGCCTCGGGCTCGGGCAAGTCGACGATCGCGAAGCTGCTCACGGGCATCGAGAAGCCGACCGCGGGCACGGTGCGCTTCGGCGAGACCGACGTCGCGTCGCTGCGCCGCCGGGGTCTGCGCGATCTGCGCAAGGACGTGCAGATGGTCTTCCAGGATCCGTACGCCGCGCTCAACCCGCTGCACACCGTCGAGTACGCGCTCAGCCGGCCGATCCGCAACTACACGCCGTTGCGCGGGGCGGAGGCGCGGGCGCGCGTGCTCGAGCTGCTCGAGACGGTCGGACTCACCCCTGTCGAGCAGTTCGCGGCGAAGCTGCCGCACCAGCTGTCGGGCGGTCAGCGCCAGCGCGTCGTGATCGCGCGGGCTCTCGCGAGCGATCCGCAGGTGCTGATCGCCGATGAGCCGGTGTCGATGCTCGACGTCTCGCTGCGCGCCGGTGTGCTCGCCCTGCTCGAGGACCTGCGCGAGCGCTGGGGCATCAGCATGCTCTACATCACGCACGATCTACTCAGCGCCCGCCTCGTGACCGAGAACATCCTCGTGCTCAACCGCGGCCGCGTCGTGGAGCGCGGCGAGACCTCGCAGGTGCTGCAGCATCCCGAGGATCCCTACACGGTCGAGTTGCTCGACGCCGTGCCCAACCCCTCGCGTTCCCGATAGACGCCTCATGACGACCGAACACCCCCTCATGAAAGGAGCATCCGTGCTCGCATTCCCCGACGGCTTCCTCTGGGGTGCCGCGACCGCCGCGCACCAGGTCGAAGGAAACAACACGACCAGCAACTGGTGGCGCATGGAGCACGCGCCGGACTCGCCGATGGTGGAGCCATCCGGAGACGCCGCCGACCACCTGCACCGCTACCCCGAGGACATGCGGCTGCTCGCCGACGCGGGGCTCAACTCGTACCGCTTCTCGCTCGAGTGGGCGCGGATCGAGCCGGAGCGCGGGTTCGTCTCGCGCGCGATGCTCGACCACTACCGGCGCATGATCGACACCGCTCGCGAGAACGGTCTCGATCCGACGGTCACGCTGATGCACTTCACGGTGCCGGAGTGGTTCCAGCGCGACGGCTTCTGGCGCGCGGATGACGCGGTCGACCTCTTCTCGCGCTACGTCGAGACCGTGCTGCCGATCCTCGACGGCGTGCGGTACGTGTGCACGATCAACGAGCCGAACATCGCGGCCATGCTCGCGGGCGGCGAAGACGCATCGAACCTCGTGGCCTACGGCCTGCCGAACCCCGATCTGGCGGTCGCCGACACCCTGCTCGACGCCCACCGCCGCGCCTCCGAGATCGTGCACACGGTCTCGGGCGCCCAGGCGGGGTGGACCATCGCCACCCAGGCGTTCCATTCGACCGGCGAGCCCGGTGCCGACGAGATGCTCGCTCAGTACGGCGATCCGCGCGACCACTGGTACCTCGAGCAGTCCGCGGGCGACGACTTCGTGGGTGTGCAGGCGTACACCCGCACCTTCATCGGTCCGGAGGGGCCGCTGCCGGTCTCGCCCGATGTCGAGACCACCCTCACCGGATGGGAGTTCTTCCCCGAGGCGCTCGAGCTGGGTGTGCGCAGCGCCTGGGAGCGCAGCGGGGGAGTGCCGGTGATCGTGACCGAGAACGGCATCGCGACCGACGACGACACCCGTCGCATCGCGTACACGCAGGGGGCGCTGGAGGGACTGCACCGGGCGATCTCCGACGGCATCGAGGTGCGCGGCTACCAGCACTGGAGCGCGCTCGACAACTACGAGTGGGCGAGCGGCTTCGCCCCGACGTTCGGGTTGATCGCGTTCGATCGCGAGACGTTCGCGCGCACACCGAAGCCCTCGCTCGCGTGGCTCGGCGAGGTCGCGCGCCGCAACGCCCTCTGAGTTCCGCGGCCCGGGGCGGCGTACCATCGGGAGATGACGCAGGCGATGCCGCAGACGCTCGACGGCCGGGAGCCTCGTGCCCGTGATGATCGGGCACGGGGCGACCGCGTCGGCGCGGCGGCAGCCGGGCTCGCCGCGGCCACGCTCGGCGTGGGGGCCGGAGAGCTCGTCGCCGCCTTCATCGCCCCGGAGGCGAGCCCGTTCGCGGTGATCGGCGGCGGTCTGATCGACCTTGCGCCCGCTTGGGCCAAGGACACGGCGATCGCCCTGTTCGGAACCGGTGACAAGGTCGCCCTGCTCGTCGGCATCGGTGTCGTCCTCGCCGGCCTCGCGGCGCTGGCCGGCATCCTCGAGCGTCGCGTCCCGGGCACGGGGGCGGCGCTGCTCGGCGCACTGGGCGCGGTCGCCCTGGCCGTGGCTCTGACGCGCGCGAATCCGGGCCCGTACGCGTGGGTGCCCGGGATCGTGGCAGGGGGGATCTCGGCGATCGTCGTGCGGCTACTGATCCGCGGGCTCCGCCCCGTCGCGGGATTCGCCGTCGACCCCGACGATCGCCGTCGTTTCCTGCTCTGGACGGGTGGTGCCGCGGCTGCCGGAGTGATCGCCCTGATGATCGGGAACGTGGCTCGGAGCGCCTCGCGCTCGATCGAGATGGTACGGAAGGCCCTCACGCTGCCGACGCCGATGACCGCCGCGGCGGCGGTGCCGAGCGGTGCCGAGCTCGATCTGCCGGGCCTGGCTCGCGTCGTCACACCGACCGAGGAGTTCTACCGCATCGACACCGCCCTCGTGGTGCCGCGGGTCGATCCCGCCGACTGGTCGCTCCGCATCCACGGCATGGTCGATCGTGAGGTGGTGATCACCTGGGACGAGCTGCTGGCGCTGCCGATGACCGAGTCGTACGTCACGCTCTCGTGCGTGTCGAACGAGGTGGGCGGCTCGTTGATCGGCAATGCCCGCTGGCTCGGCCACCCGCTGCGCGGACTGCTCGCCCGCGCCGGGGTGCAGTCCGACGCCGACATGGTGCTCTCGACCTCGGCGGACGGGTTCACCGCCTCGTCGCCGATCGAGGCGCTCACCGACGATCGCGATGCGCTCCTCGCGATCGGTATGAACGGCGCTCCCTTGCCCCTGGAGCACGGCTTCCCGGCGCGGATGGTGGTGCCGGGGCTCTATGGATACGTGTCGGCGACGAAGTGGGTCACCGAGCTCGAAGTCACGCGCTTCGACCGCGCGATGGCGTATTGGACCCCGCGCGGATGGTCCGACCACGGCCCGATCAAGCTGCAGTCGCGCATCGACGTGCCGCGTGCTGGACGGACCGTCGCGCCGGGGGAGACGATGATCGCGGGCATGGCGTGGTTTCCGCACACGGGCGTCACGGGCGTCGAGGTGCGCATCGACGGCGGGCCGTGGCAGGCTGCCGATCTCGCGGCCGGGATCTCCGACGACACCTGGGTGCAATGGAGCACGCCGTGGTCGGCGCAGGTCGGTGAGCACAGCATCGAGTGCCGGGCGATCGGTGCCGACGGCGACACGCAGACCGAGCAGCGCGCTGCCCCCGCACCCGACGGCGCCCAGGGCTGGCACCGCGTCGACGTGACGGTGGGACCGGCGTAACGTCGCCCTGCGGGCACCTAGAATCGATCCATGCCCGCAGGCGAATCGTTCTACATCACCACGCCCATCTACTACCCCTCCGACGTGCCCCACATCGGTCACGGGTACACCTCGGTGGCGGTCGACACGCTCGCGCGCTGGCACCGCCAGGCAGGCGACGACACCTGGATGCTGACGGGCACCGACGAGCACGGCCAGAAGATGCTGCGTGCGGCGGCGGCGAACAACGTCACCCCGCAGGAGTGGGTGGACAAGCTCGTCACCGAGGCGTGGTTCCCCCTGCTGAAGACCCTCGATGTCGCGAACGACGATTTCATCCGCACGACGCAGGAGCGCCATGAGGAGCGCGTGAAGAAGTTCGTCCAGGCGATCTACGACCGCGGCTACATCTATGCCGGCGAGTACGAGGCGCTGTACTGCGTGGGCTGCGAGGAGTTCAAGCCCGAGTCCGAGATCCTCGACGGGACGGGGCCCTTCGAGGGCCTGAAGGTCTGTGCGATCCACTCCAAGCCCCTCGAGCTGCTGCAGGAGAAGAACTACTTCTTCAAACTCAGCGAGTTCCAGGACCGTCTGCTCGAGCTCTACAAGGACCAGCCCGACTTCATCCGCCCGGAGTCGGCGCGCAACGAGGTCGTCTCGTTCGTGCGCCAGGGTCTCAAGGACCTTTCGATCTCGCGGTCGGCGTTCGACTGGGGCATCGAGGTGCCGTGGGACGACGCGCACGTCATCTACGTGTGGGTCGACGCACTGCTCAACTACGCGACCGCGGTCGGCTACGGCGACGACGACGCGAACTTCGAGCGGCGCTGGCCGGCCTACCACGTGGTCGGCAAGGACATCCTGCGCTTCCACGCCGTCATCTGGCCGGCGATGCTGATGGCCGCGGGCGTCGACGTGCCCCAGGGCGTGTTCGCGCACGGCTGGCTGCTGGTCGGCGGCGAGAAGATGTCGAAGTCGAAGCTCACCGGCATCGCGCCGACCGAGATCACCGACGTCTTCGGCTCCGACGCGTACCGCTTCTACTTCCTGTCGGCGATCGCCTTCGGCCAGGACGGCTCGTTCTCGTGGGAGGACCTCGCGGCGCGCTACCAGGCCGAGCTCGCGAACGGCTTCGGCAACCTCGCTTCGCGCACGACCGCGATGATCGAGAAGTACTTCGAGGGGATCGTGCCGCCCGCGGGCGAGTACACCGAGAAGGATCTCGCGATCCAGCAGATCGTGGCGGATGCCGCGACGAAGGCGGATGCCGCGATCGAGCAGTTCCGCATCGACGAGGCGATCTCGTCGATCTGGAAGATCGTCGACGCGCTCAACGGGTACATCACCGAGAACGAGCCGTGGGCGCTGGCCCGCGACGAGGCGCAGCGCGAGCGGCTCGGCACCGTGCTCTACACGTGCGCCGAGGGTCTGCGCGCCCTCGCGGTGCTCCTGTCGCCGGTGATGCCGCAGTCGACCGAGAAGCTCTGGGAGGCGCTCGGCGCCGGAGACGACCTGGGTCGCCTGCAGGATCAGCCGATCCGAGAGGCGGGAGCCTGGGGCAAGCTCCAGCCCGGCACGAGCGTCAACGGTCTCGCGCCGCTGTTCCCGCGCGTGGAGACGACCGCCTGAGCATGACCTACGTGCAGCAGCGAGACGGCGACGGGCGCAAGGATCTGCGGTATCCGACGGCTCCCGAGCCGCTGGCGGTGGCGGTGTACGACAACCACGCCCACCTCGACATCGTCGACGGCGATGAGCCGCTGACGCTCGGCCAGCAGCTCGATCGAGCGCAGGCGGTCGGGATCGCCGGAGTCGTGCAGTCCTCCGGCGATATCGAGTCGTCGCGATGGGCGGTCGACGCCGCGGCATCCGATCCCCGCGTGCTCGCGGCGGTCGCGATCCACCCGAACGACGCGCCCACCTACGCCGAGGAGGGGCGCCTCGACGAGGCGATCGCGGTGATCGACGAGCTCGCCGCGCACCCGCGCACGCGGGCCGTCGGTGAAACCGGTCTCGACTTCTTCCGCACCGAGCCCGAGCGTCGGGGTCCGCAGCACGCCTCGTTCGAGGCGCACATCGCGATCGCGAAGAAGCACGGCATCGCGATGCAGATCCATGATCGCGATGCGCACGACGCGGTGCTCGAGACGCTCACGCGGGTCGGCGCGCCCGATACGACCGTGTTCCACTGCTTCTCGGGCGACGATGCGATGGCCCGTGTCTGCGCGGACGCCGGGTACTACCTGTCGTTCGCCGGCAACGTGACGTTCAAGAACGCGCAGAACCTGCGCGATGCGCTGAAGGTCACGCCGCTCGACCGCATCCTCGTCGAGACGGATGCCCCGTTCCTCACTCCCGTGCCGCTGCGCGGTCGGCCGAACGCCCCCTATCTCGTGCCGATCACGGTGCGCTTCATGGCCGCCGAGCTCGATCTCGAGGTCGACGAGCTCTGCGCGCGGATCGCCGCGAACACGCGGCGGGTCTACGGCTCGTTCGACTCCTGAACCGGGTCGTCCTGTGAGACCGGTTTCGCGCTGACGATCGCGCTGATCGGCTTCCAGACGAACAGCAGTGTCAGTGCCGCCCCGGCGAAGGCGAACCACCACGGGGCTGTGAGGCCCCAGATCTCGGCGATCACGCCGCCGAGGGCCTGGCCGATCACCATGCCCCCGAAGACCCCGACCATGTTCACGGAGGCGACGCGGCCCTGCAGTGCGGCGGGCACGAGCCTCTGGCGCACGGTGGTCGAGATCGTGCCCCAGACGAAGGCATAGGCGCCGAAGAAGAACATGATCACGAGCGCCACCCATCCCACGGTGGTCAGCGCGAAGGCCAGGTGCATGAGCACCTCGAGCGTCAGCACGATGCGCATGAGGCTCGCGAACGAGATGTGCCGCTCCAGCCACCCAAAGCTCAGCGTCGCGAGGATGCCGCCGACGGCCGAGGCCGTGGTGAGCGCCCCGTAGCCCACCGCGCCCATGTGCAGGTGCTCGGTCGCATAGAGCACGAGCACACCCCAGGGGGCGGCCCAGGTGACGTTGAAGAGCAGGATGATGAGCACCAGCATCCGCACCGGAGGGTTGCGCCACAGCCAGCGCAACCCCTCGGCGATGTCGGTGTGGACGGGAGGGTGGGCGGTCGAGCCGCCCTCGCTGCTCTCGCGTGGGGGCACCGGGGTGCGGGCCAGGCGCGAGATCAGGACGACGGCCGCGAGCACGCAGACGATCTCGACGAGGAAGGGCCAGGCGCTGCCCGCGGCGAAGAGGAAGGCGCCGAGCGGCGGGCCGGCGAACTGGTTGGCGACGAGATAGCCCGCCTGGAGCCGCGCGTTGCCGATGCCGAGATCCGAGGGGCGTACCAGCATCGGCAGCAGCGTGCTGCCCGCGGTGTCGACGAACACCTCGGCCGTGCCGTAGAGGAAAGCCACCGCGAGCACGATCCAGATGTTCGCGGTGCCGGTGACGAGGAAGACGCACAGGGCGGCGAGCACGACGGCTCGAGCGGCGTTGGCGAGCATCACCAGGCGGCGGCGGTCGAAGCGGTCGGCGATCGCTCCCGCGTGCAGACCGAACAGCAGCCAGGGGAGGAACTGCAGGATGGCACCCGCCGCGACGAGGATCGGCGAGGAGGTCATCGAGGCGATCAGCAGGGGAGCGGCTGCGAGAGCGACGCCGTCGCCGACGTTGCTGGTCCAGGACGACGCCAGCAGCCACGGGAAATCGCGCCCCATGCGGCGCGGGGCGACGAGTTCTCCGAGGGTGGGCACCACCTGAGAGTACTGGGAGCCGGGGACATCGTCCGCCGTGGGGGAGAATGGAGCAATGACCGTCACCCTGCTCGGCGCCACCGAGATCCGCCGCCTCGCCGCCGAGCTCGACGTCACCCCCACCAAGAAGCTCGGCCAGAACTTCGTCGTCGACGCCAACACGGTGCGCAAGATCGTGCACGCCGCGCGCGTGCAGCCGGGGGAGCGGGTCGTCGAGGTCGGACCGGGCCTCGGGTCGCTGACGCTCGCGATCCTCGAAGCAGGGGCGAAGGTCACGGCGGTCGAGATCGATCATCGTCTCGCCGCCCGCCTGCCGCAGACGGCCGCGGAGCGCGGCGTTCCCGAGGGGATGCTGACGGTCGTCGATGCCGACGCCCTGCGCATCACCGAGCTGCCCGGGGAGCCGACCGTGCTCGTCGCCAATCTCCCTTACAACGTCTCGGTGCCCGTGCTGCTGCACTTCCTCGAGAACTTCTCGTACCTGCAGCGCGGCGTCGTGATGGTGCAGGCCGAGGTCGCCGAGCGCCTCGCCGCGAAGCCGGGATCGAAGATCTACGGCTCCCCGAGCGTCAAGGCCGCCTGGTACGGCGACTGGAAGCTCAGCGGAAACGTCTCGCGTCAGGTCTTCTGGCCGGTGCCCAACGTCGACAGTCTGCTGGTCGGCTTCGACCGCTCCGAGGGCGAGCGGGGGAGCGAGGACGAACGTCGTCGCACCTTCCAGATCGTGGATGCCGCGTTCAACCAGCGCCGCAAGATGCTGCGGCAGGCGCTGTCGGGGATCTTCGGCAGCTCGGCCGCGGCGTCCGAGATCCTGACCGCCGCCGGTGTCGCTCCGACCGCCCGAGGTGAGGATCTTACGGTCGATGACTACCAGAGGATCGCCGCTCAGGCCGCAACGACTAATCTGGCACCGTGACCGACTCCCCCCGCTTCAGCCCGAACGTCCCCGAACTGCACCGCCCGTACGCCGCCGCCGAGGGCCGCTACGGCGAGTTCGCCTATCGCCAGGTCGGCTCGTCCGGTCTGTACCTGCCGCCGATCTCGCTCGGCCTGTGGTGGAACTTCGGCGACAACATCCCGCTCGACAACCAGCGCGCACTGCTCCGCCACGCCTTCGACCGCGGCATCACGCACTTCGACCTCGCCAACAACTACGGCCCGCCCTACGGCTCGGCCGAGAAGAACTTCGGCCGCATCTTCGCCGAGGACTTCCGTCCGTACCGCGATGAGCTGATCATCTCGTCGAAGGCCGGCTGGGACATGTGGCCCGGGCCCTACGGCGACTTCGCGAGCCGCAAGTACATCCTCGCCAGCGCCGAGCAGTCGCTCACGCGCATGGGCCTGGACTACGTCGACATCTTCTACTCGCACCGCGTCGACCCGGTCACCCCGATCGCTGAGACGGTCGCCGCGCTCGACACCCTCGTCCGCCAGGGCAAGGCGCTGTACGTGGGGATCTCCTCGTACAGCGCCGAGCGCACGGCCGAGGCCGTCGCCGTCGCGAAGGAGCTAGGCACGCCGCTCGTCATCCACCAGCCCGCCTACTCGATCCTCAACCGCTGGGTCGAGGACGGCCTGAACGACACCCTCACGCAGAACGGTCTCGGCGCGATCGCGTTCACCCCGCTCGCCCAGGGCCTGCTCACCGACAAGTACCTCGGCGACGGCACGGCCGATCGCGCGCAGAAGCGCGGCTCGCTGCCCGAGGGGCGTCTGAGCGACGAGGCCGTGCAGACCCTGCGCGATCTGAACGACGTGGCGAAGGAGCGCGGGCAGTCGCTCGCCCAGCTCGCCCTGCAGTGGACGCTGCGCAACCCGGTCGTCGCCTCGGCGCTGATCGGCGCCTCGCGCGTCTCGCAGCTCGACGAGAACGTCGCCGCGGTGAACGGTCCGGAGTTCACCTCCGAGCAGCTCGCCCGCATCGACGCGCTGTCGGGCACGGTCGACGTCAACCTGTGGGCCCAGTCCTCGGAGCTGTGAGCCGATGAGCTCCGCCGCGTCCGTCGATCGGGTGCACGTCCGCGCCCCGGGGAAGATCAACGTCTTCCTCGGGGTCGGCGGGCGCCACGACGACGGATATCACGCACTCGCGACGGTCTTCCAGGCCGTGTCGCTGTACGAGGACGTGATCGCCCGCGCGGCGGACGATTTCTCGGTGACGGTCACGGGAGCGGTGGACGCGGATGCCGTCCCGCTCGACGATCGAAACCTCGCCATGCGCGCGGCGAAACTGCTCGCCGCCGCCGCCGACTACCACGGCGGCGTGGCGCTCGAGATCCGCAAGAGCGTGCCCGTCGCCGGCGGCATGGGCGGGGGGTCGGCGGATGCCGCGGCCGCCCTCGTGGCGTGCGATGCGCTCTGGGGCACCGGATGCTCGCTCGCGCGACTGCACGAGCTGGCCGCGCGTCTCGGGGCCGACGTGCCCTTCGCCCTGCACGGTGGCACCGCTGTCGGCACCGGACGCGGCGATGAGCTCAACCCGGCGCTGGCCCGCGGCCGGTTCGACTGGGTGCTGGTCACGAGCGACGAAGGCCTCTCGACGCCCGTCGTGTACGAGCAGCTCGACCTGCTCCGCGAAGAGGCGGGCGCACTCGCCGACGATCCGCCGCTGAGTCTCGATGTGCCCATCCCCGTACTGCAGGCGCTCCGCTCGGGCGACGCGGTCCAGCTCGCGGCGAGCCTGCACAACGATCTGGAGGCGGCGGCGGTGCACCGACGCCCCGACCTCGAGGAGACGATCCGGCGCGGCATCCGCGCGGGTGCGCTCCACGGCATCGTGTCGGGGTCCGGGCCCACGGTCGCCCTCTTGTGCGGCGATCCGGAGTCCGCGCAGGCGGTGCAGACCGCGCTGCAGCAGGCGGGTCGCGAAGCGCTCCACGTGCACGGCCCCGTGCCGGGCGCGCGCATCCTCGTCTGACCCGATTCCCGACCCGCCCTCCGTGCTCGCGCTAGGCGCTTTCGAGCGCTCAGGGTCATAATGAGTTTACGATGTGACCGTGCACATGAGGGTGCACATGCAAGGAGGCCGTGATGTCCACTGCCTCCGAGCGCGCCCGGATGCCGAGCATCCGCGATGTCGCCCGTCTCGCCGGTGTCTCGCATCAGACCGTCTCCCGTGTGCTCAACGATCATCCGAGCATCCGGCCCGAGACGAAGGCGAAGGTGCTCGACGCGATCGCCGTGCTCGACTACCGGCCCAACCTCGCCGCCCGCGCACTCGTCACGAGCCGATCGAACATGCTCGGCGTGCTCTCGGCCACGATCGGGGAGTTCGGGCCGACCTCGTCGATCGCGAGCATCGAGGATGCCGCGCGCGAGGAGGGGTACTCGGTCTCGACGCTCAACCTCGCAGCGACCACGCCCGAGGCCATCGGCAGCGCCGTGCGTCAGCTCGCCCGTGAACAGGTCGACGGCATCGTGGTGCTCGCGCCGCAGGTGCGCGTGTTCCACGTACTGCGGGGGATGGCCGTCGACTTCCCGTTCGTGACGCTGCAGACCGCGTCGGGGTCGGACGGGGTGAGCCTGTCGGCGGACCAGGTCGCGGGAGCGAAAGCGGCCACCGAGCATCTCATCCGCCTGGGACACAGCGACATCCTGCACCTGGCCGGTCCGCAGGACTGGATCGAAGCGGAGTCGCGCATGCGCGGATACCTCGACGGTCTGCGCGAGGCCGACCTGCCGACGTTCCCGCCGATCCGTGGCGACTGGACCGCGGACTTCGGCTACTTCGCCGGGCAGGAGCTGTCGCGTCGGCGGGACTTCACGGCGGTGTTCGCGGCCAACGACCTCATGGCGATCGGGCTCATGCACGGGTTCCGCGATGCCGGGGTGCGCGTTCCCGACGACATCAGCGTCGTGGGGTTCGATGACGTACCGGTGGCCGCGCACGTGGCGCCGACCCTGACCACGGTGCACCAGGATTTCCCCGAACTGGGCCGCCGTGCGGTGAAGATCCTGCTCGCGCAGATCCGCGGGGAGCAGGCTCCGCAGTTCGGTCCGATCCAGACCACGGTGCGTGATCGCGAGTCCGCGGGGCCCCATGCGCCGCGCAGGTCACGGTAGCGACACGAAAATCCGTGCCGGACTTGACAGGTTCGATATGCCGGAGTTGTATGTACCAATGTGAACGGTCACATCGAAGGTGACCGCACGTCGCGAGGAAGATCCGTGAGCACCACAGCAACGTTGCCTACCGTGTCTGGCCCCATCCTGGAGATGCGAAACATCACCAAGGAGTTCCCGGGTGTCAAGGCTCTCGCCGACGTCTCCATCACCGTCCGCGCCGGCGAGATCCATGCGATCTGCGGCGAGAACGGTGCCGGGAAGTCGACGCTCATGAAGGTGCTGTCGGGGGTGTACCCGTACGGCACCTACGACGGAGAGATCCTGCTCTACGGCGAGGAGCAGCGCTACAAGGACATCGCGGCGAGCGAAGCCGCCGGCATCGCGATCATCCACCAGGAGCTCGCGCTCATCCCGGAGCTCTCGGTCACGGAGAACATCTTCCTCGGCAACGAGATCCGCCGGTTCGGCACGATCGACTGGCAGGCCCAGACCCAGCGTGCGACCGAGCTGCTGGCCCGCGTCGGCCTGAACGAGGACCCCGACGTCGCCATCAAGACGCTCGGCGTCGGCAAGCAGCAGCTCATCGAGATCGCGAAGGCGCTCAACAAGGACGTCAAGCTGCTCATCCTCGACGAGCCCACCGCCGCGCTCAACGAGAACGACTCCCAGCACCTGCTCGACCTGATCCTCGGCCTGAAGGCCAAGGGGATCGCGTCGATCATCATCAGCCACAAGCTTAACGAGATCGAGCAGATCGCCGACGAGATCACGATCATCCGCGACGGCCGCACGGTCGAGACCCTCGACATCTCGCGCGGCGAGATCAACGAGGACCGCATCATCCGCGGCATGGTCGGTCGTTCGCTCGAGAGCCGATACCCCGACCGCACCCCCGAGATCGGCGAGGTGTTCTTCGAGGTCAAGGACTGGTGGGTGCAGCATCCGACCGTCTCCGAGCGCATGGTCGTCAAGGGCTCCAGCCTCAACGTGCGCCGCGGCGAGGTCGTCGGCATCGCGGGTCTCATGGGCGCCGGTCGCACCGAGTTCGCGATGAGCATCTTCGGACGCTCGTACGGTACGTATCTCGGCGGGACCATGGTCAAGGACGGCCAGGAGATCTCGCTGCCCGACGTGGCATCCGCCATCAAGCACGGTCTCGCGTACGTGAGCGAGGACCGCAAGGTCCTCGGCCTCAACCTGCTCGACACCATCAAGCGATCCGTCGTCGCCGCCAAGCTCTCCAAGATCACCAAGCGCGGCGTCGTCGACGACCGAGCGGAGTTCGCGGTCGCCGAGCAGTACCGCAAGGCGCTGCGCATCAAGACGCCCTCGGTCGAAGAGGGCGTCGGCAAGCTATCGGGCGGCAACCAGCAGAAGGTCGTCCTCGCCAAGTGGATGTTCACCGACCCCGATCTGCTGATCCTCGACGAGCCCACCCGCGGCATCGATGTCGGCGCGAAGTACGAGATCTACGCGATCATCAACGAGCTCGCGTCGCAGGGCAAGGGAGTGATCGTGATCTCCAGCGAGCTGCCCGAGCTCCTCGGCATCTCCGACCGCATCTACACCGTCTTCGAAGGTCGGGTCACCGACTGCATCCCGGCCGACCAGGCGACACCCGAGGCCCTCATGCGCAGCATGACCTCCGCTACCCAGAAAGCAACCGCATGACCACCGAGACCACGACCGCGAAGCGCGGGTTCCACTTCAAGGACATCACCAAGATGTTCGGCGGCGGCGGAACCTCGACGCTGCGTCAGTTCGGAATCCTCGGCAGCCTGATCGTCATCATCGTGCTGTTCGAGATCCTGACGCTCATCCGCAACGGGCCCAACGGCGCGACGCTGACCTCGGGCAACCTGATCAACGTCATCAACCAGTACTCCTTCATCCTGATCCTCGCGATCGGCATGGTGATGGTCATCATCATGGGGCACATCGACCTCTCGGTCGGATCCGTGGCGGCCTTCACCGGGATCATCGTGGCGAAGGCCATGCAGGACTGGAACCTCCCCTGGCCGCTCGCGATCCTGCTCGGCCTTGCCGTGGGTGCCGCGGTCGGCGCCTGGCAGGGCTTGTGGGTCGCCTACGTCGGAGTGCCGGCGTTCATCGTGACGCTGGCCGGCATGCTGCTCTTCCGCGGCTGGCAGCAAGTCATCGGCGACTCCCAGACGATTCCGGTCCCCAAGGGCTTCCAGATCATCGGCACCGGATACCTGCCCGAGATCGGCCTGCCTCTGCCCTTCAACATCCCGACCATGCTCCTCGCGCTGGTCGGTGTGGCGTGGCTCGTCTTCTTCGAGATCCGCACGCGTCGTGCCCAGCACAAGATGGGTTCCGAGAGCGCCCCGCTCTGGGTGAGCGTGACCAAGGTCGTGCTGATCTCGGCCGTCGTGCTCATCGCCGCGTGGATGTTCGCGACCGGCCGCCCGGGTACCAGCTTCCCCGTGCCCGGCATCATTCTGCTGGCCCTCGTCATCCTCTACACCTTCGTCACCAGCAAGACGGTGTTCGGTCGTCACATCTACGCCGTCGGCGGCAACCGCCAGGCCGCGCGCCTGTCGGGCGTCAAGGACCGCTGGGTGGACTTCTTCGTCATGATGAACATGTCGATGCTCGCGGCTCTCGCAGGAATGATCTTCGTCGCCCGCTCGCAGGCCTCCGGCCCGAACGACGGTACCGGTTGGGAGCTCGACGCGATCGCCTCGGTGTTCATCGGTGGCGCGGCCGTCGCCGGCGGTATCGGAACGGTGATCGGCTCGATCATCGGTGGACTCGTGATGGCCTTCCTCAACAACGGCCTCGCCCTCCTGGGGCAGGGGTCGGACGTCGTCGCCATGGTCAAGGGCATCGTCCTGCTCCTCGCTGTCGGCATCGACGTCTGGAACAAGCAGCAGGGTCGTCCCTCGCTCATCGGTTTCATGACACGCCGGTTCGGCCGTCAGGTGGATCCCGCCACCGAGACCTTCGAGCCCAACAAGACCTACCAAGCCCCACCCGTCGACAAGACGAGCGGAAAGTAGGGGTCGGATCGCGTGGCCCACGCGCGTTCGGACCTTCACACACCAGAGAAAGAGATCACATGAAGAAGATCCTTGTTTCGGCGACAGCGCTTGTCGTCGCGGGCGCCTTCGCCCTCACCGGCTGCTCATCGGAGCGCGGCGGTGACACCGGATCCGGCAGCGGCGAAGAGGCCTCCGGCTTCGAGGCGGGCTCGACGATCGGTGTCGCGCTCCCCGACAAGACGTCGGAGAACTGGGTTCTCGCCGGCAAGCTGTTCACCGACGGGCTCGAGGCCGCCGGCTTCAAGGCCGACGTGCAGTACGCGCCGTCGAGCAACACGGTTGCCGAACAGCAGAACCAGATCCAGGCGATGGTGCAGAACGGTGCCAAGGTCGTCATCATCGGTGCGAACGACGGCAAGCAGCTGGCCACCCAGGTGCAGGCGGCCAAGGATGCCGGTGCGTACGTTATCGCGTACGACCGTCTCATCGAGAACACCGAGGCTGTCGACTACTACGTCGCCTTCGATAACTTCAAGGTCGGCCAGCTGCAGGGGCAGGCGCTCCTGGACGGTCTCGAGGCCAACGCCGGTCACGAAGCTCCGTACAACATCGAGCTGTTCTCCGGCGCTGCAACGGACGCCAACTCGTCCGTCTTCTTCGACGGCGCGATGGATGTGCTTCAGCCCAAGATCGATGACGGCACGCTGAAGGTCGTCTCGGGTCAGACGGAGATCGCTCAGACGGCGACGGAGGGCTGGCTCCCGGAGAACGCTCAGAACCGCATGGACACGATCCTGACCGGTTCGTACAGCGGTGACACCGTCATCGACGGTGTCCTCTCGCCGAACGACACGCTTGCACGCGCCATCATCACGTCGGTGCAGCAGGCGGGCAAGCCGGTCCCGGTCGTCACGGGCCAGGACTCCGAGGTCGAGTCCGTCAAGTCGATCATGGAGGGTGTGCAGTACTCCACGATCAACAAGGACACGACGCTCCTCGTGGCGCAGGCCATCAAGATGGTCGAGCAGCTGCAGAAGGGCGAGGAGGTCGACGTCAACGACACCGAGTCCTACGACAACGGGGCCAAGATCGTCGACTCGTACCTGCTCGACCCGGTGATCGTCACCAAGGACAACGCCGCCGAGGCCTACGCCAACGTTCCGAGCCTCCTCGAGATCGTGAAGTCGTACCAGTAAGCGATTCGCAGAGTCTCACGACGAACCGTCCGCCCTTCGGGGCGGGCGGTTTGTCGTTCTGGCCGATATCGGGAAATGCGGAGGAAACTCCCTGCTGGGTCATTTCTGTCTTCATATGTGACCCTCGTGTCGGTACGCGAGGCGACATATTCCGCCGCCGCGTTCGTCGTTCTGAACGAGGGGTTGACAGCCGATAGGAGCACTGGAAACGTACCGGCCATATCCCGCACAAAGGGGTGTGATCGGAGGAAGTCATGAAGAAGAAATCACTGATCGGCTGGGGCGTCGCCGCCGTGGTCGCGTTGTCGACCATCGCCGCGCCGAGCGCCGCCAGCGCGCAGAGCGCGCCGGCCAGCGCGCCGGCCACCGCTCAGGTCGCCGTTCAGCCCGCATCGACGGGTGACTACGAGTACATCTGTGTCGGCACCGATGGGTCGTCGTATTCGATGGCTAATGGCGCGCCGCTCAGCGACTGCAAGGGTTCTTACCTTCAGAAATACATCAACGGCCAGCAGGTCGACAGCATCAGCCTCACAGGAACAGGTGCCGTGGCGAGCGTTCCCGCGGATAAAGTCCAGTGCGTGATCTGGCTCGGGAAGACCGCGGGCGGTATGGTTCTCGGCATCGTGGTCGTGGGAGCCGGTCCATTCACTCTGGCGGGATTCTTGTCCAAAGTCGCTCTCGGCGCACCCAATTGCACCGCGTGATTCGGTAATGCATGTATAACGCATCGGCGTCATCGTGAGATGTGCCGAACGGAACCGCCCGGGTCGCCCGACCCGGGCGGTTCCGCGCGTGTGTGCCGGGGCGATCAGTCCGCGGCGACCGCGAGCGCGAGTTCGCAGAACATCGACTCCGCCCACGAGAACCACGGGCGGCTGAACACCGACGGGTCGTCGACGTGGATGCTCTCGTGGATGTGGCCGGTGCCGGCATCCGTCTCGGCGATCGTGCGGAGCAGTCGCACGCGGTCGGCCGGTGTGCCGACGAGGCCCTCGACCGCGAGGGCGATCGGCCAGACGCGCCCCTCCCGGGTGTGCGGGCTGCCGATGCCGCGCAGGGCCGTGCCCTCGAACCAGTACGGGTTCGTCGGGCTCAGCACTACACGACGTGTGTTCTCCCAGATCTCTCGGTCGATCACGGCGGGGGCGAACAGGGGGAGCGAGAGCAGCGAGGGCGTGTTCGCATCGTCCATCACGAGCGCACCGCCGAGGCCATCGACCTCGTAGGCGTAGATGGGGTCCCCGGCGGGCCCGTCGATGATGCCGTGCGACTGCACGCCCGCGCGGAGCTCGTCGGAGAGGGCGAGGGCGTCGATCGAGAGCGCCTCGTCGTCGAGCACCTCGAGGGCGATCTCGGCGAGGGCGCGCAGCGCCTGTGCGGCGAACAGATTGGCAGGGATGTTGTAGCCGTAGGTGCACGCGTCGTCGGAGGGGCGGAAGCCGCTCCAGGTCATCCCCGTGTGCGCGACGGCGGAACCGCGGCCGCCGCGGGGGAGAGTCTCGGTGGCGATCGCGGTCGCGCGCTCGAAACGGTAGGGAGAGTTCTCGTGGCGCTGCTCGGCTCGGAGCTGATCGACGATCGTGCGCAGCACCGCGTGCGCACGATCGTCGAAGACCGACGTGCGCCCGGTGCGCCGCCAGAGGGTGTGGGCGAGGGAGACCGGGTAGCAGAGGCTGTCGACCTCGTACTTCTGCTCCCACACCTCGGGGTCGTCGCAGACGTCGTCGGGGTCGTAGTGGGCGCCGGTCGGGCCGTCGTTGAAGGCGTTCGCGTAGGAGTCGTGCGCGAGGAATCCGAACTGCCGGCGCACCACACCCTCGACCAGGTCGGCCACCTGCGGGCTCCGATCGAGGAAGCGCAGGTAGGGGGTGAGCTGCGTCGTCGAATCGCGCAGCCACATCGCCGGGATGTCGCCGGTGATGATGAAGATGCGGCCGTCCGGATCGATCCCCACGGTGTCGGTGAGGGTGCGCAGCAGCGCCGATTCGACGAGCTCGCCGATGCGGTCGCCGCTCGTGCGCCGCACTCCGTCGGCGGCGTCGGTGATCAGCCTCCGCGTATGAACATCGGGTGCGAAAGCGTTCAGCTCGCCCATCCGGTGCGGCCTTCCTCGTCGGCGACGCGGATCGTGATCGCGTCGTCGGTCGGATCGTGCGCGGATGCCGGGTCGTGCCCCGATGCCGTCCACGCGATGATCTCGGCGGGCAGGGCCTCGGGTCGCCCGCTCGCCCAGGAGCCGAGGGCGTCGAGTCCGAGGTCGAATGCTGCGGTGGTGCGGGCCCCCGCCGCGACGGTCACCCGGGTCACCGCGAGCAGCGTCCGACGTCGGGGACGGACGCCGCGCTCGTGCCGGCGCCCGTAGAGCGGGACGGCGAGGGAGACCTCGGATGCCGAGGCGTTCGCGACGTCGACCTGGATCGTGCGGCGCTCGCCGGCCTGCAGATCGGTCGCGCGGATGGTGAGGGAGTCGGGATCGGCGGGACGCAGGCGGACCTCGACCGTCGATGGTGTGCCGGTGCCGAAGAGCGCACCGGCGGGGTGGCGTGCATCGAGGTAGCCGCGCGCGGTCTCGCGACGTTCGTCGTGGGCGACCGGGAGAGCGCCATCGGCCGAGGGGAGCGTCGCGGGCAGCAGGCCTCCGCCCACGCCGGTCGTGAGCGCCCGGACGATCGCCTCCCCGCCGCCGGGGCCGGGGAACGGCGCCAGGATCACGGAATCCGAGAGCGCGATGACGTCGTCGAGCGGACGCGGCCGTCCGTCGATCACGACGGCGATCACTCGCGAGGCATCCGACGCATGCGCCGCACGCAGCAGCGCGAGTTGAGCGTCGGGCAGCGCGAGGCGCGCGAGATCGACGCCCTCGCCGTTGGTGGTGTCGGGTGCCGGCGCATCGATCGCGCCGTTGTCGGCGAACTCGTCGTCGTAACTGCGGCGGCTCGTTCCACCGAGTACCACGAGCGCGACGTCGGCGCCGTCGAGGGCCGCGCGCACGGCCTTTCGGGCCGCTGCAGGATCGTCGAGTTCACCGCGATGGGTGGAGCCCTGAGCGAAGCGCACCCGCTGCGCACCGAACCGCGCGATCAGAGCCGAATGCACGGTCGAGGACGCCGGGTCGGGGGTCGGGCGCGGAGGGGTGTAGTCGCCGAGCTGGGCCTCGAGGTCCGAGGCGTTCGGTCCGAGGAGAGCGATCACGGCGCCGGCATCCCCGGGGTCTCCGACAGCCGGAAGCGGCAGCGCTGCCGCGTCGTGCACGACGATGACGGACTGCGCGGCGGCACGCGCGGCGAGGGAGAGGAACGCACGCTCGCGTTCCGGATCGACCGGGGGTGCCGGTGGGGCGTCGTCCGAACGGATCGCGCCGGACTCGCCGATCAGACCGAGACGGCGCTTGAGCGCGAGCACGCGCTCGGCGGCGCGCGTCACCACGCTCTCGTCCAGGACACCGCGCTCGACGGCTTCCTCGACGTGGGTGAACGCGTCGTCCCACAGGCTCAGGTCGACGCCGGCCTCGAGGGCGATGGCTGCGGCGGTCGCCGGGTCGGGGGAGCTGTCGCGCAGCCGGTCGATCGCGGTGCCGTCGGCCATCACGAGGCCGTTCCACCCCCAGTCCTCCCGCAGCGTTCCGGTGAGCAGCTCGCGGTTCGCGGTGCAGGGGATGCCGTCGATGTCGTTATACGCGGCCATGAAACCGGCGACGCCGACGCGGGCGGCGGCGTAGGCCGGGCGCAGATGGATCTCGCCCAGCTCCCGGCGCCCGATCGGTGCACCGGAGCCGTTGCGGCCTCCGATACCCGCGCCCTGTGCCGCGAGGTGCTTGGCGACCACGGCGACCCGTTCGGGGGCGATCTTCGCCCAGGGGGTCACGGCATCCGTCCCCTGCATCCCGCGCACCGTCGCCTCGACGAGAAGGGCGGCGAGCGCCGGATCCTCGCCGAAGCACTCCTCTGCGCGACCCCAGCGCGGGTCGCGCAGCACGTCGAGCCCCGAGACCAGCGCGACGTGCGTGCCGCGCGCCCGCGTCTCGGCGGCGACGTGCGCGGCGAGCTCGCGTGTGAGGTCCGGGTCCATGCCCGCGCCGAGCGCCAGGTTGACGGGCAAGGTCGTGCCGCCGAGAGCCAGGAGTCCGTGCGGCACCTCTTCGACGAACAGCGACGGCAGGCCCGCGCCGTGCGTGACGACGTACTCCTGCACGGCCGCGTAGACCTCGAGGCTGCGCTCGGGCGGGATGCCGTTGCTCCAACGTACCTGCGACCACGGGTCGGCGCGCAGCACGCCGTAGATCGCGCCGATCCCGCCCCAGCGATCGACCTCGCGGCGCAGGACGTCGGTGATGCGCGGCGAGCCGTCGACCCAGCGGACGGCCTCCCAGCCCTTGAGCCGCTGATTGATCTGGCCGACGCGTTCGCGCAGGGGGAGCGAGGCGGCGGTCGTCGTCGCCGGGTCGAGTGGCTTCATCGCTCGATCGCCCGTCATCCCTTGATCGCCCCGGAGACCAGCGCTTTCTGCATCTGCTTCTGGAGGACGGTGTACACGAGGTAGACGGGGAGCAGGGTCAGGAGGGTTCCGGCCATCAGCACACCGTAGTCGGTGCCCGCGTCGACCTTGAGGGTCGGCAGCGCCACCTGGATCGTGCGCTGGGCGGTGTCGGGTCCGATGAGGATCAGTGGGTACAGGTACGCGTTCCAGAACGAGAGGAAGTTCAGCAGCAGCACGGTCGCGATACCGGGGATGCAGATCGGCAGGTAGACCTGTCGGAGCACCTGCAGTGTGGTCGCGCCGTCCATCGAGGCCGCCTCCTCGAGCTCGCGCGGGATGGTGCGCATGAAGGCGGTGAGGATGACGATCGACAGGGGGAGGGCGGTCGCCGGAAGCAGCAGCACCACGAACGTGCGCGTGTGGAACAGCCCGAGCGATGCGGCGAGCAGGAAGGTGGGGAACAGCGCGGCGAACGAGGGGATCAGGAAACCGAGGCTGAAGACCGTCTCGATGATGCGGCCGACCCTGCCCGTGGCGCGGGCCAGGGCGAACGCGGCGGGGAGGGCGAGGAGCAGTGTGAGCACCAGCGCCGCCACGGTCGTCAGGGCGGAGTTCGCGACGGCGAGGCCCAGATCGGCCTGGCGCATCGCGGTCTCGAAGTTCGAGAAGTCCCAGCTCGACGGGAGCGCGAGGGGCGATTCGAAGATCTCCTCGTTCGTCTTGAACGACGACGCGATGAAGTAGTAGAAGGGGATGATCAGGATGGCCGCATAGAGCCAGGCGAGGGTGCCGCTCGTGAGGGATCCGACCCGGTCGCGGAGGGGGAGGACGGTGCGTGATGCCATGGGATGCTCCTTCGTCCGGTCAGTGGGTCGCACGCAGCGTGCGGCGGATCAGCCACATGCCGAGCAGTCCGAGGATGAACAGGATGACGCCGACGGCCTGGCTGTAGCCGAGGTTCGTCTCGACGAACGCCTTGCTGTAGATGAGGTAGGACAGCGTCATGGTCGAGGTACCGGGACCGCCCTGGGTGAGCAGCAGCACGGTCTGGGCGGAGTTGAACAGCAGTGACAGGAACTGCAGCATCGTCACGACGCCGATGAAGTCCTGGGCGATCGGCCAGTACATGCGCCACGCCACCCGCCAGTCCCCGGCGCCGTCGACTCGGGCGGCCTGCACGATCTCGGTGTCGACGCCGTCGAGGCGGGCGGCGATGAGCACGGCCGAGTAGCCGATGCCGCTCCACAGCTCGACCGCGATGATCGCACCGAGAGCAGTGCTCGGGTCGGCCAGCCAGGCGTTGCCTCCCAGGCCCAGGGGAGCGAGGATGCCGTTGATCAGCCCATCGGGGTTGAGCATGGCGTAGAAGACCATCGCCGTCGCCGGGGCGGAGATGAGTGCCGGGATGAAGAGCAGGTACCGGAGCACCCGGTGACCGCGCGGCTTCTGCACGACGTAGAACGCGAGCAGGAACGCGAGGACGATCATGATCGGCAGGCCGACGACGATCTGGATCGCGGAGTTGCCGAGCGCGGCCCAGAAGGTCGCGTCGGAGAACACGGCGCGGAAGTTGTCCCAGCCCGCGAAGGTCGGCGTCTCGAGCATGCCGGGCCAGCGCAGGAACGAGATCACGAAGATCGCGACCACGGGGCCGATCATGAACACGGCGTACCAGATGAGCGCCGGCAGGGCGAGGCCGGGGAACCGCTCGCGCAACGACGAGCGGCGGGGGCGTCCGTTCGGGGGGAGGGCGGTGACGAGCTGTTCGGTGGTGGGGGCGGGGGCGAGCGCGGTCATGGTGTCCTCTCGGGCATGGTGTCCTCTCGGGCCCTCAGGCCGCGGCGTAGGCCTTCTCGAACGTGTCGATGATCTGGTCGGCGGGCGCTCGGCCGTACGCCATCGCGGTCGCCCGGATCATCGGCTCGAAGACGGCGTCGGGGATGAGCAGATCGGGCAGCATCACCGGGGTGACCTGATCGGTCGTGAGCTGGGAGGCCTGTGCGACGAGCGGGAAATCGCGGCTGACCACATCGGTGACCCGGCTCATGTCGCGACCGGAGCCGAGGATGAACTCGCTCGTGACCTCGGGCGTGTAGAGGTTCTGGATGAACGGCTTCAGCAGATCGAGCTTCTCGGCGCCGTTCGCGCTGATCCAGATGCCGTGGCCGTTGAAACTCTGGATGACCGTGGGGTGGGCGACGACGCCGCCGCGCGACGGCACCGGCCAGCCGCCGACCGTGACCTCGGCGGCGCGCTCGGCCGGCACGAGGGCGAGGGCCGACGACATCGCCGGGACGATCGCCGCTTTGCGGGTGTTGAACTGGGTGAGTTCGGAGTCGGAGGTGTAGCCCTGCACGTTGTCGACGAAGACGCCCGCATCGCGCAGCTCGACGAAGTGCTCGACACCGGCCACGGCGCCCGGGAACTCCGAGAGTCTGCCGGAGGAGAACGCCTTCTTCGCCTCGTCGCGGGTGAGGAAGCCCTGCAGGATCTGCAGGAACATCTTCTGGCCGCTCCAGTCCGAGCCGCCGACGGTCACCGGGCCGATGCCCTTCGAGCGCAGCGCGTCGGCCACGGCGATCAGTTCGTCCGAGGTCGTCGGGATGCCGACGCCGGCTTCATCGAGGAGCCCGGTGTTGAACGAGACCGGCCAGTTGGTGCGGGTGAACGGGAAGGCGCGCAGATTGCCTTCGTCATCCGTCCATTCCTCGAGCGCCTCGGGGATGATCTTGTCGCGCAGGCCCCACTCGTCGAGCAGATGCTGCACCGGGATGGTGGCGCCCAGGCGGGTCCAGGAGAGCGTGCGGCCCTGGAGGTTGACCATCGCGATGTCGGCTTCCTTGCCGGCCAGCGAGCTGGTCTCGAACACGATCGGCAGGTCGGAGCCGTTCTTGAGGAGGGCGACGGGCCGATCGTTGGCACGCGAGTACGCGGCGACGACATCCGAGAAGACCTGGGCGCCCGACACGGCACCGCTGAGCTGCGTGTGCACGGAGATCGAGCCCGCCGCGCTGGACGTCGGCATGAGGGGGCCGCATCCGGTGAGCAGAGGAATCATCACCCCACCTCCGATCACCGCCCCGAGAAAGGTGCGCCTGCTGATGCCTTCGGTCATGAGCCCTCCTGAGAGCTGCAGTGCTGCGGATGGATGCTGTCGTGGGTGCTGTCGCGGGTGCTGTGTAAAGCGGTACACGTCAACGTGCGATTAATGTATACCGCTTTACAACGGAGGGTCAACACCCTAATCTCGGTGGTGTGAGCGAGAAGGTGACGAACGACAAGAAGCCCGCCCGCGCGACGATCGCCGCGGTCGCCGCGCGCGCCGGGGTGTCGCCCTCCGCCGTGTCGCACGTGTTCAACGGGCGGCCCAACGTGTCCGCGGCGACGGCCGCGCGCATCCGTCAGGCGGCCGACGAGCTGCACTGGCGCCCGAACTACGCGAGCCGCAAAGTGAGTGGTCAGGGCGGACGAAGCCTCGGTCTCGTGATCGCCCGCTCGGGTGACACGTTCGAGCGCGATCCGTTCTTCATGCGGTTGATCGCCGGCCTCACCGAGCCACTCGCAGAGATCGGATGGTCGCTGTCGCTCACCCTCGTGCGCGGCGAGGACGAGGAGCGCGTGTATCGCGAGTGGTGGAGCGAGCAGCGCGTGGATGCGTTCCTGCTCGTCGACCTGCGTGATGACGACCCCCGCATCGGCTTCGTTCGCGAGCTCGGTGCACCCGCCGTGCTGCTCGGAGCGCCGGTCGACGACGCGGTCCCGGCCGTGACCGTGCACGACGACGCCGCATACGAAGAGGTGCTCGCGCACCTGCACGGCCTCGGCCATCGCGCCGTCGCCCGCGTCAGCGATTCGCCGGGTCTCGTGCACGCCCGCGACCGCGATCGCCGCTTCGTGGATGCCGCAGAGAAGCGCGGCATGGCCTCGCTCGTGCTGCGGTGGGAGCGCGAAGCATCCGATCCGGTGGCGGATCTGCTGGCGCGCGCCGGTGCGACGACCGCTCTCTTGGTGGACAGCGAGGCCCTCGCGGCCGAGATCGTCGCGCATGCGCCCGAGATCGGTGTGCGCGTGCCCGAGCAGCTGTCGGTGATCGCGTGGGAGGACTCCTGGGTCTCGAGCCTGGTGCGCCCGCGGCTCACCGCGCTCGATGCCCCGGTCGAGGAGAGCGCTCGCACCGCCGTGGCGCTGCTCGCGCAGCTCGTGAGCGGCGAGGACGTCGTGTCGCACACCGTGTCGGCGCGGCGCTTGATCGTGCGCGAATCGAGCGGCCCCGCGCCGACGGATGCATGACTGCCGATCCCAAGACCTCCTGCCCACGATCGAGAAGGACCACAGATCAGTGACCGACAACACTCCGAGTTCCGATGCTCCGCGTTTCGATGCTCCGCGTTTCGATGCTCCGCGTTTCGATGCTCCGCGTTTCGGGGCGAACTACACCCCCTCCCAGGACTGGATGTTCCAGTGGATGGGGATCGACGCCGATGTCGTGCGCGCGGACTTCGAGGCACTCGCGGGGCTGGGGCTCGATCATGTGCGGGTCTTCCCGCTGTGGCCCGTGCTGCAGCCGAACCGGACGCTCATCCGCCGCAAAGCCCTCGACGACATCGCTCTCGTCGCCGACATCGCGGCCGAGTTCGAGCTCGACATCGCCGTCGACGTGATTCAGGGCCACATGTCGGGCTTCGATTTCGTGCCGGCGTGGCTGGTCAACTGGCACGACGGCAACATGTTCACCGATGAGACGGCGATCCAGGCGCAGTCGGCGCTCGTCGCCGCGGTCTACGACGCGGTGCGCGACAAGCCGAACCTCATCGGTCTGACGCTCGGCAACGAGCTCAACCAGTTCCAGCTGCCCAACCCTGCCGCGATGCCCGCCGAGAGCACGCAGATCACACACTGGCTCGAGAGCCTGCTGGGTGCGCCGCGCGATCGTGATCCGCGCCACCTCATCGCGCACAGCGAGAACGATCACCTCTGGTATCGCGACGGGCATCCGTTCCTGCCCGAGCACGCGTCCCGTCTCGGTGATGTCACGACGGTGCATTCGTGGATCTTCAACGGCACCGCGGCGCGCTACGGCGGCCTCTCGTCGCCGTCGGTTCGTCACGCCGAGTGGATGATCGAGCTCTCGAAGGCGTTCGCCACCGATCCGCAGCGCAAGGTGTGGCTGCAGGAGGTGGGTGCTCCGTCGATGAATCTCGCGGCCGAGGAGATGCCCGAGTTCGCCGCGCGCACGGTCGAGGCGGCGCTGACGACGGAGCGTCTCTACGGCATCACGTGGTGGTGCTCGCACGACGTGTCGCGCTCGCTCGGGGACTACAAGGATCTCGAGTACTCGCTCGGACTGCTCGACACCGAGAACGTCGTCAAGCCGCTGGGCCGGCGTTTTGCGGAGCTGGTCGCTCAGGCGCGGGCGGATGCGCGGGCGGATGCCCGGACGGATGCCGGGGCGGATGCCCGGACGGATGCCGGGGCGGATGCCCGGGAGGTGGCAGCGACGTCTGCGCAGTCGCGCAGCGCGTCGCGCGTCGTGCCGCGGACCGTGGGCGTCGTGATCGACGTGGACGGCGACGACCTTCCTCTCTCCCGCACCGACCTCGCCCCCGGTGGGCGGGTGTTCGAGCGCTGGCACGAGCTGCGGGAGCAGGGCGAGCCCGTGACCGTGGTCACCTCGCGCACCGCTCAGGATTCCGCGGCCCTCGCCGTTCGTGGAATCGACACCGTCGTCGAGGTCGTGCAGCGCGCCTGAGGGAAGCGTGCCTGAGCGCAGTGCGCCGGAGCGCAGCGCCCCGGAGCGCAGTGCACCTGAGCGCAGTGCGCCGGAGCGCAGCGCACCTGAGGCAGCGCGCCTGAGCGCAGCGCGCCTGAGGGCAACCCCGGAGGCCGCTCGCCCGCGGGCAGCAGCGCACCTCCGGGCGGCAACTCACCTGCGGTCGGTGAACCTGACCGTGTTCTGTTCGGGCGGTCGGTCGATGTAGGTCGTCCCGGTCGGACTGGTCCAGACGAGGTCCCCGGTGGTTCCGAGAGTCGCGTTCGTCTCTCGGGCCCCGCGAGCGGTCCCCGCGCCCTCCTCGCTGCGTCGTCGGCGTTCGACTCGCCACCGCGAGTGGTGTTTGAGCATGTGGTGTCGCCGGCAGAGGTGGGCGAGGTTGTCGGCGCAGGTCTCGCCACCGCTCGAGGCGGCGTGCGTGTGGTCGATGTCGCATCGCCGCGCGGCGATGTTGCAACCGGGGAAGCGGCAGCGCTGATCGCGAGCCCGCAGATGTCGGGTGAGTTGATCGGTGGGGCGGTAGCGGTCGACGGCGAGCAGCGCGCCGGTGATCGGGTGCGTGAGCACGCGTTCCCAGCCGGGCGTCCGGCCCGCGAGGAGGCGCGCCGTGTCGGTATCGATGGGGGAGCGGCCGTCGAGCTCTGCCGGGGGTGCGCCGGGGTGGTTCGGGTCCTCGTCCATGAGCGTGAAGACGGGGACGGTGACTTCCACGCGTGCGCGGATTGCGCCGAGCAGTTCCGCATCGCTGCCGTGTCCTGTCGGAGTACCGGTGAGCGCGATGTCGGCGAGCAGGTCGGCGCGCAGCTGATCCATCGTGCGGGAATCGCACTCGGAGCCGGATTCGCGGGCCGCCCGCCCGTTCTCGAGCGTGATCGTCCGCGCCATGCGCGTCAGACGATCGTGCATCCCGTGCACGAGCACCGCGGGGCCCAGCATCCCGAGCTCGGCCATTCCGTCATCGAGATCCCTCACCCACACCCGTCGCAGTTCCCGGGCATCGCGGTGACGTTCGGTGACGGTGCGCGCCTGGTACTGCTCCGCCATCCGTCGCGCTATCCGACGCAACCTGTTCGGCGACTCGACGGACGCAGCCTCCACCGCGCGCGCCGCATAGCGGGCCCGGTCGGCCGGGTCGTCCAGGTGCGCGCCGGCGTCGACGATGACCCGCGTGTGGGCGGCACTGATCCGCCCCGCGCCCTGCGCCGCCCACACCTCGGTGAATCGCTCGACCGCCCACGACGCCTCGTCCATCCGCCGCTCGATCGTCCGGTCGCTCGCCCGCACCGCCGCCCCGATCTCCGACGCGACCGCGCGCACGGCCATGTCCCCGCGATCCGGATGCGCCGCCTGTCGCGCGATGTCGACCGCGACGCGAGCGGCGACGGCGAGCATCCCGTCGCGCACCGCCGACAGGCGGGCGATCGTCTCCTCGACCGCCCGCACCGAGCCCACCAGATCGGCGATCATCGCCGTCTGAGGGTCCGTCGCGTCGAGAAGTTCCGTCATGCGAACAGCCCACCACGGGCCACCGACATTCGAACATACAAACGAAAGACGAGCGCCGACCCCGCCGGAGGTTCTCCACAGCACCGCGCCGCAGCTCTGGGCCGACCTCACATGTCCGATGGGCGCAGCCGCCTTTACCGTGGCTTCCCATCAGCGGTATCCGGCGGCATCCGATGAAGGGGAAACGACATGAGACACGACCTCCGCAGATTGCTCGGCCTCCCGACCGTGGTCGCCCTCACGGCCGGCGCAACCCTGGCGCTCGCCGCCGCGGTCGGCGCCCCCGCGACCGGCGCCCCCGCGACCGGCGCCGCCGCGATAGCCGACCCGCCTCCGCAGACCGTCCACGTCGCCTCGGCCCAAGGCGCCGCAGACGCCCCCGACGACTTCATCCGTGACGTCCAGACCTGGACCACCACCTCCGCCGCCGGCCGCGACTACAAGATCTCCGTCGCGCTCCCGGCGAACTACGACGAGACCGGCGACCCGTATCGCGTGCTCTACGTCACCGACGCGAACGCCGAGTTCGGGATCGCAGTCGAGACCGCCCGGCTCAACGCCCCCGGAACCATGGTCGTCGGCATCGGCTACGACGACCCCGGTCAGGGATTCGCGGCCTCCGGAGTACGCCGCACGCTCGATCTCACGCCGACCGAGATCACGGCCGACGTGCCGACCGGCGGCGCCCCCGAGTTCCTCGACTTCCTGCGTTCCGAGCTCGTCCCGCAGATCGAGAGCGAGTTCCACGCCGACCCCGCCGACCGTGCACTCATGGGCCACTCCTTCGGCGGTCTCTTCGCCACCTACGCCCTGCTCCACAACGACGGCCTGTTCCACCGGTTCGTCATCGCGAGCCCGTCGATCTGGTGGGACGACCGCACGATCCTCGACATGGAGGCCGACTACGCCGAGACGCACGACGCTCTCGACGCGCGCGTCTTCCTCTCCGTCGGCGAGCTCGAGGAGACGACGTCCGGATTCCCCATGACCAGCGACATGACGAATCTCGCGCGTACGCTCCAGAGTCGCGACTACGACCGACTCGAACTGGGCGCGACGGTGTTCCCCGACGAGACCCACCTCTCCGTGATCGGCGCGGCGTTCAGCCGCGGCCTGCGATTCGTCTACGCGGCGCCGGGCACGGAGGTCCCGGGGACCACCCTCCCGGAGCAGCAGGACGTCGCCCCGCAGATCGTCACGCATCCGTCGGATGCCGAGATCGGTGAGGGAGCGACGGCGACGTTCACCGCCGCCGCGACGGGAACCCCCGAGCCCACGGTGATCTGGCAGACGCACCTCGCGGATGCCGGCGACTGGGTGACGATCCCGGATGCCGCCGCCCCCACCCTCACGATCGACGCCGTCCCGGCATCCGCCTCGGGCACCCGCTACCGTGCGGTCTTCACCAACTCCGTCGGCGAGTCCGCGACCGAGCCCGCCACCCTCACGGTGACGGCAGCGCCCTCAGCCCCTTCGGCCGAGGATCTCACCGAAGGCAATCGAGGATCCGTCACGGCGCCGGCCGCGGTCGCCCAGGGCGCCCCTCTCGACATCTCGATCGGAACCGAGCTCGCCGGCGAATCCGTCGATGTGCACCTCTTCTCCGACCCCACCCACCTGGGCACGCTCACCGCATCGTCTGCCGGCACGGTGCAGGCGATCATTCCGACGGATGCCGAGCTCGGGGCGCATCGTGTCGCCGTCTACGCGACCGACGGCGACCTCATCGGCTGGGCGCCGGTCGAGGTCGTCGCAGCTCCGTCGGGCGGAGCGACGGCTCCCGATGACCGCCTCGCGAACACGGGTGCGGATGCCGGGATCGTCGCGCCGATCGCCGTCGCCGCGAGCCTCGCGGTGCTCGTCGGGGGAGCGGTCATGATCGCCGCCCGGCGCCGCCGTGACGGGGCCGATGCGACGACGTGATTGACTCGACGGATGCTTCTCCACGCCGAGATCACGCCGCCGACAGGCGGCACGACTGACGGCGCGAGCGAGAAGGACGCCGCGAGCATCGTGCTGCTGCACGGCCTGATGGGGTCGACCGAGAGCTGGCACGACGTCGTCCCTCACCTGGCCGCGAGCGGATGGCGGGTCATCGCGATCGATCTCCCCGGCCATGGCCGATCGCCGCGCGACCCTGAACTCACGGTGGCACGAGCCGCGGCATCCGTCGTGCAGACCGTGCGCGCCCATACGGCCCGGCCGCCCTTCGCGGCGCTGGGACATTCGTACGGCGGTACCGTGCTCGCCGCTGCGGCTCCCGCTCTCGAACCGCGTCTCGCCGTCTTCATCGACTCGGCCCTCGCCTTCGCCGGGCACGCCGATCGAGCATCGCTCACCGCGCAGTACGTCGCGGATGCCGGTGCCCGCACTGTCGCCAGGCTCCGCGAGCGCCCGGGATACTCGGCGGCGTCCGCGGAGCGGGAAGCGCGCGCGGCACGGCTCTTCGACCCGGCGACCTCCGCGTCGATCTCCTGCGGAGCAGACGTCGACGAGCATCCACCGCCGGGCTCGATCGCCGTGATCGCCGATCCCAGCCGCTTCGTCCCTCCGGCCGCCGTGAGCCGTTGGCAGGCGGCGGATGTCGAGGTGCGCAGAATCCCCGGAGCCGCGCACACCCCCTGGTACGGCCGCCTCGACGACTTCGTCGCCGCGCTGCCCGAGGTCTTCGACCCCCGCCCACCCGGTTACCCTGGACAGTGACATGGCACATCTTCTGGGGGCCGAGGCCCTGCACCTCGAATATCCGACGAGGGTCGTCTTCGACTCCGTGACGCTCGGCATCGAGGAGGGGGATCGCATCGGCATCGTCGGCCGCAACGGCGACGGCAAGTCGAGCCTGCTGGGCATGCTCGCGGGCATCAAGGAACCGAACTCGGGTCGTGTCACGGTGCGCGGCGGAACGACGATCGGTGTGCTCGATCAGGCCGACACCCTGCCCGACGACCTCACGATCAGCCAGGCCGTCGTGGGCGACACCCCCGAGTACGAGTGGGCCGGTGATGCGCGCACCCGCGACGTCATCGAGGGGCTGCTGACCGACCTGCCGTGGGATGCCGAGATCGGATCTCTCAGTGGTGGCCAGCGCCGCCGCGTCTCGCTCGCCCGCCTGCTCGCCGGTGACTGGGACGTCATCGCCCTCGACGAGCCGACCAACCACCTCGACGTCGAGGCGATCACCTGGCTCGCCGGGCACCTCAAGAAGCGCTGGGCCGCGAACTCGGGCGCCCTCATGGTCGTGACCCACGACCGGTGGTTCCTCGATGAGATCTGCACCGAGACCTGGGAGGTGCACGACCGCATCGTCGAGCCGTTCGAGGGCGGGTACGCGGCGTACATCCTGCAGCGCGTCGAGCGCGACCGCATGGCCGCCGCCACCGAGGCGAAGCGCCAGAACCTCGCCCGCAAGGAGCTCGCGTGGCTCCGCCGGGGAGCCCCCGCGCGCACGAGCAAGCCCAAGTTCCGCATCGACGCGGCCAACGAGCTCATCGCCGACGTGCCCGAGATCCGTGACAAGGTGTCGCTGCAGTCGCTCGCCGTCTCGCGCCTCGGCAAGGACGTCGTCGACCTCCTCGACGTGGGCGTGACGTACCCGACGGCCGATGGCGGCGAGAAGGTGGTGCTGCGCGATGTCGAGTGGCGCATCGCTCCGGGCGAGCGCACCGGCATCCTGGGCGTCAACGGAGCGGGCAAGTCCACACTGCTGGGCCTCATCTCGGGAACCGTCGAACCGACGGTCGGCCGCGTCAAGCGCGGCACGACCGTGAAGGTGCAGACGCTCACCCAGCGCCTCGACGAGCTCGACCAGTACTGGAACGACCCGGTGCGCGTGATCATCTCGGGCCTGCGCACCTCGTACACGCTGGGCGCCGGCTCGAAGGCGCAGGACCTCACTCCCGGGCAGCTGCTCGAGCGCCTCGGATTCTCCTCCGCCCAGCTCTCGACGCCGGTCAAGGACCTCTCGGGCGGTCAGCAGCGCCGCCTGCAGCTCCTGCTCGTTCTCCTCGACCAGCCCAACGTGCTGATCCTCGACGAGCCCACCAACGACCTCGACACCGACATGCTCGCCGCGATCGAAGACCTCCTCGATTCCTGGTCGGGCACCCTCCTGGTGGTCAGCCACGACCGCTACTTCCTCGAGCGCGTCACCGACCAGCAGTTCGCGATCCTCGACGGCCATCTGCGTCACCTCCCCGGCGGCGTCGACGAGTACCTGCGACTCCGCCACCTGCAGACCTCGAGCGCCGAGAAGGGGCACGCGGTGAAGGCCGCGACCACGACGGCGGCGGCGACGGCATCCGCTCTCGACGGTGCCGCCCTTCGCTCCGCGCAGAAGGAGGTTTCGGCTCTCGAGCGCAAGATCCAGAAGCTCACGCAGCAGGTGGATGCCGCCAAGCACGCGCTCGCGGAGCACGACCAGGCCGACTACGCGGGCCTCGGCGAGAAGATGTCGAAGATCAGCGCGCAGGAGGCCGAGATCGAAGAGCTCGAGCTGCGCTGGTTCGAACTCACCGAGCAGATCGGCTGACGCCGCTCGCCCCGTATCGCGGGCGGGCGCGTGAACCAGGGATCGGCAGTACCTGGTGATCTCGGTGCTGCGGGAATACCTTTGCCTTGCGACGCGCTGTGCTCTGGGCGGGGTCTGACGCCGGCCGGTGTCGCACAGCACGATTCTGCGGCACCGGGAGGTACACATGGAAGGACTCGAGGTCACGGTCCTGCTCGGACTCACGATTCTCGTCGGCACTCTGATCGCACCACGCGTGCGGTTGGCGCTGCCGCTGGTGCTCGTCGTCTTCGGGCTTCTCCTCGGCTTCGTGCCGGCGCTGCGCGAGGTGCAGCTGCCGCCCGAGACCGTGTTGCTGCTGTTCCTGCCGGTGATGCTCTTCTGGGAGAGCCTGACGACGTCGCTGCGGTCGATCCGCCGCGACTTCCGGTACATCCTCCCGATGAGCACGCTCCTGGTCGTCGCCTCGGCCTTCGCGGTCGCCGGTGTCGGCGTGCTGTTCGGGATGCCGTGGGAGATCGCCCTGATCCTCGGTGCCGCGGTCGCCCCGCCGGACGCCACAGCGGTCGCGGCACTCGGACGTCTGCTGCCCCGGCGCATGTTCATGAAGCTGAAGGCCGAGAGCCTCACCAACGACGGCACCGCGCTGGTGCTCTACGCCATCGCCGTCTCGCTCGCCGTCGGCGGCCAGGTCACTCCGTGGTCGGTGACGTGGACGGTGCTCGTGTCGTACGTGGGCGGAATCGCGGCCGGTGTCGTCGTGGCGCTGCTGGGGGTGCTGCTCCTGCAGCGTTCGAACCGCACGGCCGTCATCAACGTCACGATGCTCCTGATCCCGTTCACCGCGTTCCTCGTCGCCGAGCTCATCCATGCCTCGGGTGTGCTCGCCGTGGTCGTGGCCGGCCTCATCGCCTCCTACGTCTCGCCGCGTGTCACGACGGCATCCTCCCGCCGCCAATCCGACGCGGTGTGGCCCTTCGGGGTGTTCCTGCTCAACGGCGCACTGTTCATCCTCATCGGCCTCGAGGTGCAGTACGTCGTGCACGAGATCTCGGCCGCGATGATCGGCTGG
The DNA here is from genome assembly GCF_044748385.1 of Microbacterium sp. NPDC090003. NCBI lineage: Bacteria > Bacillati > Actinomycetota > Actinomycetes > Micrococcales > Microbacteriaceae > Microbacterium > Microbacterium sp. NPDC090003. Next base: position 410,168 of record NZ_JBIVFW010000002.1, read on the forward strand.
CTCGTGCTCACGTCGCTCGCCGTCTGGGCGACACTCCTGGTCGTGCGCTACCTCTTCCAGTTCTTCACCGGGTTCTTCCAGCGGCCCGCCACGCGACCCCCGAGGGGACTGCGCGCTCGCTCGCGCGTGGTCTCGACCGTCGCCGGCATGCGCGGCGCGGTCTCGCTCGCGATCGCGCTGTCGGTGCCGACCAGCCTCGCAGAGGGAACGACGGGCCGCGACGAGATCGTGTTCGTCACCGCCGGGGTCATCCTGCTCAGCCTGCTCGTGCAGGGCCCGCTCCTGCCCGCCGTCGTGCGCTGGGCACGGATGCCGGTCGACCATGCCGAGCAGGAGGAGTACGAGCTCGCCGAACGGGCGATCTCGGGGGCCGCGCTGTCGGCGCTCGACGACCTCGCCGCCGAGCACGGCGTCGGTCAGGAGGTGCGCGATCGCGTGCGCTCCGAGGGGTACCAGATGCTCGAGCTCGCCAACGCGAAGGCGCTGGCCCGTGAGCAGGCGCTCGTCGACGCCGAGGCGCGCGAGCTCGACGCCCTGCTCGACACCCCCGACCCCACGGTGTCCGACACCACGGCGCCCGACGCCCCGGCATCCGATGCCCTCGACGACGTGCTGGGCGTCGGGGGAGTGACGGATGCCGTCGACGGCACCACCCTGCAGATGATCGCGACCTCGACGGATGTCGATGTGCTGCAGCGCTCGCCGCTCGTGCGCCACGAGGAGCACACCCGGCTCAAGCTGGCACTCCTCGAACGCAAGCGCGAGGTGCTGATCGGCCTGCGCCGCTCCGGCACCGTCGACGACATCGTCGTGCGCCGCATCGCCGCTCGCCTCGACCTCGAGCAGGTGCGCCTGCAGGGGATCGAGGAGTTCGACTGATCCGACACGCGCGGCGGTCGACGACGGTGACGCTGTGTGACAGCCGATTCCGTGCCCGGGGCCGCACCTGTCTACCGTATGTGAGTCCCTGAGAGAGGAACCCGCACACATCATGTCCCGTCGTACCACGTCCATCATCGCCGCGCTCGCCGCGGTCCCGCTCTTCGTCGCGCTCGCCGGATGCGCCACGTCCACCGGCGCCGGCTCCGACTCGGGCTCGTCCGAGAACGAGGTCGTCAAGATCGGCGTCGTCGGCAAGGGCGACCCGCAGTGGCCCGCGTTCGTCGACGCCGCCGCCGAGGAGGGCATCTCGGTCGAGCTCGTCGACTTCGGCTCCTACGAGCAGCCGAACCCCGCGCTGACCGAGGGCGAGATCGACCTCAACCAGTTCCAGCACATCGTGTACCTCGCCGGATACAACGAGGACTCGGGCTCCGACCTCACCCCGATCGGCTCCACCGCGATCTACCCGCTGGGGCTCTACTCGAAGAAGTACGACGACGTCGACAGCATCCCCGAGGGCGAGACCGTCGCCGTCCCGGACGACGCCTCGAACCAGGCGCGTGCCCTGCTCGTGCTCCAGTCGGCCGGCCTCGTCGAGCTCAAGAGCGGCGGCACGATCTTCTCCGACCTCGCCGACGTCGACACCGCGAAGTCGAAGGTCAAGGTCACGGCTCTCGAGGCCGCGCTGATTCCGACGTCGCTGCCCGATGTCGCCGCCGCGATCATCAACAACGACTTCGTCCAGGACGCGGGCCTCACGTTCGATGACGCCATCGCCCAGGACGACCCGGAAGACCCCAACGCCCTGCCGTACGTGAACATCTTCGCCGCCCGCGCCGAGGATGCCGACAACGAGACGTACCTCAAGCTCGTCGAGATCTTCCAGACGAACGAAGACGTCCAGGCCGGACTCCTCGAGTCGTCGGGCGACACCGCGGTGCCGCTGCAGACGCCGGTCGCCGACCTCGTCGCCTCGCTCGAGAAGGTCCAGAAGGACACCGCAGAGAACAAGTGATCAGGCGGGGGACACCCCGCCTGATGCGAGAGAATCGGGTGGCGCCTCGTGCGTCACCCGATTCGTCGTCTCCCGACATCCCACCCACCGGAGCATCCATGCCGATCGTGAGCCTGACCAACGTGTCGAAGGCCTATCCCTCCCGCGTACCGGGAGATGCCGAGATCATCGCCGTCGACGACGTGACCCTGTCGATCGAGAAGGGCGACGTGTTCGGCATCATCGGATACTCGGGCGCAGGCAAGTCGACCCTGGTGCGTCTGATCAACGCCCTCGAGCCCGCCACCGGCGGCACGATCCTCGTGGACGGCGTCGACCTCACCTCGCTCTCCGAGAGCGCACTGCGCAAGGTGCGCGGCGGCATCGGCATGATCTTCCAGCAGTTCAACCTGTTCTCCTCGCGCACGGTGCGCGCGAACGTGGCCTATCCGCTCAAGCTCGCGGGCTGGTCGAAGGCCGACATCGACGCCCGGGTGGCGGAGCTGCTGTCGTTCGTCGGCCTGTCCGACAAGGCCAAGGCCTACCCCGAGCAGCTCTCCGGGGGGCAGAAGCAGCGCGTCGGCATCGCTCGCGCCCTCGCCACGGGGCCCGCGATCCTGCTCGCCGACGAGGCGACGAGCGCGCTCGACCCGCAGACCACGCACGAGGTGCTCGATCTGCTCAAGCGCGTCAACCGGGAGCAGGGCGTCACCATCGTCGTCATCACCCACGAGATGGACGTCATCCAGACGATCGCCACGAAGGTCGCCGTCATGGAGAACGGGCGCGTGATCGAGCAGGGCGATGTCTTCGACGTCTTCTCCGCCCCGCAGAACCCGGCATCGCAGCGCTTCGTCGGCACGGTGGTCAAGGGCATCCCCTCGCCGGCCGAGCTGTCGGTGCTGCGCGAGCGCCACCGCGGACGCCTGGTCACCTTCTCGTTCCGCGACGGCGATTCCTCGCAGGCCCAGGTCTTCCTCGATCTCGCCGCGGCCGGTCTCGACTTCGAGCTCGTCTACGGCGGCATCAACGACATCCGCGGACGCGCCTTCGGCCATCTGACCCTGGCGATCCGCGGCGAGAGCGCCGCCATCGATCATGCCCTCGCGGCCATCGCCGAACGCGTCGAAGTCACCGAGATCGCGCGAGAGGAGGCCCGCTGATGGACCGCCTGCAGGAGCTGATGCCCGAGTTCTGGGCCGCCGCGCTCGAAACGCTCTACATGACGTCGTTCGCTCTCGTCCTCGGCGGCGTGCTCGGGCTCCTCATCGGCGTCATCCTCTACGTCACCCGCCCCGGGGGTCTGCTGCCGAACCGTGTCGTGTCGGTGCTCGCGAATCTCGCGGTGAACATCTTCCGCCCGATCCCGTTCGTGATCTTCATGGCCGTCGCGCAGCCGTTCGCGCGGGTCGTGGTGGGCGTGGGCATCGGCACCACGGCCGGAGCCTTCATCATCGCCCTCGCCGCCTCGTTCGCGATCGGACGCATCGTCGAGCAGCACCTCGTCTCGGTCTCGCCCGGTGTCATCGAGGCGGCGCGCGCGATGGGTGCAGGCCCTCTCCGCATCCTCTTCACCGTCGCGATCCCCGAGTCGCTGGGTCCGCTCATCCTGGGATACACGTTCATCGTGGTCGCCCTCATCGACATGACCGCGATGGCCGGTCTGATCGGCGGCGGCGGCCTCGGAGCGTTCGCGCAGATCTACGGCTTCCGCCAGTTCGAACCGGTCGTGATGTGGGCGGCGATCGCCCTCATCGTCGTGTTCGTGCATCTCGTACAGATGCTGGGCACGCGCCTGGCGCGCAGGATCATGCGCCGCTGAGCGCGCCCCTCAGCCGCCTGCGGGGGCTTCCGCCGTGTCGCCGGCGGGAGCCTCCTGCAGGCGTCGACGCGTCGTGAACACACGCTCCTCGCTCGACAACGGGTCGATGAACCGCAGTTCGCGGGCGAGCAGCTGCATGGGCCGCGCGAAGTCGTCGGGGGCCTCCGGGCGCAGCTCGGGATAGAACGGATCGTTCAGGATGCCGGCGCCCAGAGCGGCGAGATGCACGCGCAACTGGTGCATCTTGCCGCTGTGCGGGCGCAGGAGCGTGTGCACGACCCGGTCGTCGGCGCCGATGAACTCGATGAGGGTCTCCGAGTTCGGCTCGCGCTGATCGTCGACCCGCACGCGCAGCTCGCCGCGGTGCTTGTCGATGTGGGTGCGATACACGAGGGGGAGCGGCTGCCCCGCCAGCGCCGGTTGCTCGGGATCCCACCCCTCTGGCCGGGCCGACACCGCCTCGTAGGTCTTCTGCACCCGGCGGGTTTCGAAGAGCAGTTGGTAGGCGCCGCGCGTCGCCGGGCGAGCGGAGAACATCAGCACGCCGGCCGTCGCGCGATCGAGGCGGTGGATCGGGGCGAGGTCGGGGTTGTCGAGGAGGTTGCGCAGCCGTACGAGCGCGGAGTTCTGCAGGAACTTGCCGCCCGGCGTCGTCGGGAGGAAGTGCGGTTTGTCGACGACGACGAGGTCGTCGTCGCGGTGCAGGACCTCGATCTCGAACGGGATGGCGCTCTCGACCGGGGGCTCGCGGTAGTACCAGACGAACTCCACGCTCCCCAGGGGGGCGTCGCGCGCGACCGGGCGGGCATCGATGTCGACGATCTCACCGCGGTCGAAGCGCACCCGCAGCAGTTCCGGCTCGAGGTGGAAGAAGCGCTCCACCATGTAGTCGGCGATCGTCGGCCACGGGCCGATGAGCGGCACGTGCAGGCGTGTCGCGCCGACGCCGTCGCGCACGGGAAGGGGCGAGGGCATGCCCATCAGCGCACCCCGCTCACGCGTCGAAGCTCAGGCTGAGCTTGCGCAGCAGGCCGGCCAGCCGATCGCGGTCGCCCCGTGAGAGCGCCTGCAGCAGGTCGGCCTCGACGTCGACGAGACGGGTGATGGCGGCATCCACCCGCATGCGTCCGTCGTCGGTCAGCGTGACCAGGATGCTGCGGCCGTCGCCGGGATCGGCCTCGCGCCGCACCAGACGACGGCTCACGAGACGGTCGATCCGGTTGGTCATCGTGCCGCTCGAGACGAGCGTCTGCTGCAGCAACTGCTTGGGGGAGAGCTGGAACGGCGCCCCCGCACGTCGCAGCGCCGAGAGCACGTCCCATTCCCAGGGCTCGAGGTCGCTGCGGCGGAAGACGTCGCGGCGTGCGCGGTCGAGGTGACGCGAGAGCCGGTCCATGCGGGAGAGCACTTCGAGGGGCGAGAAGTCGAGGTCGGGGCGCTGGGTGTTCCAGGCGCCGACGATCCGATCGACCTCGTCCGTTGCGCTCATCCCTCCATTATCGCGCCCGAGGGCTCCGACCGCGCTTCGTCGCCGAGGTCGACGGCCATGAACGTGCTGTGCGGGTCGGGCCGGTAGTCGCCGAACGGCGCGCACTCCACGAACCCGGCCCGTGCATACAGGGCGTGCGCCGGACGGAAGAACTCCGCGCTGCCGGTCTCGAGCGAGATCCGGCGGATGCCGCGGCTGCGGGCGTCGGCGAGCAGGGCGCCGAGCATCGCCCGCCCCAGCCCCTGTCCCCGGCGGGCGGGCTCGGTGCGCATCGACTTGAGCTCCTCGTGACCCTCCGCGAGGGGAGCGAGTGCTCCCGTCGCGACGAGATCGGCGCCGTCGCGCGCCACGAACAGGCGCACGCCCGGGGCGAGGAGGCGATCGAGCGACAGTGCGTGCTGGCTCTCGGGCGGCGCGGTGCCGGCCATGTCGTCGTGGTGCGCGAGGAGGAACGCGGCGAGGCCGGGGGTGGGGCCTACGACGCGGTCGATCAGGATGCTCATGGTCGAAGCATCCCAGAGCCGTGTTTCGCGCCGATGACGGCGTGGCAGAATGAGCGGGCGGCTTTCCTCGCGGAGGCCGCGGTCCGCCGTGGTGTAATGGCAGCACGACAGCCTTTGGAGCTGTGAGGTCTAGGTTCGAGTCCTGGCGGCGGAGCATGACGGAGAACAACCTCGCGATCGTGGTCCTCGCCGCAGGGCAGGGCACGCGCATGAAGTCCCGGCTGCCGAAGGTGCTGCACCCGATCGGCGGTCGTCCGCTCGTCGGCCACGTGCTCACGACCGCCGCCCGGCTCAGCGCCGCGCACGTCGAGGTCGTCGTGCGGCACGAGCGCGACCAGGTCGTCGCAGCTCTCGCGAAGGACTACCCGGACGCCGTGTTCATCGATCAGGACGACGTGCCCGGCACCGGACGCGCGGTACAGGTCGCCATCGACGCGCTCCCCGGTGATTTCGACGGTGACGTGCTCGTGCTCTCGGGGGATGTTCCCCTCCTGGAAGCCGACACGCTCAGCGCCCTCATCGAGGGCCACCGAGCGGCCGCCGCCGCCGCGACGCTGCTGAGCGCGCGCCTCGACGACCCGACCGGATACGGCCGTGTCATCCGCGACGCGGACGGCACCGTTCAGCGCATCGTCGAGCAGAAGGACGCCACCGCCGATGAGGCCGCCGTCACCGAGATCAACGCCGGCGTCTACGTCTTCCGCGCCACCGAACTGCGCAGATTCCTCGCACAGGTCGGCCAGGACAACGCACAGGGCGAGATGTACCTGACCACCGTGATCGAGCTGCTGCGAGGTGCGCAACACCGTGTTGCGGCGGAGATCGCGGCCGACACCGCATCCACGTTCGGCATCAACGACCGCATTCAGCTCGCCGAGGCGGGACGCGTGCTCAACGACCGCATCGTCCGCCGCTGGCAGCGCGAGGGCGTCACGGTCGTCGACCCGGCCACCACCTGGATCGACGACGACGCACAGCTCGCACCCGACGTCACCATCCTCCCGAACACGCACATCCTGCGCGCCACGACGATCGCGGAGGGGGCGATCATCGGTCCGGACACGACCCTCGTGGACTGCGAGGTCGGCGAGGCCGCGATCGTGCGCCGCACCGATGCCACCCTCGCGGTGATCGGTGCGGAGGCGACCGTCGGGCCCTTCTCGTTCTTGCGCCCCGGCACGATCCTGGGCGCGAAGGGCAAGATCGGCGCCTACGTCGAGACCAAGAACGCCGAGATCGGCGAGGGCAGCAAGGTGCCGCACCTGTCGTACGTGGGAGACGCCACGATCGGCCGCGGCGTGAACCTCGGCGCGAGCACGATCACGGCGAACTACGACGACGTGAACAAGCACCGAACGGAGATCGGCGACGAGGTGCACACCGGGTCGCACACGGTGCTCGTCGCGCCCGTTAGGCTGGGAGCAGGCGCGAAGACCGGCGCCGGCGCGGTCGTCCGCAAGGATGTTCCGGCCGGTGCACTGGCCATGACCGTCGCACCCCAGCGCAACATCGAGGGCTGGGTCGAGAAGAACAGAGCAGGGACGGGCGCGGCGGATGCCGTGGCCCGAGAGCGAGCGGCGGAATAGGCAGGCCATGGCCCGGAAGAAGAAGACGGTCGATCTGGATCGCGACAACGGGGTAGCCCCCGGCATCATCGCGAAGACCAAGAAGCGGCTCGTCGTCGCGGGCGGCCGCTCGCACCCCGAGCTCACGGCGGCCGTCGCCGAGGCTCTCGGCACCGAGATCGCTCCGATCGAGCATCGCACCTTCGCCTCGGGCGAGATCTACGCACGCTACGAGGTCTCGATCCGCGGCGTCGATCTCTTCCTCGTGCAGACCTTCGGCGAGCCGGTCAACGAGTGGCTCATGGAGACGCTCATCATGATCGACGCCGCCAAGCGCGCCTCGGCCAAGCGCATCACCGTCGTCGCTCCGTACTATCCGTACTCGCGTCAGGACAAGAAGGGCCGCGGTCGCGAGCCGATCAGCGCCCGACTCGTCGCCGACCTGCTCAAGACCGCCGGCGCCGACCGAGTGATGAGCGTCGACCTGCACGCCGCCCAGATCCAGGGCTTCTTCGACGGTCCCGTCGACCACCTCTTCGCCAAGCCCGTTCTGCTCGACTACTTCGAGCGCACGCTCTCGCCCGCGGATCGCGAGATCCTCACGGTCGTCTCGCCCGACATGGGGCGCGTGCGCGTCGCCGACACGTGGTCCGACAGCCTCGGCGCCCCGCTCGCGATCATCCACAAGCGCCGCGATCCGAAGGTCGCGAACCAGGTCTCCGTGCACGAGATCGTCGGTACGGTCGAGGGTCGCACCTGCCTGCTCGTCGACGACATGATCGACACGGGCGGCACGATCGTCAAGGCCGCGCAGGCGCTCAAGGCGGCGGGCGCGCACCGCGTCATCGTGGCGGCGACGCACGCGATCTTCAGCGACCCGGCATCCGATCGTCTGCAGGACTCCTCGATCGACGAGGTCGTCATCACCGACACGATCCCGCTCACCGAGTCGCGCCGCTGGGACAAGCTCACGATCCTCCCGATCGCGCCGCTGCTCGCCCGCGCGATCCACGAGGTCTTCGAGGACGGTTCGGTCACGAGCATGTTCGGCGGCGACGCGTAGGCTCGACGTTCATCGTCAACGCCTCGACACGGCACAGCAGGCACATAGCCACCCTTCCTACTCTCGAATCATCGACACCGCATTCGCGGTCGTCGACGACACCGAGCCGGGAGGACCACCATGATCCGCACGACCGTACCGACTTCCGTTCGCACGGGCTCCGCTCTCGCGGGCATCGCCGGACTCCTCGTCCTGGCCGGATGCGCGACCACGCCCACCGATGCCGGCGGGACGAGCGACAGCACGTCCGGGACCGACAGCACGACCGGCTCGGGGTCTTCGTCCGGTGCCGACGCCTCGTCGACCTATGCCGACGGCACCTACACGGCGGAGGGCTCGTACCGGACCCCCGAATCGGTCGAGACGATCTCGGTGACCCTCACCCTCGCCGACGGCGTCGTCACCGACGTCGAGGTGACCGGCGACCCGCAGGCGCGCGAGACCGAGCAGTACCAGGGTGCGTTCATCGACGGCATCTCGGAAGAGGTCGAGGGCAAGGCGCTCGACGACCTGAACGTGAGCCGCGTCGCCGGGTCCTCGCTGACCAGCGGCGGATTCAACGCGGCCGTCGACGACATCAAGGAGCAGGCCGCAGCCTGAGCCCCGACGAGGTGATCGGGCGATGGTGACCTGGCCGTGGTGATCGGGCGATGGTGATCTGGCAGTTCGAGGCGATCGGCACACGCTGGGAGGTCGAGTCGGAAGGTGTGCTGTCGGCCGACTCCCGCGCCGCCGTCGATGCCGTGATCGAGCGCTTCGACCGGGAGTGGTCGCGGTTCCGCCCCGACTCCGATGTCACGCGTCTCGCGCGCGAGGGCGGCATGCTCGCCTCCAGCGACGCGGGGGCGATGCTCGACGCGTACTGTGAGCTGTCGGACGCGACCGCAGGGGCGGTCAATCCGCTCGTGGGGGAGAGCCTCGAAGCGCTGGGCTACGACGCCGACTACTCGCTCGCCGCAGGAGACCCGGTGATCGCCCCGACCGACTGGACCGAGCGGCTGCGCTGGACGGCGGGCACGGTTGCCGTCGCGCGCCCGGCACTGATCGACGTCGGCGCGCTCGGCAAAGGGCGGCTCGTCGACCTCGTGTGCGATGCGTTGAGGGATGTCCCGGGCGACCTGATCGTCGACGCCGGAGGCGACCTCGCGGTGCGCGGCGGCGGTGCGGACGGCGCCGGGGTGCGCATCGGCCTGGAGCATCCGTTCGATCCTGCGCGAGCGATCGGCGTCGCCACGATCCACGACCGGGCGCTGTGCGCCTCGGCGATCAACCGCCGTGCCTGGGGCGAGGGTCTCCACCACGTGCTCGACGCCCGCACGGGGCTGCCCGTGCGCACCTGGGCGGCGACCTGGGCGATCGCGCGCGATGCCATGACCGCGGATGCCGTCGCCACCGCGCTCTTCTTCGACGGCGGCCCCGAACTCGCCGCCCGCTGGGGCGTCGAGTGGGTGCGCATGAGCACCGACGGCCGAGCGCAGCGCTCGCCCGAGTGCCCCGTCGAGATCTTCACCCCCACCCGTTCGCCCCGATAGGGAAGAGTCGAGCCCATGAACCGTTCCTTCACCGCCGCCCGGCAGCGCGTCCTGGCCCTGCTCGGGGCGCTGTCGATGTATCGACTGGTGCTGTTCGCGCTCATCGCCCTCGCCGTCATCGCGCTCGGCCTGTCGGCGCTCGGAGTCATCGTCTCGCCCACTCCGATCGAGATCCTGGTGTCGTTCCTGGTGCTCGCCGTCGTGATCTCGGGCGTGGACGCGCTGGTGCAGCGGCTGCTCCGCCTGCCGTGGCGCATCGAGTCGTCGCTCGTGACCGCACTGATCCTGCTCTTCGTCCTCCGCCCGGGGGTGGAGGTGCAGGCGATCCTCGGTCTCGCGATCGCGGGCGGCGTGGCGAGCCTGTCGAAGTACCTCATCGCCTGGCGCGGTCGCCACATCCTCAACCCTGCGGCCTTCGGCGCCGCCGTCGTCTCGATCATCGGCTCGTTCGGAGCGTTCTCGTGGCTCGGCACCTCGGCATCGTGGTGGGTCGGCACCCCGTCGCTCACGATCCCGGTCGTACTGCTCGGTCTCGCCGTGCTGTGGCGCACCGAGAAGGTGCGCATCGTTCTGCTGTTCCTCGTGATCGCTCTCGCGACCTCGGTTCTGCGCCAGTTCGTGCAGGCGCAGCAGGCGGGTTTCGAGGTGGATCTCGGCACCGCCCTCTCGTTCGCGCTGCTGCAGTCGCCGTTCCTCTTCCTCGGGGCATTCATGCTCTCCGAGCCGTTGACACTGCCGCCGCGGCGTTGGCAGCAGTTCTCGGTCGCAGCGGTCGTGGGCGTGCTGGCCGGCTGGCCGATCTCGATCGCCGGCCTCTTCACGCTCGGTCAGGAACGCGCGCTCCTCATCGGCAACCTCGTGGCCTTCGCGTTCGCGGTGCGCGGCTCGGTGCGCCTGGTGCTCGAGAAGCGCCGGCTCGTCACGCCGACCGCACAGGAGCTGACATTCCGCGCGAAGGGCAAGGTGTCGTTCCTGCCCGGTCAGTACCTCGAACTCGATGTGCCGCATCACCGCCCGGACGCCCGGGGGACCCGCCGCGAGTTCAGCATCGTCTCCGCTCCGGCCGACCTCCCGACACTGCGCATCGCATACAAGAACGGCGATCGGCAGCATCCGTCGTCGTACAAGCGCGCCCTCGCCGCCGCCGAACCCGGAACGACGCTCGCCGTCACCGGGACCTGGGGCGATTTCCTGCTCCCGCGTGGCGAGACCCCCGTGCTGATGGTGGCGGCCGGCATCGGCGTCACGCCGTTCGTCTCGCAGCTCCGGCAGCTGCACGCGCAGGGCGTCTCGCGCGACGTGGTGCTCGTCTACGTCGCGGCGGACTCCTCCGAACTCGCCTTCCGCGATGAACTCGCCGCGACCGGCGCCCGTGTCGTCGTCTTCACCCGCGACGAGCCGCACGACCTCCCGCCGCACTGGACCTGGGCGCACGGCATCCGCCTCGACGCCGACGGCCTCGGCCGCTTCGTGCCCGACATCGCCGATCGTCATGCGTTCATCTCGGGCCCGCCCCGCCTGATCGCCGATCTCGCGCCCGCCCTGCAGCGTGCCCGCGCCCTGACGACCGACGCCTTCGCCGGGTACTGACCGCCCGCGTCGGCGCGGCCGACTGCTCTATGCCTCGCTCGCCGCCGACGGATCGTCCGCCTCCGACGCCGCGTCGACCCCCGCAGTCGCGGGGTTCCGGGGCAGGCGCACCGTGAACGTCGTGTCTCCCGGCTCGCTGGCGACGGAGATGAAGCCGCCGTGCCCCTCGACGATGGCCTTGGCGATCGCGAGTCCCAGACCGGTGCCGCCGGTCTGGCGGGCACGCGAGCTGTCGCCCCGAGCGAATCGGGCGAAGAGCTCGTCGCGTACGGCGGGATCGATGCCGGGGCCGTCGTCGTGCACGCGCAGCACGGCCTCGTCGTCCTCCTGCGCGACGGACAGCGTGATCGTCGTGCCGGCGGGGGTGTGCGTCCGTGCGTTCGCGAGCAGATTCGCGACGACCTGGTGCATGCGTCCGCTGTCGCCGACGATGACGACGGGCTCGTCGGGCGCTTCGATGTTCCAGTGATGATCGACCGCGGTCGGCCGGGCGTCGGCCAGGCTCTCGAGCGCGAGCTGCGTGAGATCCACGCTGCCGTAGACCAGCTCGCGGCCCTCGTCGAGGCGTGCCAGCAGCAGCAGATCCTCGACCAGACGCGTCATACGCAGGGACTGGGCCTGGATGCGCTCCAGCGATGTGGTCGTTCCTTCGATCGCCTCGGGCCCGTGGGCCTGCCCGAGCGCGCGCAGCGAGAGCTCCGAGTAGCCACGGATCGAGGCGAGGGGCGTGCGCAGCTCGTGGCTGGCGTCGGCGACGAAGCGCCGCATCCGCTCCTCGTTCTTCTGGCGAGCGGCGAGCGAGGTGTCGACGTGGTCGAGCAGCTTGTTCAGCGATGCGCCGACGAGCCCCGCCTCGGTGCGCGGGTCGGCTTGAGACGCGGGGATCCGTTCGGTGATCGACACCTCCCCGCGATCGAGGGGCTGGTTGGCCACGCGGGTCGCGGTCGCGGCGACGGCTCGGAGGGGGCGCAGACCCACCCGGATCGTGATCGCCGTGGTGAGGGCGAGCAGGATGAGGCCGCCGATGGTGGCGAGGGCGATCACCGTGAGCAGCGCGGTGAGCTGATTCTGGATGGCTTCGCGGGGGAGACCCGTCACGACGACGACCCCGGAGGGTCCCGTCGACGCCGTCACCCGGTACGATCCGAGGCCCTCGATCGTGACATTCGCGACGTGCTCGCCGTTGAGGGCTCCGGCGATCTGCACGAGCTGCGCCGACGTGAGAGCGTCCGTTCCGCCGTCGAAATCGTCGGTCGAGCTCGGCACCACGACACCGTCGATCCCGGTCGCCGGGTTCTGGATGGCCACCAGGAGCCCCGGTTCGCCGCCGCCGCGTCCGATGATGTTCTGGGCGGTGACGAGGTCGGGCGAGACCTGCTTGATGATCCGCGACACCGAATCCGCGTAGCCGTAGATCCGCTCGTCGAGCTGTCGTTCGAGCGTGCTACCCAGCGTCGCGCTGGTGATCACGGCGACGATCACGAGGATGAGCGAGACGAACCCGATGACGGCGGTCATCAGCCGCGTCTGCAGGCTCATCGGCCGATGCGTCATCCTCGTCCGACTCACTGGGGGGCCTTGATCATGTAGCCGACGCCACGCACGGTGTGCAGCAGGGGAGTGCGTCCGGCGTCGATCTTCTTGCGCAGGTACGAGATGTAGAGCTCGACCACCGACGACTTTCCGCCGAAGTCGTAGCTCCACACGCGGTCGAGGATCTGCGCCTTCGAGAGCACGCGTCGCTCGTTGCGCATGAGGTAGCGCAGCAGCTCGAACTCGGTCGCGGTGAGCTCGATCTCGGTCCCGTCGCGCACGACCTCGTGGCTGTCCTCGTTGAGGGTGAGGTCGGCGACGCGCAGGATCGACTGCCCGTCGTCGGCCATCGCGTGACCGGTGCGGCGGATGATCGCGCGCAGACGGGCGATCACCTCTTCGAGGCTGAAGGGCTTCGTCACGTAGTCGTCGCCGCCGGCGGTGAGGCCCGCCACACGATCGCCCACGGCATCCTTCGCGGTGAGGAAGAGTACCGGCACCAGGCTGCCGGATTCGCGCAGACGGCGCAGCACGGCCATCCCGTCGAGGTCGGGCATCATGATGTCGAGCACGAGGGCGTCCGGCTCGAACTCGCGCGCGACCTGGAGCGCCTCCATGCCGGACGACGCGGTGCGCACCTCCCAGCCCTCCATGCGCAGGGCCATCGCGAGCAGGTCGGTGAGCATCTGCTCGTCGTCCACCGCGAGGATGCGCAGCGGGGTGCCGTCGGGGCGGCGCAGGTCGGGGAGATCACTGGTCATGCACCCATTCTGCGGAACCACCTATGGGTTTTCTATGGAGACGGCTATGCGCAACCTGTGAAGATCGCCGACCGACATCGGATGCCGTCGTCCATAGCGTCTTCATCGTCTCGCCCTCGAATCCGCATAGACCGCGTTCCTAGCGTCGTCTTCGGCACCGCGACCTCCGCGGCAGAAGGAGAGAGATGTACGGAACATATCTGCGCCGCGAACTCGCGGGCCGCAAGAAGCAGACGACCATCGTCGCGATCGGACTCGCGATCGCGATCGGACTCGTGATCATCGTCAACGCCCTCACCGCCGGCGTGCGCGACGCGCAGGCGCAGGCGCTCGAGTCCGTATACGGCGTCGGCACCGATCTGACCGTCACGGGAGCTGCGGCGGAACCGGGGGAGGGCGGAGGCCCGCGCTTCGAGTTCGATGCCGACTCCGGCGAGACCGACGGCGACACGACCACGCTCGCCCAGTCCACGCTGAGCACCGACTTCCTGCGCGGCACGCTCGAGGCCTCGGTGCTCGATACGGTCACCTCGACCGAGGGCGTCTCGGCCGCGACGGGCGCGCTGAGCCTCACCAACTCCACGTTCTCCGGCGAACTCCCCAGTGGCGGGTTCGGGCCGCAGGACAGCGCGACGCAGGGCGATCAGGGGCAGATGCCCGCCGAGGGCCAGGCTCCTCCGCAGGGCGGGTCCGACGGCGCGGGCGGTGGAGCGTTCGGCGTCGACTCCTTCACGGTGCTCGGCATCGACCCGGCGGCGACGGCGATCGGCCCGCTCGCCTCGGTCGAGGTCAGCGACGGACGCGCGCTCGACGCCGATGACAGCGGAGAGCTCGTCGCCCTCGTCGACAGCACGTACGCGACCACGAACGACATCGCGGTCGGCGAAACGATCGACGTCGCGGGCTCCGACGTCGAGGTGGTCGGCATCCTCACCTCCACCTCGGATGCCGCCGACACCGCCGCGAACGTCTACCTGCCCCTCGACACGGCGCAGGATCTCTCGGGCGCCGGCGACGTGATCTCCACGGTCTACGTGCAGGCCGACTCCGCGTCGTCGATCGACGCCGTGCAGGCGGCGCTGACCGATGAGCTGCCCGATGCGACCGTCACCTCGCAGGCCGAGCTCGCGTCGAGCGTCTCGGGGTCGCTGTCGAGTGCGACGTCGCTCATCACCAACCTCGGCACCTGGCTCTCGATCATCGTGCTCGCGGTCGCCGTGCTGCTGTCGGTCCTGCTGACCCTCTCGGGCGTCGGACGTCGCACCCGTGAATTCGGCACCCTGAAGGCGATCGGATGGTCGAACGGGCGCGTCGTGCGCCAGGTGGCCGGGGAGTCCATGGTGCAGGGACTCATCGGCGGAGCGGCCGGTCTCGTGATCGGCATCGCCGGGATCGTGGTGATCAACATCATCCGACCGACCGTCGCCGCCGGTTCCGCGGCCACCGAGGGCGCACAGGGCGGCCCCGGCGGTATGGGCGGAGGCCCGACCGGCGGTGGAGGGATGTTCCAGACGGCCCAGACCGCCGACATCGTGCTGCACGCCCCGTTCACCCCGTGGGTGCTCGTCGCCGCGGTCGGTCTCGCGGTGCTCGGCGGCCTCGTCGCCGGAGCCTTCGGCGGCTGGCGCGCCGCCCGTCTCAGTCCGGCCGAGGCCCTGCGGTCGGTCGCGTGATCGCGCCGTTCACGACAACCATGACAGACCAGGAGAAGAACATGACCATCACCGATACCACCGCCACCGTTTCGGAAACGGATGCCGCGGCGCCGCTGTACCGCGCCTCCGGCGTCACACGCACCTACGCCCAGAAGGGCCGGACGGTGAAAGCGCTCACGGGCGTCGATCTCGAGATCGGTACCGGCGAGTTCGTCACGATCCAGGGACCGACCGGCGGAGGGAAGTCCACCCTGCTCCAGCTGCTCGGAGCGCTCGACCGCCCGTCGTCCGGCTCCTTGACCCTCGCAGGGACCGAACTCGCCTCGGCCTCGCCGAAGGAGCTCGGTCGCATCCGCGCCGAGGAGATCGGGTTCGTCTTCCAGGGGTTCAACCTCATCCCCACGCTCACGGCCGCCGAGAACGTCGACATGGCGCTCGAGCCGACATCGCTCGACCGGGCTGAGCGGCGCCGCCGCGTGAGCGAGGCGCTCGCGCACGTGGGTCTCGCCGACCGCGGCGATCACCTGCCCACCGAACTCTCGGGAGGTCAGCAGCAGCGGGTCGCGATCGCGCGGGCGATCGTCAAGCGCCCGCGCGTGCTGCTGGCCGACGAGCCGACGGGCAACCTCGACGAGAGCATGCGCGACGAGATCCTCGCCCTTCTCGAGGGACTCTGCGCCGGGGGCATCACGATGGTCGTCGTGACGCACGACTCGGCCGTCGCCCGCCGTGCCACCCGCCGGTTGCGGCTCTCGAAGGGGACCGTGCAGGACATCACGAAATAGGCGGACGCACGAAGGGCCCCGGCGTGATGCCGGGGCCCTTCGTGTGCGTCAGCGCGAGATCAGTGGGTGTCCTCTGCCTCGATCTCGGTGCGGTCGCCCGACCACTGCGTGTGGAAGGTGCCTTCCTTGTCGATGCGCTTGTACGTGTGGGCGCCGAAGAAGTCGCGCTGACCCTGTACGAGGGCGGCGGGCAGGCGGTCGGCGCGGATGCCGTCGTAGTACGACAGCGACGACGAGAACGCCGGAGCCGGGATACCGGCCTGCGCGGCGGTCACGACGACACGGCGCCACGCGGACTGGCCGCGGGTGAGCGCCTCGGCGAAGTACGGTGCGGTCATGAGAACCGGTAGCTCGGGGGTCTCGGCGTAGGCGTCGGCGATGCGGTTCAGGAACTGAGCGCGGATGATGCAGCCGCCGCGCCAGATCTTCGAGATCGCCCCGAGGTCGATGTTCCAGTCGTACTCGGCAGCGCCGGCGCGGATCTCGTCGAAGCCCTGCGAGTACGCGACGATCTTCGACGCGTAGAGCGCGAGGCGCACGTCCTCGATGAACTGCTCGGTGTTCTCGGACGAGACCGTGAACTCCTCGTCGGGGCCCGGGAGGGTGCCGGCGACCGCGCGCTGCTCGGGGTGCGACGAGAGCGAACGGGCGAAGGTCGCCTCGGCGATGCCGGAGACGGGAACGCCGAGCGAGAGGGCCGTCTGCACGGTCCATGCCCCGGTGCCCTTCGCGCCGGCCTGGTCGAGGATGACATCGACGAGCGGCTTGCCGGTCTCGGCGTCGACCTGACGGAGCACCTCGGCGGTGATCTCGATCAGGTACGACTCGAGCTCGCCCTTGTTCCACTCGGCGAAGATGTCGGCGATCTCGGAGGGGCTCTTGCCCGTGCCGCGACGGATGAGGTCGTAGGCCTCGGCGATCAGCTGCATGTCGGCGTACTCGATGCCGTTGTGCACCATCTTCACGAAGTGACCGGCGCCGTCGTGGCCGACGTGCGTCACGCAGGGCTCGCCCTCGGCGATCGCCGCGATGGACTTCAGGATCGGGCCGAGGGTGACCCACGACTCGTCCGAGCCGCCGGGCATGATCGAGGGGCCCGTGAGGGCGCCCTCCTCGCCACCGGAGATACCGGCGCCGACGAAGTTGATACCGGTCTCGCGCACAGCCTTCTCACGACGGATCGTGTCGGGGAAGTACGCGTTGCCGCCGTCGACGATGATGTCGCCCGGCTCGAAGACCTCGACCAGAGAGTCGATCACGGCATCCGTCGGGCCGCCGGCCTTGACCATGATGATCGCCGTGCGCGGCTTCTGCAGCGAGTCGGCGAACTCCCGGTAGGACTGCGCCGGGATGAAACCGGCCTCGGGGTGCGCGTCGAGAAGGCTCTGGGTCTTCTCGTAGCTGCGGTTGAAGATCGCCACCGTGTTGCCCTCGCGGCTGGCGAGGTTGCGGGCGAGGTTCGACCCCATGACGGCGAGTCCGACGACTCCGATGTTGGCTGATGCTTCGGGCACAGAAGGCTCCTCGATCGTGAAGAAGGGTGGTTCTCAGCGTATCGCTGTCACCGGGGACCCGTGCGCGTGTGTCTCGGTTTGCGTCAGCGACCGGCAGGGGGCCCGTCTGCGGGCCTCTACGCTGGATGCAGACGGCGTCTTCGAGGAGGAATCAGCGTGGTGCACAGCGGAACCAGACTGCGAGCGGTGGTAACGGTGCCGTTGCCCGAGGAGCAGTGCCGACTGATCGAAGAACTCGAGCCCCGGCTGGAGCTCGTGCGCGACCACTCGCTCGTGCATCCCGCTCGCTGGCCCGCCGACTGGTCGGGGGATCCCGACCACGTCCGCACCGCCGAGCAGCAAGCGGCGTTCGACGCGATGGTCGACTCCGCCGACGTGCTCTTCGGCATCCCCGATGTGGATGCCGCGGCCCTCGCCCGCACCGTGCGCGCCAATCCCGCCCTGCGCTGGGTGATGACGACGGCGGCGGGCGGAGGGGCCTCGGTCAAGGCCGCGGGTCTCGACCGCGCCGAACTCGATCGCGTCGTCTTCACCACGAGCGCGGGCGTGCACGGCGGCACGCTGGCCGAGTTCTCGGTCTTCGCGGTGCTCGCCGGGGCGAAGGGGCTTCCGCGTCTTCTCGCCGACCAGCGCACCCGCACGTGGCCAAATCGTTGGCAGATGCGGCAGCTCGACGAGATGACCGTGCTGGTCGTGGGCCTCGGCGGCATCGGCTCGGAGTGCGCACGCCGCTTCCACGCGCTCGGCGCGACGGTGTGGGGCACGACCCGTTCGGGAGAGCCGGTGGAAGGCGTCGACCGCCTCATCCCGCTGTCCGAGCTGACGGATGCCGTGGCCCACGTCGACGCGATGGTCGTGACCCTCCCGGGCACCGAGCAGACCCACCACCTGATCGGCGCCGATGTCCTCGCCGCCGTGAAGCCGGGACTCATCCTCACGAACGTCGGGCGCGGCACGGTCGTCGACGAGGCCGCGCTCCTGACCGCGCTCGACGACGGGCGCGTGGCGTTCGCGGGCCTCGACGTGTTCGAGCACGAGCCGCTCGACGAGCAGTCGCCGCTGTGGAGTCATCCCCGGGTGCTCGTGAGCCCGCACACGGCGGCCATCAACGCGAACGAGGAGGAGCGCATCGCCCGCCGCTTCGCCGACAACGCCGCCCGTCTGCTCGACGGTCGACCGCTGCGTGCGGTCGTCGACACCGTCGAGTTCTATTGAGCGGGTTCGGCGGGGGAGGAGTTCGATGACCGTGCGGATCGTCGTGATGGGGCCGAGCGGCTGCGGAAAGTCGACCGTGGGCCTGGCGCTCGCCGAGAGCATCGGGGCGCGGTTCGTCGATGCCGACGACCTGCATCCGATCACGAACGTCGACAAGATGGCCGCCGGCATCCCCCTCGATGACGACGATCGGATGCCGTGGCTCGGCGTGGTGGGACGGGCGCTCGCGGCCGACGACCGGATCGTCATCGCGTGCTCGGCGTTGCGTCGCACCTATCGCGACGCGATCAGGGCGGAGTCGCCGGATGCGTTCTTCGCGGAGCTGACCGTCGACAGGGCATCGCTGGAGAAGCGGATGCGCGCGCGAACCGACCACTTCATGCCGGCGGCATTGCTGGATTCGCAATTGGCGACCCTCGAGTCCCTCGACGGGGACGAGCGCGGCATCCGCGTCGAGCCGGCGGACGTCGAACGCAGTGTGTCGCTGATCCGGGCGGCGATCGGGGACCGGGCCGCCTGAGGCGTCAGTCCTTGCGGTAGCCGGAGCGGCCGAGTGAGAACAGTGCGGCGAAGCTGGCGATCGTGGCGCAGACGGTCATCGCGCCGATGACCCAGAGGATGACGTGCGAGAAGAAGGCTCCGTCGAGCATGAGGGGTCTCCGTGATCTGCGAGAGGGCGAACGGTGTCCCCAGCCTATCGGGTGATCCGGTACCATTGATCGAGTACCTCGGCGAGGGACGATGTCGCGCGTGCGCGAACGTCCGTTATCGACGCGGCGATGCGAGTCCCCGGTGGCTTTCCTCACGTGTCCATGTCGAGAAAACGACAACACACAGACCACCGCGCGGCGCAATCGCTGCGTGCCCCGAAGGAGAACCTCATGTCTGAAGACACCAAGGTCCAGGCCGAGCTGCGCAACAGCTTCGGCAAGGGCTTCGCCCGCCGTCTGCGCGCCGCAGGCAAGATCCCGGCCGTCATCTACGGTCACGGCACCGAGCCCGTGCACGTCGCACTGCCCGGCCACCAGGTCTCGCTCATCATCCGTCGCGCCAACGCGCTGCTCGAGCTCGACATCGAGGGCACGCCGCAGCTCGCCCTGGTCAAGGACGTCCAGAAGGACCCGGTGCACCAGATCATCGAGCACATCGACCTCCTGGTCGTGAAGAAGGGCGAGAAGGTCGCCATCGACGTGCCGATCGTCGTCACCGGCGAGTCGGCTCCCGGAACGATCGCCAACCTCGACGCGACCACGCTGTCGATCGAGGCCGAGGCCACGCACATCCCGCAGAACGTCGAGGTCTCGGTCGAGGGCCTCGAGGACGGCGCGCACATCACCGCTGCCGACGTGAAGCTCCCGAAGGGCTCGACGCTGCTGACCGACGCCGAGGTGCTCGTCGTCGCCATCTCCATCCCGGCTCTCGAGGTCGAAGAGGACGAGACGCCCGCCGAGGGTGAAGAGGCTGCCGCCGAGGAGACCGCCGCGGAGTGATCTCCGGCTGAATCACGGACAGAGGGGGCGCGATCCGATCGCGTCCCCTCTTTCGTACCCCGACCGGGCGGCCGTCGCGCGCCCGTGCGAGAGGATGAGGACATGACTTCCCCCTGGCTGGTGGTGGGGCTCGGCAACCCGGGTCCGCGCTACGAAGCGACCCGTCACAACATCGGGCAGATGGTGGTCGACGAACTCGCCGCGCGCCGCAACGAGAGCTTCCGCGAGCACAAGGGCGGAGCGCGCGTCGTCGAGACCTGGCTCCGGCCCGGTGGCGACAAGATCGTGCTCGCCAAGCCGAACACCTTCATGAACGTCTCGGGCACGCCCGTGGCGGCCCTCGCGCGCTTCTACTCGGTGCCGGCCGAGCAGATCATCGTCGTGCACGATGAACTCGACATCCCGTTCGACACCGTCAAGTTGAAGACCGGCGGAGGGCATGGTGGTCACAACGGCGTGCGCGACATCGCGCGGGCGATCACCACTCCCGACTTCCCGCGTGTGCGGGTCGGGATCGGGCGTCCCGTCGGACGCCAGGATCCGGCGGACTGGGTGCTCTCGCCGTTCGGCAAGGACGAGAAGCCGAACCTGCCGATCCTCGTCTCGGATGCCGCGGACGCGGTCGAGCTCCTCATCGGCGAGGGACTCCTCGCCGCCCAGCAGAAGCACCACGCGCCGCGCTGACGCGCCGGGTACACGGACGCAATCACTGACGCGCTTGAAGTACGGACGCGCCGGGTGCGCTGACGCGCCGGGTGCAGCGTGCGTCAGCTGTAGAGGCCGATGCCTCCGGCTGCCGCTCCGGCGCCGAGCGCGACCCCGGCGATGAGGAAGAAGATCGCGGGGCCCACGACCGCGACGATGAGCGCGCCGATTCCCTGGCCGCGACCTCTCTTGCGTGCGATGGCCATGATGCCCAGCACGATCGCGGCGATACCGAGGATCGTGCCGGCCCAGAACGAGATCTCCGCCCACAGCACCTGATCCCGGGCGGGGGAGAGGACGGCGAGCGACGAGAGGTCGTCGCTGTTGAGCCGAACGATCGCCTCGGGCACGCGTCGGCCGATCTCGTACGAGGCGAACGCCGCCACGATCGGAGTGACGACCGCCGCGACGAGAGCAAAGACCAGCGACAGCGTGCCGGTCAGCTTCGACGGCCGGGATGCCGGATCGGGAACGGTGTACGCCCCGGTGGGCGCCGCGTATCCGCCGACCGGCACCTGATAGGCCCCGGGAGGCGCGGCATAGCCGGGCGCCGGGGGAACGGGCGGCACGGCTGCCCCGTACGGTGCAGGAGCGGGCGGTGCAGGAGTGGGCGGCGCAGGTGCGACGGGCGGTGCGGCCGGAGGAGCCGGGGGCACGGAGCCGTAGGGAGGGGGCAGCGGGGAATCGGTCACGAGGTCATCCTAGGGTGGAGGGTCAGACCCGGCGGAGCAGGCCCACGCGGTCGTAGACCTGCGCGAGGGTCGCGTCGGCCACGGCATCCGCGCGTCCGGCGTTGTCCGCCAGGATGCGGTCGAGCTCGGCCGGGTCGTCGAGGAGCTCGAGTGCGCGGGCGCGCACCGGCTCGAACTCCGACACGACGACCTCCGCGAGGCCCTTCTTGAAGTCGCCGTATCCGCGTCCGGCGTACTCGTCCTCGATCGACGCGACCTGGCGGCCGGAGAGCGCCGCATAGATCGTGAGCAGGTTCGAGACGCCGGGCTTGTTCTCGCGGTCGAAGCGCACGGAGCCCTCGTTGTCGGTCACCGCGCGCATGATCTTCTTCGCGGACTTGGCCGGGTCGTCGAGCATCCACAGAACGCCGGCGTCGCTCTCGGCCGACTTCGACATCTTCGACGTCGGGTTCTGCAGGTCGTAGATGCGCGCGGTGTCCTTCTGGATCACCGGCATCGGCACGGTGAACGTCTCGCCGAAGCGCGAGTTGAAGCGCTCCGCGAGATCGCGGGTGAGCTCGACGTGCTGCTTCTGGTCGTCGCCCACCGGCACCACATCGGTCTGGTACAGCAGGATGTCGGCGGCCATCAGCACCGGATACGTGAACAGCCCGACGCTCGTGGCGTCCTGTCCGTACCGCGCCGACTTGTCCTTGAACTGCGTCATGCGCCCGGCCTCGCCGAAGCCGGTGATCGTGCTGAGGATCCAGGCGAGTTCGGCGTGGGCCCGCACATGGGATTGCACGTACAGGGTCGACTGCGAGGGCTCGATGCCGGCAGCGATGTACTGAGCGGCCGTGCGGCGCGTCTTCTCGCGCAGCACCGCCGGGTCCTGAGCGACGGTGAGGGCATGCAGATCGACGACCGAGAAGTACGCGTCGTACGAACTCTGCAGATCACGCCACTGGAGGAGCGCCCCGATGTAGTTGCCGATCTGGAGGGAGTCGGCGGAGGGCTGCATTCCGGAGTAGAGGCGAGGCTTGGTCACGCGTTCAATCCTATGGGGCGCGGGAAGACCCGCGTGTCGGTCAGTAGGTGTAGTCGACGACGACCGGAGCGTGGTCGCTCCAGCGCTGGTCGTACGCGGCGGCGCGGGCGACGTGGTACCCGGTCGCGCGCTCGGCGAGCGCCGGCGTTGCGAGATGGTAGTCGATGCGCCACCCGGAGTCGTTGTCGAATGCCTGTCCCCGCATCGACCACCAGGTGTACGGCCCCTCGACCTCTCCGTGGAAGCGGCGGCCGACGTCGACCCAGCCGAGTCCGGTGCCGACCGTGCCGTCGACACCCGTGACCTCGGTGCCCGCTGCGCCGAGGAACCGGTCGAAGTAGGCGCGCTCACGAGGGAGGAACCCGGCCTTCTTGCGGTTGCCGCGCCAGTTCTTGATGTCGAGCTCGCGGTGGCCGACGTTGAGGTCACCGGTCACCAGGGCGAGTGCGTCGTCGGCGCCGAGTTCGCTCAGGCGCTGCCCGAAGGCGTCGAGGAACTTCCACTTCTCGTCCTGCTTCGGGGTGTCCGCCTCGCCGGAGTGCACGTAGGCGCTGACCACGGTGAGCGGACGGTCGCCGAGCAAGAAGTCGGCCTCGACCCACCGGCCCTTCGAGTCGAAGTCCTCGGCACCGAACGACGTGCGAGAGACCAGCGCAGGGGTTCGGCTGGCGATCGCGACACCGGCGCGGCCCTTGGCCGTCGCCTCATCGTGCACGAACGACCACCCGGGCAGGGCCGCTTCGAGGTGCTCGTCCTGACCGCGCACCTCCTGGAGGGTCAGGATGTCGACGTCGGCGGTGTCGAGCCATCCGCTCATGCCGTTGCGGGCGGCCGCCCGGATCCCGTTGACGTTGACCGAGGCGATACGCAGATGAGGCATGTCATCCAGCCTACGGCCGGGGTCGGACATTACCGGTCGTCACGGCATCCGCCTCGGCATCCGCCCGCGCATCCGCCAGTCTCTGCTGCGCGGCCTTGAGCGCGCGTCGCGCGGCCGGGCGCCGATACCACGGCGCCGTGTCGGCGGCCTCCTGCGCTCGCCGCACCTCGACCCGCGCGGCGAGCAGGAGCGCCTGCACCTCGGCCCGACGCGCCGTCTCCGCGTCTTCCCGCTCGAGCGGCTGATCCTTGTCCTCGGCCGCCACCGCGATCCACGAAGCCGCCATCAGCACGACGATCGCCAGCCAGCGGCACCACAGAAGCAGGCCGATGATCACGGTGAAGGACGCGAGCAGGGGATTGCTGGGTGCGTGCGAGAGCAGCAGGCCGGCCCCGAGCTGCAGCACGACCATCGCGCCCCCGCCGAGCATCGCGCCCGGCCAGATGAATCGCCAGTGCAGCTGGGTGCCGGTGAGGAAGCGCACGAGCATCGCCAGAGCCGTCGCCTCGAGCGCGAAGGCCACGACGACCGACACGGTCTGCGCGCCGAACGAGAAGAACCAGGTGCCCGTGCTCCAGTCGAAGAGCAGGAAGATCTGCTCGAGGGCCCAGACGCTCAGCGAGATGAGTATCGCGCCCACGAGCATGGCCCCGCCGAAGACGACCGCCGCGAAGAAATCGCGGGCCTTGAGCAGCCAGTAGGCGCGGGCGTCGAAGGGCAGGCCGAACAGATCGCGCACCGCGCGGCGGGTGAACGTGACGGAGCTCACCGCTGTCCACAGCGCCACGCCGACGGCGATCGCACCGGTGACCCCGAGGACTCCCGTGGCGTTCTGGGCGATCTCGGTCACGTCATCGACCGAGAACAGGCCGCCTTCGGGCGCGATCAGGCCGGGGATGTACGTGTTCACCAGGCGCACGAGCGCTTCGATCGCGATACTGCTCGCCCCGAGCCAGAGACCCGCTCCCGCGAAGCCCACGTACAGCAGCGCGAAGAGCGCGAAGAGCACGTAGTAGCTCATCCCCGCCGACAGCAGGAAGCCGTTGCTGAACGCGAAGTTGCGCCAGACCCGCACGGGGAAGGCGGCGAGCGTGCGGTCCTTCAGCTCCGTCACCCGCTCGAGGGGCGCTTCGAGTCGCGCGCGGAGGGCACGGGGAGCGGACATGCCCTCCACATTATCGACCTGCGAGAACAGGCCGAAACGCGAGAACAGGCGGCTCCGCGAGGGAACCGCCTGTTCTCGAACGAGCGCCTGAAGCGGGGTCAGGGACGACCGCGCAGAACGGCCTGCTTGACCTCCGCGATCGCCTTCGTGACCTCGATGCCACGCGGGCAGGCCTCGGAGCAGTTGAAAGTCGTGCGGCAGCGCCAGACGCCCTCCTTGTCGTTGAGGATGTCGAGGCGCACCTCTGCGTTGTCGTCACGCGAGTCGAAGATGAAGCGGTGCGCGTTGACGATCGCCGCCGGCCCGAAGTACTGGCCGTCGGTCCAGAACACGGGGCACGACGAGGTGCAGGCCGCGCACAGGATGCACTTGGTGGTGTCGTCGAAGATCTCGCGGTCGGCGATCGACTGCGTGCGCTCCTTGCCCTTCTCGGGGACGGAGCTCGCGACGAGGAACGGCTGCACCTCGCGGTAAGAGGCGAAGAACGGCTCCATGTCGACCACGAGATCCTTCTCGAGGGGGAGACCCTTGATGGCCTCGACGTAGATCGGCTTCGAGATGTCGAGGTCCTTGATCAGCGTCTTGCAGGCGAGGCGGTTGCGGCCGTTGATGCGCATGGCATCCGATCCGCAGATGCCGTGCGCGCAGGAGCGACGGAAGGTCAGCGAGCCGTCGACCTCCCACTTGATCTTGTGGAGCGCGTCGAGCACGCGATCGGTGGAGTAGAGCTCCACGTCGTAGTCGACCCAGTGCGGCTCGGAATCGACCTCGGGGTCGAAGCGGCGGATGTTGAAGGTGACGATGAAGGACTGGATCCCGGTCTCTTCCGTCGTGTCTGCGGGTGCTTCGGCGATGGCGTTCGACATGCTCAGTACTTCCTCTCCATCGGCGGGTAGTTCAACTCGCCCTGGTCGTTCTTGGTGAAGACGACGGGCTTCCAATCGAGCTTGATGTGATCGCCCGGGTCGGACGAGTGCGCGTCACCGGTGAGGTACGCCATCGTGTGCTGCATGTAGTTCTCGTCGTCGCGCTTCGGGAAGTCGTCGCGCATGTGGCCGCCGCGGCTCTCCTCGCGGTTCTGCGCGGCGTAGACGACGACCTCGGCGATGTCGAGCAGGAAGCCCAGCTCGACGGCCTCGAGGAGGTCGGTGTTGAAGCGGTGGCCCTTGTCGTCGACGTGCACGTTCTTGTAGCGCTCGCGCAGCTCGGCGATGACGCCCAGCACGTGCTGCAGCGACTCGTGCGTACGGAAGACCTGTGCGCCCTTGTCCATCTCGTCCTGCAGCGTCTTGCGCAGCACGGCGATGCGCTCGGTGCCCTGGTTGTTGCGCAGGCCCTCGAGCATGTCGGAGACGAACGCCGCCGGGTTGTCGGGGAGCGGAACGAACTCGGCCGTCTTGACGTACTCGACCGCGTTGCGGCCGGAACGCTTGCCGAACACGTTGATGTCGAGCAGCGAGTTGGTGCCGAGACGGTTGGCGCCGTGCACCGAGACGCACGCGCACTCGCCGGCCGCGTAGAGACCCGGCACGATCGTGTCGTTGTCGGCGAGCACCTCGCCGTTGTTGTTCGTGGGGATGCCGCCCATCGCGTAGTGCGCGGTCGGCATCACGGGCACCGGCTCGACGACCGGGTCGACGCCCAGATACGTGCGGGCGAACTCGGTGATGTCGGGGAGCTTGGTCTCGAGCACCTCGGCTCCCAGATGCGTGCAGTCCAGCAGCACGTAGTCCTTGTGCGGTCCGGCACCGCGACCCTCCGCGACCTCCTGCACCATGCAGCGCGCGACGATGTCGCGGGGAGCGAGGTCCTTGATGGTCGGCGCATAGCGCTCCATGAACCGCTCGCCCGAGGCGTTGCGCAGGATCGCGCCCTCCCCGCGGGCACCCTCGGTGAGCAGGATGCCGAGGCCGGCGAGACCGGTCGGATGGAACTGGAAGAACTCGAGGTCCTCGAGCGGGAGGCCCTTGCGCCAGACGATCCCCACGCCGTCGCCCGTGAGGGTGTGCGCGTTGGAGGTGGTCTTGAAGATCTTGCCGAACCCACCGGTGGCGAAGATCACGGCCTTGGCCTGGAAGACGTGCAGTTCCCCCGTGGAGAGGTCGTAGGCGACGACGCCGGCGACCTGCGTTTTGCCGTCGGCATCCTTCACCGTCAGCAGGTCGAGCACGTAGAACTCGTTGAAGAAGTTGATGCCGAGCTTGACGCAGTTCTGGAACAGCGTCTGCAGGATCATGTGGCCGGTGCGGTCGGCGGCGTAGCAGGCGCGGCGCACCGGCGTCTTGCCGTGCTCGGCCGTGTGACCGCCGAAGCGACGCTGGTCGATCTTGCCCTCGGGCGTGCGGTTGAAGGGGAGGCCCATGTTCTCGAGGTCGATGACCGCATCGATGGCCTCCTTCGCGAGGATCTCCGCCGCGTCCTGGTCGACGAGGTAGTCGCCGCCCTTGACCGTGTCGAAGGTGTGCCACTCCCAGGAGTCCTCCTCGACGTTGGCGAGCGCCGCGGCCATACCGCCCTGCGCCGCGCCCGTGTGCGAGCGGGTCGGGTACAGCTTCGAGATCACCGCGGTCTTCGCACCGGGGCCCGCCTCGATCGCCGCGCGCATGCCGGCACCGCCGGCGCCCACGATGACGATGTCGAACTGGTGGTAGTGCACGCCGTCACGGACGACGGAATCCTGCGTCTCGGTAGTCACTTCTCGTATGCCTTCTTCTTTTAGTTGCCCAGCGACTGGCACGAATCCCACAGCGTGCTCGACTCGGTCACGCCCAAGCAGGGGTCGAACGTGAACACGACGAGGGTGCCGAGCAGGATCAGGAGTCCGGCGGCGAGGCCGAGGGCCCAGATGAGCGCCTTGCGGGCGGTGTTGTTCGTGACGTAGTCGTTCACGATCGTGCGCATTCCGTTCGCGCCGTGGATCAGCGCGAGCCACAGCATCAGCACGTCCCACCACTGCCAGAACGGGGTCGCGAACTTGCCGGCGATGAACGCGAAGTCCAGGGCGTGGATGCCCTCGCCGACCATGAGGTTGATGAAGAGGTGGCCGAAGATCAGCACGACGAGCACGATGCCCGAGGCGCGCATGAAGATCCAGCCCCACTTCTCGAGGTTGAATCCGCGGCGACGACGGGCCGGCGCGGCGATGGTCTGCGCGGACATCAGTGCCCCCCTCCCGTGAATCCGGCGAACGCGAGCATCAGGTGGCGCGGCACGAAACCGGCCATGATGATGCCCCACACCAGCAGCACACCCCAGAAGAGCTGGCGCTGGTACTTCGCACCCTTCGACCAGAAGTCGACGGCGATGATGCGCAGGCCGTTCATCGCGTGGAACACGATGCCCGCCACCAGCACGACCTCGCCGATCGCCATGATCGGGTTCTTGTAGGTGCCGATGACGGCGTTGTACGCCTCCGGCGAGACCCTGATCAGCGCCGTGTCGAGCACGTGCACCAACAGGAAGAAGAAGATGGCGACTCCGGTGATGCGGTGAAGCACCCACGACCACATGCCTTCGCGGCCCCGGTAGAGGGTGCCGCGGGGGGTCTTGGACGTGGTTTCCGAAATCGACGGTGTCAAGCGAGCGCTCGTGGACACGGTCGTCCTCCCTGGATCGATGTGCGTCGGTCGCATGCCGACAGGCACGCCCGATCGGGGTCCATCCTATTCCCGTCTCGGGCGGCGAGGCGACGAAGGGGAGCCTAAGTCCGGCGGGTCTTGAGGCGTTCTTGAGCGGCACCCCGAGTCTGCGATCCTCCCGGGCTACCCTGGCGGGATGATGCGACCGATCGAAGACTTCTACGCCGTGATCCCCGCGGGCGGAATCGGCAGCAGGCTCTGGCCGCTGTCGCGCGCGGATGCGCCGAAGTTCCTGCACGATCTCACGGGGTCGGGGCATTCGCTGCTGCGCGACACCTGGGATCGCCTGGTCCCCCTCGCCGGTCCCGACCGGATCGCGGTGGTCACCGGTCGCGCGCATCGCGCCGCCGTGGAGGAGCAGCTGCCGGGCATCGCCGACCTCAACGTCTTCCTGGAGTCCGAGCCGCGCGAGTCCGCGGCCGCGATCGGCCTCGCCGCCGCCATCCTCCACCGCCGCGACCCGGACGTGATCATCGGATCGTTCAGCGCCGACCACGTGATCCGCGGCACCCGGGTGTTCGAGTTCGCGGTGCGGGATGCCGTCGAAGTCGCCCGCGAGGGGTACATCTGCACGATCGGCATCTCGCCCACGGAGCCGGCCGTCGGGTTCGGCTACATCAAGATGGGGCCGGAGCTCGTGGTCGAGGGAGCGCGCGAGGCGGCGCTGGTCGACACCTTCGTCGAGAAGCCCGACCTCGAGACGGCGAAGGGATACCTCGCCGACCGCGGCTACCTGTGGAACGCGGGCATGTTCATCGCGAAGGCGAGCGTGCTGCTCGACGAGCTCGCGACGAACGAGCCCGAACTGCACGCCGGACTGCAGGAGCTCGCCGAGGCGTGGGACGACCGCGAGACCCGGGGGCCGGCGGTGGACCGGATCTGGCCGCGCCTGAAGAAGATCGCGATCGACTACGCGGTGGCCGAACCGGCCGCGCGGCGTGGGCGCCTGGCCGTGGTCCCCGGTCACTTCGACTGGGACGACGTGGGGGACTTCGCCTCGCTCACCAAGCTCATCACCAACGGGCGCAAGAACGACCTCGCCGTCCTCGGGCCGAACGCCCGGGTGCTCTCGGATGCCGCGAGCGGGATCCTCGTGAGTCAGACCTCGCGGGTCATCAGCCTCGTGGGTGTGCAGGACATCGTGGTGGTCGATACGCCCGATGCGTTGCTGGTCACGACGGTCGAGCACGCGCAGCGGGTGAAGGGTGTCGTGGAGTCGCTCAAACTCACAGGACGGGGCGATGTGCTCTGATGAGCAGCCGTCGGTGCTCATCGGCGCTCCAGGTTTCGAGTTTGTAAAGATTCACCGGAGCGAGGGTCGCCGGTATACGAAAAGGATGAAACAGTAGGTAACTTTGATCGATCCGCGAGGGCCGCGGCACCGTTCAGGAGGCATGAGTTGACCATCTCCACCACCAAGAAGCTTCTCGGCGCGACCGTCGCCGCGAGCGTCATCTTCGCTCTCGCCGGCTGTGGCCAGGCGCCGGCCGAATCGGGCGGCGACGCGGGCGGCGACGCTCCCGACTTCCTGCCCTGCATCGTCTCCGACATGGGCGGCTTCGACGACAAGTCCTTCAACCAGCTCTCCTTCGAGGGCGCGACGAAGGCCGCCGACGAGCTCGGCGTCAAGCTCAAGGACGTCCAGTCCAACGCCGAGACCGAGTACGGCCCCAACATCACCAACCTCGTCGACGAGGGCTGCAACGCGATCGTCTCCGTGGGCTTCGCCCTCTCGGCCGCCACGGTCGAGGCAGCCACCGCCAACGAGGACGTCGACTTCATCCTCGTCGACGACGCCGCCGACAACGACTTCGACGGCACCAAGGACGCGGACAACATCAAGCCGCTCCTCTACGACACCGCCCAGGCAGCCTTCCTCGCGGGCTACCTGTCGGCCGGCTACTCGAAGACCGGCAAGGTCGGCACCTTCGGTGGCATGGAGTTCCCGACCGTCACGATCTTCATGGACGGCTTCAAGCAGGGCGTCGACCACTACAACGAGGTCAAGGGCGCCGACGTCCAGGTCGTCGGTTGGGACGGCACGACCGGCTCGTTCACGGGTGGCTTCGAGGCCAACCAGGACGCCAAGCAGGTCGCGGTCAACGTTCTCGACCAGGACGTCGACGTCATCTTCCCCGTGGGTGGCCCCATCTACCAGTCCGCGCAGCAGGCCATCAAGGAGTCCGGTAAGGACGTCGCGCTGATCGGCGCCGACGCCGACCTGTTCGAGACCGACCCGAGCACGGAGGACGTCGTGCTCACCTCGGTCCTCAAGGCCATGGACCTCTCGACCTACGAGGCCGTCCTCGCCAGCGGCAAGGGCGAGTTCGACCCAGAGACCTACATCGGCACGCTGGAGAACGAGGGCGTCGGCATCGCCGACCTCCACAACTTCTCCGACAAGGTCGACGCCGGCCTGCAGGACGAGGTCACCCAGCTGCAGCAGGACATCATCGACGGCACCGTCACCGTCGAGTCCTACCTGAGCGAGTGAGTCACTGAGAACGGGGAGGCCGACGCTCGTCGGCCTCCCCGTTCCGTCCTGTCGGGAGGCATTCCCGACGCTCCGGTCTGCTGAATAGGATCGAATACATGAAGCTTGAACTGCGCGGCATCACGAAGAGATTCGGGGCGCTGACAGCCAACGACCACATCGATCTCACCGTCGAACAGGGTGAGATCCACTGTCTTCTCGGGGAGAACGGCGCCGGGAAGTCGACGCTGATGAACGTTCTCTACGGCCTCTACCAGGCCGACGAAGGAGACATTCTGCTGGACGACGTCGTCCAGCACTTCGATGGACCCGGTGACGCCATGGCGGCCGGCATCGGCATGGTGCACCAGCACTTCATGCTGATCCCCGTCTTCACCGTCGCCGAGAACGTCATGCTCGGCCACGAGCAGACCCGATTCGGAGGTCGTCTCGACCTCGCGGCCGCTCGCGCGAAGGTGCGCGAAATCTCGGACCGCTTCGGATTCGCCGTCGACCCCGACGCGCTCGTCGAAGACCTGCCCGTCGGCGTGCAGCAGCGCGTCGAGATCATCAAGGCGCTCTCGCGCGAGGCGAAGGTGCTCGTGTTCGACGAGCCGACCGCCGTGCTCACCCCGCAGGAGACCGACGAGCTGATGGCGACGATGCGCCAGCTCAAGTCGCAGGGCACGTCGATCGTCTTCATCACCCACAAGCTCCGCGAGGT
The DNA here is from genome assembly GCF_044748385.1 of Microbacterium sp. NPDC090003. NCBI lineage: Bacteria > Bacillati > Actinomycetota > Actinomycetes > Micrococcales > Microbacteriaceae > Microbacterium > Microbacterium sp. NPDC090003. The sequence goes on from NZ_JBIVFW010000002.1 coordinate 441,865, forward strand.
CCGCGAGGTCGCCGATCGCATCACCGTGATCCGCCTCGGCAAGGTCGTCGGCGAAGCATCGCCCACGGCCTCGAACGAGGAGCTCGCCTCGCTCATGGTCGGCCGCGCGGTCGAGCTCACGGTGCACAAGGACGCTCCGACGCTGCGCGACAACGGCCTCAGCGTGCAGGGCCTCACCGTCACCGACCGCTCCGGCATCGTCCTCGTCGACGACGCGAGCTTCGAGGTGCGCGGGGGAGAGGTCCTCGCGATCGCCGGTGTGCAGGGCAATGGACAGACCGAGCTCACCGAGGCGATCCTCGGCCTGCAGGATCACGTGCGCGGAAGCATCCGTCTCGACGGCGAAGAGCTCGTCGGACGCAGCGTGCGCCAGATCCTCGACGCGGGTGTGGGCTTCGTGCCCGAGGATCGCAGCGTCGACGGTCTCGTGAAGGAGTTCTCGATCTCGGAGAACCTCATGCTCGACCGGTCGTTCGGCGGGGAGTTCGTCTCGGCCGGAACGGTGCGCCGTGGCGCCCTCGACGAGTTCGCGCGCGCCAAGATCGCCGAGTTCGACATCCGCACGCAGGGGCCCGCGCAGGCCGCCGGCCGACTGTCGGGCGGAAACCAGCAGAAGGTCGTCCTCGCCCGCGAGCTCAGCCGCGATCTCGCGCTGTTCGTCGCCGCGCAGCCGACCCGCGGAGTCGACGTGGGATCGATCGAGTTCATCCACAAGCGCATCATCGACACGCGCGATGCCGGTGTTCCGGTGATCGTGATCTCGACCGAGCTCGACGAGGTCGCCGCCCTCGCCGACCGGATCCTCGTGATGTACCGCGGCCGCGTCGTCGGCATCGTGCCCGGCAACACCCCCCGCGATCAGCTCGGTCTGATGATGGCGGGCATGAACGGAGAGAGCGCATGAGCGTCGCAGAGACCAAGGGACCGCTCGCCGAGCCGGAGACCGTCGTGGCGCCTTCGCGGTGGCGCGTCGCCTTCCAGCAGATCGTCTCGGGCAACGCGATCATCTCGGTGCTCGCCGTCCTGATCGCGGTCGTCGTCGGCTCGATCATGATCGCGGCCACGAACGAAGAGGTGCAGGAGACGGCGGGGTACTTCTTCGCCCGCCCCGGTGACATGATCGCCGCCGTCTGGCAGGCCGTCAGCGGTGCGTACGCCGCGCTGTTCCGCGGCGCGATCTACAACTTCAACGCCGATGACTTCGCCACCGGCATCCGCCCGCTGACGGAGACGCTGAAGTTCGCCACGCCGCTGATCGCGGCCGGACTCGGTGTCGGCCTCGCATTCCGCGCCGGTCTGTTCAACATCGGTGGTCAGGGGCAGATGCTCATGGCGGCCGCGGCGGGTGGCTACGTCGCGACCCAGATCGACATGCCGTTCCCGCTGCACCTGATCGCCGCCGTCATCGCCGGAATGGTCGCCGCAGCACTCTGGGCCGGCATCGCCGGGATCCTCAAGGCGCGCACGGGCGCGCACGAGGTGATCACGACGATCATGCTCAACCACATCGCCTTCTACCTGCTGGCCTGGATGCTGGCGACGCAGGGCATCCTGCAGGCGCCGGGATCGAGCAACCCGAAGACGGCGCCGATGCCCGACTCCGCCGTGCTCCCGCTGCTGCTCGGAGACACGTACAAACTGCACTGGGGCTTCCTGGTGGCGCTGGCCGCCGTCGCCTTCACGTGGTGGCTGCTCGAGCGCTCGTCGCTCGGTTTCCGCTTCCGCGCGGTGGGCGAGAACCCCGCGGCGGCCCGGGTCGCGGGTATCGACGTCGGCAAGATGTACTTCGTCGTCATGCTGATCGCCGGCGCGCTGGTGGGTATCGCCGGCATCAGCCAGATCCTCGGCACCGAGACCAGCGGCTTCGGCGGTTCGATCGACGCGGGCATCGGTTTCGACGCCATCACGGTCGCCCTGCTCGGGCGCTCGTCGCCGATCGGCATCCTCGGCGCAGGACTCCTCTTCGGTGCGTTCAAGACCGGTGGCTTCACGATGCAGTCCTCGCAGGGCATCCCGATCGAGATCGTGCTCGTCGTGCAGTCGCTGATCGTGCTCTTCATCGCGGCGCCCCCGCTGGTGCGCGCGATGTTCGGTCTCCCGCAGCCCGGGCGTCCCTCACGCAAGAAGACCCGAGCGGCCAAGAAGTCGCAGAAGCAGGAGGTGTCGGCATGAGCGCCGTCACGAATGCCGCCGTCGCGATCGAGGAGCCGCGCGCCGTCGCCGTCGCCTCGTGGAAGGCGCCGATCATCTTCGGGATCTTCACGGTCCTGTTCGCCCTGCTGCCGTTACTGGCCCCGCGCGACGGCGAGACGACGTTCCGCCTGGCCTCGGCCGACGCGTTCTTCGCGATCCCCGACGTGATCCTGCCCGCGAACGCGACCGCATGGGTCGCCGTCGTGGTGCTCGCCGCGGTCACGGTCTTCGCGTTCGTCCGGGCATCCGCTCGTCGCAGCATCCCGCTGTGGCTGGTGATCGTCTACGTCGCGGCGCTCCTGCTGGGCTTCCTCGCGTGGGCCGCCGCCGGTGAGACGCTGCGCATGATCAGCCTGCTCGGGGGAGCGCTGGCCCTGGCCACGCCCCTGATCTTCGGTGCCCTGGGCGGCGTGATCGGCGAGCGCGCCGGTGTCGTCAACATCGCCATCGAGGCGCAGCTGCTGGCGGGTGCCTTCTCGGCCGCGATCGCCTCGTCGATCACCGGGTCGCCGTGGGCGGGTCTGGTCGCCGCGATGGGGGCGGGCATGCTCGTCTCGCTCGTGCTCGGCGTCTTCACGATCACGTACTACGTCGATCAGGTGATCGTCGGTGTCGTGCTCAACGTGCTGGTGATCGGTCTGACGACGTTCCTCTTCCGAGTGGTGCTCGCCCCGAACACCGAGACCCTCAACAGTCCGGCCACGTTCGACACCGTGTCGATCCCCGTGCTGAGCGAGATCCCGGTCATCGGACCGATCCTGTTCCGCCAGTCGTTCATCGTCTATCTCATGTTCGTCGTCGTCGCGCTCGTCTGGTTCGGTCTGTACCGCACCCGCTGGGGTCTGCGTCTGCGGGCGGTCGGCGAGCACCCGCAGGCGGCGGACACGGTCGGCATCAAGGTGCTGGCCACCCGCTACCGGGCGATCCTCCTCGCCGGTGCCGTCGCCGGCATGGGCGGCGCGTTCTACACGCTCGTCTCGGTGCCGCGCTTCAACCAGGAGATGACGGCGGGCGCGGGCTTCATCGCCCTCGCCGCCGTGATCTTCGGTAAGTGGGACCCGATCAAGGCCACACTCGCGGCGCTGCTGTTCGGCTTCGCCACCAACCTGCAGGGCGTGCTCAGCGTCATCGGATCCCCGGTGCCGAGCCAGTTCATGCTCATGCTGCCGTACGTCGTGACGATCTTCGCGGTCGCCGGCCTCGTCGGGAAGTCGCGGGCTCCCGCGGCCGACGGCGAACCGTACATCAAGTCCTAGGAGAGACATGACAGATATCGACTGGGACGAACTGCGTCAGGTCGCCTCGTCGGCCATGGAGAAGGCCTACGCCCCGTACTCGCGCTACCGCGTGGGGGCTGCGGCGCTGGTGGGCGACGGGCGCATCGTGGCCGGCTGCAACGTCGAGAACGCCTCGTACGGAGTCACCCTGTGCGCCGAGTGCGCTCTCGTCGGCGATCTGCACATGTCGGGCGGCGGCCAGCTCGTCGCCTTCGTGTGCGTGAACAACGACGGGCAGACGATCATGCCCTGCGGACGCTGCCGTCAGCTGCTGTTCGAGCATGCGATGCCCGGCATGCTGCTCGAGACCGTCTCCGGCATCCGCACGATCGACGAAGTACTGCCGGATGCGTTCGGCCCCCGCGACCTGGAGGACGCACGATGAGCACGGTGGAGCCCTACGACGCGGTCGACGTCATCCGCGCGAAGCGCGATGGTGGAGCAGTTCCGGAGCCCGCCCTGCGGTGGATGGTCGACGCGTACACGCGCGGCTACGTCTCGGACGCGCAGATGGCCTCGTTCGCGATGGCGATCTTCCAGCGCGGCATGGAGCGCGACGAGATCCGTGTCCTCACCGACGCCATGATCGCGTCGGGGGAGCGGATGAGCTTCGCCTCCCTCGGCAAGAAGACGGTCGACAAGCACTCGACGGGCGGCGTGGGCGACAAGATCACGCTGCCGCTCGCCCCGCTGGTCGCGGCGTTCGGCGTGGCGGTGCCGCAGCTCAGCGGCCGCGGCCTCGGCCACACGGGCGGCACTCTCGACAAGCTCGAGTCGATCCCCGGGTGGCGGGCGGCGCTCAGCAACGAGGAGATGTTCGCCCAGATGCAGGGCGATGTCGGTGCGGTGATCTGCGCGGCCGGCTCCGGTCTCGCCCCCGCCGACAAGAAGCTGTATGCGCTGCGCGACGTGACCGGAACGGTCGAAGCGATCCCGCTGATCGCGTCGAGCATCATGTCGAAGAAGATCGCGGAGGGCACGGACGCCCTCGTGCTCGACGTCAAGTTCGGGTCGGGTGCCTTCATGCAGGACATCGATCGCGCGCGCGAGCTCGCTCGTACGATGGTGGCGCTCGGCACGGATTCGGGCGTTGCGACGACGGCCCTGCTCACCGACATGAACGTGCCGCTCGGCTTCGCGATCGGCAATGCGAACGAGGTGCGCGAGTCGGTCGAGATTCTGGCCGGCGGCGGTCCCTCCGACGTGCGCGAGCTCACGATCGCACTCGCTCGCGAGATGCTCGCGCTGGCCGGTCAGCCGGACGCCGACGTGGAGGCGGCGCTCGACGACGGGCGCGCGATGGACCACTGGAAGGCGATGATCCGTGCGCAGGACGGCGACCCGGATGCCGCGCTTCCGGTCGCCCGCGAGACCCACGTCGTCACGGCGCCCGCCGACGGCGTCGTCAGCCGCATGGACGCCCTTCCGTTCGGCATCGCGGCCTGGCGTCTCGGCGCCGGCCGCGCACGCGCCGAGGATCCCGTGATCTTCGAGGCGGGAATCGACCTGCATGCGAAGCCGGGTGACCGGGTCGTCTCCGGACAGCCGCTGTTCACGCTCTCCGCAGCCGACGACGCTCGCTTCCCGCGGGCGATCGAGGCGCTCGAGGGAGCGTGGCAGATCGGTGCGGACGCGCCGGAACGCGGACCGATCGTGCGCGAACGCATCACGGCCTGACCTCCGGCCCGCTACCCTGAACACGGCGGTCACCACCGCCACTATTTCTGCGACTGGAGGATCCCCATGGCGATCGATGCGAACGGCGACGTCAAGATCCAGGGGATCTCCCTGCGGAGTCTGCCCAAGGTGTCGTTGCACGACCATCTCGACGGCGCGCTGCGTCCGTCGACGATCGTCGAGCTGGCGGATGCCGCCGGCATCGAGCTGCCCCAGAGCGATGCGCGCTCCCTCGGCCGTTGGTTCGCGAAGCAGAGTGATTCGGGCTCGCTGGTCGAGTACCTGAAGACGTTCGACCTCACGATCGCGGTCATGCAGACCTCGGAGGCGTTGACCCGGGTGGCCCGAGAGTTCGTGCAGGACCTGGCGAAGGACGGCGTGATCTACGGCGAGGTGCGCTGGGCGCCCGAGCAGCACCTCGCGGGCGGTCTCAGCCTCGAGCAGGTCGTCGAGGCCGTGCAGCAGGGTATCGAGGAGGGCGAGGACGCCGCGGACGCCGCGGGGCACAGCATCCGGGTCGGCCAGCTGCTGTCGGCGATGCGCCAGCACGATCGTGCGCGGGAGATCGCGGAGCTCGCGGTCGACTTCCGTGGGCGCGGCGTGGTGGGCTTCGACACCGCGGGCCCCGAAGACGGCTTCCCGTCGTCGAACTATCGCGAGGCCTTCGACTACCTCGCCGACAATTTCTTCCCCGTGACGGTGCATGCCGGCGAGGCGGCCGGTCTCGACTCGATCCGCTCCGCCCTGCTCGACGGACGCGCTCTGCGGCTCGGGCACGGCGTGCGCATCGCCGAGGACCTCGAGGTCATCACGCGCGAGGGCGACGAGGTGCAGGTGCAGTTCGGCGAGGTCGCGCGCTGGGTGCGCGACCGCGAGATCCCGCTCGAACTGTCGCCGTCGTCGAACCTGCAGACCGGGGCGGTCGCCGCCTGGGGCTCGGAGCTCGCCGATCACCCGTTCGATCTGCTCTACCAGCTCGGCTTCGCCGTCACCGTGAACGTCGACAACCGCACCATGAGCGCCACCTCGCTCACCCGAGAGCTCGCGCTTCTCGTCGAGGCGTTCGAGTACGACCTCGACGACCTCGAGACCTTCCAGTTCAACGCGGCGGCCGCGACGTTCCTCCCTGTCGAGGAGCGCGAAGAGCTCGTGGAGATGATCGCCGAAGGCTTCGACGCCTGACCATGACGACTCGGGGGAGCCGTTCGCGGGCACGGCGCAGACGCCGGGCGATCTGGATCGGCGCGGTCGTCGCCGTGGTGGTCGTGGTCGGCGGTGCCGCTGCAGCGTTCACGTGGACGAACGGGGAGCCCGAGGCGATCCCGCGCGTCGAGGCGACGCCCATCGAGCGCCCACTGACCGCGGCGCAGCAGCTCGTCGCCGACTCCGGCGATCCGGACGGATGCGCCGTGTCATTCGCGGGCGAAGCCATCGCGCTCGACATGCAGGTGCAGTCGCAGGGCGGGCTCTACCAGCATCTGCCGATTCCGGCGCAGGACGGTCGCGTGTTCGCGGGGTGGTACGCCACCGCCGACGACGCGGCAGCGCAGAACGTCGCGGCGCGCGTCAACGGCGCCGACACCGTCGTGTGCACGGATGCCGAGGTCGAGCTGTTCGGCGCGTGGACGACGCCGGAGGCGAACGCGGCGGCCGATGTGCAGGTGCCGATCCTCATGTATCACCAGTTCACCTCGAACCCGGAGGGGGAGTCGGGCTGGCTGCGTGGAAACTACGCCTACATCGGCGACTTCGAGGCGCAGATGAACCACATCGCGACGACCGGCTTCTACCTGCCCACGTGGGACGAGTTGAGCGCGTTCATCGACGGTCGGCTGTCGCTTCCCGCGCGCTCCGTCATCATCACCGATGATGACGCCGACCAGACGTGGTTCGACCTCGCCGTACCGGTCGTCGACAAGTACGAGCTGCTCTCGACGTCGTTCATGATCACCGCGTACCGGCAGGACCCGCCGCCGTCGCGATACGTGCTGCGCCGCTCGCACACGCACGACATGCATCAGGCCGGGGCCAACGGCCGGGGCAGGATGGAGAACTGGACCGCCGACGAGATCGCCGCCGACCTCAACACCTCCGGCGACGTGCTGGGCGTGCGCGAGGTCATCGCCTACCCGTTCGGGCACTACAACGACACGGCGAAGCAGGGTGTGGCCCAGGCGGACTTCGAGATGGCCCGCACGATCGAGCCGGGCTATGTCGGGATCGGCACCGACAAGCTGGCGCTCCCCGTCGTGCGCATCGACTACGGCATGGGCCTCGAGTCGTTGATCTCGCGGATCGGCTGAGCGCTGAGATCGGCTGGCCTCCGCACTCAGCCCGCGGCGGCCTGCGCCTCCTCGGCGAGGAACGCCCCGAGGAGTTCGGTGACCGTGGCGTGCATCTCGTCCTCGGAGATCGACGGCGCGCCGTCACCAGCCTGCGGCCCGTAGTCCCCGAACGAGGCGTGCGAGGCGCCGTCGATCTCGACGAGGTCGGCATCGGCGGGCAGGTTGCCGCGCGCATCCGCGATCTTCGCCGGCGTCGAGAGGCCGTCCTCGGAGCCTGCAAGACTCAGCACCGCGAGATCGGTGTCGGACAGATCGGTGGCGCAGTACGAGCCGAAGAGCGCGAGGGCATCGGCATCCGCCGCGAGCTGGCAGGCGCGCACGCCGCCCAAGGAGTGGCCGCCCACCACCCACACGTCGACATCGGGCGCGGCGGAGGTGAAGGAGTCGAGGGGGCGCGGATCGAAGAAGGCGAGGTTCAGCCAGGGGCGCGTGATCACGACCGTGACGCCCTCCTCGGCGACGCCCTGCAGGATCGCGGCATACGCCCAGGGATCGACCTTCGCGCCGGGCACGAAGACGAGACCGATCTCGGAGTCGCCGTCGGCGGGCGCGAGGACGATACCCTGCTCTGCGTCGTCGACCGTGATCGCTGGGTTCTCGCGCACGGCGGCGAGGGGTGCCTTCTCCGCCCCCATCACACCGATCTGACTCCAGGCGACGATACCGCCGGCGCCGAGCACGACGATGATCAGGATGCTCCACAGCGTCCACTTCAGGACGCGCCGGCCACGCTTCTTCTGCACCTCTCCAGCGTACGCGCCATGCCGGAGAGGCCCCGCTCACGCGGGCTGCGCGAGAGCGCGCTGCTCGCGGCGGAGCGCGCCGCGGTAGGCGTCCTTGTTAACGTAGTAGGCCATGCGGTCGAGGTTCAGGTAGTGGTACCCGCCGGTGAGGTCGGGCCAGGCGGAGTCGGTGACTCTCGCGCGGAACCGGGCCGCGCGCGCCGGGTCCTGTTCTGCCGCCTCGAGGTACGCGGCGAGCAGCTCGGCCTGTTCGTAGCGGCCCTGCCAGCCGATGCCGGATGCCTCGATCATCCCCATCACGTACAACCCGTTGAAGGATGCCGGGAACACGTGCAGGAAGAGCTCGGGGGAGGCGCCGCGCCAGTTCAGGTGCGCGGGGTCGACGAACGGGTAGTCGAGCCGATAGCCGGTCGCGAGGAGCACCAGGTCGTAGTCGCCGGACGATCCGTCGCGGAAGCGCACGGTCGAGCCGTCGAAGCGGTCGACGTCGGGCCGGACGCGCAGATCGCCCTGGCCGAGGTGATCGAGCACCAGGGTATTCACGATCGGATGGGATTCGTAGATACGGTAGTCGGGCTTCGGAAAGCCGAACCGCACGGGGTCTCCCGTGAACGCGCGCAGCACGCGGGAATCGAGCGCCTGCTTGAGTCGGGCGGGGAGCGGACGACCCTGGTTCAGTGTGTCGCTCGGGCGACCGAAGAGGTAGCGCGGAACGAAGTAGTAGCCGCGACGCACGCTCATGTCGATCGCGTCGGCATGGTGCACGGCATCCACCGCGATGTCGCAGCCCGAGTTGCCGGCGCCGACGATGAGCACCCGGCGTCCCGCGAGCTGCGCCGGGGAGGAGTAGGCGCTCGTGTGGAGCAGCTCGCCGGTGAACTCGCCGGGGAAGGCGGGGAGGTTCGGTTCGGCGAGTGTGCCGTTGGCGAGCACGACGCCGGCGTACCGGCGCGTGTGCTCGCCGTCGGGGCCGCTACTCGTCAGGTCCCAGCCTCCGTCGCGGGGGTCGAGGCGCGTGACGCGCGCCTCGAAGCGGAAGAGCTCGCTGATGCCGAAATGATCGGCGTACTCCCGGAAGTACTCGAGCAGAGCCGCGTGCCCCGGATAGTCGACCGTGGTTCGCATCGGGAACTCTCGGAACTCGGTCGTCGTGCGTGACGAGATGAGGTGCGCCGACTCGTACATCGTGCTGCGCGGGTTGGAGATGTCCCAGAGGCCCCCGACTCCGTGCGAGGCCTCGTAGCCGTCGACGGGGATGCCGCGCTTCTGCAGCGCGCGGACGGCGGCCAGGCCCGACGGGCCAGCGCCGATCACGGCATAGGTGTCCATGTTGCCCCCGCACATCCGTGTACCGAAAACGCCCCCGCACCCCGATCGTATCGGGGCGCGGGGGCGGAGCAGAACAGTCGGTCAGGTGGCGCGGAGGGCGTCCTGCCGCGCGGCCACGACCGCCTCGACGTCCGCGAAGAGCGGATGCTGCGGCTCCAGTCCCGTCGTGCGCGTGGTGAACGTCTGCGCGTCGAGCGTGTCGAGCAACTGGCGCAGCTCGACGGCCTGGGTGTCCTCGGCATCCTCGAACTCGAGGGTCGCGGCGATGGCCGCCACGAGCGCGTCGGTCGACAGGCCGTGCTCGGCCGCGGCGGCGGCCGGACCGATGAACCGCTCGTGCCGGGAGATCTTGCGCAGGGGCTGGCGTCCCACGCGCTGCACGGTGTCGACGAGCGCGGGATTACGGAAGCGCTCGAGGATGGTCGCGCGGTACTCGGCCAGATCTGCCGGGTCGAGCCCGTGGGTCGCGGCGAGCACCGCCGAGGTCTCCTCGAGGGCCGCGCCCACCGCCGCAGCGATCCGCGGATCGGCGAGGGCGTCGGAGATGCGGTCGATGCCGGCGCGGGCGCCGAAGTACGCGGTGGCCGCGTGGCCGGTGTTGACCGTGAACAGCTTGCGCTCGATGTACGGGGCGAGGTCGTCGACGAAGTGCGCGCCGGGGATGTTCGGCAGCGTGCCGCCGAACGGCCCCTGCTCGATCGTCCACTCGAAGTACGGCTCGACCGTGACGTCGACGCCTGCGCCCTCGGGCTGCGCCGGGACGATGCGGTCGACGGCGGTGTTCGCGAAGACGGCCTTCGCGAGCAGCTCGTGCGCGTCGGCGCCCGCGGCGCTCTCGATCTCGGCGCGGAGCAGATCGGTCGCGCCGATCGCGTTCTCGCACGCCATGATCACCAGCGGCGCGGCGTCGGGGGAGCGGCGGGTGAGGCCGGCGACGATGGTCGGCGCGATGAAACGCAGCACGGTCGGTCCGACCGCGCAGGTGACGACATCGGCCGTGGCGACCTCGTCGGCCGCGGCATCCGGATCGGTCTTGCTGTTGACGGCCCGGAACCCGGTCACGGTGCGATCGACGCCGCCCGGTCCGACCTCGTGCACGGTGTACGCGTCGACCGCATTGATCGCGTCGACGAGTGCGTCCGCCACATCCGAGAAGACGACCTCGTAGCCGCCCTCGTGGAGCAGGAGCCCCACGAAGCCGCGGCCGATGTTACCGGCGCCGAACTGGACGGCCTTCATCCCTCGTTCACCGCCGAGAGCAGGGCGAAGAGCTCATCCGGGGTCTGCGCGGCGTTGAGCTTCGCGACGTCGTCCTCGTCGGAGAACAGGATCGCGATCTGCGAGAGGATCTCGAGGTGCTCGTCACCGCGTCCGGCGATGCCGATCACGAACGTCGCCGGCTCGCCCGCCCAGTCCACGCCTCCGTCGTAGCGCACGACGGAGAGGGCAGAGGCGAGGATCGCGTCCTTGGTCTCGTTGGTGCCGTGCGGGATCGCGAGGCCGTTGCCCATGAAGGTCGAGACCGTCTCCTCGCGCTGGCGCATCGCGTCGACGTAGGCCGGGGTCACGGCGCCCACCGAGACCAGGATGTCGGTCGCCTCCTGCAGGGCTTCCTCCTGCGTCGCCGATCCCGGGTGGATGCGGATCTGGTCGAGGGTGAGAACGCTCATGATGATTCCTTTCTGAGAATGGTCCGGTGGGCGGATGCCGCAGCATCCGCCCACCGGGGTGTGTCACGCGTCGGTGTCGCGCTGGGCGCGCACCATCTCGACGACCTCTTCATACTTCGGGGAATTCATGAAGTTGTCGACCGATACGTGCAGGGAGTTCGGCGACTGGGCCTTCGCGCGATCGGTCAGCTGCTGCTGCGTGATCACGAGATCGGCCGTTCCGTCGAGGTTCGCGATCGCCTGGTTGGTGACCGTGACGCCGTCGACGCCCGCCTTCTTGAACTTGTTGCGCAGGACGCTCGCGCCCATCGCCGAGGAGCCCATACCGGCGTCGCACGCGAACACGACGTTCTCGATGCGGCGGTCGGTGGCGACGGCGGCTCCGCCGGCAGCTGCGCCGCTCGAGGTGCGCAGCGCGTCCATCGCGGCCGACGACTTGCCCTTGTTCGCCTCGGTCTGCGCGATCGCGGCACCGAAGGTGTCGCCCTCTGCCTCGAGATCGCGCTTGCGGGAGGCACGCAGGATCACGGCCGTGATGAGGAAGGTCACAGCCGCGGCGATGAGCACCGACAGGTAGACGACGACGAGGTTGCCCACGCCCGAGCCGATCGCTCCGGCGGTGACGGCGATGATGCTGCCCGGTGCGGCCGGGAAGCCGAGACCGCCGCCGAGGATCATGTTCGTCGTGACACCTGCTGCGCCACCGGCGATCAGCGCGAGGATCGTGGTCGGCTTGCTGAGGGCGTACGGGAAGTAGATCTCGTGGATGCCACCGAAGAACTGGATGACGGCCGCGCCCGGAGCCGAGGCCTTCGCCGCGCCCACACCGAAGAAGGTGAACGCGAGCAGGAGACCGAGACCGGGTCCGGGGTTCGCCTCGATGAGGAACAGGATCGACTTGCCGGTCTCAGCGGCCTGCTCGATGCCGAGCGGGGTGAAGACGCCGTGGTTGATGGCGTTGTTCAGGAAGAGCACCTTCGCCGGCTCGACGATGATCGAGACCAGGGGCAGCAGGTTGAGCGAGACGAGCCAGTCGACCGCCGCACCGAGCACGGCGCTGATGCCGAGCATGACCGGCCCGAAGGCGAAGAAGCCGACGATCGCAAGAATCATGCCGAGGATTCCGGCCGAGAAGTTGTTGACGAGCATCTCGAAGCCGGGGCGGATCTTGCCGTCCCACAGCTTGTCCATCTGCTTCGTGATCCACGCCGCGATCGGGCCCATGATCATCGCGCCGAGGAACATCGGGATGTTGGTTCCGACGATGACACCCATCGTGGCGATGGTCGCCACGACGCCACCGCGCTCGCCGTAGACCATGCGGCCTGCGGTGTTCGCGATAAGCAGCGGCAGAAGGTAGGTGACCATCGGGCCGACCAGACCGACGTAGGCGAAGATGTTGCCGTCGGCGCCCTCGGCGACCGCCGTCATGGCGCCCTGCCATCCGATGACGGCGGAGTCTCCGCCGCCGCCGATGATCTCGGCCACCGGAGCCCAGTGCCAGCCGAAGGGGCTCTTGGCGCCGAAGAATCCAGCGGGGATGAACAGCATGGTGATGAAGCCCCACGCGATGAACGCCGCGATATTGGGCATGATCATGCCGGAGAGGAACGTGCCGAAACGCTGCACGCCCGTTCGGAGCCCGTTCGCCTTGGCGGGGGCTGGTGACGTCGTCGTCATGATGTCGTCTCTTTCTGGTGAGGAGGGAGGGCCGCGGATGCTTCCACCACGGCCAGGCGTGCACCGGCGGCGTCGTCTGCCGCCAGTGCGAGCTCGGCGAGGTTACGGGCCTCGTCGAGCGTGCGTTCGGAGAGCGCGTGGCGGACATCTGCCAGCGCTGCGGGAGCCATCGAGAGGCTCGTGGCGCCGAGGCCCACGAGCACGACGGCGAGGAGGGGATCGGCGGCCGCCTCGCCGCAGATGCCGACGGGCTTGTCCAGGCGTGCGCCGGCGGCACCGACCTCGCGCACCAGGCGCAGCACGGCGGGGTGCCAAGGATCCTGGAATGCCGAGACCGACCCGAGGAGGCGGTCGGCCGCCATCGTGTACTGCGTCAGGTCGTTGGTGCCGATCGAGGCGAAGTCCGCGTGCGCGAGCACCCGGTCGGCGAGCAGTGCGCTCGCCGGGACCTCGACCATGACGCCGGCGGTCTTCAGCCCGTACTCGCGCGCGAGGCCGGTGAAGTACGCGGTCTCCTCGACGGTCGTGACCATCGGCGCCATGACCCACAGATCGGCGGAGGTGGCGGCATCCGCCTCGGCGAGGGCCGTGAGCTGCTCGCGCAGGATGTCCTCGCTCGCCCGCAGGGAGCGCAGGCCCCGGAGCCCGAGGGCCGGATTCTCCTCGTGCGCGTCGTTGAGGAAGGCGAGGGGCTTGTCGGCTCCCGCGTCGAGCATGCGCACGACGACCTTCTTGCCCGGGAACGCGGCGAGCAGCTCGCGGTACGACTCGCGCTGCTGCGCGATCGTGGGCGCCTGGGTGGAGGACAGGAACAGGAACTCGGTGCGGAAGAGCCCCACGCCCTCGGCCCCGCGCTCGACGGCGTCCGCAGCATCCGCGGGCTTGCCGAGGTTCGCGAGCAGCGGGATCGCAGTGCCGTCGGCCAGCGCCCCCGGCGTCGCGGGTGCGGCGTCGGCGGAGGCGCGCTCCGCGGCACGCTGGGCTGCGCGGTCGAGAGCGTCCTGTGCGGGGTCGGCGGTGACGATCCCTGCCGCGGCATCGACGATGACCGTCGTGCCGGTCGCCAGCGTCGCCGCCTCGGTCGCGCCGACGATCGCGACGATGCCCTTCTCACGGGCGAGGATCGCGGTGTGCGAGGTCGGGCCGCCATCGCTCGTGATGAGCGCGAGCACCTGATCGAGGTCGAGCAGGGCGGTGTCGGCGGGGGCGAGGTCGCGCGCCACCAGGACGAACGGATGCCCCGGGTTCGGCACGCCGGGTGCCTCGACGCCGCGCAGACGGGCGAGCACTCGCTGGGCGATGTCGTCGAGGTCGGCGGCGCGCTCGCCGAGGTAGCCCCCGACGGCCTCGAGCGTGGCGCGGAAGCCCGCGAAGGCGTCGTGCACGGCCCACTCGGCGGTGGAGCCGGCGTCGATGCGCTCGTCGACCTCGTCCTGGAGCGTCGGGTCCTCGGCGATCATCGCCTGGGCCTCGAGCACCTCCTGTGCCGATCCGCCGGCTGCCTCGCCGCGAGCGGTGAGCTCCTGGGCGACGACCGACACGGCCTCGCGCACGCGGGCGCGCTCGGCCTCGGCGCCGACGGCGCTGGGCGTCTGGTCGGGCGCGGGCAGCGCCTCGGTCATGCGCACGACCGGGCCCTGCGCGACGCCGAGCCCGATGCCGACTCCGCGCAGCTCGCTCATCAGGATTCCTGGTCGTGGTCGGTGGTCAGTAGTTCGGTGAGCGTGTCGAGCACGCCCTCCGCACTGTCACCGTCGGCCGTGAGGGTGACGTAGTCGCCGTGCTCGATCGCGAGGGCGATGACCCCGAGGATGCTGGCCGCGTTGACGGCCTTGCCGGAATCCTTGGCGATCGTGACGGGAATGCCCGCCTCCTTGGCGGCCTGCGCGAAGAGCTTCGCGGGGCGCGCGTGCAGTCCGTGGGAGGAGCCGATCCGAACGGTGCGTGAAACGGTCATGGTGTTCCTTTCGGGGTTTTCTCCGCGGCGAGCAGTGCGCGCACGATGCTGAGCGTGCGTTCCCCGTCGCGGTCGGCGAAGATGTCGGCGGGCAGGAGGGCGACGGGGGCCCCGGCGCTCGCGCGCAGCGCATCCACCCGGTCCGCGAGGTGCGGGCCGACGAGGAGCGCATCCTGTGCGCCGGGGAAGACGGAGGATTCCACGCCGGCCACCGGGTCCCAGTCGAGACCCGCGTCGGATGCCGCGCGCCGTAGTCGTTGCGCGACGAACGTGCTCGACGCGCCCGCGCCGCACACAATGAGGATCCTCATCGATTCCACCTTCCTGAGAACAGTCTGGGAAACGAGCGGGGTGCGTCGCCAACAGGAACCTTTCCGCCCCCGCGGAACCCCGCTTCCGGCCCCCGGTCCGGCCGTGGCCTGACATCATGGGAGGGCGGCGGACACGGAAGTCGCGCACGTACGACGAGCGGAGGGAGGACCATGTCGCGCCAGCGCCAGGACCAGATCCTCACCGCTCTGCTGCGCCGGGGTTCGTGGGCGACCGCCGCCAGTCTCGCCGATCTGGTCGGAGTGACGCCCCGCAGCATCCGCTCGTACGTCGCCGCTCTCAACGCCCGCGTCGGCGGTGACGCCGTCGAGTCCGGTCCCGCGGGTTATCGCGCAGGCGCCGCCGCGCGCGATGCGCTGCGCGCCCGGTCGGGGGGCGAGTCCGCACCCCGCGATCGTCTGCACGCCGTGGTACGGATGCTCCTCGACGAGCCGGACGGCATCGACATCTACGCGACCGCCGAGCGGATGCACGTGAGCGAGGCGACCCTCGAGGCCGATCTCGCCCGGGTCCGCGGCCTCCTCGACGGCACGGACCTCGTGCTCGAGCGCGATCGGGAGATCGTTCGGCTGCGGGGCACCGAGGAGGAGCAGCGCCGCCTCATCTCGCGCCTCGCGCACGACGAGATGGATGCCGCGTCGTTCCATCCCGAGACGTTCCGTCGTGCGCTCGCCGGTACGGGGATGTCGGCCGAGGCGGTCGGCCCGTTCAAGTCGGCGCTCGTGCGCGAACTCGGCACGCTCGGCTACTTCGTCAACGAGCTCGCGATCTCGGACGTGCTCCTGCACATCGCGATCGCGACGGATCGCGTCGCGGCGGGGTACGCGATCGCCGGCGTTCCGACCGGAGCGCACGACGAGATCCCCCGGGTCGGCGAGACGATCTCACGGTTGGCGACCGAGCACTTCGGCGTCGAGCTGGGGGAGGGCGACAGCCGTCACCTCGCCTCTCTCGTGCTCACCCGGGTCGTCGCTCCCGGTGCGGAGGCGACGCGGGAGGTCGCTCGCAGTGGAGTGGAGGCGGGTGTCGAAGACGCGGTGCGCGCCGAACTCGCCCGGGCCGCGGCCGAGTACGACGTCGACCTCGTCGAGGACTCGTTCGTGCTCCGCCTCTCGCTCCACGTGCAGAATCTGCTCCGGCGCGCGCAGGGCCAGGCCTTCGCCCGCAATCCGCTCACGCGCTCGCTGAAGACCTCGTACCCCATGATCTTCGAGGTCGCGGTGTCGATCGCCTCGGGCCTGCACGACCGGCTGGGCACACCGATCCACGACGACGAGATCGCCTACATCGCCATGCACGTCGGCGGACGCCTCGAACGCAGCCGCAAGGCCGCGACGATCCTCACCGCCACCATCGTCTGCCCGGGGTACTACGAACTGCACGAGCTGCTGCGCTCGAGCGTCGACCGATCGCTCGGCTCGGCGATCGAGGTCACGAGCGTGGTGACCAGCGTCGACCCGGACTGGTCGTCGTTCGACACCGACCTCGTGCTCAGCACGATCGAGCCCGCCCTCACCGGCGATCGCTTCGTCCGCATCCATCCGTTCTTCACCGACTCCGACGTCGAGCGGGTGCAGCAGGCCGCCGGTCGCATCCGCCGCGGTCGCCGACTCACGCACCTGCGTGAGGAGCTCGCCCAGTACTTCGATGCCGATGCCTTCGTGCATCCGCTCCCCGACGAGGGGGAGGAGGCGATCATCCGGCGCCTCGGGGGATTGCTCGTGGACACCGGCGTCATCGGTGAGGACTACGTCGAGAACACCATCGTGCGCGAACGGATGTCGTCGACCGCGTTCACGGATGCGCTCGCGGTGCCGCACGCTCTGCAGATGACCGCCACGCGCACCGCGATCGCGATCGGTGTCGCCGACGGGTCCGCGGCATGGGCGGACGGTCGCGTCCAGGTGGTCGCGCTCGCCGCCTTCAGCGAGGGCGACCGCGCAGCCTTCCAGACCGTGTTCGAGCAGCTCGTCGAGGTCTTCAGCGAGCGCGAGAGCGTGCAGAGGATCGTGCGCCGGGGAACGACGTTCGAGGCGTTCCTCGACGAGCTCGTCGCCGTCATCGACGGCTGAGCATTCGCGCCGTCCCCACGGCTCGTGCCGGAGCGGGTCAGTTCGCCGGTGCGAGGACGGCCGCGAGCGTCTCGAGCAGCTCGTCGGCACCGGGCCCCGCCGCGGTGCGCAGCTCGACGGCGTCGCCCGCGCCGAGCGCGAGGTCCATCACGGCGAGCACGCTGCGCAGGTCGACGGTCGTCCCCTCGGACGTGCGCAGGGTGACCGGTGCGCCGTGGGCCTGCACGAGACGGACGATCTCGGCGACGGGTCGGGCATGCACACCGTTGTGCGCGCTGACGATGACGTGGCGGGTGGGCATGCTCCGATCGTATCCGGGTATGCCGACGGCGCGCGGCTCCGAGGGGCCACGCGCCGTCAGGTCGGATCAGGAGCGCTCGTCGAGGAGCTCCCGCACTCCGGTCTCGATCGTCGCGACCGCCGCGCGGGCCTCGTCGGACGAGGCGCCCGCGGCGTCGATGTACACCTTCAGCTTGGGCTCGGTGCCGCTCGGGCGCACGATCACCCGCGAGCCGTCGTCGAGCCGGTAGCGCAGCACGTCGCCCGAGGGCTGGCCGGCGGCGGCCTGCAGCAGATCCTCGGCCGAGGCGACCGGGCGGCCGGCGATCTGAACAGGAGGCAGCGTGCGCAGGGCCAGCATCACGCGTCCGATGATCGAGAGATCGTCGACGCGGATCGAGACCTGACCGCTCGAGAAGTACCCGTAGGTGTCGCCGAGTTCCGCGAGCAGGTCCGCGATCGTCACGCCGCGGTCGCGGGCCTCTGCGGCGAGGCCGAGGATCGCGACGGCCGCCGAGATGCCGTCCTTGTCGCGGACCGTCTCGGGGTTCACGAGGTAGCCGAGGGCCTCCTCGAAACCGAAGACGATGCCGGGTGCACGGGAGATCCACTTGAACCCCGTGAGCGTCTCATGGAAGTCGAGGCCGTGGTGCGCGGCGATCGCGCCGAGACCCGGCGACGACACCAGCGAGCACGCGAGCGCTGCGCCGGGCGTACCGGCGGCGGCGCGCGCGGCACGAGCGCCCAGGAGCAGGCCGACCTCGTTGCCGGTCAGGCGACGCCAGCCCTCGGGCGCCGAGTCGTCGGGGATGGCGACGGCGAGGCGGTCGGCATCCGGGTCGTTGGCGAGAATGAAGTCCGCGTTCGTGCGCCGGGCGCGCGCGAACGCGAGGTCCATCGCCCCCGGCTCCTCCGGGTTGGGGAAGGAGACCGTGCGGAACGTCGCGTCCGGTGCGAGCTGTTCGCCGACGACGGCGGGGCGCGGGTAGCCCGCGGCGGTCACGATGCGCGCGAAGGTCTCCCACCCGACGCCGTGCATCGCCGTGTACACCCAGCGCAGGCCCGATGCGCCCGCGGGAGCCGGGGCGACCGCGGCCGTGGCGGCCACGTACGCATCGATGACGTCTTCGCCCGCGATCTCGTAGGAGGTCGAGCGGGGTAGAGCAGAGATGTCGCCGGCCTCCGCGATGCGCTGGATGGACGCCGCGATCTCGGCGTCCGCCGGGGCGACGATCTGCGAGCCCCCGTCGTCGCCGCCGAGGTACACCTTGTAGCCGTTGTCGTTCGGCGGGTTGTGGCTCGCGGTCACCATGACCCCGGCATCCGCACCGAGGTGGCGCACCGCGAACGCGAGCACCGGC
The DNA here is from genome assembly GCF_044748385.1 of Microbacterium sp. NPDC090003. Taxonomy (NCBI): domain Bacteria; kingdom Bacillati; phylum Actinomycetota; class Actinomycetes; order Micrococcales; family Microbacteriaceae; genus Microbacterium; species Microbacterium sp. NPDC090003. The sequence continues at coordinate 460,778 of NZ_JBIVFW010000002.1, forward strand.
GTGGGCAGCAGACGGGGGAGCAGCACGGCGCGCAGCCCCGCACCGGCGAAGATCTCGGCGGAGTCGGTGGCGAAGACCCGCGAGTTGCGGCGTCCGTCGTAGCCGATCACGACGGTCGGCGTCGCGCCGCCCGCGCGTTCGCGCAGGTACGCCGCGAAGCCCGCGGCCGCCTGCGTCACGAGCACGCGGTTCATGCGGTTGCTCCCCGCACCGAGTTCGCCGCGCAGGCCCGCCGTGCCGAAGGCCAGGCGGGCGCCGAAGCGGTCGTCGAGGTCGGCCAGCGCGGCCTCCTCGCCGCTCGCCGCGCGCGTGATGATGCCGGCGAGCTGGTCGCGGGTCTCGTGGTCGGGATCCTGGCGCATCCAGGCGCGCGCCTGGGCGAGCCGCTCCTCGCTCACAGCGCCTCGACCACTCGGGCGAGGAGAGCCGAGATCACCGGCTCCGCCTCGCGACCGGCCTCGATCACCTCGGCGTGGCTGAGGGGAGTCGTCTGGATACCGGCGGCGAGGTTCGTGATGAGGGAGAAGCCGAGCACCTCCATGCCCGCCTCGCGAGCGGCGATCGCCTCGAGGGCGGTCGACATGCCGACGATGTGACCGCCGATGGCCTTCGCCATCTGCACCTCGGCCGGCGTCTCGTAGTGCGGGCCGCGGAACTGCGTGTAGACGCCCTCGTCGAGGCTCGGGTCGACGCTGCGGGCGATGTCGCGCAGGCGCTTCGCATACAGATCGGTGAGATCGATGAAGGTGGCGCCCTCGAGCGGAGAGTCGGCGGTGAGGTTGATGTGGTCGCTGATGAGCACCGGCTGGCCGGGTGTCCAGGTCTCGCGGATGCCGCCGGCGCCGTTCGTGAGCACCATGATCTCGGCGCCGGTCGCCGCCGCCGTGCGCACGCTGTGGACGACACGGCGCACGCCGTGGTCCTCGTAGTAGTGGGTGCGCGCGCCGATGACGAGGACGTTCTTGCCGTCGGGGGTGCGGATGCTGCGCAGGGTGCCGACGTGGCCCTCGAGCGCGGGCTTCGAGAAGCCGGTGACCTCGGTCGCGGGGATGGTCGCGACGGTCTCGCCGATGATGTCGGCGGCCTTGCCCCAACCGCTGCCGAGCGTGAGCGCGATGTCGTGCTTCTCGACGCCGGTCAGCCGGGCGATGTCGGCGGCGGCAGTGGCGGCGACCTCGAACGGGTTGGCGTTCGGGTCGTCCAGGGGGTTGCTGTGAGTCTCGGACATAGGCTCCACTCTAGGAAGGTGACGGCTCGGCTGCCAAGATTGCGGAAGAATGGCTTTCATGTCTTCCACCCCTTTCGAGCGCACTCAGCGCGTCGCCGTCCTCGGCGGCGGTCCCGGCGGTTACGAGGCGGCCCTGGCTGCCGCTCAGCTCGGAGCCGAGGTGACCCTGGTCGAGCGCGTCGGCGTGGGCGGTGCGGCCGTCCTCACCGACGTCGTGCCGTCGAAGAGCCTGATCGCCACGGCCGACGCCGCGGTCGCGATCTCCGAGGCGAGCGACCTCGGTGTGCAGTTCTACGCGAAGGGTGAAAAAGGCAAGCCGCTCAAGCCCGAGATCGCGATCAACCTCGCCGCCGTCAACAAGCGCCTGATGGCGCTCGCCGGGCAGCAGTCGGAGGACATGCGGGCGACCCTCCTCGAAGCGGGCGTGCGCATCCTCTCCGGTCACGGGCGCCTCGAGGGTTCCGACGCGATCGTCGTCTCGACCGGGCAGGGGGGCACCGACTTCGACCGCGTCGAGGCCGACACCATCGTGGTGGCGGTCGGCGCGGCTCCGCGTGAGCTGGACTCCGCCAAGCCCGACGGCCGCCGGATCCTCACGTGGACGCAGCTGTACGATATGAAGTCCCTCCCCGAGCACCTCATCGTGGTCGGCTCGGGGGTCACCGGCGCGGAGTTCGCCTCCGCGTACATGAACCTCGGTGCGAAGGTGACTCTCGTCTCCAGTCGCGACCAGGTGCTCCCCGGCGAGGACCAGGATGCCGCACGCGTGCTCGAGAAGGTCTTCAAGCGCGGCGGCATGACCGTGCTCTCGAAGGCCCGCGCCGACAAGGTCGAGACCACGAAGGACGGCGTCACCGTCACCCTCTCCGACGGCCGTACGGTCGACGGCAGCCACTGCCTCATGGCGGTCGGGTCCATCCCCAACACCGCCGACATCGGTCTGGCGGAGGCGGGCGTCGAGCTCACCGAGCAGGGGCACATCCGTGTGAACCGCGTGGCGCGCACCTCGGTGCCCAACATCTACGCGGTGGGCGACTGCACGAACTTCTTCCCGCTCGCCTCGGTCGCGTCGATGCAGGGCCGCACGGCCGTGTTCCATGCGCTCGGCGACATCGTGATCCCGCTCGACCAGATCAAGATCACGTCGAACATCTTCACCGCCCCCGAGATCGCCACAGTCGGGTACGGCGAGAAGGACGTCCAGGACGGCAAGGCCGACGGCATGGTCTACAAGCTGCCGCTCGCGGCGAACCCGCGCGCGAAGATGATGGGCATAAAAGACGGCTTCGTGAAGCTCATCGCCCGCAAGGGGTCGGGAACCGTCATCGGCGGAGTGATCGTCGCTCCGAAGGCCTCCGAGCTGATCTACCCGATCGCGATCGCGGTCGAGCGGCGCCTCACGGTCGATCAGGTCTCGCGCGTCTTCGCGGCGTACCCCTCGCTGTCGAGCAGCATCACGGACGCGAGCCGGGCGATGCACCTGTTCAACATCTCCTGACGGACCACACGAAAGGCGCCCCACCTCGGTGGGGCGCCTTTCGCATGAGCCGGGTCGGTCAGCTGATCGTGAGCAGCTGATGCCCGGCGGAGACCGTGGCACCGGCATCCGCATTGATGTTGCCGACGACGCCGTCCTTGTGGGCCTGCAGCGGCTGTTCCATCTTCATGGCCTCGAGCACGACGACGAGGTCGCCCTTGACGACCTGCTGTCCGTCCTCGACGGCGATCTTGACGACGGTCGCCTGCATGGGCGACTTGACCGCATCGCCCGAGGCGCCCGCGTTGGCAGTGGTGGCGTGGCTGCGACGTGCGGGCGGCACGGCGGCCGGACGCCCGGCGCTGCCGGGTGCGACGGCCACGCGGTCGGGCAGGCTGACCTCGAGGCGCTTACCGGCGACCTCCACGACCACCGTGTGGCGGCCGGCACCCGGGGTCGGGGCCTCCAGCTCGCCGTCCCACGCGGGGATGTCGTTGACGAACTCGGTCTCGATCCAGCGCGTGAAGATGCCGAACTCGCCGTTCTCCGCGGTGAAGGCGGGGTCGCGCACGACCTTGCGGTGGAAGGGGAGAACGGTGGGGAGACCCGCGACCTCGAACTCGTCGAGCGCTCGGCGCGAGCGCTCCAACGCCTCTTCGCGGTCCTTGCCGGTGACGATGATCTTCGCGAGCAGCGAGTCGAAGGCGCCCGACACCGTGTCACCGGCGGTCACGCCGGAGTCGAGGCGGATGCCGGGGCCGCCGAAGGTCTTGAAGACGTGGACGGGGCCCGGCTGGGGGAGGAATCCGCGACCGGGGTCCTCGCCGTTGATGCGGAACTCGAAGGAGTGGCCCTGGGGCTCGGGGTCGGCGTAGTCGATCGTGCCGCCCGCGGCGATGCGGAACTGCTCGCGCACGAGATCGATGCCGGTGACCTCCTCGGAGACCGGGTGCTCGACCTGGAGACGGGTGTTGACCTCGAGGAACGAGACCGTGCCGTCGGCGCCGATCAGGAACTCGCAGGTTCCGGCACCCACGTAGCCGACCTCCTGGAGGATCGCCTTCGACGCGGCGTAGAGCTGGGCGTTCTGCTCGTCGGTCAGGAACGGCGCGGGCGCCTCCTCGACGAGCTTCTGGTGGCGACGCTGCAGCGAGCAGTCGCGGGTCGAGATGACGACGACATTGCCCTCGGCATCGGCCAGGCACTGGGTCTCGACGTGGCGCGGCTTGTCGAGGTACTTCTCGACGAAGCACTCGCCGCGACCGAAGGCCGCGACCGCCTCGCGCGTGGCCGACTCGAACAGCTCGGCGACCTCGTCGATCTCGCGGGCGACCTTGAGGCCGCGTCCGCCGCCGCCGTAGGCCGCCTTGATGGCGATCGGCAGGCCGAATTCCTTCGCGAAGGCGACGACCTCGTCGGCGGTCTCGACCGGACCGGGCGTGCCGGGGGCGAGGGGTGCGCCCACCTTCTCCGCCACGTGGCGCGCGGTGACCTTGTCTCCGAGGGCCTCGATGGCCTCGGGCGACGGGCCGATCCAGATGAGTCCGGCACCGATCACGGCGCGGGCGAACTCGGCGTTCTCGGCGAGGAAGCCGTAGCCGGGGTGCACGGCGTCGGCGCCGGCGCGCCGGGCGACGGAGAGGATCTTCTCGATCTGGAGGTACGTCTCGGCGCTCGTCGCGCCTTCGAGTGCGTAGGCCTCGTCGGCGAGTCGCGTGTGCAGCGCGTCACGGTCCTGGTCGGCGTAGACGGCGACCGAGGCGATTCCGGAATCCCGGGCGGCGCGGATGATGCGGACGGCGATCTCGCCGCGGTTGGCGATGAGCACCTTGGCGATAGCAGGCATGGTTGCCAGCCTAGCGAGAAGCAGGGGGATCCATTTGACGACTCCCCACAAGAAAGAGCCGAGAACGTGGAGGGGAGTCTACGACGGGGTCGGGGCGTTCCAGAGGTCCGTCCAGACGACGCCGAGCTCGGCGGCGAGACGCCGCACGGTCGAGAGAGACATCCCCACCACGGTCGACGGATCGCCGTCGACCCGGGTGATGAACGCCCCGCCGAGACTGTCGACCGTGAAGGCGCCCGCGACCAGCAACGGCTCGCCCGAGGCGACGTAGGCCGCGATCTCCGCGTCGGTGATGTCGTCGGCGAAGGTGACGGACGCCGCCGCCGTCGCCGTGGCCTCGACCGGCTCCGCGCCGGGAGAGACGCGGAAGACCGAGTGTCCGGAGTGGAGGACGCCGGTCGCCCCGCGCATCTCCTTCCAGCGCCGCGTCGCCTCCTCGGCCGTGTAGGGCTTGCCGTAGACGCGTCCGCCGAGCTCGAACATCGAATCGCCCCCGATCACGACGCCGTCGAAGGAGCCCTCGGCCGAGAGCCGACGGGCCACGTCCGCGGCCTTCGCGCGGCCGAGCAGCAGCACGAGTTCCGCGGGCGGGAGCTCGGCGCCGCGTTCGACGGCTGCAGCCGCGGCCACCGCGTCCTCGTCGACGTCGGGGGAGAGGGTGAGCGGCTCGATCCCCGCCTGCCGCAGCAGCATCAGACGGGCGGGAGACGTGGAGGCGAGGCAGACGCGCATGTGGTCCACCGTATCCGTGGACCGCCGTATCCTCGAAGGATGACTTCCCCCGATGCGGACCTGCTCGACCTCGACATCACGGGGATCGCGCACGGCGGCACCTTCGTCGCCCGCCACGAAGGGCGCGTCGTCTTCGTCTCCGATGCCATCCCGGGCGAGCGCGTCCGTGCACGGCTGATCGCTCCCGGCGAGGGAGCGGATGCCTCGACCCGCAGCTTCTGGCGCGCCGAGACCGTCGAGGTGCTCGACGCGTCCGAGCATCGCCGGCCGCACCTCTGGTCCGAGGCAGATGTCGCCCGTGATCCCGCCGACCGTCCGGGCGGAGCCGATCTGGGGCATATCGATCTCGATCACCAGCGCGTCCTCAAGCGGCAGGTGCTGACCGAGGCGCTCGACCGCTTCGCGGGCACGGGCCTCGAGGCCCCCGAGATCGAAGCCGTCGAGTCGGGAGACGGGAGCGGCTGGCGCACCCGCGTCACGCTGCACGTCGACGACGCCGGTCAGGTGGGCCCGTACGCCGCCCGCAGCCACCGCGTGATCCCGGTGACCTCGCACCCGCTCGCTCGCCCGGCCATCGCCGAGGCCGCGCTCTCCTTGCGCGGAGAGGCCCCGGGACGCATCGAGCTCGTCGAGCCGGCCGACGGCACGGTGCGGGTCATCCGCCGCGACGCCACAGAGCGCCCGGCGAAGGTCGCCCGCGGCTTCCGCAAGCGCCCCGCACCCGAGGTCATCCACGAGGTCGTGAACGACCGGCGGTTCGCCGTCGACGCCACCGGGTTCTGGCAGGTGCATCCGCGCGCGGCATCCGTTCTGGATGCGGCGGTCTACGGCCTGCTCGACGGCCACGTCGATGAGCGAGCGACGCACTTCGACCTCTACGGCGGGGTGGGCCTGTTCGCCGCGACGCTCGCCGATCTCGGCGGCACCGACATCGTGACGGTCGAGTCGAGCGCCCGCGCGACCCAGCATGCCGCCGAGAACCTCGCCCCCCTCGCGGTGAACGCCGTGACGGCCCGGGTCGACCGGTTCCTCGCCACGCGCACCGGCGGCGGTCGCACCGGCGCCGTCATCCTCGACCCGCCGCGCGCGGGCGCCGGCCGCCAGGTCGTCGAGGCGGTGCACGCCCTCGCACCGGAGGCGATCGCCTACGTCGCGTGCGATCCGGTCGCCCTGGCTCGCGACCTCGGCACGTTCCGGGGACTCGGGTGGAAGGTCGACCGGCTGCGCGGGTTCGACCTGTTCCCGCACTCGCACCACTTCGAGGTCGTCGCCCTGCTCACCCGCTGACTAGGCTGTGGGGATGAGCACGGTCGCCCTCATCGATGATCACGAGTCCGTCCGCCTGGGACTCGAAGCGGCATGCGCGCGCGACGGACAGACGGTCGTCTTCTCCGGCAGCACCGTCGTCTCGTACCTCGACTGGCGCGCCGCCTCGGGCGCCGCGCCCGCCGAGGTCGTCGTGCTGGATCTCACTCTCGGCGACGGGACGACCGTGACCGAGAACGTCACGTCGCTCGTCACCGACGGCGCGAGCGTGGTCATCCACAGCGTCGCCGATCGTCCGGCCGCCGTTCGCGAGGCGCTCGCCGCGGGAGCCGCGGGCGTGGTCAGCAAGTCCTCCGCCCTCGACGACGTGCTCGACGCCATCCGTACGGTCGCCCACGGCGAGGCCCTGAACAACGTGGAATGGGCGAGTGCGGTCGACGGTGACCGCGACTTCGCCGATGCCCAGCTCTCGACCCGCGAGCGCGAGGTGCTCCGCCTGTACGCCGCGGGGCTGCCGCTCAAGGCGGTCGCCGAACGTCTGGGCGTCGCCTACTCCACCGCCAAGGAGAACATCACCCGCATCCGCGTGAAGTACGTCGAGGTCGGGCGCCCCGCGCCGACGAAGGTCGACCTGCTCCGACGTGCGATGGAAGACGGCATCGTCGAGCCAGACGGGGCGTCGAGTGGCCGCTGAGTCCCTCAGCATCCGTGAAGCGTGGAGTCAGATCCCCTCTCCCGGTGCGGCCGAGACCGAGTTCGAGCGGTTCACCGGCAAGCGCATGGAGCGCATCGTCGCGATCGTCGTGGCGATTGGGTGCGCGGCGATCGCCGCGCAGAGCCTGACCGTCGCGGTGCCCTCCCTCGCGCGCGCGGACGTCACGCACGCCGTCGTGTTCTTCGCGGTGTACATTCCGCTGGTGTGCATGCTCGTATGCTGCGTGGTCGGCCGCGGCACGCGCATCGCCTCCGGTGTGTTCGCGATCGTCTACGTGCTGGCGCTGGCGATCTGGCCGATGTTCGACACGAACGGCGCGGAGGGCGCGGCCGAGCAGCCCTGGATCTTCTACCTGGTCAACGTGGGCGTGGCCGCGGCGATGCTCGCGTTCCCGGTGCGCGTGCAGTATGCCTGGGCGGTCGTGGTCCCGTTCGTCTACGGATACGGTCAGCTCGTGCAGGGGGAGTTCTCGCGATCGTTCTGGGTGACGACCGCGTTCCAGGTCTCGTTCGTGCTGATCCTCGGCATCGTGATCATCTCGCTCGGGTGGATGTTCCGCTCCGTCGCGGCCGGCGTCGACGATGCGCGCGGGCGCACCGTGGCCTCCTATGCCGCCGCCGCCGCGGCCGCCGCGGCCGAAGAGGAGCGCATCGCCATGTCGGCCCTCATGCACGACAGCGTCCTCGCCGCTCTCATCGCGGCGGAGCGCGCCGAAAGCGAGAGGGCGAAGGAACTCGCGGTCGCAATGGCACGCGAGGCATTGACGCGCCTCGCCAACACCGAGGCGGCGGTGGCGCAGGAGGGCAGCGACGAACCGGTCGCCCTCGGTCAGATCGTGGCGGAGCTGCGCCGGGCACTCTCGGAGATGGGCGTCGACGCGAGCGTCGAGGAGCGCGGCGTGGCAGGCATGATCCCCGGGCGGGTCGCGCGGGCGCTCGTGCTCGCAGCGCGCCAGGCGATCGGCAACGCCGTCACCCACGCCGCCGGTCGCGGTCTGCACATCGTCGCGACGTCGACGGGCGACGACGGCATTCAGGTGATCGTCAGCGATACCGGCGGCGGCTTCGACCTCGGCGCGATCGGCGAGGATCGTCTCGGGATCCGTGCGTCGATCCTGGCGCGCATGGCGGGCGTGGCCGGCACGGCGCAGATCGACTCGGACGCCGAGGGAACGATCGTCACGCTGGAGTGGAGCGCGCAGTGAATCGTACCGTCCGGAGTGTCGCGACGTCTCTCGCCGTGGGTTTCGCGCTCTACTGCGCCGCGTCCGGCATCGTGTGGACGCCCGTCCAGCCGGTCGCCCCGCTGTTCATGGTGCTCGCGATCGCTCTGTACCTCGTCGTCGTCAACCTCTCGATCCTCGGCTCGCCCGAGGTCGTCAAGCTCCCGCTGTGGATGGCGATTCTCGCGGTGGTCGTCAGCGCGATCATCCCGTTCGCCGTCACCGCGTCGATGGACGAGGGGTCGCGCACGGCACCGTTTGCGACCTGGTACATCGGCGCCGTCGGGCTGCTCGGCGTCGTGGTGGTCGTACGCCGCCGGTTCGTCACCGGGTGGCTGATCCTCGTCATCCTCGCCGCGCTGTCATCGCTGGCCCTGGGATTCCTGACCGCCCTCAAACTCGGGCTGGTGGGTTCGATCATGTGGGTCTTCGTCGCGAACCTCCTGGTGTGGTTCTGGGACCGGGCGGTACGCGACACCGAGCGCCTCGCCGAGATCCAGCAGGCCGTGTCGGCCTGGCACGCCACCCAGCTCGTGCGTCAGCGCGAGCGTCGCGTGCGCACCCAGTTCGCGCTCGCGGTCGCCGGCCCCGTGCTCAGCCGTACGGTGGCCACGCGTGGCTCGCTGACCGAGGAGGAACGACTCGATGCCCGCCTCGCCGAAGGGCGCCTGCGTGACGAACTGCGCGGAGCCGACCTGCTCAACGATGCGGTGCGCGATGCGATCGAAGCGGCGCGGCGGCGCGGCGCGGTCGTCACGGTGTTCGACGAGGGCGGTCTCGACGGGGTCGACGAGGCGCGTCGCGTAGAGATCCGGGACGAGCTCGCGGGTGTCCTCGCGGAAGCCCATGCGGGGCGCCTCATCATCCGGTCCGCCAAGGACGATCGCACCGCCGTGACCGTCGTCGGGCGTGTGGGGTCGGGATCATCGCGCGATGACGACTCGGTCGATGTGTGGCACGAGATCCCGCGGAGCGCGACCCGCGACTGAAAATCGGTGATGGCGCCTCCCTCCGGCTCCGGCGGGGGGAGGGTGCCGGAGTCGAAGAAGAAGTGAGAATGGGCGAGGGGCGGCGATATCGCCAGCCCCTCGCCATGCGGCTCAGTTACCCGAAAACCAGCCGCGGATGATCGATCACCGTCTGTCTACCCTGGGACAGAGAGACCGATCGAACGCGAAGCGTCTCCATAAGTTTCGCGGCTCACAACCCCCGTGTCTGTAGGTATTTTGGGGGACATAGGTGCGCCGATGCGGGAAGATGGCCGGATGAGCACGCGGCGCGGAACGAACCTGCCCCGAATGGGCGACTTCAATCAGGCGGTCGTGGTCGAAGCGATCCGGCGCGCGGGGGATGCGTTGAGCCGCACGGAGCTCGCCGCGACCACGGGCCTCTCCGCGCAGACCCTGACGAACATCACCCGCCGTCTCCTCGACGAGGGACTGATCACCGAGGCCGGGCGTGCCGTCAACGGTCCGGGAAAGCCCCGCGTCCTGCTCCGTCTGATAGCCGAGAGTCGGTACTCGGTGGGCGTTCACCTCGATCCCGCCGTGGTGACGGTGGTGCTCCTCGACCTCACCGGCGAGGTGGTCGCGAGGCGCCTGATCCCGGTGGGATCGCCGGAGCCCGCGACGGTCATCGACGAGATGGCGCAGGCGATCGATGCCCTCATCGCGGAGGCCGGTGTCGATCGCTCACGGATCGCCGGGATCGGACTCGCCGCTCCCGGACCCCTCGACGAGGCGAACGGGACCGTGGTCGACCCGCCCATGCTGCGCGGCTGGCGCCGGGTGCCCCTGCGTGATCTGCTGTCGGCCGCGACCGGGTTCGGGGTGGCGCTGGAGAAGGACACCGCTGCTGCAGCCGTGGGTGAGCTGTGGACGCGCCGAGGCCCTGTGGACGACTCCTTCGTGTTCCTCTACCTCGGCACGGGGCTCGGCGCGGCGCTCGCGCGCGACGGCGATGTGACGCGCGGACGTACGGGGAACCTCGGTGAGATCGGACACGTCGTGGTCGATCCGGAGGGGCCGCCGTGCGCCTGCGGTTCTCGGGGGTGCGTCGCCGTCACGTGCACGCCGCAGGCAATCGTGGGCCAGGCGGTGCGTGCGGGGGTGCTGCCTCCGCAGGGTGACGACGACGAGCCCGGCGCACTCGAAGCGCGGTTCGCGCACCTGTGCGTACGGGCGGAGCAGGGGGATGCAGAGGCTTCCGCGATCCTCGCGCGCGCCGCGCGCTGCACGGCCGCTCTCCTGGTGGTGCTCACCGATGTCCTCGATGTGGAGCGCATCGTGCTCGGGGGACCGTTCTGGGAGTACGTCTCGGCGGTCTACCTCGCCGAGATCTCGGAGCACGTGCGGCGACTGAGTGCGACGCGATCCCTGCGGGAGATCCCGATCGACGGCACCGTCGTGGGCGCCGACGTGGGAGCGGTGGGCGCGGCGTGCGTGGTGCTGGATCGGGCGCTCAGCCCGCGAAGCTCGACGTTGATGCTCTCGGAACGCGCGGTCACGTCCGTCGCACCTTAAATCCAATCGATGTAGTATCTGGGGTGTTCCCCCGTCATCGTCGATCGGAACCCCTACATGCACGACAATTCCTCCCTGGTCGAAGCACGCATCCACAGGTTCGTCCGGGAGCGCCTCGAACCCGCGCTCTACGCCGACGCGCACGAGCTCGCGCTCGAGGCATGGGTGGTACCGGGCGAGCCCGTGCCGTTCGCCGAGGCGGTCGGGCAGACGTACGTCCCCTTCGCCGTCGGTACGGCATGGGGGCGTGCCTGGAGCACGATGTGGCTGCGGGTGACCGGGACGATCCCGCAGACGGATGCCGGGCAGCGAGCCGAGCTCGTCTTCGATCTCGGCTTCCACGGCGCGCAGCCGGGGTTCCAGGCCGAGGGCACGGTGTACCGCCCGGACGGATCCATCGTCAAGGCGGTGGAGCCGCGCAACGCGTACGTGCCGCTCGACGGTGCGCCGGGCGACCCGATCGAGCTGTACCTCGAGGCGGCGGCGAACCCGGACGTGGGCGACGGGTTCCGCGACTTCCGCCCGACGCCGCTGGGCGAGTGGGACTCCGCCGGCGACGAACCGCTGTACGAGCTGCGCCGCGCCGAGGTGGCGGTGCTCGACCTCACGGTCTGGGAGCTGCTGCAGGACGTCGCCGTGCTCGACGGTCTGCGCGCCGAACTCCCCGAGAGCTCCTCCCGTCGCGCCGAGATCCTGCGTGCCCTCGAGCGCGCGGTCGACGCGACGGACCCGGACGACGTCGCCGGTACCGCGGGCGATGCACGGGCCGCTCTCGCGGAGGTGCTCGGACGCCGGGCATCCGCGTCGGCGCACTCCGCTCACGCGGTCGGACACGCCCATATCGACTCCGCGTGGCTGTGGCCCGTGCGCGAGACGCAGCGCAAGGTGGCGCGCACCTTCTCGAACGTCCTCTCGCTGATCGGTGAAGACGCCGAGTTCTCGTTCGCGGCGTCGTCGGCGCAGCAGTACGCCTGGCTGAAGCGCTTCCAGCCCGAGCTCTTCGAGCGGTTGCGCGCCGCGGTCGCGGCCGGTCGCTTCCACCCCGCCGGCGGTATGTGGGTGGAGTCCGACACGAACATGCCCGGAGGTGAAGCTCTCGCGCGCCAGTTCGTGCGCGGCAAACGGTTCTTCCTCGAGGAGTTCGGGGTCGAGCCCCTCGACGTCTGGCTGCCCGATTCCTTCGGATACTCGGCCGCTCTGCCGCAGATCGCCCGGGCCGCCGGGTCGCGCTGGATGCTGACGCAGAAGATGTCGTGGAACGAGACGAACACGATGCCGCACCACACCTTCGCGTGGGAGGGTCTGGACGGCACCCGCATCTTCACGCACTTCCCACCGGTCGACACGTACAACTCGCAGCTCTCCGGTGCGGACCTCGCCCGCGCCGAGCGCCAGTTCGCCGAGAAGGGCGCGGCGAACGCCTCGCTCGTGCCCTTCGGATACGGCGACGGCGGTGGGGGACCGACCCGCGAGATGCTCGCCGCCGCCGCGAGACTGCGCTCACTGGAGGGGTCGCCGACCGTGACGCTCTCCGATCCCCGGCGCTTCTTCGAGACGGCCGAGGCCGAGTACCCGAACCCGCCGGTGTGGTCGGGGGAGATGTACCTCGAGTTCCACCGCGGGACCTATACCTCGCAAGCGCGCACCAAGCGCGGCAATCGGCGCAGCGAGCACGCCCTGCGCGAGGCCGAGCTGTGGGCGACGGCCGCGGCGGTGGCGGGTGCCGAGTACCCGCACGAGGCGCTGGAGAACGCGTGGGAGACCGTGCTCCTGCAGCAGTTCCACGACATCCTCCCCGGCAGCTCGATCGGCTGGGTGCACCGCGAGGCGGAGCGACGCTACGCGGAGGTCCTCGAGACGCTCGACGGCCTCATCGACACGGCGCTCGCGGTCGTCGCGGGCCAGGGGGAGATGGAGCTGGTCGCCAACGCGAGCCCCTACTCGTCGGATGGAGTGCCCGGACTGGCGATCGGGGTCGCCGAGTCCGGAGCGACGGCGGCGCGGGCCGGAGGCCACGGCGAGGAGATCGTGCTCGAGAACGAGCGACTGCGGGTCGTGGTGGATGCCGACGGACTCATCACCTCGCTGAGCGTGCGTGCGACCGGGCGTGAGACGATTCCGGCGGGGGAGCACGGCAACCTGCTGACGCTGCACCGCGACACCCCCACGGCGTGGGATGCCTGGGACATCGACGAGCACTATCGTCGTCACGCCGTCGAGCTGAGGGATGCCGTGGAGGTCGAGATCGTCGCGCACCCGACCGCCGCCGTCGTGCGGATCGAAAGGGCGATCGGCGCCTCCCGCATCACACAGGTCCTCACGCTCGCAGCGGGATCCCCGAGCCTCGACATCGAGACGATCGTCGACTGGCACGAGCGCCAGAAGCTGCTCAAGCTCGGCTTCCCGCTCGACGTGCACAGCGACCGCGCGGCATCCGAGATCCAGTTCGGTCACGTGCACCGGCCCACGCACACCAACACGTCGTGGGACGTCGCCCGCTTCGAGACGGTCGCGCACCGCTGGGTGCACGTCGGAGAACCGGGTTTCGGGGTCGCGATCGCGAACGACTCGACCTACGGCCACGACATCACACGGTCGCCGCGCGAGGGCGGTGGAACGACCTCCACGGTGAGGCTCTCACTCCTGCGCGCCCCGCTGTTCCCCGACCCGGAGGCCGATCAAGGACGACACGCGTTCCGTGTCGGCATCCGTCCGGATGCGGGGATCGCGGATGCCGTGCGCGAGGGGTACCGCCTGAATCTGCCCGCCCGTCCCCTGCGCGGCGCGGGGCCTGTCGGCCCGCTCCTCTCGGTGTCGTCGGATGCGATCGTGATCGAGGCGGTCAAGCTCGCGGAGGACCGCAGCGGAGATGTGATCGTCCGACTGTACGAGGCGCACGGCGGACGCGCGGCCGGGGAGGTCAGGCCGTCGTTCCCCTTCCGGTCCGTGCTCGAGACGGATCTGCTCGAGCGGGAGATCCCGCGAGCGGCGGTCACGGGCGTCGAGAGCGGCGTCGAACTGTCGCTGCGGCCGTTCCAGCTGGTCACGCTGCGCTTCGCGCGGTGATCGGCGGGCTCGGGGCGAATCCGACGGCGCTCAGCGGGCGAAGCGACCCCAGGGGATGTCCCGGCGCAGGGGCTTCCGCAGCGAGCGCTGTGTGCGCGTCCACGCCGAGACGACCGGCTCCTCGGCGACGGCATTCGACTCCTCGGCCGCGTAGGCGTCGCTGACCACGGCGATCAGCGCGGCGAGCTCCTCCTCGGTCGCCGTACCGCGGGTGATCTCGAGCGCCGGGCGGTCGTCGTTCTGCAGACTCACAGCGGGATGTTCCCGTGCTTCTTGGGAGGAAGCTCGGCGCGCTTGCCGCGGAGGGCTCGGAGGGCCTTCGCGATCGACACGCGCGTGTTCGCGGGTTCGATGATGCCGTCGAGCTCACCGCGCTCGGCGGCGAGGAACGGGGACGCCACGTTGTAGGTGTACTCGTTCGCGAGGCGCGTGCGCACGGCGGCGACGTCTTCGCCGGCCTCCTCGGCCTTCTTGATCTCTCCGCGATACAGGATGTTGACGGCGCCCTGGCCTCCCATGACCGCGATCTCGGCGGTCGGCCACGCGAGGTTGACGTCGGCACCGAGCTGCTTCGACCCCATCACGATGTAGGCGCCGCCATAGGCCTTGCGCAGGATGACGGTCACCAGGGGCACGGTGGCCTCGGCGTAGGCGTAGAGCAGCTTGGCGCCTCGGCGGATGACACCGGTCCACTCCTGGTCGGTGCCCGGCAGGTAGCCCGGCACGTCGACGAGCGTCACGATCGGGATCGAGAACGCATCGCAGAAGCGGACGAAGCGGCTCGCCTTCTCGCCGGCCTCGATGTTCAGCGTGCCCGCCATCTGCGAGGGCTGATTGGCGATGATGCCCACCGAGCGTCCCTCGATGCGGCCGAAGCCGATGACGATGTTCGGCGCGAAAAGGGGCTGCACCTCGAGGAAGTCGCCCTCGTCGACGACGTGCTCGATGACGGTCTTCATGTCGTACGGCTGGTTCGCCGAGTCCGGGATGATCGTGTTGAGCGAGCGATCGGCATCCGTCGTCTCGAACTCGAAGACGCCCTCGTACGAGGGGAGCTCGGCCATGTTGTTGTCGGGCAGGAACCCGAGCAGGGTGCGCGCGTAGTCGAGTGCGTCGTCCTCGTCCTCCGCCAGGTAGTGCGCGACGCCCGACCGCGTGTTGTGCGTGTATGCGCCGCCCAGCTCTTCCATCCCGACGTCCTCGCCGGTGACCGTCTTGATGACGTCGGGGCCGGTGACGAACATCTGGCTCGTCTTGTCGACCATGATCACGAAGTCGGTGAGGGCGGGGGAGTACACCGCGCCGCCGGCCGCCGGGCCCATGATGATCGAGATCTGCGGGATGACACCCGACGCGCGGGTGTTCAGGCGGAAGATCTCGCCGTACTTGCCGAGCGCGACGACACCCTCCTGGATGCGCGCGCCTCCCGAGTCGAGGATGCCGATGCACGGCATGCCGCCCGCGAGGGCGAACTCCATGACCTTGATGATCTTCTCGCCGGCGACCTCGCCGAGAGAGCCGCCGAACGTCGAGAAGTCCTGGGAGTAGACCGCGACCGTGCGACCGTTGATCGTGCCGACACCGGTGACGACGGAGTCGCCGTAGGGCCGGGAGCGATCCATGCCGAATGCGGTCGTGCGGTGTCGCACGTATTCGTCGAACTCGACGAAGCTTCCCGGATCGACGAGCAGCTCGATGCGCTCGCGGGCGGTCATCTTGCCCTTGGCGTGCTGCTTCTCCTTCGCCTTCGCTTCTGCGTCGACGACGGCTTCGGTGTAGCGAGCGCGCAGGTCCGCGATCTTGCCGGCGGTGGTAAAGAGGTCGGGCTTGTCCGTCACGGATTCCACACTATCGTCGCCGCGCCCCGGCCTGTTGGATGCTCGCCACAACGGGTGGCGTGATCCTTTGGCGAGGTGCTCTCTGTCCGATCAGCGAGGCGGGCCCTCGGTGCCCGGATTCTCGGGGAGTTCGTGATCGCCGTGCGCAGCGGTGTCGGGCTCGATCTCCCCACTCGTGCCGTGGCGCCCGCGGCGGGTGGTCAGTTCGCCGACCCTGCGGCCCGCCCAGCCCACTCCGCGAGCCGCCGTGCCGGCCGCGCCCGCGACCGCGGAACCCGCGTAGCGCGCGCCGCGGAGCACACGGAGTTCGACCTTCTCGGCGCCGTGAACGGGCTCGAGCTCGGCCGGGAGATCGAGAGGCGCGGCTCCGAACGCGCGGTGCGAGGTGGTCAGCACGCGTCTGCCGAGAATGTGGTTGCCCGCGCCGCCGATGGCCGCACCGACGCCGAACGGCAGCGCCTTGCCCAGGAACGAGGCTCCGCCGCGCGTCGCGAACTGCTTCACGAACATGCTCTTGAGCCGATCGACGAGCGGTCCCACGGCGGCGCGCGGGAGAGACTTCGTCACCAGTTCGCCCCAGTAGGCGTTCCGGGTGCCGCCGCGGCCGGCGACCTGACCGGCGAGCTGTCCGACCAGGTCGACGCCCTCCTTGCCGAGCATCAGGGTCATCACGAGCGCCCGGGCGCGGTCGGGGTTGGCGACGGCGATGCCGTGCACCTCGGCGACCGATTGCGCGAACAGGGCGGTCGACTCCACGAAGCCGACCGTCTCGACACCGGAGAGCGCGAGCGTCACGCCGGTCCCGATCCCCGGCACGACGGCGGTGGCCCCGACCGCCGCGCCGCCGGTGGTGACGGCGGCGAGGTAGCGCCGCTCGAGGATCCGCACGATCTCGGCGGGTGAGGCCTGGGGGTGGCGCAGACGGATGCTGCGGATGTGCGCGAGCACGAGCGGGCGCTGGATCGAGAGCACGCGATCGAGCCCGCGGACGACGAACGGATGCTCGGACGATCCCTGTGGGGGGATGCCCTTGTCCCACGGAGCGTCGTCCGGGAGGGTATGGATCTTGTGCACCTTGGGGGCCATATCACGATCCTAGGAAGCGAGGCCGCGAAAACGCCGGGAGCCGCACCCTCGAGGGGTGCGGCTCCCGGCGCGACGACCGAAGGCTCAGACGAACAGGTTCGCCCGCTCGAGGTCTTCGGCGAAGTCGACCTCGACCGCGTACAGGTCGGAGACGTCCATCGGCTCGAGCAGCAGGCCGTCCTCGGCGATGGCGAGCTCGAGGCCGCGTTCGAAGTAGTCCTGGTCGTCGACGCGCTGCAGCTGGCGCATGAACGCCTTCTTCTGCGTCGACGAGATGTAGTTGATACCCACGGCCTCGCCGAGGCCGCCGGTGACGGTCTTCGAGAGCTCCTTGATGAAGCCCTCGGCCGTGACCGTGTACTTCACCTCTTCGTCGCTGACCTTGGAGGTGTTCACGGTGACGAACGACTGATCGCGCTCGATGAAGGCGGCCGCGCGGCCGAGGATCATCGGGTCGAAGACGACGTCGCCGTTCATCCACAGCACGCCGCCCCGTCCGGTCGCGCCGAGGGCGCGCAGGAGGCTCTTCGACGTGTTGGTCTCGTCGTAGCGCTCGTTGTGCACGTAATTGGCGGAGGGGAAGGCCTCGATGATGGTCTCGGCGCGGTAGCCGACCACGGTGGTGATGCGCGCGTCGCTGCCGAACGCGGCGCGGATGTTGTCATGCTGCTGGCGCATGATCGTGCGGCCGTCGCCGAGTTCGGTGAGCGGCTTGGGCAGCGAACGGCCCAGGCGCGAGCCCATGCCGGCTGCGAGGATGACGGTCTGAAGAGTCACGAGTGCTCCTTTGGAAGGTGTGTTCATGGCCGGTTAACCAGCCGGACACTTCGTCGTGCCGCGTTCATGCTAGCGATGGACCCTGGGAAACACCGGGTCTCACGGCGCCCGTTGCCGTTTCGTGACCCACTCCACACCGTATACCCAGGGTCGACGTCGGCACAGCCGCCCGGGTGATTGTCAGGGTGAATGTTGCGTCCGACCCCGGGGAAGTCGGTTCGCGTTGATACCGTAGAACCCGTGACTGCCTCCCCCGACGCCCGCCCCGAAAAGGCGGAAGACCCCACGACCGAATCGAAGGCGACCCCGGAGAAGCGGACGGCGACGTCGAAGCGAGCATCCGCATCATCCGCGGCGGCGAAGAAGGGCTCCCCGGCCCGTACGTCGGCCGCCAAGAAGACTCCCGCAGTCCGCACGCCCGCGAAGCGTCCGAGCACGGCGAAGGCCGCGGCGGAGAAGGCGGCCGCGGGTACCGACATCGTCATCGAGCCCGTCTCGGCGGCGGGTTCGACGGAGAAGAAGGTTCCCGCGCGGCCGGCTTCCGGGGCACGAGCGACGACGCGCACGCCCGCGAAGACCGCGACTGCGGCGAAGACGACCGCGACGAAGTCGGCAGCGACGAAGAAGACTGCCGCCGCGAGCACGACCGGGGCGGCGAAGACCACTGCGGCGAAGACGACTGCCGCGAAGACCGCGGCCGCGAAGTCGACGGCCGCGAAGTCGACGGCCGCGAAGTCGGCAGCGGCTAAGACTGCAGCAGCCAAGACCGCGGCAGCCAAGACCGCCGCAGCCAAGACCGCGGCGGCCAAGACCGCGGCGACGAAGGCGCAGGCGGCGAAGTCGACCGCGCGCACTGCCGCATCGCGCGCCGCATCGTCGCGCACGACCGCGGCGAAGACTGCCGCGGAGAAGGCGGCCGCGGCTCAGGTGGCGGAGGTCGCCGAGCCGAAGCCGCAGGCACCCGTCACGATCGAGTCGACCCGGATCCACCCGCCTGCGGCACCGGCCGAGGCGGTCGAGGTCGCCGAGACGGCCGACGCCGCAGAGATCGCCGGCGTCGAAGAGATGGTCGTCGAGGCCGACAGCGGTGAGCCGGAGGCCGTCGAGCCGGAGGTCGTCGAGGCGGAGCTCGTCGAGGCGGAGCTTGTCGAGGCCGAGGCCACGACCGTCGAGGTCGAGCCGGATCACGCCACCGTCGAGTCCGATGCATCCGTCGCCGCCGCGGAGCCCGACGCCCCCGCCGCATCCGGTGTCGAGGCTCTGCGCATCCGAGGGCTCGTCAAGCACTTCGGCGACAACCGCGCCGTCCACGGCATCGACCTCTCGGTGCCGGCGGGCTCCTTCTACGGCATCGTCGGGCCCAACGGAGCGGGTAAGACGACGACACTGTCGATCATCGCGGGACTCCTGCGCGCCGACGCCGGAAGCGTCGTGATCTGCGGCATCGACCAGGCGACGAACTCTCAGGCGGCGAAGCGGGTGATGGGTGTCCTCCCCGATCGCCTGCGCACCTTCGATCGTCTGACCGGGCGCCAGCTCCTTTACTATTACGGGCTCCTGCGGGGGCTGGCCTCCGACGTGATCGAGAAGCGCGTCGCCGATCTCGCGCGCGCCTTCGATCTGGGGGATGCGCTCGGTCGCGTCGTCTCGGACTACTCGGCGGGTATGACCAAGAAGGTCATGCTCGCGGGGGCGATGATCCACTCGCCGCGCGTGCTCGTGCTCGACGAACCGTTCGAATCGGTCGACCCCGTCTCGTCCGCGGTGATCCTCGACATCCTGAGGGCGTACGTCGCGCACGGCGGCACCGTCATCCTCTCCAGCCACGGCATGGATCTGGTGGAGCGGGTGTGCTCGCGGGTCGCGATCATCGTCGACGGCGAAGTGCTCGCCGAGGGGACGATCGACGAGGTGCGGGCGGGCCAGACGCTCGAGGCGCGCTTCGTCGAGCTCTCCGGCGGTATCGGAGAGGTGGAGGGGCTCGAGTGGCTGCACACGTTCTCCGACTGAGGCTCGCTCTTCTGCTCGGATCGCTGCGCGGCGAGCGTCGCGCGCGGTCGATCCTGGCCTTCCTCGTCGTCGTGGCGATCACGGTCGTCGTGTGCACCTCGGTGCTCAGTCTCTCCGACGCACCGCTCGGGGTCGCCCGCACGGTCACAGTCCTCGGCGGCGCGGCGATCCTCCTCGGATTCCTCATCGGTCCGATCCTCGTGGGAGCCGTGGACCAGCTCGATCCTCGTCGCTTCGCCGTCTTCGGTGTCGATGAGCGTCAGATGCCGTGGATCCTCGTCGTCGCGTCGCTGATCAGCGTCCCGAGTCTGGCTCTTCTGGCCGTGTACCTCAGCGTCGGCATCGTGGCGGTGCAGCTCGGTGCCGCGTGGCCGCTCGTGATCGCGATGACGCTCGTGGGCATCGTCAGCACGATCCTGGTCGCGCGCATCGGCATGGCCGTCAATGCGCTGCTGCTGCCCGAACGGCGCTCGCGCGAGCTCACGGCGCTGTTCGTGCTCGCCCTTCTCGTCGTGGCTTTCCCGGTCGCCGTGTTCCTCGCGTCCTTCCGGTGGGACGGCGAGGTGCCGGCATCCCTGATCTCGCTGACCGGCGTGATCTACCTCACGCCGCTCGGAGCGGCGCCCGGCGCGCTGTTCCAGGCGCCCGAGAGCGCGACGGCGTGGCTCGTCGGCCTCATCGCCGTCGTCACCCTCGCCGGGCTCTGGGTGGTGTGGGAGTGGCTGGTCCGCCGTCTGCTCACGACGACCGAGCGGCCCGTGGCCGCGCGGGAACGTACCGGTCTCGGATGGTTCGCCCTCCTGCCGTCGACGGCGTTCGGAGCCATCGCTTCCCGCAGCCTCGTGTACTGGCTGCGCGACCGGCGCTACATCGTCAACGTGATCGTCGTCCCGGTCGCCGGTGTCCTCACGGTGCTCCCGCTCCTGGTCGCCGGGGTGCCGCTCGAAATCGCCGCCCTCGTGCCTGTCCCCGTGATGGCACTGTTCTTCGGATGGCTGCCGCACAACGATGTCGCCTACGACTCGACGGCCCTGTGGACGCATGTCGCCAGCGGCGTGCGCGGTCTGCCCGATCGACTCGGACGCCTGGTGCCCGTGCTGCTGGTGTCGGTTCCGGTCCTGGCGATCGCCGTTCCGCTCACACTCCTCGTCATCGACGACTGGCACCTGCTGCTGCCGCTCATCGGCCTCGGGTCCAGCCTGCTCCTCTCGGCTCTCGGTCTGTCGAGCATCGTGTCGGTGGTCGCGCCGTATGCGGTGTCGCGCCCGGGTGACAGCCCCTTCCAGCAGCCGCAGCGTCCGACGTCGCGCGGCGCGTACGGGCCGGCCGTCGCGTTCCTCGGGGCGATCCTGGTCAGCGGTCCGGTGATCTGGCTCTTCGCCTCGAACCTCCTCTCGGGTGAGGAGCAGGCGCTCGCGACGTTCTGGGCCGGCGTCGGCACCGGTGTCGGGGTCTTCGTCATCGGCGCGGTCGTCGGTGGGCTCATCTTCGAACGCAGCGGGGAACGCCTCATGGAGTTCGTCGAGACCGCGTGACGCCGCCCCGAGCACGCGTGGACGCGGCTAGACTCACGGGATGAGTACTCCGCTGGACAGCCCCGATCAGGGCGGCGTGGCAACGCTTGATCGCGAACTGGAAGAACTCCTCCGAGAGGAGAATCTCGAGCCGGGTGACCACGAGCGTTTCTCGCACTACGTCAAGAAGGACAAGATCCTCGAGTCGGCGATCACCGGGAAGCCGGTCCGCGCACTCTGCGGCAAGAAGTGGACGCCGGGGCGCGACCCCGAGAAGTTCCCGATCTGCCCCACGTGCAAGGAGATCTACGAGTCGATGACGCGCTGACCGCGCGGGCGCGATCTCATTCCGCGTCGATGTAGACGGTGGGGATGGCCGGGTCGGACTTGCTCAGCGCGAGCGCGCGTACCGGCAGCTCCTCGCGGACGCGGAGGTGGTGCTCGCGGGCGGAAGCCGTTCCCGCGGCGCCCTCGTGCGCGGAGTCGATCTCGCCGTTGTCGACGAACGTCACCTGGAGCGGGCGTCCCTCGACGGCGGATGCCGGTGCGTCCAGCTTCTCGAAGCCGTCGGCGACGAGGACCTGCTCTGCCGTGGCGACGCCGTCTTCGATGCGACGGAAGGCCGCCTTGCGTCCGCCGTGCGACGCCTTGTCGGCGGAAGCTTTGGCGACGCCGATCCAGGAGCCTGCGGCATCCTGCCGGGCGACGAGCTTGTAGACCATGCTGGCCGTCGGATAGCCCGATCCCGTGACCACCGAGGTGCCGACGCCATAGGCGTCGACGGGTGACGCGGCGAGGGCCGCGATGGCGTACTCGTCGAGGTCGCTCGTGACCGTGATGCGGGTCTCGGTCGCGCCGAGGGCGTCGAGCTGCTCGCGCACCGCGGCCGCCACGATCGGAAGGTCTCCGGAGTCGATGCGCACGCCGCCGAGGCCTGTTCCGGCGACGCGGATCGCCGTCTCCACGCCTGTCGGGATGTCGTAGGTGTCGACGAGCAGCGTGGTGTCGGTTCCGAGGCTGTCGATCTGCGACCGGAAGGCCTCTTCCTCGCTGTCGTGGAGCAGCGTCCAGGAGTGCGCGGCGGTGCCCATGGTCGGGATGCCCCACGTGCGCCCGGCCTCGAGGTTGCTCGTCGACCGGAACCCGGCGATGTAGGCGGCGCGGGCGGCCGCGACGGCCGACCGTTCGGCGGCGCGCCGCGATCCCATCTCGGCCAGGGGACGCTCGCCCGCCGCGATGCTCATGCGCGAGGCGGCGGTGGCGACGGCCGAGTCGTGGTTGAGCACGCTCAGCGCCAGCGTCTCGAGCACGACCGCATCGGCGAAGCTGCCCTCGACGGTGAGGATGGGGGAACCGGGGAAGTACAGCTCGCCCTCGCGGTAGCCGCGGATGGACCCTGTGAACCGGTAGTCCTCGAGATACCGCACGGATGCCGCATCGACCACGTCGTTGTCGCGGAGGAATCGCAGCTCGTCGTCACCGAAGCGGAAGTCGCGCACCAGGCCGAGCAGGCGTCCGGTGCCGGCGACGACGCCGAAACGGCGGCCCCCCGACAGGCGGCGCGAGAAGAGCTCGAACACACTCGGGCGCGATGCCGTGCCGTCGCGCAGCGATGCGGCGAGCATCGTGAGTTCGTAGCGGTCGGTGAGCAGCGCCGTCGACGAGGTCATGCGCTCAGTTTAGTGAGCGCGGCTCACCTGCGGCCGTGCCGTCGCGACTAGGCTGGGGAGTCATGAACGACGCGCCGATCGGTATCTTCGACTCCGGTGTCGGCGGGCTCACGGTGGCGCGGGCCATCCGCGCCCAGCTGCCCCGAGAGTCGTTCGTCTACATCGGCGACACCGCCCACTCGCCCTACGGACCGAAGCCCATCGCCGATGTGCGCCGCTACTCGCTCGAGGTTCTCGACACGCTCGTCGACCAGGGCGTGAAGATGCTGGTGATCGCCTGCAACACGGCCTCCTCGGCCATGCTCCGCGATGCGCGCGAGCGCTACGACGTGCCGGTGGTCGAGGTCATCGGACCCGCCGTGCGGAGGGCCGTCTCGACGACGCGCAACGGACGCATCGGCGTGATCGGCACGGTCGGCACGATCGGCTCGCGCGCCTACCAGGACATGCTCGAGGTCAACGAGCGGCTGCAGGTGTTCACGGCGGCCTGCCCGCGCTTCGTCGAGTTCGTCGAGGCCGGCATCACCGGCACCCCGGAGGTGCTGGCGGTCGCCGAGGAGTACCTCGCGCCGCTGCGCGACGCGGAGGTCGACACGCTCGTGCTCGGCTGCACCCACTACCCGTTCCTGCGCGGCGCCATCAGCTACGTGATGGGAGAGGGCGTCACCCTCGTGTCGAGCGACGACGAGACGGCCGGTGACGTCTACCGCCAGCTCGTCCGAGGCGACCTGCTCGCCCCGTCCGACGCGACCGCACGGTACGTGTACGAGGCCACAGGTGACTCCGCCTCCGACTTCACCGCGCTCGCGAACCGCCTGATGGGTCGCGAGGTGCGCGACGTGCAGCTGGTCCAGACCGGCGTCATCCCTTTGCCAGACTCCCTCTCCGAGCCGCGCTGAGCGGCCCCCTCTCCCCGAAACGAAGGAAGCCCATGTCTGACATCGTGCGTGCCGACGGCCGCTCCACCGACCAGCTCCGCGAGGTCACGATCGAGCGCGGATGGAGCTCGCAGGCCGAGGGCTCCGCGCTGATCAGCTTCGGCGGGACGAAGGTGCTGTGCACGGCATCCTTCACCAACGGTGTTCCACGCTGGCTCACGGGCAAGGGCAAGGGGTGGGTGACCGCCGAGTACGCGATGCTCCCTCGTGCCACGAACAGCCGCAACGACCGCGAGAGCGTGAAGGGCCGCATCGGCGGGCGCACGCACGAGATCTCCCGCCTGATCGGCCGCGCGCTGCGTGCGGTGGTCGACACCAAGGCGCTCGGCGAGAACACGATCGTGATCGACTGCGACGTGCTGCAGGCAGACGGCGGCACGCGCACTGCGGCGATCACGGGCGCGTACGTCGCGCTCGCCGACGCGATCGAGTGGGGTCGTGAGAAGAAGTTCATCGGTCGCAACTCCACCCCGCTGCTCGACTCGGTCGCCGCGGTGTCGGTGGGCATCATCGACGGAGAGCCCATGCTCGATCTGGCATACGTCGAAGACGTGCGCGCGGAGACCGACATGAACGTCGTCGTGACCGGTCGCGGCCTGTTCGTCGAGGTGCAGGGCACCGCCGAGGGTGCGCCCTTCGACAAGCGCGAACTCGACGCGCTGTTGCAGCTCGGCGTCGACGGCTGCGCGACCCTCACCGAGCGGCAGATCGCCGCGCTGGCGGCCGAGTGACGATGAAGGTCGTCCTGGCCACGCACAATCCGCACAAGGTCGCCGAGTTCCAGCAGATCGTCGCCCGCGTGCGCCCCGACCTCGAAGTCGTCGGCTACGACGGACCCGAACCGGTCGAGGACGGAGTGACGTTCGCTGACAACGCGCTGATCAAAGCGCGCGCCGCGGCCGCGCACACCGGACTTCCGGCCCTGGCCGACGACTCGGGGATCTGCGTCGACGTGCTCGGTGGGTCGCCGGGCGTGTTCTCCGCCTACTGGGCGGGGCAGAAGAAGGATGCCGTCGCCAACCTCGAGCTTCTCCTCGACCAGCTGCGCGACATCGCCGACCCGCACCGCGCCGCCCACTTCACCTCGACGATCGCGCTCGTGTCGCCAGATGGTGCCGAGGACGTGGTCACCGGCATCTGGCCGGGACGGCTCGCGCACGCGGCATCCGGCGCCGGCGGGTTCGGGTACGACCCGATCTTCATCCCCGACGGTCAGCCGGCGGACGCGCAGCGCAGCGTCGGCGAGTTCTCCGCCGAGGAGAAGCAGTCCCAATCGCACCGTGCCCGTGCGTTCGAGAAATTGGCGCCGCTGCTCGCCGACCTCTGAGCGCACCTCGGCGCGGGCGTGATGAGACTGGTTCTCGTTACCCTTCCCGACTAGGGAAAATCGTGGCTGAACGGCTGATTCCCCGCTTAGCCTGGAGACATGCACGATCACGCTCCCGCTGCCGGCGGCATCCGCTCGGCCGGTCACCGGCGCCTCCTGACGATCTCGCTGTGCCTCACCGCGTCGATCATGGTGGTGCAGGTGGTCGGCGCCCTGCTGACCGGTTCGTTGGCGCTCCTGGCCGATGCCGCGCACATGTTCACCGACGCCTCGGCCCTCGTGATCGCGCTCATCGCGGCGGCGGTGGCCGCGCGCCCCGCCGACGATCGACGCACGTTCGGATACCAGCGCGCCGAGGTCTTCGGCGCGCTGATCAACGCGATCATCCTGATCCTGCTCGCCGGGTGGGTGGGGTTCGAGGCCGTCGGTCGCCTGCTCGACCCGGGCGAGGTCGAGGTCGCCGGTCCGCTGATGCTCGCCGTCGCGGTGGTCGGTCTGCTCGCGAACGCAGTCTCGATGTGGTTGCTCAGCCGTGCGCAGCGCACCAGCATCAACGTGCGCGGAGCGTACCTCGAGGTGATGGGAGACCTGATCGGCTCGGCGGCCGTGATCGTCGCGGCGATCGTGATCGTGGCGACGGGTTGGATGCCGGCCGACGCCATCGCCTCGTTGTTCATCGCGATCCTCATCGTCCCGCGCGCGATCTCTCTGCTGAGAGAGGTCTTCTCGGTGCTGTCCGAGTCGGTGCCGAAGGGCATGGCCGTGGCCGACATCCGCACGCACCTGCTCGGCTACGACGGAGTCGTCGGTGTGCATGACGTGCACGTCTGGCAGCTGACCCGTGGCGCGCCGGTGTTCAGTGCGCATGTGCTCGTCGACCCGGCGATGCTCGCCGCCGGGGGAGCGAACCGACTGCTCTCGGAGATGCAGGGCTGCCTCGCCGAGCATTTCGACGTCGAGCACTCGACGTTCCAGATCGAGCCGGCGGAGCAGTCGGACTGCGAACCGCACCACGCCTGAGGCTCAGCTCTCGCGCACGACCTCGTCGGGTGACTTGTCGGGGCGCACGCCCCGCCAGCGTGCATGCCGCAGGATCCCGTCGGGCGTCCAGTTCGCGAACTCCACCTCGCCGACCAGCTCCGGGCGCACCCAGAGCGCGTCGGAGGCATCCGGCGCGGGAACCCCGTCGAGGGGCGCGGTCTTCGTGCGCAGCGGCTCGAGCAGGCCGAGCAGGTCGCGCAGGATGCGCTCGGTGAACCCGGTGCCGACCCGGCCGACGTAGCGCAGGGGCGAACCGGGCGAGTCGTGCACCGCGAGCAGGAGCGACCCGAGCGTGCGCTCGCGATCGCCCTTGCCCGGACGGATGCCGACGATCACCGCCTCCTGCATGCGGGTGTGCTTGAGCTTGAGCCAGGAGGGCGAGCGCGTGCCGACGCGGTAACGCGAGTCTCGGTCCTTGACGACCACTCCTTCCAGACCGAAGGCGTCGCTCGCGGCGAGAGCGTCGTCGACGTCGTCGAACACCGGCGGGACCTGCACCGGCGCGTCGAGATCGGCGATCAGATCGTCGAGCAGCGTGCGACGCTGGTGCAGGGGTAGGCCGGTGAGATCATGGCCGTCGAGGCGCAGCAGATCGAACAGCATGTACACGATGGGCGTGCGCACGACCTCCCGTTCGACCTCGCGCGCGCGGGTGAGGTGCATACGGTTCTGCAGCCGCGAGAAGCTCGGGCGGCCGTCGTGGTCGAAGGCGACGATCTCTCCGTCGACGACCGCGTCCGCGACGGGGAGGAACGGGGCGCCGTCGCTCGTGAGTTCGGGGTAGCGTGCCGTGATGTCGGTTCCCCGGCGGGCGTGCAGGCGCATCCGCCCGTTCGACCAGGTGCCCATCGCGCGGATACCGTCCCATTTCACCTCGGCCCAGGCGGGATCGCTCAGGCGGCGGGCGAGTGCCGGGGTGCCGTGCTCGGCGAGCATCGGCTCGAAGGTCGGGGGCGTCGTCGCGGGATCGATCGCACCGGGCGAGGCGCCGTGACCGCTCGGCCGGTGTCGCTGAGGCGTCTTCGCCGGCCGGTCGGCGGGTGCGGGGACCGGGGTCGGGGCTTCGGTCGAATGCAGCATCGCCATCGGGTCGATTCCTGCTGCCGCCCGCTCGAGCACCTCGTCGAGGTCGAGCTGTGCGAGGTCGGGATCGTCGAGCTCGTCCCAGGTGCGGGGAGCCGCCACCCATGGTCGGGCGCGGCCGCGCAGCGAATAGGGCGAGATCGTCGTCTTCTTGCCGTTGTTCTGACTCCAGTCGAGGAACACGCGGCCGCCGCGCACGGCCTTCGACATCGTGGCGGTCGCGAGATCGGGGTGCTCGTTCTCGATGAGTCGGGCGAGTTCCTTCACGACCATCGAGATCTCGGCGCTCGTCTGCTCGCCGGGGAGAGCCGCATAGAGGTGGATGCCCTTGCTGCCGCTGGTCACCGGCACCGGGTCGAGGCCCATACCGGTCAGGATGTCGCGGGCGAGGCGGGCGACGATCGCGCACTCTGCGAGGCCCACGCCGGGGCCCGGGTCGAGGTCGAGCACCAGGCGGTCGGGTCGGCCGGGAAGTCCGTCCGTTCCGAACCGCCACTGCGGCACGTGCAACTCGATCGCTGCGACCTGGGCCAGCCACACCAGGGTCGGCACCTCGTCGACCAGCGGATACTCCTTCGGGCCGTCGGAGTGCACGATCGCCTGACGGGGGATCCACTCCGGCGCTCCGCGTTCGAGCTGCTTCGTGAAGAAGGCATCGGCGGGGGCATCCGTCGTCCCGACGCCCTCGACCCAGCGTTTGCGGGTCACGGGGCGGCCGGCGAGCAGGGGGAGCAGCTGCGGCGCGATGGCCGAGTAGTAGGCGAAGATCTCGCCCTTCGTGGTGCCGGTCTCGGGATACACGACCTTGTCGAGGTTGGTCACGCGCAGGCGGCGTCCCTCGACCTGCACGATTCGACCGTCGACGACCATGGAGCCAGCGTAGTCAAGGGCTGGTCTCGGCCGGTGCCGCTGGTGTTCACTGGGGGCATGAGAACGATCTGGAAGGGCGCGGTCACGTTCGGGCTCGTCAACGTGCCGGTGAAGGTGTACTCCGCCACCGAGGACCACGACGTTCCGCTGCACCAGGTGCACGACAAGGACGGCGGACGCATCCGCTACCAGCGCACGTGCGAGATCTGCGGCGAGACCGTGGCCTACTCCGACATCGATCGCGCCTACGTCGACGAGGGGCACACCGTCGTGCTCACCAAGGACGATCTCGCCGCACTGCCGTCCGAGAAGAGCCGTGAGATCGATGTCGTCGAGTTCGTGCCCACCGACCAGGTCGATCTGCTGACCCTCGACAAGCCGTACTACCTCGAGCCGGATTCGAAATCACCCAAGGCCTACGTGTTGCTGCGCAAGACGCTCGAGCAGAGCGAGCGCACGGCGATCGTGCGCTTCACCCTCCGGCAGAAGACGCGTCTGGCGGCTCTGCGGGTGCGAGGAGACGTACTCGTGCTGCAGACGCTGCTCTGGGCCGACGAGGTGCGCGAGGTCGATTTCCCTTCGCTGCATGAGGATGTGTCGATCTCGAAGAAGGAGCTCGAGCTGTCGGCATCGCTGGTCGAGAGCTACTCGAGCGACTTCGACCCCGAGGAGTTCGTCGACGAGTACCAGAAAGAGCTGCGCACGCTCATCGACGCCAAGATCGACGCCGGCGAGGGCTTCGATGTCACCGACACCTTCGGCGAGACGGAGGGAGCGGAGAAGGGCGGCGAGGTCATCGACCTCATGGAGGCCCTGCGCGCCAGCGTCGCGAAGTCGAAGGAGCAGCGGGCGAAAGGATCCGCGGGGAAATCCGACGGCGCCGACGAGAAGGATGCCGACGCCAAGAAGTCCGCCGCGAAGAAGCCGGCCGCGAAGAAGGCTCCGGCGAAAAAGGCTCCGGCGAAGAAGAAGGCCAGCTGACGGAATCGCCCCGCGGCGCCCGTGGTCAGTGCTTGCCGTCGCCGTCCAGGTCGGGCGCGCGGTCGAAGACCTCGGGATCGAGCGTGAGGGCCTGCGCCTCGGCCGCGTCGGTGACGACGTCGTGGCCGGCATCCGCCTCTTTCTTCGCCTTGTAGCGCTCGCGGAGGTAGTGCCAGAGCGTGATCAGGGCCGTGCCGCCGACCGCTGCGAGCAGGATCAGGTCGATATAGCTCTCGACGAAGTGGGCGACGGGAGGGATGAACCCGATGGCGTAGCCGAACATCGTGAGACCGAAGCCCCAGAGCACGGCGCCGATGAGGTTGTAGAGCGTGTACTTGCGCCACGGCATGTGCCCGACGCCGGCGGCGACCGGGGCGAACGTGCGCACGATCGGCACGAACCGGGCGAGGATCACGGTGATGCCGCCGAAGCGCTCGAAGAACGCGTTCGTGCGCTCGACGTTCTTCTTGCTGAAGAGGCCCGACTCCTTGCGTTCGAAGACCGCCGGACCGCCCTTGTGGCCGATCACGTATCCGACCTCTCCGCCGACGAACGCGGAGAGACCGATGAGCAGCGCCACGAACCACACGTTGATGCCGAAGACGCCGTGCTCCGACCCCGCGAGCGGGTGCGACAGCAGGCCCGCGATCACGAGCAGCGTGTCACCCGGAAGCAGGAAGCCGACGAGCAGTCCGGTCTCGGCGAAGACGATGAAGCACACCACGAGGAGAGCCCACGGGCCCGCCGTGCCGATGATCGTGGCCGGGTCGAGCCAGGGGATGAGCGCGGCGTGATGCATGAGTGTCCCGTCGTGGTGCGATGATGCGGCGGTCGAGCAGCCGAACGCGCGAATGCGCTCGTCCTGTGCGGAAGGTGGGACTTGAACCCACACGCCCTGGGGCACAGGAACCTAAATCCTGCGTGTCTGCCAATTCCACCACTCCCGCGCGGTGCTCACAGTCTACCGAGCGGAGGCCTCCGCTTTCCCGGGAGAATCCGGTACGGGGAGAGGGCGGGGATCGCTCGATCCGTCGGGTGACTCGACCGTCCAGTCGACGCCCGCGCGATCGGCGGGGAGGAGGTCGGAGAGCCAGTGCGCGACCGTGTCGATCACCGCCTCCTGCAGCTGATCGCGTGACCATCCGCGCGGCGATCCGGGCACCGGAGGCTCCCATCCGTCCTCGGTCCACGCCACACCGAAGAGATGGCGTCGATCACCGAGCAGCGGTTCGAGTTCGAAGGCGTTCAGGCCGTCGAGACGCGCCCAGACATCGAAGGGACCCTCGGCGTCGTCGTCGACGAACACCTCGATGATCACATCGCGATCGCCCTGCGCCCGGGCGACTTCGTCGAGGAGCGCGAGGCGTTCACGGACGTCATGATCGTGTGTGCCGAGAACGAGCTGCAGCGCGTCGGCATAGGGGTCGGAGGCCACGTCATCAGTGTAGGACGGGGGCCGCTCCGAGGTCGTCCCGCCCTCGCTGTGGATAACTTCCGCGCCGTTCTCGTGATTCTTGCGAGGATGCTCGGCGTGAATCCTCCCTCTCTCGCCGTGGCCGATCGTGTGCGCCTCCGTCTGCGCAGCGACGGCACCGACCCGGCGATCGATCCGGATGCCGTCCGTCGGATCACCGAGGCGGAGGTGCGTCGGTACAACGACCTGGCGCTCGCCCGAGGGCAGGCCCTCATCGACGACGAGGCGCGCTCGATCCGCGATGTGCTCGCGGCAGTCAGCGGTTACGGAGCGTTGCAGCCCCTGCTCGATGATCCGGGGATCGAGGAGATCTGGGTGAACGGCGGAGACCAGGTGCACATCGCCCGAGGCGGAGTGGCCGAACGCGTCGATCTGCGTCTCGGCGAGACCGTCGTGCGCGACCTCGTCGAGCGGATGCTGCAGTCCACCGGCCGCCGCGTCGACATCAGTCAGCCGTTCGTCGACGCCTCGCTGCCCGACGGGTCCCGTCTGCACGTGGCGATCGCCGATGTGGTGCGTGGTGGGTGGGCGGTCAACATCCGAAAGTTCCTGCCCGGGCATCGGACTCTCGACGCGCTGGCCGCGCAGGGGGCGCTCCCTGTCGAACTCGCGCGGTTCCTCGGCGAAGAGATGCGGGCGGGGCGGAGCGTGATCGTCTCGGGCGCGACGCATGCGGGCAAGACCACGATGCTCGGGGCCCTTCTGGCCGCGTGTGCCGACGTGCAGCGCATCGTCACGGTCGAGGAGACCTTCGAACTCTCGGTCGACGGGCCCGATCTCGTCGCCCTGCAGGGGCGCCAGGCGAGTCTCGAGGGTTCCGGTGAGATCACCCTCCGCCGGCTCGTGAAGGAGGCCCTCCGGATGCGTCCCGATCGGCTGGTCGTCGGAGAGGTGCGCGACGCAGAGGCGCTCGACCTCGTGCTGGCGCTCAACACCGGTGTGCCGGGAGCGGCGACCGTGCACGCGAACTCCGCTTCGGATGCCCTCGACAAGCTCACGATGCTGCCTCTCCTGGCGGGACGGAACATCGACCGCTCGTTCATCGCGCCCGCGCTCGCTGCATCCGTCGATCTGGTGGTGCACTGCGCGCGTGACCCGGAGGGCGGACGGCGTGTAGGCGAAGTCATCGCCCCGACCGGCGAGTTCGCTGACGGACGTATCGCCAGCCGCGTCCTCTACTCGGACGCCGGCCGTGGCAACGCCCTGCAGGGCGCGCGGAGGGACTCGTGACGCTGCTCCTCGGCGCACTCCTGGCCGCAGGAGCGCTGCTGTGCCTTTCGCCGTGGCTGTGGCCATCCGGCGCGCGGAAGAGCACGACGACTCGGCGGGGGCGCCTCGCCCGGCTCGTCGCGGAGGCGGGTGTCGGCGTCATCACGTCGCGCGGCGTGTTCACCGGCATGATCGCGTCGGCGCTCGCCGCCGCCGCCGGCGCCTGGCTGATCTCCGGCCTTCCGGTCTTGTCGCTCCTTGCCGGTATCGCGGCGTGCTCGGCGCCGATCGGATACCTCCGAGGACGCCGACTGCGGCTGCGCCGTCTGCGCCGCCAGCTCTGGCCGGACGTCTGCGACCTGCTCATCGCGTCGATTCGCGTGGGCTTGTCCCTCCCCGACGCCGTCTCGGCGCTCGAGGACTCCGCGCCGGCGATGCTGCGCCCGGCGTTCGCGGTGTTCGCGCACGATGTGCGGGCGACGGGGCGGTTCGAGACCAGCCTCGATCGGCTCAAGGACACGCTCGCCGACCCCATCGGCGACCGCATCATCGAAACCCTGCGCATGGCCCGGCAGGTGGGTGGTACCGAGCTGACGGGCGTACTCCGCGCGCTCGCTGCGTCGGTTCGTGCCGATGCGACTCTCCGCGGCGAGGTCGAGGCGCGTCAGTCGTGGATCCGCGGGGCCGCAGTGCTCGGCGCGGTGGCGCCGTGGGTGATCCTCGGTCTGCTGGTGATGCGCCCCGAGGGCGCCGAGGCCTACGGGACGCCCGAGGGAGTGCTGGTGATCTGTCTGGGAGCGGCCGTGTCGACCGTCGCCTTCCGGGTGATGGTCCGGATCGGACGTCTGCCCGAGCCGCGTCGGTGGTTCGGATGAACGCCGGATCGGCGCTCGCGATCGCGGCGCTGCTGGGCGGGATGTTCGGATTCGGCATCCTGGGCGTCCTCTCGGTCGTGCCGCGCTGGAGTGCCGCATCTTTGGCCGTACGTATCGCTCCGTACGTGCGCGATGTCGTGGACGACGTCGACCTTCCGCTCTCGGCGCTCCCGTCGGTCGCCCTGCTCCCCACGGGGAGGCGCTCACCCTGGCAGCATCTCCTCGTCGTCTTCGAGAGGGTGCTCGGCGGGGGAGAAGCTCTCACTCGTCGCATCGCGCAGTCGGGCGCGAGCGTCACTCCGTCGGGATTCCGGGCTCGTCAACTCGGATGGATCGTCGGGGGGATCGCCGGCGGCGCGCTGGTGGTCGTGGTGCTCGTGCTCATCGACCGCATGACCGCACCCGTGGTCCTCCTCCCCCTTTTCTGCGGAGGGGCCACCGGAGCCCTCTACGACATGCAGCTGTCCGCTCGGGTCAAGGCGCGACGCACCCGTCTGACGGATGAGCTTCCGACGACGCTCGAGTTCCTCGCTCTCTGCCTGTCCGCAGGCGAGGGATTCCTCGATGCTCTGCGGCGGGTGTCTTCGGTCGGATCCGGCGAGCTCACGGGTGAATTCCGACAGGTCGTCCTCGCGGTCGGCACGGGGTCCCCATTGGCGGAGGCGCTGAGCGAGACCGCCGCTCGGCTCCAGCTGCCGGGACTCTCGCGCGCGATCGATCAGGTGATCGCCGCGCTCGAACACGGCGCACCCCTAGCCGCCGTCCTGCAGGCGCAAGCGGGGGACGCCAGGGAGGACGCCAAACGGATCCTCATCGAGCAGGCCGGGCGCAAGGAGATCCTCATGCTCCTGCCCAGGCAAATCTAGTTTCCAGCTCTCTTGTATCCCGTGATGTCGCTCGGTGTCGGCGCCCGAAAATCGGCGCCGTGTCGCCCCGCAAGGTATCTCCGAAGGGCGGCGATGATGCTGCTCATGGTCGAGGAACGCTGGTACACGTACAAACAGGCTGCGGCCCGGGTGGGCTCGTCGGAGCGGACGGTGCGCCACTGGAGAAGCGACGGCATGGTGATGGGCTGGGAGATCATCGAAGGGCAGCGCACGCGTGTCGTGCGCGAGGACGTGTTGCTCGCTTGGTGGCGCGACACGATGGACAGGAGTCCGGTCCACCAGTTCCGGGTGCGCAAGAGGGCCAAGGAGGCCGGCATCGCCTATGTGGCCCCGGTCCCGAAACCAAAGCCCAACCCCACACCGAAGTCAGTTCCGAAGCCGCCCGTCGTCGACGACGACGCCGACGACGGGGCGTCGTGGCCGGCGCCGCTGCCGTTCTACGAGCCTCTCGACCAGATGAAGCCGATGGTCGGCCGAGACGAGTTCGCGACCCTGTTGAAGGCGACACGGGACAATCCGACCGGGTGTCAGGACGTCGACGAGTTCACCGCCGATCAGGCCACCGTCGAAGAGCAGCGGGTACTCGCCGCGATCTGCGCCGAATGCCCCGTGCTCGAGCTGTGCCGCGCCTACGCGGTCGCGACGAAGCCAACAACGGGCTACTGGGCCGGGGCATCGTGGCGCGAGCTGCCGGAGGTAGCGGCGCCGTCGGCCGCCTGATGCTCAGCGTCGGAGGGGGTCGGGGCGCCCATAAGGCCAGATAGCGATTCCCATCTTCTCGCCGAGAGCCCCGAAGCACCCCTGCATCCCGAGCCGGTGCATCGCAAACCACCACACCTCGAGCTCGTCGGCGATCGCTGCGCTCACCCGTTCCAGGAACCGCTCAAAGTCCGCGGGGGTCCCACCCGGATAGCCTCCAACCTGATCAGCGATCGCGCTCTCTAGCCGCTCCCAATACTGCGCCGGCGGGTCGAACCGACCCTCGCTGCCCGTTGCGAGGACGTCGAGATAATGGAATCGGCCAGAGCTGCCGTACCGCGAGAGAGTTGCGAAGAGCAGCGGGAGCGTCGAACTTCCACGCACGCGGTCGATAAGTGACGCCGCGTAATCGGTGGCGACGGCGCCTGGCTGGTTCTCTTGTGCGGTTGTGAATAGCTTCTCGACGAGGGCGTCGATGTTGTGCCCCCACCCAATCATCGTTGACTTGGAGGGCCACCGCCCCGCTGCGTCGATCTCCGCGCATCCGATCATCATCTTGGCGAGCTTCTCGACTCCGATGCTGCCGAGCGTGAAGACAGCGTCGCTGTGGACGCTGGGCTCACGCAATCCTCTGATCGCCGCACACGCGTCTCGCATGAGGTTCTGCACTGACTGCCCCTCCGCGATGAGTGCGAAGGTCTGCTGCATCGACAGCGCGGGGTGGATCATTGGCATGCCGCGAGACTAGCGGCTGTGTGGCATGCTCAGGCGGACAGCTGACCGCAACGCACCCCCACCTCGGCCGCGACGGGGCATACTCGAGGTGGGAGAAATGCCCTCTGTTCTCGAGCTGCGCCGCGCCTACGCAGTCGCGACGAAGCCGGCGTCGGGCTACTGGGCTGGATGTTCCTGGCGCGAGCTGTCGTCATCGACGCCGGCGCCCTCGGCCGCGGACTCGACGAACGCGGCGTAGTCAAGCCCGTGCGAGACGGGCATGATCCGCCACTGCATCTCGTGCGTGCTGTCGTAGTGATCCGGTGACTCGAACTTCATCCGCGAGTGATCGCGGATCAGCATCATCTCGACGACCTGCGCAGCCCTCACAAGGTGATCTTCGACGTGGTCGCGATCGAACTGGGCGGGCGTCGTGATGTCGCCGGCGGCGAGGTCGACGTAGAAGCCGCGCTGCTTCTCCTGGTTCGCGACCTTCGCCGCGGCGCGCGACTCGGTCTCACGCTCCGCGTGCCAGCGCACCCAGTCGTCGTCCTCGGGGACTTCGGGGTAGTCGTCGCCCCAGAACGCGTCGAGTTCCCGACCGAACTCGTACGCGGCCGCGTACTTCGCGAGGTGGTCCCGGGCGCTGCCCTGCAGGAGCTCGATGCCCTCCTCGCTGAGCTTGCTCCACGCCCAGGAGAAAGTGTCGTAGACCGCAGTAGCCTTCCCGAGTTCTTCCTCGGCCAGGACCGTGAGGGCCCGCGCTCGTCCGATCGAGTCCGCGGCGAAAAGGAGGTTCGCGTCGGCGATCAGCCGAGTCGCGTTGTCCAACAGCGCGCGCCAGTAGGCGCGCGCTGCGGCAGGCTCGAGGATCATGAGTGGAGCGTACCGCCGTTCGATTGCAGTAGCTTGTGCCAGTCTTCTACTCATGGTCGAACTCGTGTATTTGGACGAAACCGGATCCGTGGGGCGAGGGGCATCGCAGCAACCCCTGCTGAGGCTCGTCGGCGTAGTAGTCAAGGAAGAGGCAGTCGAAGTTCTCGGTTCCAGGATGGCGGATCTTGCAATGGAGCACTTGGGCTGGCGCCCGGCACGCTTTGAGTTCCATGGCTACGATTTGTGGAACGCGAACGGCCCGTGGAGGAAGAAGAAGCCTCCGCAGCTACTCGCGGCATATGAGGCCGTGATTGGTCTACTCGCCGAACTCGATATTTGGATCGTCCATTCAGCCATTCGAAAGTCGGCTCTGCACCAAAAGTACGCCGGCGAGTATGACTCAAACGCATACTTGCTCGCGTTGCAATTCTTGCTGGGCAAGCTCGACAAGTGGCCCACCAATTCACGGCGGATCGTGGTAGCCGACGAGGCCAAAGAACACGAGACGCGCGCGATACGCCTCGTTCGCGACATGCAGACATGGGGGAACGGCGTTGTCCCCGACGCGCAGCTGCAGACGGTGATCGACTCGATGCACTACGTGGACTCTCGCGACAGCCCGGGAGTTCAGCTCGCGGACCTCGTCGCGTTCGTTCTTCATCGATCCACACTCCCAGGCCAAGGGCATCCCGATGCTGATGCCGCTGTCGCGCGAATGCGCGCTGAGGTGGATAGCCGTACCTACACCTGGCGCGAGCCTTGGCCCGCCGAGCAGACCGAGTAGATAACATGGCTGCCCCATGACAGGTGATGTTCTGCCCCCGCGATTCGAGTTCTCGTTCCTAGTGGGCGAGGTCGTGCGGAACGACGTCTTCGTGGAGACGGAGACTCGCGTCCTATGGACCGAGCTGATCGCCGCCGGCGTCGCGTCAGGCAGCTTCATGACGAACTTTGGCCGGCTCCTCCCTCTGGTGAGGAAGGCGGTGAGGGACGAGCACACGCCGACGCCGTTTCGCGAGGTCGCTCTGCCGGTCGTGCAGGCGGTCCAGGAGGCTCACCGCGAGCGGAACAGGCTCGTGCACGACCAATGGGTGCAGTCCCCGTGGTCACCCGGTGAGGTGCGCGCGCTGCGGCGACCTGAGCGGCGCCAACTGTCGGAGCTCCGCAAGCTCGCGGAGAGCCTTCTCGAGCTCACCTGGAGGATGCGGGGGCTCGCGGTCATCGCGCCCGCTTGGCTTCGCCCAGGGGACGACCCGGGCGAGGAAGAGCTGGACACGGAAGATCTGCACCAGTGGACCCGTGTGGCGATGGGCTTCATCGACTACGACGGCCACCAAGTGAGAGGCACCTCGGGGCCGGCGCCGATGCCTCGCGGCTACTAGATCCACTGCCCGGCTGATTCGCTCGAAAGCTACTCTGCGGCTGGGAGTTTGCTCCCCGTCCCCAGCTTGTAGAGCTCTGCCGCGGTGAGTGCCCCGAGGTCGGTGCCATCCGGGAGTCGCGTCTCGACGCGCGTGACTGCCCGCCGAAGCCAGATCCCCTCTTCATTCGCGAAGGCGATCGGGGTGCCCGCGAACTCCGCATGATTGTCGAACGGTGACAGCGACATCAGCGCGTCAGGGTCTGGAACAGCGACCTCGGGATGCAGCGTGACCACGACGACACCCGAGTCGAAACTGACTTCAGCGCCGACGGCGAGCAGGACGCCTGCCTCCGCCCGCTCTGCCAGAGATCCAGTGAATGCGGCGACGACCTGGTCGTCGCTTGGAGTGTTGGAGTTGTTCATGGTGTGAGGCTCGCACGCACTACCGACATTGGAGATCGGCGTGCCGCTGCGCCCGGGCAGCACGCAGAGTTGTGGGGCCGACCCCGCCCAGCGTCGGCCCCACAGGGTGTCTCAGGCGCCCGGCGTTGGCGCGCTGGACGTGGTAGTACCTGAGACGTCGTGCGCGCAGGCCCCAACCGGAAAGGTACGGCGGGCGGGCAGCGCGAACGAGATCTACGTCACCTCGGGTACGACGGCAACGGGCCGTGGTCCTCGGCGAACACGATTGCATCCAGCTCGCGGGGTTCCTCGGTCACGATCGGAGCCTTCCGGGAGAACTCGACAGCACGGCGCTGCTGCACCTTCTGGTGCACCTCAGCGATGCCGTTGAGGCGGAGCCCGGCGGACGCGAGCGCGAACCAGTCGAGGTGCGATGTCGTCTTGCCCTCGACGTAGTACCGGCCGTTGTGGCCCCAGCTGTCGCCCTCGGCGAAGAGCACGGAGAAGTCCACGCCGTGACTCCCCATCGGCTCGAGGCCGAAGGTGCGCGAGATCAGGATGCGGAACGAGGCAATCGGCTCCATCGCGAACCACGACTTCTTCGCGGCTCGGTATGCGGCGATCGTCTCGGCCGGCTGATCGACGATGAAGTCTGACGTGGTGTTGTAGGTGATCCCGTGGCGCTGTGCAGCGTCGACGAGGGGCGCGGCAGCCTCGTCGAAGCGCGGCTGCAGGCTGACGATGATTTCCTCGAGGAGCGGGACCGTGTCACGAACCACTTCCTCGCGGAGCTGGTCCTGCACCTTGCTCACACCGGGAGTCATACCGGTCAGGGAACGGAGGTCGTGACCGTCGTGGTTCCGGATGGCGATCTCCGTGATGCGGTCGCGCAGCTCGTCATCTGACAGGTCGAGAACGCGGCCGCCGGGAATCTTCGCGTACGCTTCGGCGACATCGAACAGGCGGAGGCCGCGGGCGAGCGGCTCCGGCACCGCGATGCCGAAGGCGTCACATCGCTGAGCGAAGACGCGCAGGTTGTCCCAGTTCATGCGTCAGCCTCGACCTTCTCGATGGCGTGCTGCTCGAGCAGGTGCTCGACGAGTGTGGGCCGCGTGCTCGCGGGGAGGTAGCCGTTGCGGTAGACGTACTTCTGGCCACCACCGACAAGATCGACGACGACGCACGGCGCGACCACCCGATACTTGGCCTGTCCGTGCAGGTATGTGTTGATCGTCACGGTCACGCCTTCCCGGGAGTGGACCAGCCGGCCTTCGCGGCAAGCGCATTGAGGGCGGCCTGCGTAGGTGCAGCGGGGCGCGGGGCCACGGCGGCTGCGGGCGCCGCCCAGCCGGCACGAGCGGCAAGCGACGCGGGCGCCTTGGGCGCAGCGTCGAACGCTGCGAGCACCTGATCGGCGCCGGCGGACGCTGCGACGCCGAGACGGGCCGACACGGCGTTCACGAAGCGCGCGGCGTCCGCGCGCTTGCGATCGAGCTCGTCGACGGCGGGGATGCTCGCGCGCGGATTGCGGCGAAGCGGATTGAATGAACGGGTCATCAGTGCTCCCAGGAGTGGAGGCGTTCACGCGCGGCCCCAGCCCGTCCGCGTGCTCTCCAACCAGGAGACTTCTGACCGTCGAAGCGAGCGACCCATACGGCCGATCACGCTCCCGTCGAGAACCACGATAGCGCGCGCCGTCCTCGCGGGCGAGGATCGTCGCTCTGCGGCGCGGCGAGATACGGTCGCGCCTCGAGAAGCTGCTCGAGCTGCGCGTACACGTCGCCCCAGATCAGTGCGCCGTCGGGACCGTACAGGCGATCGACGTTGACGAACCGGGCGAAGTCCGCCGGATCCGCGAGGACGTCGCGCAGCACGATGCCGAGCAGCATCCGGTTCTGCTCGACGATCGCCGAGCGCAGCCGGGCGAGCTGGGTTTCGGCCGCCCGTGCACGCCGACGAAGGCCGGCCTCGATCTTCGAATGGTTGCGAGTGTCCATCAGAACCCCCGATTTCGCGCGCGTGCGCGATGGGGGTGCCCAAATCGGGCGGGGAGAGAGGACCACACCCCGGGGCTCTGGTCCGCCCCCATCGCCGATGCTGGATTTTTCACGGGGTGGGGGGTCAGCGCGCTTGCGGCGCGCGGTTGCGGCATCGAGTGACCGAGAGGGTCGGGTACGCGGTGTGTCGAGGTACCGCCTCCTCTTATGCCAATAGTGCGCGCACTGTTGGCCTTTGTGTGAGCGAACATTGTGTTGCTCTCGTACCTGTCCCTGTATGTCACGGAATGCATGCGTTCACGGGGCACTCGCGGGATTCGGTGGTTAGCCCCGTCGGTCACTGGAGTGCGCATTCATTCGCCCCGTTCGTCACTGGCGGGGGGCGCAGAGGGGCACAGTGAAACGCCGACGTAGTACCTGTTCCCGTTCGAGCGGATCACCTGAAATCCGGCGAGGCGCATCGCCCTGCCGAGGATCGTGTTGGCGACCGGATAGCTATACGGGATCCCTCGCCGAGCGAGGTTTGCTTCGCGCCACTGGTGGTAGTGGGCGATGAGCTCGCCGGCGAGGATGCGGCCCCCGAGCTGGAGTTCGGCGGTTTCGGGGATGAAGTCATGCAGGATCTGGTCGGCGTAGGTGCGCACGGTCTCCGATACCTTCTGCTGCGAGTAGACCCTCCCGCCGTCGACGCGGGAGTTGAGGAGACGTGCGAGGTGCTTCGCCTGGGTTTTGCTGAGGAGCACGGTGTCGGCGTCGATCTTGAGCGCGATGAAGGTCTCGCCCTCGTGATCGATCGTGTGGACGTCGATCGCGCGATCGGCGGCGTTCATGCTGTGCCACCGCGGAGGATGGCGGCGATCTTGTCGCGCTGCTCGGGCGTGAGCGGGGGAGCGTCGGCGACGATGGCGGCGACGTGCGCGGCGATCGGGTCGGTGTCGGGCTCGAGGCTGGACATGTCGACGCGGATGACTTTGGGGCCGAGGTGGACGGCGCGGATGCGGCCGGCGGCGATCTGCCGGCGGATGGTGCGAGGATCGACGCGCAGTTGGGATGCGGCCTCGTTGACGGTTCCCCACGGCGTGGTGGAGGTGGCGGTAGGCATGGGTAGCTCCGTGAAAGATCGAGATCTCTCGCGGCTCCGTGGGAGCTGGTCGGGTCAGAGTCCTGCCAGCCCACGCGATGCGACTTGTTGCCCTTGCCTCGTGTGACTGAGGTGAATGCTGCTGGCCCTCGTTGCCGTGGTCTGACTCCGGCTTGGGCTGCTCACCTACTGAGGACATATTAACGCCCGGTGATGCATTTGCAAGCATCACCGGGCGTTGATTCGAGTGTGTTCAGGCGTCGTACTGCGTGCTCGCTCGATCGTGGCGGATCTCGTGCTCGAGGTCGATCATCATCTCCAACTCGAGCTGCACCAGCGGGTCGTTGACGATGGAGCCCAGATAGATCACGAAGAACCAGAAGCGGCCGGCCCGGTTCCATTTGCGAGAGGGCACGCCATCCCGATCGCACTTGCGGAACACCCGGCGCAGGTTCCTGATCTCCTCTTCGATGTCTGCGCGATCGTCGCTCGTCGCACCCCTGAGAGGTCGCACCACGAACTCGCGACGCGACGGCGTCCGCGAGACTCGGTGGTGGATGCGGAGTAGCTCCCCGCGAAGGTTCTCGTCGTAGTAGACGTCGAGCGGGAATTCCTCGCCGATGCGAACGGTGTAGTCGGCGTATGGCGCGGTAGATTTGACCATGATCGAGTCCTCCATTGACTTGATCTCAGGCCCTCGTCGAGCTGCAACTCGGCGGGGGCCACCTTCATCCCGGCGGGCGCCGGGAAGCTCATGTCGACGAGTGCCAGAGAATGCGCACGTCGTCGGGGTTGAATGATCGACCGATGCCGGTAGGCATGATGACGATGCGGGCGAAGGCGCGGATCACCGCGCGCTTGGCGTCGATGTGCAATCCGTCCCACACTGCACGCGCGCGCGGTCCGACGAGGTTGTGAGGCATCTGAGCGGGAAGCGCGGCCGCGAGATGCTTCTCGAGCTCGGTTCGCTTGGCCCGCAGCTTCTCGGTGATGCGGCGCAGCTGGTCACCGGTGAGCGTGCCGTCGGCGAACTGATCCGCGGCGAGCGCGAGGCGTGCATCTGTAGCGTCAATCGCTTCGCGGAGCTCGCGCGCCGCGGCGGGGTCTCCCGTGGTGAACAGCTCTGCGGCGTCGGGGCGCTCGAGACGGCCGACGATGATGCGGTCGACCAGCTCGTCGACGGGCTCCTGCAGCCGGCGCACCTTGTGGCACTGGTTGCACGCGTATGCGGCTTTCACCGGCTTGGATTTCGACCCCGGTTTCGGCTGCCACGGCGGGAGACGATGCATACGGCCGCCGAGGGTGTTCTCGCAGAGCCCGCACTCAGCGAGCCCTGAGAGCAGGTGTCGGGGCGTGCGGCCGCCTGACGGCCGCCGGCGTGCAGGGTCGTCGAAAACCGCCAGGAGGCGCTCGTGTGTGTCCGCGTCGAGGATCGGAGGGTGCAGCTCGGTGTCGAACTTGCCGACGACGGCGCCGCGGTGGGTCCGGAGTCCCGCGAGGCTGGGGCGGCGGAGCATCTGCCGCAGGGTGATTCCTTGCCATGGTGCGCCGGCAGGGGAGGGGACGGCGCGCGCGTTCAGGTCGGCGGCGATCGCGCGCAGCGACTCCGACGCGAGTACTCGCCGCGCGGCGTCGCGGATGACGGCGGCCTCCGGTTCGACGATGAGGTCGCGGCCGTCGGCTCGCTCGTAGCCATATCCGGGCCGTGCTGTCGGCAGCCCTCGTGCGGCGCGCTGGTCACTGGCGGACTTCTGTCGCTCTGCCTTGTGTTCGACCTCCTGCGCGCTCGCCGCGGCGAGGATGCGCGCAACCATGCGGCCCGACGCGGTGTTGAGGTCGATCTCTGACGAGGTGACGGTCAGGAACCGCAGTCGGCGACCTTCGGCGAGGTCGATGATCGGTTCGAGATCTCGGGGGAGGCGGTAGAGCCGGTCGGTGTGCCAGATGATGACCGTGTCGACGTCGCCGGCTCGGATCAACTCGAGGACCCGTTCGAATCCCGGGCGCCGCTTGCCGGTGGTCGCCGAGAGGTCGTTGTCGAGCAGCTCCTCGAGGACTTCGACTCCGGCGACTGTGGCGAGCCGGCGGCACTCATCGAGCTGGCGATCGACCCCCGCGGCCTTGCCCGTCGGATCGTCGCTGATTCGTCCGTAGATCACTGCTCCCATAGAAGGATGTTAACTGAATATTGCGACCGCTGGTGTTCCTGATCCTGCCCCTGTCTGTCTTCTTCGCGATCTACCCCGGACTCTTCATCCTCCGGCTCGGCATCGGCTGAGCTCCCACGAAAGGAATCCCATGAACCCGACCCTTCCCTCCCGCGCCCGCGCGACCCGGTGGATGCGCGCGCTCGCGCATGATGACCGCGGCGATGTGCCCGGCTGGGTGCTCGTGACCCTCATGACCGCCGGGCTCGTCGTGCTCATCTGGGCGGTCGCCGGCCCGGCGCTGTCGGATCTGTTCGAGCAGGCGATCCAGCGGGTCTCCGGGCTCCAGTGAGTTCGCCCGGGATCCGCGACGACGAGCGGGGATCGAGCCCCGTCGAGTTCGTGCTCGTCGGAACGCTCCTGACCGCGCTCACGCTCGCCGTGATCCAGCTCGGCGTTGCCGTCTACGTGCGAAACGTGGTGCATGATGCAGCGGTCGAGGGGGCGTACCACGCCGCGCTCGCCGACACCACGCTCGACGAGGGTGCCGAGCGGGCGCGCGAGGTGATCGAGCGCGCAGTGGGGGCCGCCTACGCCGAGGACATCGCCGTCGACGTCACCGACCTCGGCGACCGCGATCGCGTCGATGTGCGCATCCGGACGACGTTCCCGCTGGTCGGCTTGATCGGCATCCCCGCCGGCTGGGAGGTGACCGCGCATGCCCCGATGGAGAGCCTGGGGGAGGAATGACGACGGCTCCGCCGCGCTGGAGTTCATCACGGTCGGGGTGATCCTGCTGGTGCCGTTCGCCTATCTCGTCATCGTGCTGGGCGCCATCCAGGAGCAGCCCTTGGGGGCGGAGGCCGCTGCACGCCACATCGCCCG
The DNA here is from genome assembly GCF_044748385.1 of Microbacterium sp. NPDC090003. Taxonomy (NCBI): domain Bacteria; kingdom Bacillati; phylum Actinomycetota; class Actinomycetes; order Micrococcales; family Microbacteriaceae; genus Microbacterium; species Microbacterium sp. NPDC090003. Next base: position 504,596 of record NZ_JBIVFW010000002.1, read on the forward strand.
GACCATCGCGCTGTCGACCGGCCCGGAATCGGCGGCCCTCGCCGCAGACGACGTGCTCACCGCGGTCATCGACGAGTACGGCATGGACGCCGAAGCCACCGACCTCGCTCTTTCCTGCGTGCCCGAGGCGGCCGAGTGCCCTGCGAGCGGCGCGACGATCCGAGTCACGGTGACCACCGTGGTGCGGATGCCGTTCGTGCCGGAGATGCTGGGCCTCGACAGCGCACTCGCCGTTCCGCTGGAAGCCTCCTCCCTGCAGAAGGTCGGTCGCGGATGGGAGAGCGGATGATGCGGCGTCGTGCGAGCGAAGCCGAGGAGGGGAGCATCCTGCTTCTGACCCTGGGCTACGTGCTTCTCTCCCTCGCGATCGTGCTCGTCTGCGTGTGCGCCACCGACCTGTACCTCGCGCAGAAACGGCTCGACGCGCTGGCCGACTCGGCGGCGGCAGCGGCAGCGGACGGGTTCACGCTGGTCGCGGATGAGGACGGCGTCCGTGCCGAGCTCAACGACGACGACATGCGGGAGCAGGCGCTCGAGATCATTGACGCGGTCGAGGGAGACGCCGATCTCATCGACGCGTGGACACCCGATGGCGTCTCGGTGCGGGTGACGGTGACGGCGCCCTGGCACCCGCCGGTGTTCTCGCCCTTCGTGCCCGATGGCGTCGTGCTCGAGGCGACCGCCACGAGCCGCACCGCGCTGCGATGAGCGACCGTCAGCGGGGAGGCGGCGCCGGGTCGTCATCCCGCGCTCGAGGGACGAAACGAGGGATCCACCGGACGAACCCGACGGCACCGAGCAGACCGATCACGCCAATCGCCGCGGCCGCGATCGGAAGAGATGCGACCGCGGTGATCGCCGACACCAGCAGCGGAGCGACCGCCCCACCGGCATCGGTGAGCGTCCGCCAAGACCCGAGGAAGGCCGCGGGCTCGCGCTTCGGGGCGACATCGGCCCCCAGCGTGAGCAGGATGCCGCTGGACAGGCCGTTGCCCACACCGAGCACCGCGGCGAACATCCCGAACCACAGCACCGGAGCCTCGACGTCGTGCGACAGCGAGAGGGCGACGAAGCCCGCTCCCATCAGGATCATCGCCGGCATCGCCGCCCACATCCGTCCGAACCGGTCCATGACCTGCCCGCTCGCGTAGAACAGCGCGAAATCGATCGCGCCCGAGATCCCGACGACCAGTGCGATCGTCTGTGCGTCGAGGCCGAGCGAGAGTCCCCAGAGCGGCAGCACGACCTGGCGGGCCGACCGCACGGCCGACAGCGACGCCGCGGCGAGGCCGAGCCGGCTGAGCACCGTGCGCTGCTGCCACATCGTGCGGAAGATCCCGATCCGCTCGACGGTCGGGATCGCTCCGCTGACCGCCTCGCCCGAATCCTCGGCCGTGCCGATGCGGATGGGGGAGGTCACAGCGACCGGGATCGTCTTCTCCGGATCCGGGCCGAAGAGCACGAGCAGCACCATCACCGTGAGGCATCCCAGGAAGAACCAGATCGCGGCGGCCTCGGTGGCGAACACCTCCAGAAGCCCCGCCGCGACGAACGGCCCGATGAAGATGCCCAGGCGGAAGCTGCCGCCCAGCAACGACAGCGCGCGTGCGCGGAACTCGATGGGCACCCGCGTGGTCATGAAGGCGTGACGCGCGAGTCCGAACGCTGCGGCGCAGAAGCCGAGGACGAAGACGGATGCCGTCAGCACGCCGATCGACGGCGCGAGGACCATCCCGACCGCCGAGAGCATGGCGATCGCACCGGCGATGACCATGGTGAGCCGCTCGCCGATGCGGGCGACCGCCCATCCGGCGGGGAGATTGCCGCAGAGCTGGCCCACGACCAGCGCCGAGGCGACCAGCGCCGCGAACGCGACGTCGGCCCCCATGGATGCCGCGATGACGGGGATCAGCGGGATCACCGCGCCCTCGCCGAGCGAGAAGAGCACGGTCGGGAGGTACACCATCGGTCCGAATCGTCGGAGGACCGTGGATGCACTGCTCACCGTTCGAGGCTACTCCCGCGGCGGCGACAGGATAGGCTCGGTGATCATGCTCGAACTCGATCTCTCCGCCGACATCCAGGCACTCAGGCACACCTTCGGCGACATCAGCGAGGTCGTCGACGTCGCACGACTCCGCGATGAGATCGCGCGTCTCAGCGAAGAAGCAGGCGCCCCCGACCTCTGGGACGACACCGAGAACGCGCAGAAGATCACCAGCGCGCTGAGTCACCGCCAGTCGGAGCTCGCCCGCGTCACCGGTATCGCCCAGCGTCTCGACGATCTCGAGGTGCTCGTCGGCCTGGCCAACGAGATGGGCGACGAGGACTCCGCGCAGGAGGCTCGCGCCGAACTCGCGGCCCTCACCGAGCTCATCAACCAGCTCGAGGTGCAGACGCTGCTCGACGGCGAGTACGACGAGCGATCCGCGATCGTGACGATCCGCTCGGGCGCGGGTGGCGACGACGCCACCGACTTCGCCGAGATGCTCATGCGCATGTATCTGCGCTGGGCCGAGCGTCACAAGTACCCCGTCAAGGTCATGGACACCTCCTACGCCGAGGGCGCGGGAATCAAGTCCGCAACGTTCGAGATCGATGCGCCCTACGCATTCGGCACGGTGTCGGTCGAGGCCGGCACGCACCGACTGGCGCGCATCAGTCCCTTCGGTTCGGCCGACAAGCGTCAGACGTCGTTCGCCGCGGTCGAGGTCATCCCGCTCATGGAGGAGGCGACCGAGGTCGACATCCCCGAGAGCGACATCCGCGTCGACGTCTTCCGCTCGTCCGGCCCCGGAGGGCAGTCGGTCAACACCACCGACTCCGCCGTTCGTCTGACGCACCTTCCGACCGGCATCGTCGTGTCGATGCAGAACGAGAAGTCGCAGATCCAGAACCGTGCCGCAGCCATGCGCGTCCTGCAGACTCGCCTTCTCCTGCTGCAGAAGGAGCAGGAAGCGGCGAAGAAGAAGGAGCTCGCGGGCAACATCACCGCCAGCTGGGGCGACCAGATGCGCTCGTACTTCCTCTACGGTCAGCAGCTCGTGAAGGATCTGCGCACCGGATACGAGTCAGGCAACCCGATGGCGGTCTTCGACGGCGATCTCGACGGCTTCATCTCGGCCGGCATCCGGTGGCGCAAGCGTCCCGAAGAGGACTGATCGCGAGCGGGCCGCCTGCAGCTCAGCGGGCGACGCCCTCGAGCGTGCCGGTGACTGTGCCGTCGTAGCTGTAGATCAAACACTGCATGGTGCGGTCTCCGCCGGCCCACGACGTCTCCGTCGGCGTGAGCCACCAGTAATCCAGCTCGGAGTCCTCGTAGGCGATGTCGGCGAAGTCCTCGAACTCGGGTTCACACTCGCGGATCGCGGCGTCGGCGAGTGCGTCCTCACCGGGGAAGTCGCCGTCCGGCAGAGTGAACTCGTAATAGATCTCGTCGAGATGCGGGCCGTCGCAGGGCACGGTCGTCACCTCGAGGAACTCCTCACCGTCGAGTCCCTCGGGCAGGCAGTCGCCCACCTCCAGATCGCTGGCGTAGATGACCTCGCTGCCGGGCACGTCGTCAGCGCTGCTCGAGCCGGCGGGGGAGACTTCCGCGACGAACGCGAGCACCGCGGCGATGAGCGCTCCGAGCACCGCGACAGCCAGGCCCGCAATCCCCGCCCACTTCCGGGCGCGGAGGAAGAGCGAGACGATCGACAGAACGAATCCGGCACCGAGGAGCAACCATCCGAGGAGCGGGATCTGCGGGATGCACGCAACGATCGCCCCGAGCCCGGCTGCGACGAGGCCGGCGAGTCCGATGGCCGGGAACGGCGCAGGGGAGGCCGCGGGGAGGGCGTAGCCGTCGTAGACCACCGGCGTCCCGGTCGCCGGCGAGGGTGGCGGAAACTGCGCGGCCGACGGATGTGACGGATGCCCCGGAGCCGACGGATATGCCGGTGCCGAGGGGAACTGCGGCGCTGATGTGTACTGCGGGACCGCGGGAGACTGCGGCGCAGCGGCGGGCGGCGTGAAGGGCGGTACGAACGGCGCGGGTTCGGGAGCCACGGGTTCTGGAGCCACCGGCGCGGCGACGTGCGTCGTCCACCCCGATCCGTCCCACCAGCGTTTCTGCCCGGATCCGTCGTCGTACCAGCCTGCGGGAGTCGACACCTCGGTGGTGCTCGTCGTCTCGACGGCCCGCGGTCAGCGGGCGCTGGCCTCGACGGTCACTTCCGCGACGTCCTGCATCAGTTCGTCCCTGATGACGATCGTGTAGGAGTCGCTCTGCGCGACGTCGAACGACAGCGTGCCCTGCGCGGTCTCGCCCGGAGCCAGCTGGGCGGACTCGAGCGTGGCGTCGCCGAAGTAGTCGTAGGTGCCTTCGTTGCCGTCGGCATCGATCACCGTGAAGTAGAGGGGGTTCACCGAAGTGTCACCGCTGATGGCCTCCCACGTGAGCTCGACCTGCAGATATCCGCCGTTCTCGGCCTCGAAGCTCGAGCCGTTCGACGTGCCCCACGACGCGGCGGTGATGGTGACTTCACTCTCGCCCGCGTACTGATTCACGGTGACGGGGGAGCCCATCGTGCCCTCGACGATCTCGCCGGAGTCCTCTCCGCCGTCGGTGCCGATCGAGGGCACGGGCGGGGGTGAGTACGACTCCGCGGTGTCGATCGCGATCTGGGCGATACCGAACGTGAAGAACACGATCGCCATGATGCCGCCGACGATTCCACCCAGGACGGACACGCCGATTCCCGTGATTCCCGGCCACTTCTTGCCCTTGAGGAAGAGCGAGACGATCGACACGACGAGGCCGGCGAAGAGCAGGATCCAGCCGAAGACCGCGGTCAGCAGGAAGCAGACGAGGATCGTTCCCAGAACGGCGAGACCGAGTCCGACCAGGCCGAGAACCGACATCGGGCGGGGCTCGGCGACGGCGGAACCCGGGTACGGGGCGTAGCCGCCGGGGGCGCCGCCGTAGGGAGCGCTGCCGGGGTAAGCGCCCGTCGGAGTGACGCCGTAGGCCGGAGCGGTGCCGGGGGCGCTCGTCGGGTAGCCGGGCGCGGAGACGGCCGGCGCCGCGTACGCAGGCGCCTCGGGGGCCGCATATGCGGGGGGTTCGGGAGCCGCGTACGCGGGCGCTTCGGGTACGGCAGAGGCGGGCGCCTCGGGAGCCGAGAAACCGGGCGATTCGGGGGCGACGTACGCGGGCGATTCGGGGGCGACGTACGCGGGCGATTCGGGGGCGGAACCGGATTCGGTCTCCCCGGCTGCGGCATCCGCATGCGCCGACGGCTCGTCCTCTTCGGCGACCGCGATGGTCGCATCGATCTCGGCCTCGGTCGGAACGACGGGGAGCGGTTCCTCCGCGACCTGCTCGGTCGGCTGCGCGGAGACCGGGGTCGCCTCGGGAGCGGTCGCCTCGGGGGCGAAGTGCTCGGTCCACTGCTCGCCGTCCCACCAGCGCTGACGCCCGGAACCGTCGTCGTACCAGCCTGCAGGTGTCGTCATGGCATCCCCCTCGGATCTCGCGTCCGCGTGGATGCCGCGGACTGCCACTTCATGTATAGCAGTGGCCCGGGACATCGACGGAGACGGATGTCCAACGATGCACTCTCGTACGTCCGGCCCGCGCGGGGTGTCGCACGCGGCGCGGGAGGGGAGCGCGCTTAGGCTCGTACCGCCATGATTCGGTTCGAGAACGTCACGAAACGCTACCGCGGGACGTCCAAGCCCGCCCTCTCCGGAGTCGACTTCGAGGTGCAGCGCGGGGAGTTCGTCTTCCTCGTCGGCGCCTCGGGCTCCGGGAAGTCGTCCTGCCTGCGGCTCATCTTGCGCGAGGACGTGCCCACCACGGGACGCGTCGCCGTGATGGGGCGCGACCTCCGATCGCTCGCGAACCGCAAGGTGCCGTACTTCCGGCGCCACATCGGTTCGGTGTTCCAGGACTTCCGGCTGCTTCCGTCGAAGACGGTGTACCAGAACGTCGCCTTCACCCTGCAGGTGACCGGTTCGTCACGGGGCTTCATCCAGCAGGCCGTTCCCGAGGCGCTGGCCCTGGTCGGTCTCGACGGCAAGCAGAAGCGCATGCCGCACGAGCTCTCGGGCGGTGAGCAGCAGCGCGTCGCGATCGCGCGCGCTCTCGTCAACCGCCCGCAGGTGCTGCTCGCGGATGAGCCGACGGGAAACCTCGACCCCGCCACCTCGGTCGACATCATGCAGCTGCTCGCTCGCATCAACGCCGGCGGCACGACCGTGCTCATGGCCACGCACGAGGCCGGTTTCGTCGATCAGATGAAGCGCCGCGTGATCGAGCTCCGAGATGGCGTGATGGTCCGCGACGAGGTGCACGGCGGTTACGGCGACACCTCCAACATCCCGCGGCTCGTTCCCGAGGAGGTGCGCGGTGCCGCAGCCGCGGCCGCCCTCACGGCGGTGCAGGAGGTGCAGCGTCAGACGTCGGATCTGTCGATCGTGCGGGCGGCATTGACCGAGGAGCTCAGCGCACAGCGCAAGGCCGCGGCATCCGCTCCGACTCCCGCCGCGTCGGCATCCGCTCCGGTTCCCTCCGCCCCGGCACCCGCGCCGACCTCGGATCCGGTGCCCGCCGCGGCTCCTGCGGAGCCCGTCGCCGAAGCGGCGGTGCCTACCGAAGACGATGCCGCGCCCACGCCTCCCACAGGTCCGCGCACGCATCCGATCGTGCTCCCCGAGGTGAACGTCGCCGAGCTCGGAGTCGCCGACAGACTCGGCCTCTCCAGCGGCGACGACGAAGAAGTGGGGCCGACCTCATGAGAATCGGACTGATCCTCACCGAGGCCCTTCTGGGCCTGCGCCGGAACATCTCGATGGTGATCTCGGTGGTGCTCGTGACGTTCGTCTCGCTCACCTTCGTGGGCGCCGCGATCCTGATGCAGTCGCAGATCGGCGTCATGCGCGGGTACTGGAGCGAACGCGCCCAGGTCGCCGTGTACATGTGCTCGGCGGTGTCGGAGTCCGACACCTGCGTCGACGGGGCTGCGAGCGAGGAGCAGGTCGCCTCGGTGCGCGCCCAGCTCGAGGGCGACGCGCTCGCACCGCTCATCAGCTCGATGACCTTCGACACGAAGGAAGACACTTACGCCAAGCTCGTCGAGCAGGTGGGCGAGGAACAGGCGAGCGTGATCACCCCGGACCAGGCGTTCGAGGTCTTCTTCGTGACGATGAAGGATCCGGGGCAGTCCCAGGTGCTCTCCGAGGCTTTCAGCGGTCAGACCGGCGTCGAGCAGGTCAAGGATCAACTGCAATACCTCGAACCGCTGTTCTCGGCCCTCACCGTCGCGACATACGTGGCCGTCGGGATCGCCGTGCTCATGCTCATCGCGGCGACGCTGCTCATCGCCACGACCATCCGATTGTCGGCGTACGCGCGACGGAAGGAGATCGGGATCATGCGCCTGGTGGGCGCGTCGAACCGGTTCATCCAGACCCCGTTCGTGCTGGAGGGCGTCTTCGCCGCTCTCCTCGGATCCGCTCTCGCGAGCGCCGCGATCGTCGCCGGTGTCCACTTCGGGGTGAACGGATACCTGCGGGGACGCGTGCCCTTCATCACCACGTGGATCGGAATGCAGGATGCCGCGTGGGTGGTGCCGGTGCTGATCGGCATCGGTGTCGTGCTCGCCGCGCTGTCCGCGGGGTTCGCGATCCGGCGCTGGCTGCGCACCTGACCCTGGCCGCCGAGCCGGAAGTGGCTCGGAGGCACGCGACGCAGGTATGCTGAAAGGCTGTTGTGCGAGCGCACGACACGGATCAGGAGAGCATCATGCCCAGGGAACGCGGGGAGAAGGTCATCGCGACCAATCGTCGCGCACGTCACGACTACAACATCGAGAAGTCGTACGAGGCGGGGATGGTGCTCACCGGCACCGAAGTCAAGTCACTGCGTCAGGGGCGCGCGAATCTCTCGGACGGTTACGCGTTCGTCAAGGGCAACGAGGTCTTCCTCGACTCCGTGCACATCCCCGAGTACTCGCAGGGGCACTGGACGAACCATTCGGCCAAGCGCATCCGCAAGTTGCTGCTGCACCGCGAGGAGATCGCGAAGATCGCCCATGCGGTCTCGGCGGGCGGTTACACGCTGATCCCGCTCAAGCTGTATTTCTCCGACGGTCGCGCCAAGGTCGAGATCGCACTCGCGAAGGGCAAGCGCGAGTACGACAAGCGCCAGACGCTCCGCGAGCGTCAGGACACGCGCGAGGCCGAACGCGCGATGCGACTGCGCAACCGCGTCGGCGAATAGCCGCCGCTCAGGGCGACGGCGTGAAGCCGAATGCCCGACCGAGGAACGCGAGTTCGCGCTCGAGTGCATCGACGACGGTCTCCGCGCGCCGGAAGCCGTGTCCTTCTCCGGGGTAGAGCACGTACTCGTGATCGACGCCCCGTCGGGCGAGTGCCTCGCGGATGGCTTCGGACTGCGACGGCGGGACGACGATGTCATCGGCGCCCTGCAGCAGCAGCACCGGAACACCGATCCGGTCGGCGTGCGTCAGGGGGGAGCGCTCGATGTAGAGCTCTTCGGCCGCTGGGAGCGGACCGACGAGGCCGTCGATGTAGTGCTTCTCGAAATCGTGGGAGTCGGCCACGAGCATCCTCAGGTCGGAGACGCCGTAGCGCGAGATACCGGCCGCGAAGGCGCCCCCTCGCACGAGCGCGGACAGGACGGTCCACCCGCCGGCCGAGCCTCCGCGGATCGCGAGGCGCGTCGGGTCCGCAAGGCCGGACTCCGCGAGGCCATGCGCCGCGGCGATGACGTCGTCGACGTCGACGACACCCCACTGGCCGTCGAGTCGCTCGCGATAGGCGCGTCCATAGCCCGTCGACCCGCCGTAGTTGACGTCGAGCACCCCGATCCCACGGCTCGTATAGAAAGCCAGTGCCGCCGAGGTCGCGCCGGTCACGTGGGCCGTCGGGCCGCCGTGCACCAGCACCAGGTAAGGCGGGAGTTCGTCGGCGGATGCCGCAGCACCCGGGTTCGCGGGCGGATACGCGTAAGCGTGAACCGGACCGTGGAGGCCGTCGAAGGTGAGCGGGAGGGGCGAGGGCATCCACGCGGGATCGACGGGTTCGCCCCCGCGGACCGCGACGACGGCACCCGTGTCGAGATCGGCGCACCACACGCCGGAGGTGACACCCGATCCGTTGCCCGAGAGGAGGACGAGCGAGCCGACGACGTCATCGATGCTGACGTGTCCATCGCACGGCGCCTCGACGCGTCGCTCCGAGCCGTCGGCGGAAAGGACGACGATCTCGTCTCGGCCGTTCGTGCGCACGGCCACGAGACGACCGTCATCGAGAGGTTGGAACCAACGATTGCCGAGAACCCACAGTCCGTAGCCGGTGTCGGCGTCGGCGGGGGCGAGTGGGACCGGCGGAGTCGTGGGCGCGATCCCGTCGACAGCGATCCGGTGGACTCCCCAGCGCCCGTCGTGGTCGTCGGCGAAGACGAGTTCGCTCTCGGATCGCCATTCCGGCTGCAGAGCCGCACGCGTGGACACGGAGCCGGTCTCGCCGGTGCGCAGGTCGCGCAGACGCAGATGCGCTTCGTCCCACGGCATCCGCTCGCCCGACCACTCGACCCAGGCCAGCCGCGTGCCGTCGGGGGAGAGCGCGGGATGGGCGTAGAACGCGCCGCTCTCGACGTGCACGATGACGGCGGACGCGGACTCGCCGGCCGACCCGTCGGTCGGGATCTCGACGATCGCTCGACGATGCTCCCTCGAGTCCTCCCGCACGGCGAGAAGACGGCCGTTCTGCACACGTAGCCCGCCGTGGGCGGGGCCCGGAGGGGTGAGCGCCACGGGCTCGGTCCCGCGTCGGAACCGGTAGACGCGCTGATCGTCGGCGTGCACGAAGAAGAGGGTGCCATCGGCATCCGCCGTCCATGCTCCGCCGCCGTACTCGTGCACGCGCGAACGCGCGCCCCAGGGCGCAGGGAGCACCTCGTGGCCGAGCGAGGAGCGCACCGTCATCCGACCGCCCTCGGCGGGCACCGACTCCGCCCACCAGATCTCCTCACGGACGAACCGTGCTCCGTCGAGGCGGGGTGAGGCCGCGGCAACGGATGCCGCGGTGAAGGGCGAGGGCCAGGAACCGTACGGTGACGACATGGTTCGAGCCTATGCGTCGGCGGGAGCGCGACGGGCCCGGGTGCGTGTCAGACCGCGCGGAGAACAGCGACGACCTTTCCGAGCACGACGGCTTCGTCGCCCAGGATCGGTTCGAACGCGGAGTTGCGCGGAAGCAGCCACGTGTGGCCGTCGCGGCGCCGGAAGGTCTTGACCGTCGCCTCGCCGTCGAGCATCGCCGCGACGATCTCACCGTTCTCGGCGGTGTGCTGGGACCGGACGACGACCCAGTCGCCGTCGCAGATCGCCGCGTCGATCATGGACTCGCCCGAGACCTTGAGCATGAACAGATCGCCTTTGCCGACGAGCTGTCGCGGCAGAGGGAAGATCTCCTCGACGTGCTGGTCGGCCGTGATCGGGACGCCGGCGGCGATGCGGCCGACGAGGGGCACCAGAGCGGCGTCGCCCACGGGAGTCGCGACATCTGCGGGGTTCTCGGTGCTCGTGCCGGGCAGATCGATCAGGACCTCCATGGCACGCGTCTTGCCGGGATCGCGACGCAGGTAGCCACTGAGCTCGAGCTGGCCGAGCTGGTGGGTCACGCTCGAGAGCGACTTGAGCCCCACGGCGTCGCCGATCTCCCTCATGCTGGGCGGATACCCCTGCTGGGCGATCGACGCCTGGATCACCTCGAGGATGGCCATCTGCTTGGGGCTCAGGCTCTTCCGACGACGTGTGCGCGGTGCCTCGGGATCGGGGGCGGTGATCTCGCTCATGATGCTCCTTCGGTGCGCGATTCCGGCGTCCTTCGTCGAATGTCGGAGGCCCGTGGTTCGGTGTTGATATCGAAACCGTATCCGAGAAAAGCGCGGATGTGGAAGATCTGTTCGAGCGTGTCGGCGAAATCGCGAATGCGATTTCGAAGAAAGCTTGACAGATATTCGAATTCGAAGATACCTTCGGAACGTAGCTTCGCACTCGCCTCTCCCGGCCGAGAGGCGGATGCGAACGCTACGCCAACGTGGTCATCGCTCGCGGGTGATGACAGACCTCCGGTTCGCCGGAGCAAGGCAGAGGAGAACGACATGAGCAGCATCACCTTCAGCACCGTAGCCGTCCGTCCGGTTCACCCGTCGACGCGTCTCCGGCTGACGGCGCGCGGTCGTCGTGTCCTGCTCGCCCTGGCCGCGCTTCCTCTCGCGTTCGGCATCGCCTTCGCCGCACTCAGCGGCGGTAGCGCGCTGGCGACCGGAGAAGGCGCCGGCACGGTGACGTTCGAGACGGTCACCGTGATGCCCGGAGACACGCTGTGGTCGATCGCGGCCGAGGTCTCGCCCGAGTCCGACCCGCGAGAGGTGATCGGCGAGATCACCCGTCTCAACATGCTGCAGGGCGGCGTGCTGCAGATCGGCCAGGAGCTGTCGATCCCGGCGGAGTACGCGAGCTGATTCGTCCGGACGGTCGTCCGGATCGCGAAAGGCGGTAACGCGAAGAGCGCGCCCGGCTGTGCCGCCTAGCATGGAGTGGTGACTTCTTCGCTCGATGATCTCCCTCTCCGCGACGATCTCCGAGGGCTCACCCCGTATGGGGCCCCTCAGGCGCCGCTTCCGATCGCTCTGAACGTCAACGAGAACACGCATCCCGTGCCGGATGCGGTGGCGAGCGACATCCTCGACGACATCGCGGTCGCGCTCCGTGACGTGAATCGTTACCCCGACCGCGAGTTCACCGCTCTCCGCGAAGGCTTCGCACAGTACCTGGGTCACGGCCTCGACGCCGCGCAGATCTGGGCAGGCAACGGGTCAAACGAGGTTCTCCAGCACATCCTCCAGGCCTTCGCGGGGCCAGGGCGGACGGTGTTCGGCTTCGCGCCGACGTACTCGATGTACCCGCTGCTGACTCAGGGGACAGGCGCGCGCTGGATGGCGGGGGAGCGCCAGCCCGACTACACGATCACCCCGGAAGAGGCGGTCGCTCAGATCGAGCAGGCCGATCCCGATGTCGTTCTTCTGTGCTCTCCGAACAATCCCACGGGTACGCCGCTCGGACTCGATGTCGTTGAAGCGGTGTATGCCGCCACTCGCGGTGTGGTCGTCGTCGACGAGGCCTATCAGGAGTTCGCTCCGCACGACGCACCTTCGGCGCTCACGCTGCTGGAGGGGCGCCCGCGGCTCGCGGTGTCGCGCACGATGAGCAAGGCCTTTGCCTTCGCCGGAGCGCGAGTGGGATACCTGGCCGCCGATCCCGCGTTCATCGACGCTCTGCGTCTCGTTCGGCTGCCGTACCACCTGAGCGCGCTCACCCAGGCGGCGGCGGTCGCGGCGCTCCGCAACTCCGACGTCATGCTGGGCATGGTCGAGGAGATCGTCGCGCAACGCGATCGGATCACGGCGACGCTCGAGGCGCTCGGATACACGCCTCACGAGTCCTGGTCGAACTTCGTCCTGTTCGGCGGTGTCGCCGACCCGAAGGCGACGTGGCAGCGCCTCTACGAGCAGGGCGTGCTGATCCGTGACGTCGGGATCCCCGGCCACCTGCGCGTCACCGCGGGCACCGAGGCGGAGACCACGGCGTTCCTGGATGCGCTCGCCTCGATAGAATCGGCATCATGAGCACCTCCACCCCGACCCCGCGCGTCGCGCGTCGCGTGCGCAGCACGTCGGAGTCCACCGTCGAGCTCGAGCTGAACCTCGACGGCACCGGCGCCAGCCGCATCGACACCTCCGTGCCGTTCTTCGACCACATGCTCACCGCCTTCGCCAAGCACTCGCTCACCGATCTGACGGTGCGGGCGTCGGGCGACACCCACATCGATGCGCACCACACCGTGGAGGACATCTCGATCGTGCTCGGCCAGGCGATCGGCGAGGCGCTCGGCGACAAGGCGGGCATCTCTCGCTACGGCGACGCACTCGTGCCCCTCGACGAGGCGCTGGCCCAGGCTGTCGTCGACATCTCGGGTCGCCCGTACCTCGTGCACGAGGGGGAACCCGCGGGCTTCGAACAGCACCTCATCGGTGGCCACTTCACGGGCTCGCTCGTGCGTCACACCTTCGAGGCGATCGCGTTCAACGCCGCGCTCACCGTGCACGTGCGCGTGCTGGGCGGCCGCGACCCGCACCACATCGCCGAGGCGGAGTACAAGGCCTTCGCGCGCGCCTTCCGCGAGGCCAAGGCGCTCGACCCGCTGGTCGACGGCATCCCGTCGACCAAGGGTGCACTGTGACCCGCACACCTCGGGTCGCCGTCTTCGACTACGAGTCCGGCAACGTGCACTCGGCGGTGAAGGCGCTGGTCGCCGCGGGAGCGGATACCGTTCTCACCCGCGATCGCACCGAGGCACTCGAAGCCGATGGGCTGCTCGTGCCCGGTGTCGGCGCGTTCGCCGCGGTCCGAGACGCGCTGCGGGCGCACGGGGGAGACGACATCATCGATCGCCGGCTCGCGGGTGGACGCCCGGTCATGGGGATCTGCGTCGGGATGCAGGTGCTCTTCGAACGCGGCGTCGAACGCGGGCAGAACACCGAGGGACTGGGGGAGTGGCCGGGGGCAGTCACCGAGCTCAACGCCTCGGTCCTCCCGCACATGGGCTGGAACACGGTGTCCCCGGGGCCCGACAGCGTCCTGTTCGACGGCATCGAGGACGAACGCTTCTACTTCGTGCACTCGTACGCGGCACAGACCTGGGAGCTCGACGTCATCCCGCCGTTCCCGCAGCCCGTTCTCACGTGGACGACGTACGGCGATCCGTTTCTGGCCGCGGTCGAGAACGGCCCGCTCACCGCGACGCAGTTCCACCCCGAGAAGTCGGGGGACGCGGGCATCCGCCTGCTGCGCAACTGGACCCGGAGTCTCTGAGAGACGCCGCCCGGCGTCACGCATTTTGAGGCCCGCGCGACCGCAGAGTACCCTCGAATCTCGTGCCCGCAGCGGGCGCCGAGCCCCCACACCAAGGACGTCATGAACGACTTCGCACAGTCTCCCTCTCTCACGCTGCTCCCCGCGGTCGATGTCGCCGGTGGCAAGGCGGTTCGCCTCACGCAGGGCGAGGCCGGCACGGAGACGAGCTACGGCGACCCGTTGGATGCCGCCGGCGAGTGGGTCTCGCAGGGCGCTCAGTGGATCCACCTCGTCGACCTCGATGCGGCGTTCGGCCGGGGGAGCAACGCGCCGATCCTGCGCAAGGTCATCAAGCAGTACCGCGGCGTCAACGTCGAGCTCTCGGGCGGGATCCGCGACGACGCGACCCTCGAGGCCGCTCTCGAGAGCGGGGCGACCCGGATCAATCTCGGGACGGCCGCGCTGGAGAACCCGGAGTGGGCGGCCGATGTGATCGGCCGTTACGGCGAAGCGATCGCCGTCGGTCTGGACGTCCGCGGTACCACCCTCGCTGCGCGTGGGTGGACGAAGGAGGGCGGCGACCTCTGGGAGGTGCTCGACCGCCTGGAAGACGCGGGCTGCAGCCGTTACGTGCTCACCGACGTGACCAAGGACGGCACGCTCCGCGGGCCGAACCTGGAACTCCTGCGCGAGGTCACCGCGCGCACGCCCAAGCCCGTCGTCGCCTCGGGCGGTATCTCGAGCCTCGACGACATCGCCGCGCTGCGCGAGTTGGTGCCGCTCGGAGTCGAGGGTGCCATCGTCGGCAAGGCCCTGTACGCCGGGGCGTTCACCCTGGCTGAGGCGCTGGATGTCGCCGGCGACTGACGACTCGTGCGGTCACGGCCCGCACGGTTACGGTTCCCATGACGACGAAGGTCCGGTCAACCGTGGCGACTCCGCGGGCGTTCCCTGGGAGGGGCGCAGCTTCGAGGCGAACCAGCACGCCGCCGACGACGGCTCCGCCGACCCCGCTCTGCTCGCCGCGTTGCTGAGCTTCCGTGCGGGCGCCGGCAGCCAGACGGAGGTCGTGGACGCCTTCCGCCATTCTCGTGTGCTCATCCCGCTCGTGGCCGAGAAAGGGGAGGAGGGCGTGGCCCCGAGTGGTCTCGCCGTCGACAAGACGCAGGAGCTCTCGATCGTCACGGTCGCGGCCCCGGACGGGCGCCGCGTGCAGCCCGTGTTCTCCTCGGTGGACGCGATGCGGCGATGGGATGCGTCGGCGCGACCCATCCCCGTCGAGGCTGTTCGCGCGGCTCTCGCGGCATCCGCCGACGACACCGACCTGATCGTGCTCGACCCGACGTCGGAGACCGAGTTCGTGATCCGCCGCCCCGCGGTGTGGGCGATCGCGCAGGATCAGGCGTGGGAACCGAGCTTCCTCTCGCCCGAGGTCTTCGCCGCCCTGCAGGCGAGCATCGCGCAGGAGCTCGCGGTGATCGACGTGGCCGTGGCGGCGGGCGACCCGGATGCGCGTCTGCGGGGTCCCGAGTTGATCGTGATCCTCGAACTCGTCGACGGTCTCGAGCGCGAGGTCCTCGACGCGGTGCTGGCCCGCCTCGCTCAGCGGTGGGCGTCCGATGACCGCATCGCGGTGCTCGCGGACTCTCTCACCGTGAAGCTCCGCCGCAGCGCCTGACCCGCGGCGTCGCTGCGCTCGCCTCGGAGAGCCTAGTTGACCGGGCCGGTCCACTTCTCGCCCGGCCCTTTGCCGATCGGGTCGGGGATGACGGACGCCTCCCGGAAGGCGAGCTGGAGCGAGCGCAATCCGTCGCGCAGAGAGCGCGCGTGCATGTCGCTGATCTCCGGGGCGCCGGCGGTGATGAGCCCCGCGAGGGAGTTGATGAGCTTGCGCGCCTCGTCGAGGTCGAGCTGGTCCTGCGCGTTCGGGTCGTCGGCGAGACCGAGCTTGACGGCGGCCGCGCTCATGAGGTGCACGGCGGCGGTCGTGATGACCTCGACGGCGGGGACGTCGGCGATGTCGCGCGTCGCGGACGACGCGGCCTCCTCCTGCCGTGCCCAGCGCTCTTCGCGCTCGCGGTCAGCCTCGTTGGATGCCTGGTTCGTCACTTCGCCTTGCCTTCTGTTAGACTTTGTCGGGCTCCGGAGCGTCATGCTCCGGCACGAAAGAGGATTCACTTCCCACCCGCGCTTGCCGTTCCAGGCTACCGGGTCTTGCACTCCACCGGATCCGCTCACAGAGCGGGACGGTCGTCAGGGTGCGAAGCCGGCGTCTGAAGGCCGGTGGGTGGGGGACGATTCTGATTTCGCCCGGAATGCTGACAGCATCCCGGTGGCCGAATCCCATCGTCTAAGGAGTTCCGCATCAGCGATCCCCGCACCAATGAGCGCATCCGCGTCCCCGAGGTCCGCCTCGTCGGCCCCGCGGGTGAGCAGATCGGCGTCGTCCGCATCGAGGCGGCGCTGCGCCTTGCGCAGGAAGCCGACCTCGACCTCGTCGAGGTCGCACCCAACTCGAAGCCCCCCGTGGTCAAGATCATGGACTACGGCAAGTTCAAGTACGAAGCCGCCCAGAAGGAGAAGGAGGCTCGCCGCAACCAGGCGAACACCGTTCTCAAGGAGGTTCGCTTCCGCCTGAAGATCGAGGCGCACGACTACACGACCAAGCTCAAGCGTGCCGAGGGCTTCCTGAAGGCCGGCGACAAGGTCAAGGCCATGATCCTGTTCCGCGGCCGCGAGCAGTCGCGTCCCGAGCAGGGCGTTCGTCTGCTGCGCAAGTTCGCCGAGGACGTCGCGGAGCTCGGAACCGTCGAGTCGAACCCGACGATCGACGGCCGCAACATGGTGATGGTCGTGGCTCCGCTGAAGAGCAAGTCCGAGGCCAAGCAGGAGCAGAACGCCGTTCGCGACGCACAGCGCGCCGCCAACAAGCAGGCTGCCCGCGAGGCGAAGGCCGAGACTCCGGCCGAAGCCGCCGCGGAGTGACACCCGCCCCACACACTCCCGCACCGCGGGTTGACACCGTCGCCTGAGAAGGCGCCATACGAAGGAAGAGAAGATGCCGAAGCAGAAGACCCATTCGGGTGCGAAGAAGCGCTTCAAGATCACCGGCAGCGGAAAGCTGAAGAAGCAGCAGGCTGGCATGCGTCACAACCTCGAGCACAAGTCGAGCCGTCGCACCCGTCGCCTCAACCAGGACCAGGTTCTGTCGAAGGCAGACGCCAAGGTCGCGAACAAGCTTCTCGGTCGCTGACGCGCCGAACGCACGATAGGAATACAGGAAAATGGCAAGAGTCAAGCGGGCGGTAAACGCTCACAAGAAGCGCCGGGTCATCCTCGAGCGCGCCTCCGGTTACCGCGGCCAGCGTTCGCGCCTCTACCGGAAGGCCAAGGAGCAGGTCATCCACTCCCTGGTCTACTCGTACCGGGACCGTCGCAAGCGCAAGGGTGACTTCCGTCGCCTCTGGATCCAGCGCATCAACGCTGCGGCACGCCAGAACGGCATCACCTACAACCGCTTCATCCAGGGCCTCGGCCTCGCGGGTGTGACGGTCGACCGTCGTATGCTCGCCGACCTCGCGGTCAACGACGCGGCGACGTTCACGACTCTCGTCGAGACGGCCAAGAAGGCGCTGCCTTCCGACGTCAACGCTCCGAAGTCGGCTGCGTAAGCAGCGATCTCTTCAGAAGGCGCTCTCCTCCGGGAGGGCGCCTTCTGCATTCTCGCGGCGTGGTCGCAGCGCGGAGCGCACGCCGACGTCGATAGCGACGGTCACCGCGACGGCGCAGACGTAGACGACCAGATCCCGGGGATCGAATCCGGAACCCAGCACCAGGTGCACGGGTGGGAACGCCTCGGCCAGAGCGCGCGGGATGCCGGTGAGCTGTGAGAACTCGACGGTCGCGCACACGAGGGCGGCCGCCACCGCCACGGCGTCGGAGCGCGCACGGGGGAGCGCGCAGGTGATGAGTGCGTAGATCAGCACGGCGTAGAGGGCGTCCCCGGCGATGTCGCCCACCGGCCCCTCGGCGAGACCGTGGACGAGAAGGCCGACGCCGATGACGCACGCGGCTGCGGCAGCGGAACCGATCCGTCGGCGTCGCCTCGCCCGCGAGGATGATGCGCTGTCGGTGGCCACGCGCGAACCCTATCGATCGAACCTGTAACTGCGCCTGCCTCAATGGCTCGGCGCGGGGGAGGTGTTCTCTAGACTGAGATGGTGCTGGAGAACCCCCGCTCCCCCCGAGTCCGAGCCGTCGCGAAGCTGACGAAGCGCAGCGCACGCACCGAGACCGGGCTTTTCCTCCTCGAAGGGCCGCAAGCCGTCCGAGAGGCGCTGACCTACCGTCCCGAGGCGATCGTCGAACTCTTCGCCACCCCGACCGGGTGGGAGAGGCATCCCGACATCCGGGCGCAGGCCGCGGATGCCGGCATCGATGTCGAGCACGTCACCGAGTACGTCCTGAACGCGATGGCCGACACGGTCACCCCGCAGGGGCTCGTCGCCGTCGTCCGACAGACGCCGACGTCTGTGCGCGACGTCTTCGCGGCATCCCCCCGTCTGGTCGCGATCTGCCAGGAGGTGCGCGATCCCGGCAACCTCGGGACGATCATCCGTGCGGCGGACGCAGCGGGAGCGGACGCCGTCGTCCTCACCGGACGCACGGTCGATCCGTACAACCCCAAGGTCGTGCGCGCGACGACCGGATCGCTGTTCCATCTCCCGGTCTCCGTCGGCGGGGAACTCGACGATGTCGTCGCCCGCGCACACGAAGCCGGCTTGCGTATCCTCGCCGCGGATGTGAAGGGTGACGACCTGCTCTCCGCGCGTGCCGAGGGTGTGCTCGCCGAACCGACCGCGTGGCTGTTCGGAAACGAGGCACGAGGACTGGAGGACGACGCTCTGGAGCTGGCCGACCGTGTTCTGCGCCTCCCGATCTTCGGGAAGGCGGAGTCGCTGAACCTTGCGACCGCTGCGAGCGTCTGCCTGTACGAGAGCGCGTTCGCGCAGCGCGCCGTGACGGTCGGCTGATACTTTTGCTCCTGCCCGTCCGTCGCCGCCGACGGGGAGAGGAGGGGAGCGCATGCGGATACTGATCGTGGAAGACGATGATCGCGTCGCCGCCGCGCTCGACGCCTTCCTCGCCCGCTCGGGGTATGCGACCGTGAGAGCATCCGACGGTGCCGCGGCGATGGATCTCCTGGGCGCGGACACCGAGGTCGTCCTCCTCGATCTCGGTCTGCCCGACGTCGACGGGATCGATCTGTGCCGCCGTATCCGTGGCCGCTCCGACGTGCCGATCGTCGTCGTGACGGCGCGCAGTCAGGTCACCGAGCGCATCAAGGGGCTGCGTGCCGGCGCCGACGACTTCGTGGTGAAGCCGTACGACGTGCACGAGCTCCTCGCCCGGATCGAGGCGGTGACACGGCGGTCGCGAGCGGTGCGCCCCGAGTCGGACGGCGTGGTCACGATACACGGCGGTGCGGTCGCGATCGATCTCGTGGCGCGGCAGCTCCGGGTCGACGACCAGGCGGTCGATCTCACGCCGAAGGAGTTCGACATCGTCGCGGTGCTCGCGCGCTATCCCGGAGTCGCGGTGCCGAAGGATCGACTCATCCGCGAGGTGTGGAACACCGATTGGCGCGGCTTCGGACACTCGCTCGAAGTGCACGTCGGAGCGATCCGCAAGAAGACGGGCTCGCGCCGGGTCATCGAGACGGTGCGTGGCGTCGGCTACCGGCTCGTGGGGTCGTAGCCGGTGCGCAAGCGGCTCGTGATCGTCTTCCTGGTGCCCCTGGTCGCGATCCTCCTCTCCCTCGGCGGCGCGACGGGATGGAGCGCCGCGCGCAGCATCCAGCAGGCCGTCTACACCGAGCAGATCGGCGATCTCGGCTACTTCGCCACGACAGCACGGCAGGCGCTCCGCTCGGATGCGGCCGGGGTGTTCGAGGGTGAGGCGCGCAGGTTCGAGCAGGTCTACGGCATCGAGGTCGCCGTCTACGACCTCACCGGGTCCGTCTGGGCGGCGAGCGAGTCGGAGCCGGGGGTGCTCTCCGAGGAGGAAGCCGAGCAGGTGCGACTCGCGCTCTCCGGGCGCCGCGCGGAGGCGCCGGAGGCATTCTTCCCCTGGATCATCTCGGACGCCACGATGGTCGAGCCGGTGTTCGACGACGGCGATGTGATCGGCGCGGTGATGATCTCGGCCGAGGTGGAGGCCCCGCGCACGGCGATCCTGCAGCAACTGCTGATCCTGATCGGAGTCGCCCTCGTCTCGATCTCCTTGGGCGTTCTCCTGGTGTTCCAACTCGCCCGTTGGGTGCTCTCGCCCGTGCGGCGCCTCGACGATGCGATGGTGGCGATCGAGCACGGCGAGATGGATGCGCGCGTCGCGGAGGACACCGGGCCCCCTGAACTGAGGCGGATGACGCGGGTCTTCAACGGCATGGCAGAAGAGATCGAGCGCAGCCTCGCCCGCCAGCAGGAGTTCGCGTTGAACGCCTCGCACGAACTGCGCAATCCTCTCAACGCCCTGCTGCTGCGTGTCGAGCATCTGGCGACGGGGCTCGACGACGACTGGAAGGACGACATCGCGGAGACGCGCGAGGAAGGGCGCCGGATGACGCGGATCCTCGAGACCATGTTGAACCTGGCCCGCAGCGGTCGCGCCGATTCGATGTTCTCGGCGGTCGACCTCACCACGCTCGTCGAGCGTCGCAGCGATGCCTGGCGCGAGGTGGCGGGGCCCCGCGGCATCGGCTTCCGACGCACGGGGCAGGGGATCGTCATGTGCGTGACCGATCGCACGATCGTCGAGAGCGCACTCGATGCGGTCATCGACAATGCCGTGAAGTTCTCGCCCGCCGACTCGGTGATCGAGCTGGGGGTGGAACGCGACGGCGAACGCTGTCGATTGACCGTACGCGATCACGGGCCGGGGCTCGCCGGGGATCAGGTGGAGTACGCCACCGACAGATTCTGGCGCAGCGCCGACAGCGACGACACCCCGGGCACGGGACTCGGGCTGGCGATCGCCACCGACCTGCTCGCATCGATCGGCGGCGAACTGGTCGTGTCATCGCCGGACGACGGAGGTCTCCTGGTCTCGCTCGTGCTCGCGAACGGGGGAATCGAATGATCCGGGATCGGATGCCCAGGATCGCGCGCCGTATCGCTGTCGTGATCTGCGCCGCCGTCGTCGCCCTCGGCGCGAGCGGCTGCAGCCCGCGCGCGGGCGAGTGGCCGACGGACACGGCCGTGATCGCCGGCGGAGGGACGACGGGCGTCTACTTCGACTACGGCGGGCACCTCGCCGAGGAACTCTCGACCGCGCTCGGCGTATCGGCGGAAGTGACCGAGACCGATGGCTCCGTCGACAACCTGCGCAGGGTCGCGTCCGGCGAGGCGCTGCTCGGATTCGCGCAGGGCGATGCAGCTGCGGATGCCGTGGCCGGTCGCGGCGCGTTCGACGCTCCCCTCCCGATCCAGGCGGTGGCGCGCCTGTACGACGAATATGTGCACGTCGTCGTGCGGGCGGACTCCGACATCGACGGCATCGCCGAACTCGCCGGCAGGACGGTGTCGCTGGGCGCCGTCGGATCGGGCGTCAACGTCATCGCCACGCGCATCCTCGCTGCCGCCCGGGTGGACGACGCGTCGGTGAGTAATCCGCAGCTCGATCTGCGCGAGTCGATCGCCGCGCTCCAGAGCGGCGAGATCGACGGGTTCTTCTGGGTCGGGGGACTGCCGACGCCCGGCATCGAGAACCTCTCGGGTTCCCTGCCCCTGCGACTGCTGCCGATCGAGCAGGACTGGGTCAATGCCGTGAACGAACGGTACTCCGACGCCTACCGTTCGTCGGACTTCCCCGCGGGCGCCTACGGGATCGCGCGATCGGTGCCGACGATGGCTGTTCCGAACTATCTGATCGTCGCCTCCGCGACCCCGGGCGCGGTCGTGAGAGACGTGCTGACGGTGCTCTTCGACGCGCGCTCGCGCATGGCGGAGGACGTGCCGGCGGCAGCACTCCTGAGCCGTCGCCAGGCGATCTTCACCGTGCCGGTGGAGCTACACCCCGGGGCCGTGGACTTCTATCGCGACCAGCGTGGATGAGATCGCCGGGGCTCTCGGCGACCGCCGCGTAACGCCCTTGTTACGACCCTCAAGAAATCCTCAAGAAGTCTGACAGCGCCCGGGGGCTCTGGGATCGTGAGGTCGGTCGCGCACCGTTCGACGATGAACGCGGATGCCCCTGGGGACGGGTGGCGCGAGACTGAACCCACCGGGGCCGACCCCCGATCGAGCACTGCCGACGACCTGGCGAGTTTGGAGAAAAGATGACCACCGGTAAAGCCCTTGTCGTGGTCGACAACGTGCAGAAGCACTACGGCGAGTTCCAGGCTCTGACCGATATCGACCTGACCGTGAACGCCGGCGAGGTGGTCGTCGTGATCGGCCCGTCCGGATCGGGCAAGTCGACCCTGTGCCGCACCATCAACCGGCTCGAGACGATCACCAGCGGGTCCATCAGCATCGACGGCAAGGCGCTTCCCGCCGAGGGACGCGGTCTCGCCGAACTCCGCGCCGATGTCGGCATGGTCTTCCAGTCCTTCAACCTCTTCGCCCACCTCACGATCCTCGAGAACGTCACTCTCGGTCCGATCAAGGTGCGCGGTCTCAAGAAGGCCGATGCCGAGCGAGAGGCGATGGAACTGCTCGAGCGGGTCGGCGTCGCCCAGCAGGCTTCCAAGCTTCCGGCTCAGCTCTCCGGCGGGCAGCAGCAGCGCGTCGCGATCGCGCGAGCGCTGGCGATGCATCCGAAGGTCATGCTCTTCGACGAGCCGACCAGCGCGCTCGACCCCGAGATGATCAACGAGGTTCTCGACGTCATGGTCGAGCTCGCCCAGGAGGGCATGACGATGATCGTCGTCACCCACGAGATGGGCTTCGCCCGGAAGGCTGCCGACCGCGTGGTCTTCATGGCCGACGGACGGATCGTCGAAGAGGCGACGCCCGAGGAGTTCTTCACACACCCGAAGAGCGATCGTGCGAAGGACTTCCTCTCGAAGCTCCTCACGCACTGATCAACCAGACCCTGCACCCACAGCACACGAAGGAGACGCACATGCGACGCACACGGACACTGGCAGGCATCGGAATCGCGGCGGCGGCGCTGCTCGCGCTGACCGCCTGCAACAGCGGCACCCCGTCGAGCACGGGCACCGACGGCGGCGGTGACGGCGGCGACGCCTCGAGCAGCACGCCCTGGACGGTGGCGTCCGACGTCAGCCTCGACGGCAGCCCGACGTTCGACCGGATCTCGTCCAGCGGGACGATCAAGGTGGGTGTCAAGGAGGACCAGCCCGGACTCGGCTACCTCGACCCCGTGACGGGAGAGCGCACCGGTTTCGACGTCGACATCGCTCGCTGGATGGCCGCATCGCTCGGGGTCGACCCCGAGAAGATCGAGTTCCAGGCGATCGCCTCGGCGAACCGCGAGCAGGCGATCGTGAACGGCGACATCGACTACTACGTCGGTACGTACTCGATCACCGACAAGCGCAAGGAGCAGATCTCCTTCGCCGGTCCGTACTTCGTGACGGGTCAGGGTCTCCTCGTCGGTGCAGACAGCGATATCGCGAGCGTCGACGACCTCGACTCGTCGACCACGGTGTGCTCGGCCACGGGCTCCACGCCGATCCAGAACATCAACACGAACTACCCCGACGTACCCACCAAGGAGTACGACACGTACTCCAAGTGCGTCGAGGACCTCAAGAACGGCCAGGTGGATGCCGTCACGACCGACGAGGCGATCCTCATCGGCTACGCGGCTCAGGACCCCGACAACCTCAAGGTCGTGGGCGAGCCGTTCAGCGAGGAGCGCTACGGCATCGGTGTGGCGAAGGATGACACGGCACTCGTGGAGTACTTCAACACGCAGCTGACCGATGGCGGCGACGTCTGGGAGCAGATCTTCGACAACAACCTCGGAGCCTCCGGCGTCAAGGCGACCCAGCCCGAGGTCGACCCGATCAGCTGATCGCAGCGGGGCGGCCGACATCGTCGGCCGCCCCGCTCATCGGCAGAGCGTCGCGCCACTACGAATCGACAGGAGCACCAGTGGGAGTCATCACCGACCACCTCGACCTCTGGGGGGAAGCGCTGTGGGGAACGATCGCGCTGTTCCTGGGTGGAGGTCTCATCGCGATCGTCCTCGGACTGATCGTCGGCGCGGCCAGAGTGTCCCCGGTCCCGATCGCGCGTTCGGTCGGCGGCGTGTACGTGAACTGGATCCGCAACACCCCGCTGACCCTGGTCATGTTCTTCTTCGCGTTCTGCCTGCCGATCCTGCTCGGAGAACGGGTCAACTCCCTCCTGCTCGCCGTGATCGCCCTCGGCATCTACACGGCCACCTACGTCGCAGAGGCGCTGCGCGCCGGAATCAACACGGTGCCGGTCGGCCAGGCCGAGGCCGCTCGGGCGATCGGCCTGAACTTCGGTCAGGTCATGCGCTACGTCATCCTGCCGCAGGCGACCCGATCCGTCGTCCCTCCGATGATGAGCGTGCTCATCGCCCTCATGAAGAACACGACGGTCGCGGCCGGCTTCTCCGTCGTGAATCTGGGCACGATCCGCGCCGCGCTCAGTGAGCGCGGAGAGAGCGCCCTGGTCGTGCTGCTGTGGGTGATGGTCATCTTCGTCGTGCTGGTGCTGCTGCTCGCGTGGGTCCAGCGAGTACTCGAGAACAAGTGGAGGATCTCGCGATGAGTTCCGTTCTTTTCGACGTCCCCGGTCCCCGCGCCATAGCCCGCAACAGGCTCATCGGAGTCGCGACCGTGCTCGTGGTGCTCGCCGTGCTCGGTTGGGTCGTGTGGCGGCTGTTCGCCACCGGTCAGTTCACGGCGGAGAAGTGGAACATCTTCACCTTCTCCGCGGTCTGGGTACGCTTCGGCGAGGGTCTGCTCAGCACCCTCGCCGCCTTCGCCGCCGCCGGTATCGGCTCGCTCGTGCTCGGTTTCGTGCTGGGTATCGGACGTCTGTCCGAGCACGCCTGGGTCCGGGAACCGGTCCGGTGGATCATCGAGGTGCTGCGCGCCGTCCCGGTGCTCGTCCTCATGATGCTGCTGTACTACGGGCTTCCCGTCGTCGGCGTCAAGATGTCGCCGTACTTCGCGGTCGTGATCGCGCTCATCGTCTATAACGGGTCGGTGCTCGCCGAGGTGTTGCGCGCCGGTGTCGAATCGCTCCCGCGGGGGCAGGCCGAAGCCGGGTACGCGATCGGACTCCGCAAGAGCGGGGTGATGTGGTTCATCCTCCTGCCGCAGGCCGTTCGCGCCATGATGCCCGTGATCATCGCGCAGCTCGTCGTCGCCCTGAAGGACACGGCTCTCGGCTTCATCATCACCTACCAGGAGCTGCTGTACGTCATCAACCAGATCGGCAACCAGGCACCCTACGGCTCTCCGCTCATCCCCGCGGCGATCGTCGGCGGCTCCATGTACGTCGCCGTCTGCCTGGTGCTCTCGTACATCGCGTTCCGCCTGCAGCGCCGCACGAAGCGTTCGCCCCGGGCCGGAGACGCGGCTCCGGATCCGCGTCAGCATGCGGGGGAGACCAACACCGAGCTGATCACGCTGCAGCGCGGCGGGACGGACACCGGGCGAAGCGCAACCCCCGGGGCGTGACGGTCGGCGGGATCGTCCGATCCCGCCACCCCGCGCCGGTAGACTCGTCTCTCGTGTCCGAGACTCCAGAAATCACCCCGGAAGCGGTCGAAGCAGCTGTCGCCGCCGCCCTGGCAGCGATCAACGCAGCGACCGACACCGCCGAGCTCAAGGCGGCCCGTGCCGCCCACGTGGCCGACGGTTCGCCCCTCGCCGTCCTGAACGCCTCGATGCGTCAGGTCGCCCCCGAGAACAAGGCCGCCTTCGGCAAGCTCGTCGGCCAGGGGCGTGGTCAGGTCACCCAGGCGCTCGCCGCCAAGGAGGCCGAGCTCGCCGCCGCCGAGGTCGCGGCGCGCCTCGAGGCCGAGCGGATCGACATCACGGCTGTGCCGTCTCGCACGCGCGTCGGTGCGCGGCATCCGCTCTCCCTGCTCCAGGACCAGGTCTGCGACATCTTCGTGGGCATGGGATGGGAGATCGCGGAGGGTCCCGAGCTCGAGCACGAGTGGTTCAACTTCGACGCCCTCAACTTCGACGTCGATCACCCCGCCCGCCAGGAGCAGGACACGTTCTACGTCGACCCCGCCTCGCGACACCTGGTCATGCGCACGCACACGAGCCCCGTGCAGGTGCGCTCGATGCTCGACCGTGACGTGCCGATCTACGTGCTCTGCCCCGGGCGGGTCTACCGCACCGACGAGTTCGACGCGACGCACCTGCCGGTGTTCACCCAGTTCGAGGGCCTCGTGATCGACAAGGGCATCACGATGGCGCACCTCAAGGGCACGCTCGACCACTTCGCGAAGCAGCTGTTCGGCCCCGAGGCCAAGATGCGCTTCCGCACCAACTACTTCCCCTTCACCGAGCCCTCCGCCGAGCTCGATCTGTGGCACCCGACCTTCAAGGGAGGGGCACGGTGGATCGAGTGGGGCGGCTGCGGCATGGTCAACCCGAACGTGCTGCGTGCGGCCGGGATCGATCCCGAGGTGTACAGCGGCTTCGCGTTCGGCATGGGCATCGAGCGGGGACTCATGTTCCGCAGCGATGTGCAGGACATGCGTGACATGGCCGAGGGCGACGTCCGATTCAGCGAGCAGTACGGGATGGTGGTGTGATGCGCATCCCGCTTTCGTGGTTGCGTGAGTACGTCGATGTGGCAGCGGATGCGTCTCCCGAAGACGTCCTCGCGGCGCTGGTGACCGTCGGCTTCGAAGAGGAGGACGTTCACCGCTTCGACATCACGGGTCCTGTCGTCGTCGGACAGGTGGTCTCGCTCGAGGGCGAACCGCAGTCCAACGGCAAGACCATCAACTGGTGCCAGGTCGACGTCGGTGAGGCGAACGGCGGCGTCCGCGGCATCGTCTGCGGCGCTCACAACTTCGTCGCCGGCGACAAGGTCATCGTGACGCTCCCGGGCGCGGTGCTGCCCGGGCCGTTCCCGATCGCGGCACGCAAGACCTACGGGCACGTGTCGGACGGCATGATCGCCTCGGCGCGGGAGCTCGGGCTCGGTGACGAGCACAACGGCATCCTCGTGCTGTCCGACCTGGGGATCGACGCTCCTGTCGGCACGGACGCGATCGCCCTCCTCGGGCTCGACGACGTCGCGGTCGAGATCAACGTCACGCCCGATCGCGGGTACGCCTTCTCCCTGCGCGGCGTGGCCCGCGAGTACTCGCACGCGACGGGCGCGGAGTTCCGCGACCCGGCCGAGCGGGACTTCGCCGAGCTGCAGCCGGGCACCGGCCACCTCGCGATCGTCGACGATCAGGCGCCCGTTCGCGGACGTGTCGGCGCGAGCGAGTTCGTGACCCGCGTCGTCCGAGGGGTCGACCCGTCCCGCCCGACCCCTCCGTGGATGATCGCGCGGCTCTCGCTCGCGGGCATGCGCTCGCTCGGCGTGCTGATCGACATCACGAACTACGTCATGCTCGAACTCGGCCAGCCGCTGCACGGGTACGACCTCGACAAGCTCACGGGCGGCATCACGGTGCGCCGCGCTCGGGCCGGCGAGAAGATGACGACTCTCGACGGACAGGAGCGCACGCTCCACGTCGAGGATCTGCTCATCACCGACGAATCCGGACCCATCGGCCTCGCCGGCGTCATGGGCGGCGGCACGACCGAGATGAGTGACACGACGACCGACGTCCTCATCGAGGCCGCGTCCTTCGATCCCATCACGATCGCGCGCACCGCACGCCGGCACAAGCTGCCCAGCGAAGCGTCCAAGCGCTTCGAGCGCGGTGTCGACCCGCTCATCCCGTTCGTGGCGGCCCGTCGCGCGGCCGACCTCATGGTCGAGCTGGCCGGCGGCACGCTCACCGACGAGGGGGGCGCGCTCTTCGCCGAGGTGTTCGTCGGCGAGATCGACCTCCCCGAAGGCTTCGTCGAGGGCCTCATCGGCGTCGACTACACGGAGAACGAGATCACCGGCGCCCTCACGACGATCGGAGCGGAGGTGACCGCTGCCGACGACGGGTGGACCGTCATCCCTCCGACCTGGCGTCCCGATCTGACCGACAAGTGGACGCTCGCCGAGGAGGTCGCCCGTATCCACGGGCTCGACCGCATCCCCTCGGTGCTCCCCACGCCGCCGTCGGGTCGCGGGCTCACCGCGCACCAGCAGGGCCGCCGCCGGGTGGCGAACGCCCTGGCTGCCGCAGGCTTCGTCGAGACCCCCGCCTTCCCGTTCACGACCGAGGCGCAGAACGACCTCCACGGATCGGCGACAGGGGAGCACCTCCCCAGCATCCGCCTGGCGAACCCGCTCGACGGCCAGGTGCCGTTCCTGCGACGCTCGCTGGTGCCGGGCTTGCTCCAGACGGCGCACCGCAACATCTCACGCGGACTCACCGACCTCGCGATCTTCGACACGGGCGTGGTGTTCCTGCCCGAACCCGGGGCGACCTACGGCACGGACGAGGTTCCGCCGCTGGGGGAGCGCCCATCGGAGGAGACGCTCGCCGAGTTGAACGCGTCGATCCCGCCGCAGAACCGCTTCCTCGCGGTTCTCCTGACCGGTAACGCGACCCCGCGCCAGCCGGGGCGTCCGGCCGAGCCTGCCGGACTCTCGGATGCCCTCGACGCCGTGCGCGTGATCGCGACGGCCGCGGGCGTCGAGATCGATGTCGTACAGAGCACGCGTGCCGCCCTCCACCCGGGGCGCACGGGCGAGCTGCGCGTCGCGGATCGCGCCGTCGGCTACGTCGGCGAGCTCCACCCCGCCGTCACGGCGGATGCGGACCTCCCGGGGCGCGCGACCGTGCTCGAGCTCGACCTCGATCTCGTGCTCTCCCTCGCGGGCGAGCGCATCGTCGCCGCATCGCTCTCGACCTACCCCGCCGCGACGCAGGACGTCTCGCTCGCTGTGCCGGTCGAGGTGCCGGCCGCGGATGTCGAGGCAGCGCTCGCCGAGGGCGCAGGTGCGCTTCTCGAATCGGTGCGCTTGGTCGACGATTATCGCGGCGAAGGCGTCCCTGCGGGATCGAAGAGCCTGAGTTTCGCCCTGCGCTTCCGCGCCGACGACCGCACTCTCACAGCGGCGGAGGCCAGCGAGGCGAAGCTCGCGGGCGTCGCCGTCGCCGCCGAGCGCTTCGAGGCGGCTCTCCGCGACTGAGCCCCGCCCGACTCCTGCTGGCACTGGCCGTCGCGCAGCGTTCCGCTAGCGTGACGGCCAGTGCCAGCTGGGGCGCTCGAGCGGCAGCTGATCGCGCACTCGGGTTCCGTAGCCGGTCGACTCGAGCTCGACGACCGTCCCGCCCGCGTCGGCGAGTGCGCGGCGCAGGGGCGCCGAGTGCGTGACGACGATCACCTGCGTCTGGGACGCCGCATGAGCGAGCAGCGAGCCGAGAGGGTCGATGAGGCTCTCATGGAGACTCGACTCGGGCTCGTTGACGACGAGGAGCGGCGGCGGGTCGGCGGGCAGAAGGGCCGCGCACCACAACAGGTACCTCAGAGTGCCGTCGGAGAGTTCGGCGGCATCGAGCGGGCGCAGCAGCCCGGGTTGCCGCAGGTGCAGCCGGAACGAGCCGTCGGTGACGGAGATCTGTACTCGCGATCCCGGGAAGGCGCGGTCGACGGCCTCGTCGAGCGCCGCGCCGCGTCCGGCTTCCGTCGTCGTGGCCCATACGGCAGCGACGTCGGAGCCATCGTCACTCAGCCAACGCGTGCGGGTTCCGACCTGTGGCAGTCGCGCAGGGGCGGCAGCGTCGGTGCGGAAGTGATCGTAGAAGCGCCAGCTGGCGATCCGGGCGCGCAGAGATGCGGTCTCCCACCGCGCGGTGCCGTCGACGAGGTCGAGCAGCACACTCTGCCCCGGTCCCATCGACTGCCCCACCGATTCCCAGCCGTCGTCGCCCCGCACCCGCACGCCGCCGCGTTGACGATCCACGAACAGCGTTCCCGGCCGCGCGAACGGGCCGCTGAACAACTGCTCGCGTTTGATTTCGGGGTCGCGCGTGAAAAGGCTGCGCGCGTCGGTCTGCGGCAGGCCCAGGTCGATGAGGTACCCGACCTCGTCGGCGGCGACGCCGAGACGCACCGAGATCGGTCGGCTGCGCCGTGTGCCCTGAGCGCCCTCACCCTGCGGCGTCTCGGGACCCGCCCACAGCACGCTGTCGAGGCCTCCCTCCCGCGCGACGGCGGCGACCGCGCGGCCGTGTCCGGTCGCCGCGAGCAGGCGCAGCGCACGGTAGAGGTTCGATTTGCCCGTGCCGTTCGCCCCCGTGATCACGGTGAGCGGATCGAGCGGCACGACGACGTCGACGAGCGAGCGGTAGCCGGAGACGGCGAGAGTCCTGAGCATGGCCCCATCGTGTCAGCCGCATCCGACACTCTGCTCTGAGCGGATGCGGTTCCGCCTCGTCTCCGTTGCTGGTGTGCTGGAGTCATGCTGAATGCCTTGATCCTCGGTGGCACCGGATGGCTGTCGAGCAGGGTCGCCGGCCGTCTCATCGAGGAGGGCGCCGCCGTGACGTGCCTCGCGCGGGGGACCCGTCCGGTGCCGCGCGGAGCGACGCTCGTGATCGGGGACCGCGCCGGTGCCGACCCGTACGCCGGACTCGACGGCGCAGGGGATCTCGTCGTCGACGTCTCGTCATCGGCGCCCCAGGTCGCCCGGGCCGTCGATGAGCTCGGAGACCGCGCCGCGCGCTGGACGTACGTGTCATCGATCTCGGTGTACGCCGACGACGAGACGGTCGGTGCCGACGAGAGCGCGCCGCGGCATCCGTCCTCCGGCGCGGAGGATGCCGACTACGGTGCGCAGAAGGCGGCGGCGGAGGATGCCGTCGCCGCGCTCGGCGACCGGGCGCTGATCGTGCGACCGGGGCTGATCGTGGGTGAGGGCGACCCGAGCGACCGCTTCGGCTACTGGGCGGCGGCGTTCGCACGGGCGGGGGAGCGGCCGGTGCTGGTGCCGCCCCTGGCCGGTCGGGTCGCGCAGATCATCGACGTCGACGACCTCGCCGCGTACATCACCTCAGCGCGAGCTGCCGGTGCCGTGAACGCGATCGGCGACAGCATCCCGCTCGCCGACATGCTCGACGTCGTGCGCCGCGCCGCCGGACACACGGCAGCAGTGCGCGAGGCGAGCGAGGACTGGTTGCGCGCCCGGAGCGTGGAGTACTGGACGGGCGTGCGCTCGTTGCCGCTCTGGTTGCCGGGTGGCATGACCGGATTCATGACCCGCCGCAACGAGAGGTTCCGCGCGACGGGAGGCGCGCTGAGCCCGCTCGACGCCACGGCCGAGCGGGTCCTGGCCGACGAACGCGCGCGCGGTGTGGATCGTCCGCGCCGTGCCGGGCTGCGCCGGGCGGACGAGGACGACCTCCTCGCCGAGCTCGGCGGGTGACGGGGCCGGATTCCGCTCCCCGGGGAGCGGCGCAGCGACTCGATGACGTGATGGATTTGCGGATGCCGTCGAGGGCGCGCTATCGTCGCGACATGCTTTCGGCCGCCTCCGCTGTCTCGACGCTCGTCCCGAGCGCCGCTCCGGTGCGCCGACGCCGCGACCGCCGACGTTAGGCGACCCCGCGCTCCTGCCTGCCGATTCCGGTGGACGATGGTCGAGCACCGGTGTCGCCGCCCCGGTCCCCGACAGCCCCGACCGTTAAGGTAGAAGCATGACGTACTCCGTCGCCGTCTCCGGCGCATCCGGCTATGCGGGCGGCGAGATCCTCCGCCTCCTCGCCGCTCATCCCGACATCGAGATCCGCACGGTCACGGCGCACTCGAACGCCGGGCAGCCGCTCGTCGAGCACCAGCCACACCTGCGCTCCCTCGCGCACCTCACCCTGCAGGACACCACGCCCGAGATCCTGGCGGGTCACGACATCGTCGTGCTCGCGCTCCCGCACGGGCAGTCCGGGCAGTACACGGACGCGCTGGGCGACGTTCCGCTCGTCATCGACGCCGGGGCGGATCACCGCCTGACCTCTCAGGACGCCTGGGACGCGTTCTACGGAGGCGCCTTCCACGACGCATGGACATACGGCGTACCCGAGCTCCTCGTCGACGGAGCGAAGCAGCGCGAGAGCCTGCGCGGTGCCACCCGGATCGCCGCCCCCGGTTGCAACGCCTCCACCGTCAGCCTCAGCCTGGCGCCCGGGGTCGCCGCCGGGGTGATCGACCCGGGCGACATCGTGTCGGTGCTCGCGGTCGGACCCTCGGGCGCGGGGAAGAGCCTGAAGACCAATCTGCTCGCCAGTGAGGTCCTCGGCACCGCGAACCCCTACGCCGTCGGCGGTACCCATCGGCACATCCCCGAGATCCGCCAGGCGCTCGCCGCGGCGGGGCCTGCGGGCACCGGGATATCGGGCGACGGCATCCGCATCTCCTTCACGCCGGTGATCGTGCCGATGTCGCGGGGGATCCTCGCCACGTCGACCGCGCCGATCGCGCCCGGGGCATCCGACGCCGACATCCGCGCAGCCTGGCAGGACGCCTACGGCGACGAGACCTTCGTCCAGTTGCTGCCCGCGGGCGTGTTCCCGCGCACGGCCGACGTGCTCGGCGCCAACACGGCGCTGATCGGTCTCGCGATCGACCGTGCGGCGAATCGGGTCACCGTGGTCGCCGCTGTCGACAACCTCGTCAAGGGCACCGCCGGCGCCGCCATCCAGTCCATGAACATCGCGCTCGGCCTCCCCGAGGATCGCGCGCTCTCAGTGAACGGAGTCGCCCCGTGAGCGTCACCGCCCCCGCAGGTTTCGAGGCGGCAGGCGTCGCCGCCGGCCTCAAGTCCACCGGCAAGCCCGATGTCGCCGTCGTCGTCAACCGTGGCCCGCGCAAAGTCGGCGCCGCCGTGTTCACGAGCAACCGCGCCAAGGCGAACCCGATCATCTGGTCGCAGCAGGCGATCGCCGACCGCGTCGTCGAGGCGGTCGTGCTCAACTCCGGTGGCGCGAACTGCTTCACCGGGAGCTTCGGATTCCAGACGACGCACCAGACGGCCGAGAAGGCCGCGGAGCTGCTCGCCATCAGTGCCGGCGACGTGCTCGTGTGCTCCACCGGTCTGATCGGCACCGGCGACGAGGCGTTCCGCGCGAAGGTGCTCGCCGGCACCGAGCAGGCGATCGCGGAGTTGTCCGCGGATGGTGGCGACGCCGCGGCCCGGGCGATCATGACGACCGATACCGTCGCGAAGACGGCGGTCGTGCAGGGCGACGGGTGGACGATCGGCGGCATGGCGAAGGGCGCGGGAATGCTCGCTCCCGGTCTCGCGACCATGCTGGTGGTCGTGACGACGGATGCCGATCTCGAACCGCTCGAGGCGGATGCGGCGCTCCGTGCCGCGACCGGCACCACGTTCGATCGGCTCGACTCCGACGGATGCATGTCGACCAACGATCAGGTCACCCTCCTCGCCAATGGGGCGAGCGGTGTGAAGCCGGACCTCGATGCGTTCCGCGCGGCGCTGCGCGAACTGTGTCAGGAGCTGGCGGTCAAGCTGCAGGGCGATGCAGAGGGCGCGAGCCACGACATC
Source organism: Microbacterium sp. NPDC090003 (assembly GCF_044748385.1). NCBI lineage: Bacteria > Bacillati > Actinomycetota > Actinomycetes > Micrococcales > Microbacteriaceae > Microbacterium > Microbacterium sp. NPDC090003. The sequence continues at coordinate 538,179 of NZ_JBIVFW010000002.1, forward strand.
ACGATCGAGGTGCGCGGCGCGGTGTCCGAGCAGGATGCCGTCGAGGTCGGCCGTTCGGTGGCCCGCAACAATCTCTTCAAGGCGGCGATCTTCGGCAACGACCCCAACTGGGGTCGGGTGCTCGCCGCCATCGGCACGACCTCCGCGCAGTTCGACCCCTACGACGTCGACGTCTGGATGAACGACGTGCGCGTATGCACGGCCGGCGGTCCGGACCGACCGCGCGAAGAGGTCGACTTGACGCCTCGGGCGACGAACCTCGTCATCGACCTGCGCTCGGGGGAGGCATCCGCCACGATCCTCACCAACGACCTCACCCACGACTACGTGCACGAGAACAGCGCATACGCCTCATGACCGACATCCAGGACACTCCCGCCGAAGAGGCCGCGCAGAAGGCGACGACGCTCATCGAGTCGCTGCCGTGGTTGAAGAAGTTCCGCGACCAGATCGTCGTGGTCAAGTACGGCGGCAACGCCATGGTGTCGGACGAACTTCAGGACGCCTTCGCACAGGACATCGCGTACCTGCGCTACGTCGGCGTGCAGCCGGTCGTCGTGCACGGTGGCGGTCCCCAGATCTCCGACATGCTCGGACGCCTCGAGATCCCCAGTGAGTTCAAGGGCGGGTACCGCGTCACCAATACCGAGGCGATCGGTGTGGTGCGCATGGTGCTCACCGGCCAGGTGAATCCGCAGCTGGTCACCAAGATCAACTCCCACGGGCCGATCGCGACCGGCCTCAGCGGCGAGGACGCCGGCCTGTTCGGCGGCCGCCGCCGCGGGGTCGTGGTCGACGGGGAAGAGGTCGATCTGGGCCGGGTCGGCGACGTCGTGCAGGTCGATCCGACGGCGGTCATCGATCATCTGGTCGCCGGGCGCATCCCCGTCGTGTCGAGCATCGCGCCCGATCTCGACCACCCGGGGCACTCCCTCAACGTCAACGCCGACGCCGCGGCGGCGGCCCTCGCGATCGCCCTCGGCGCCCGCAAACTCGTGATCCTCACCGACGTGCCGGGGCTCTACGCCGACTGGCCGAACCGTGATTCGCTCGTGTCCCATCTGACGTCGACCGCGCTCGTCGACATGCTGCCGAGTCTCGAGTCGGGGATGATCCCGAAGATGCGTGCGTGCCTCGAGGCGGTCGAGGGCGGAGTGGACGCCGCGGCGATCATCGACGGACGCGTGCCGCACTCGGTGCTCGTCGAACTCTTCACCAGCAAAGGAATCGGAACGGAAGTGGTGGCAGGATGACCATCTGGCAGGACGACGCGCAGCGCGACCTCGTACTCAACGCAGGGGCGCGCCTGGCGCTGCTGACGCGTGGCGAGGGCTCCTATCTGTGGGACTCCGAGGGCCGACGCCACCTCGACTTCCTCGCGGGCATCGCCGTGACCTCTCTCGGCCACGCGCACCCGGTGTTCGTCGAAGCGGTCTCCCGCCAGGCAGCGACGCTCGCTCACGTCTCGAACTACTTCGCGACCCCCTCGCAGCTCGCGCTCGCCGCCCGCCTCAAGCGTCTCGCGGGAGCCGGGATCGACGGGCGGGTGTTCTTCTCGAACTCCGGCGCCGAAGCGAACGAGGCCGCATTCAAGCTCGCCCGTCTTCACGGCGGTGCCGAGCGCCCACGCATCATCGCGCTCGAGAACGGCTTTCACGGCCGCACGATGGGCTCGCTCGCATTGACCGCCAAGGAGGCGATGCGCGCGCCGTTCGAGCCGATGCCCGGCGGCGTCGAGCACATCCCCGCGACGGTCGAGGCGCTCGAAGCGGCGATGGACGATCGTGTCGCGGCGGTCATCGTCGAGCCGATCCAGGGCGAGGCGGGCGTGGTCGAGCTGCCCGAGGGGTACCTCGCCGCTGCCCGCTCGCTGACGCTCGCGCACGGAGCGCTCCTCATCGTCGACGAGATCCAGACCGGTGCCGGGCGCACCGGCGCCTGGTTCGGCTTCAGTCATGAGGGCATCACCCCGGATGCGATCACGCTCGCGAAGGGGATCGGTGGAGGTTTCCCGATCGGCGCGCTGGTGACCTACGGTGCGGCGAGCGATCTGTTCACCCCCGGCTCGCATGGCTCGACCTTCGGCGGGAATCCGCTGGCCACAGCGGTGGCGGACGCCGTGCTCGCCGAGATCGAGGACGCAGGGCTCGTCGACAACGCCGCGCGTCGCGGCGAGGAGCTGCGCGAGACCATCCTCGGACTGGACTCGCCGCTGGTGTCGGGTGTGCGCGGTCGCGGTCTGCTGATCGGCGTCGCCCTCACCGAGCCGGTCGCGGGTGCGGTGGTCGCCGCGGCACAGGAGCGCGGTCTCATCGTCAACGCGGCCAACCCCGACACGGTGCGCATCGCGCCCGCCCTCACGATCGGCGACGCCGAGATCTCCGAGTTCCGCGAACTGTTCGCGGCGACGCTCTCCGACGTCTTCGCGACGCTCCCCGGAAAGGTATCCGTATGACCCGCCACCTGCTGCGCGACGACGACCTCACGCCCGCCGAACAGGCCGAGATCCTCGATCTCGCGATCGAGTTGAAGAAGGATCGGTGGGCGGACAAGAGTCTCGCCGGACCCCAGACGGTCGCGGTGATCTTCGACAAGTCGTCGACCCGCACCCGAGTCTCGTTCGCGGTCGGGATCGCCGACCTCGGCGGATCGCCGCTCATCATCTCGACCGCGAGCAGCCAGCTCGGCGGTAAGGAGACGCCCTCGGACACCGCGCGGGTGCTCGAGCGGCAGGTCGCCGCGATCGTGTGGCGCACCTACGCGCAGTCGGGTCTCGAGGAGATGTCGGCCGGTACCCGGGTGCCCGTGATCAATGCGCTGTCCGACGATTTCCACCCCTGCCAGCTGCTCGCCGACCTGCTCACGATCCGTGAGCACAAGGGTGAGCTCGCGGGGCTCACCCTGACGTTCTTCGGCGATGGGCAGAGCAACATGGCGCACTCTTATGCGCTCGCCGGTGTCACGGCGGGCATGCACGTGCGCATCGCCTCTCCCGCCGACTACTCGCCCCGGGCGGACGTCGTGGAGGCGGCCGACCGTCGGGCGGCCGAGACCGGTGGGTCCATCACGCTGTACACCGATCCGGTCGAGGCTGCAGCGGGTGCCGACGTCGTCGTCACCGATACGTGGGTGTCGATGGGCAAGGAAGAGGAGAAGATCGCACGCATCCGGGATCTCGGCGGCTACAAGGTGACGCCCGAGACGATGACACTCGCCGACTCGGAGGCCATCTTCATCCACTGCCTTCCTGCCGATCGCGGATACGAGGTCGACTCCGAGGTCATCGACGGTCCGAAGAGCGTGGTCTGGGACGAGGCCGAGAACCGCCTGCACGCGCAGAAGGCGCTGCTGGTGTGGCTGCTGCGGAAGAACGGTTCGGCATCGGCCCTCGCCGGAGCATCCGCATGAGCGGCACGAAGAGCGACGGCACGAACGAGGGCGCTCTCTGGGGCGCCCGGTTCGCGACCGGTCCGTCACCCGAGCTCGTGGAGTTGAGCCGGTCGACGCATTTCGACTGGATCCTGGCCCCGTACGACATCGCGGGTTCGCATGCTCATGCCACGGCTCTCGAGGCTGCGGGCTACCTGGAGCCGGACGAGGCGGTGCGCATGCACGCGGGCCTCGACGCGGTCGCACGCAAGGTCGCCGACGGCACGTTGCTCCCGGCGCCGACCGATGAGGACGTCCACGGTGCTCTCGAGCAGGCGCTGATCGCCGAGCTCGGCCCGGAGCTGGGCGGACGCCTGCGCGCCGGCCGCAGTCGCAACGATCAGATCGCGACGCTCGTGCGCATGTATCTCATCGACCATGCGGCGGTGATCGCCCGCGACATCCTGCGGGTGATCGACGCGCTCGTCGCGCAAGCCGAGGCGCACCCCGAGGCGATCCTCCCGGGACGAACGCATCTCCAGCACGCACAGCCCGTGCTGCTGGCCCATCACCTGCAGGCCCACGGTTGGCCGCTGGTGCGGGAGCTCGAGCGGCTGGTCGACTGGCGTCGTCGTGCCGGCGTCTCGCCGTACGGCGGGGGAGCACTCGCGGGCTCCACGCTCGGTCTCGATCCGTCGCTCGTCGCCGCCAAGCTGGGGCTCGATCGTCCGGCGGAGAATTCGCTCGACGGCACGGCGGCGCGCGACGTGGTCGCCGAGTTCGCGTTCGTGACCGCGATGATCGGTGTCGACATCTCGCGCCTGTCGGAGGAGATCATCCTCTGGAACACGCGCGAGTTCGGCTTCGTGACCCTCGACGACGGCTACTCGACCGGGTCGAGCATCATGCCGCAGAAGAAGAACCCCGACATCGCCGAGCTCGCGCGGGGCAAGTCGGGGCGGCTCATCGGAAATCTCTCGGGGCTTCTCGCGACGCTCAAGGGCCTGCCGCTGGCCTACAACCGTGACCTGCAGGAGGACAAAGAGCCGGTCTTCGACTCGGTTCGCACCCTCGAGGTCGTGCTTCCCGCCTTCGCCGGCATGATCGCCACGGTGCGATTCGACACGGATCGGATGGCGGCCCTCGCCCCGCAGGGCTTCTCACTCGCGACGGATGTCGCGGAGTGGCTCGTGAAGCGGCGGGTGCCGTTCCGCGATGCGCACGAGATCTCGGGTGCGCTGGTGCGAGCCTGCGAGGAGCAGGGGATCGGTCTCGAGGACGCTTCCGACGAGCTGCTCGCCGGGGTCTCGTCGCACCTGACCCCGGAGGTGCGCGAGGTCCTCACGATCGAGGGCTCCGTCGCCTCGCGCACGGGTATCGGCGGAACCGCTCCGGTGCGCGTGGCCGAGCAGCGCGCCGAACTCGTCGCCCGCGCGCAGGCCGCCGCGCACGCGCTCGGTATCTGAACAGTGCTCCGGCCCCCGGTGGGCCGGAGCACCGTGCTCAGTGCAGGTCGGTGTCGGCGGGTGTCCGCGTCCAGCGGGTGAATCGCACGACGAGTCCGCTGCGCGTCGGCGCGGCGAGGAACGGGCCGGCGGATGCTGCGGCGTCGCCGTCGAACGGGGTGACGCGCACGAGTCGCCACGGGCCTTCGGCCGCGCGGGCCCGCACGATCAGGGCATCCGCCCACCGGCTCACACGCACCGTGACCTCGGCGTCGAGCCAGTCGTCGACGTACCCGACGGACCAGTCCGAGCGGATGGCGGTGACGACGGCGCCGAGGCCGAGGTGCCCGTCGGCGTATTCGAGGCCGGCTTTCATCCAGTGCTCGTCGTCGATGCGCACGAACACGCCGGCTTGATCGAACTCGCCGGTCCAAGGCGCCTGGAAGGCGACCTCCATGGCTTCGCCGACGGCGAGCGGTGCGAGGAGTGCGTGCTCGCTGTCGTGGACGAACCCGTAGGCGGTGTGCCGCCAGGCATCGCTTCCCTCGACGGCGGTCGCGATGAGCTCTTGCCCGCTCTCGGTCGAGAGGGGAGGATGGGTCCAGGCTCCGGCGCTCCACGAAACGTTCTGTGATTCAGGCATATTTCGAGAATATAGCCAATGAAGGCATAACTCAAGAATATGCATGATATGGTTATACGCATGGTCATCGCCGTGATCGCCGACATCGTCGGCTCCCGTTCTCTGAGTGACCGCGGGGTCGCCCAGCGTCGCCTCGACGACGCGATCGCTCGGGTCGAGCGCGATCGCCCGCTGGCGCTGCAGGCACTCACTCCGACCGTCGGCGACGAGCAACAGGCCGTCTATGCCGATCTCGAGGGGGCGATGACGTCGCTCCTGATGATCCGTCTCGCGCTCCCCGACGGCATCGGGTTGCGGTTCGGGCTCGGTGTGGGGGAGGTCGGCCGCGTGGATTCCGCCCACGGAGCGCTTCCCGACGGGCCGGGATGGTGGGCCGCACGCGAGGCGATCGACGTCGCTCACGAGCGTGAAAGGCGAGCGGTCCCGCACTCGCGCACGTGGATTGTCGGTGCCCCCGGCCAGAATGAGGTCATGGAGTCGACCATCGCCGTATCGAACGCCTACCTCCTCGTGCGCGACGAGCTGGTGGGAGCGATGAGCGAGCGGGAGCGACGACTGACCTACGGTCGCGTCGTGGGCCACTCCCAGCAAGAGCTCGCCGAGATCGAGGGCGTGACCCAACCCAGCGTCTCCAAGTCGCTGCGTCGGGCCGGATCCCAGGCCCTCATCGACGGTCTGGCGACGCTGCGCGGTGACATCGCATGATCCTCGCCGGCTTCCTCCTTCTCGCCGTCGGTGCCGTGGATCTCGTGCGGCAGTTCGCCGCGCGACGCTGGATCGGCTACCTGGTGGTCGCCGTGCTGCTGCTCGTGCTCGGCAGCGTCGGAGACGCACTGCTCCCGATGCTGGCGGCGCTCGTAACCGGTGCGCTCTGGGTGTGGTGCATGCCCGACGACCGTCCATCACCCGCCGGGTTCTGGCCGGCCGTTCTGCTCGGCATCGTCAGCGTCGGCGCTGTGGTCACGCTGCCCGAACGATCAGACGCGGGGCTGATCGGCGAGGTGTGGCACCTTGATTCGCCGGTCGGCACGATCTCCTTCGATCTCGCCGTGCTGGTGGTCGGTGCGGCGGCGTTCCTTCTCGAATCCGCGAACCTCGTGGTGCGCGCGGCGCTCGATGGCGAACACACCTGGCGCCCGATCGAGCGCCGAGGGCTCGATGCGAACGTCGCGGACGCCGAGCGAGTCGACGGCGAGTCATCCGTCTCCGAGCCGACGGCGGCGATCGATCGACGCAGTGCCTTCCAGGGCGGGAGATTGATCGGCCCGCTCGAGCGGATCCTGGTGCTCATGCTGACCCTCGCCGCCGCGTACCCGCTCCTGGCGGCGATGCTCGCGGCCAAGGGCATCGTGCGATTCCCCGAGATATCGCGCGGACGCGAGACCGGTGCACGGGCGGAGTACTTCCTCGTCGGCAGCCTCGTCAGTTGGGTGATCGCCCTCGGCGCGGCCTTCCTCGTCTGGTGGTCGGCGAACGGGTGAGCCGTCCGGCGCTGATAGCCTGGAAAACGTGTCTGATCCCGCTCTGACGACTGCGACGCCGGCGATCGACCCCACGTTCGAGAACGTGTGGGACGAACTCGTGTGGCGTGGTCTCGTCCATGTGTCCACCGACCAGGAGGCGCTGCGCGCCCTGCTCGCGGGAGACCCCATCACGTACTACTGCGGATTCGATCCCACGGCTCCCAGCCTGCACCTGGGCAACCTCGTGCAGCTGCTGACCCTGCGACGCATCCAGCTCGCCGGTCACAAGCCGCTGGGGCTCGTCGGCGGATCGACCGGGCTGATCGGCGACCCGCGGCCGACGGCCGAACGCACGCTGAACACGCGCGAGACGGTGGCCGAGTGGGTCGATCGTCTGCGTGCGCAGGTCGAGCGCTACCTCAGCTTCGAGGGCGAAAACGCCGCCCGGATCGTCAACAACCTCGACTGGACGGCGCCGCTGTCGGCGATCGACTTCCTGCGCGAGATCGGTAAGCACTTCCGCGTGGGCACGATGCTCAAGAAGGACGCGGTGGCTGCCCGCCTCAACTCCGACGAGGGCATCAGCTACACCGAGTTCAGCTACCAGATCCTCCAGGGCATGGACTTCCTCGAGCTCTACCGCCAGTACGACTGCGTGCTGCAGACCGGTGGGTCCGATCAGTGGGGCAACCTCACCAGCGGCACGGATCTCATCCGGCGAGCCGAGGGTGCGTCCGCCCACGCGATCGGCACCCCGCTGATCACGAACAGCGACGGCACCAAGTTCGGCAAGAGCGAGGGCAACGCGATCTGGCTGGACGCATCGATGTGCAGCCCGTACCGCATGTACCAGTTCTGGTTGAGCACCGCGGATGCCGATGTGATCGAGCGTCTGAAGGTCTTCACGTTCCTCTCGCGTGCCGAGATCGAGGAATATGCGGCGCTCGTCGAGTCCGAACCGTTCCGCCGAGCCGCCCAGAAGCGGCTCGCCCTCGAGGTGTGTGCGACCGTGCACGGCATCGAGGCGACGGCGGCGGTGATCGCGGCATCCGACGCCCTCTTCGGCCAGGGCGATCTGACCACGCTCGACGCGGCCACGCTGCGGACCGCCCTCGAGGAACTCCCGAACACGACCGTCGCGCTGGGATCACCGGTGGTCGAGGCTCTCGTCGCGACGGGTCTGGTGTCGAGTCTCTCCGAGGCACGTCGCGCGATCGCCCAGGGTGGGGTCTCGATAGACGGCGCCCGGGTCGAAGGCGAGAACGACACGGTGCGCGGCGGTCTCCCGGGCGGTGTGTCCGTGCTCCGTCGCGGCAAGAAGACCCTGGCCGGCGTCTTCATCGCCTGACGGTTCCGCATCGTCGCGCCCTCGCGCCGACACCGAGGAGGACGGATGCCGTTCACACCCAGTCACGCACTGGTCGCTCTGCCGTTCATCCGCACGCCGCTCGTGCCGGCGGCGATCGCGATCGGGGCGATGACCCCGGATCTCCCGCTGTTCCTCCGGGGCGCGGGGCTAAATTACTCGTTCACCCACACCGCGGCGAATGTGGTCTGGACGGCGCTCCTCGCGTTCGTGCTCTTCCTCGTATGGCGCATCGTGCTGCGTCCGGCCGTGCCGGAGCTCGTTCCGGCGTGGGTCGCGCGGCGGCTTCCCTCGGGTTGGGATCGCACGGCGATCGCCGCGGCCGGTGAGGCCGTCGGAGTCGGCGAGCGTCGGGCGTATCCGGTGCTGCTCGCGGTGTCGCTGATCCTGGGTGTGATCTCGCACATCCTCTGGGATCTCTTCACGCACGAAGGCCGTACCGGCGTCGAGCTGTTTCCGGTTCTCGACGAGATGTGGGGTCCGCTCCCGGGCTACAAGTGGATGCAGCACGGGTCGAGTGTGATCGGACTCGCGATCATCGGAGTGTGGGCGCTGGTCTGGCTGAGCGGTCGATCTCCTCGGGAGAGCATCGATCGCCGGGTGCCGCACGGCGTGCGCGTCACCTGGTGGGTGTCGCTCCCCGTCGTGCTGATCGGCGCCTGGATCGTGGGCTCGCTCATCTGGGGGCCGCTGGACGCGGAGTTCACTGCGCAGCACCTCGCGTACCGGGTGCTGCCTCCGGCTTGCGCGATCTGGGGAGCGGCCACGATCGTGCTGTGCCTCGTGATCGCGCTGCGCCGCTCACGTCACCAACGCGGGTGATCCCGTCCCCAGGGTCGCGGAGCTGCGAAGTCGAATCCGGGGATCACCGGGCCGACGGTGATGACGCGCCGCCCGCCGACGGAGAACCCCGTCGTATGGCGAGAGACGTCGATCGTTCGCTCGGCGGCGACGACATCGTGCCGCTGTAGCCCGAGCAGTTCGGCGGCGATCCGTCGCAGCGAGGTCGTGACGAGCCAGCTTCCGCCCTCGAACTCCCGCCGGCGGAGAGCGACGGAGACGGCGGCGGCCAGCAGATAGCCCGCGCTGTGATCGAGAGCCTGAGCCGGGAGCGCACCGGGCGTGCGCCCGTCGCGAGACTCGATCCAGGAGATGCCGGACTCGGCTTGCACGAGGCTGTCGAAACCCGCGCGATCCGAATGCTTGCTGCCCCAGGCGCTCAGCTGGGCGACGACGAGATGCGGATGCCGTCGTGCGAGGGATGCCGGATCGAGGCCGAGGCGGTGGAGGGCCGCAGGCCGATAACCGAGTACCGCGGCATCGGCGGAGGCCAGCAGCTCTTCCATCTGTGAAGAGCGGCCATCGAGGAGAGCCGTTCGCTTCCCGTGACCGGTGTCGAGGTGCTGCCAGTCCGGCTCGGGGAGATGCGGAGGGTCGATGCGTAAGACGTCGGCACCGAGAAGCGCGAGTGTCCGCGTGCAGACGGGACCCGCGATCACGCGGGTGAGATCGAGCACGCGCGACCCGGCGAGGGGAAGATCGGCGTTCGCGGATGCGGGGAGATCCGCGACGTCCGGGCGCTCTCCGTCGCGGGTCACCTGCAGCAGCGGTGTTGCCCGGAGGGTGTGATCGTGGGCGGGGTGCTCGGACGAGACGGCGACGGCGAGTCCAGCGCTCGCACGGATGGCGCGGATGGCATCGGCGGTCGTCAGACGGGAGAGGGCAGAGGCGACCTCTGCAGGTCCGACCGTCTCTGTGAGACGGAGACCACGCCGAAGCGCTGCCGCATGATGCGGGTAGTTCCCATGGGTACGGATCCACCCGTCAGAGGTGGGCCAGAACCCGGAGAACGGCGACCATACCTGGGGAGGCGAACCGTCGACCGAAAAGAACCGGTCGCTTCGATACGCCAGGGAGATTCGATCGGGGTCGAGTGTCCGATGGTCACTGCCCGCGATGACGGTGATCGCCGACACGCTGGCGAGCGCGAGTTCGTCCGTCGCGAGCCGTGAGGGGAGGGGGACCGTCGCGCCCGAACCGAAGGGGTCCACATCTGCAGGAGGACTCGTCCGCAGATCAGCGAAGACGCGTCGAAGCAGCCACGAGGGCATGGGTCGAGGGTAGTCCTGGCGCGGCGTGACGAGAAACGCCCGCTGATCGGGACGAACGTCCTGCACCGACGCCGGCGACACGCCCGAGGGGTGGCGCTCGATTTGCCAGAACTCCGGAATCCACGTAACTTATTACTTGTTCGCCCCACAGGGAAGCGGAGAAAGCCTAGAGCTTCACCCCCCTCAAGCGGAGAACGAATCCCAACCCACTCTCACTTGAGAGAACAGACGCTTGCGTCTAGGATGGGAGACTCACCTCTTCTACAGCTTGTCCGGCTGTGTAGTGGATCAACGATCTGCTCGACACGCCGACTTGACAAGCCGGATGAGATGGGTAAGGTAGAGAAGTTGCCCTTCGGGCCTGGTTGTGATGACTGGGTCGTGGGAGCATCCGATCCTTGAGAACTCAACAGCGTGCACTTGTCAAAT
>NZ_JBIVFW010000003.1:0-98281 GCF_044748385.1 Microbacterium sp. NPDC090003
TCGTCTGTGGACGCATCGATCGAGTTCGACGCGACCGCTGATGCTTCCGCATCGACGGACCCGTCCGCGAACGTGAACGCTGCGGCGTCGGCTTCCGCTTCGGCGAAGGCTGACCCGGCTGCGAACACGGAAGCGTCCGCGAGCTCGGACTCGAACGCGTCGGCTTCGGCCGGTAGCGACGAGAATCCGTCCTCGCAGTCGTCGAGCAACGGTGGTTCGAGCAAGTCGGATGGCTCGCTGGCGATCACCGGAGGCGACGCAGCGACGGCCATGGGTATCGGTATCGGCGCCACCGCGCTGACCGTGCTCGGCCTGCTCACCGCGGTGCTCGGACGCCGCAAGAAGCGGGAGGTCGAGGTGGAGTAATCCCCTCACACCACCCAGGTAGGGCGGGAACCCTCGGGTTCTCGCCCTACCCCTCTTTTCACTCTCAGAAGGGCACAGCCGAATGCTTACCGCATCACAAGGCGTCGCCATCGTGGTCGGCAGTGGCCCCAACGGGCTCGCGGCTGCGCACGTGCTCAACGCCGCGGGCTATGACGTGACCGTGTATGAGGCGAACGACGTTCTCGGAGGCGGAGCGCGCGCGTCCGAGCCTCTCATCCCGGGGGTCGTGCAGGACCACTGTGCGGCAGTGCATCCACTGGCGCTGATCTCGCCCTCTCTCGCCGAGATCGCTCCGAATGTACAGTGGGCGCGCGCGCCGATCGAATGCGCCCACCCTCTCGAGGGCGGAGGCGCGGCGCTCCTCCATCAGTCGGTCGAGATGACCGCTCACGGCCTGAGCCGCGGAGGCCGGGCATGGCGTCGCATGTTCGGCCGTCCGTCTCGTCGATTCGATATCCTCGCGGAGGATCTATTCGCGCCGCCCGTGCATATGCCGAAGCATCCGTTCCTCTTCGCCCGTTTTGGTCTGATCGCTGCCGCCCCACCGAGCGTGATCGCGCGCCTCCTGCGCTCCGAATCCGCAAGAGCCCTCTATGCGGGGATCGCTGCGCACGCTTTCCAGCCCTTCTCCCGTCCGTTCTCGGGTGCCGTCGCTGCCGCGTTGCTGACCGCTGCGCATGGTGTCGGATGGCCCGTGGTGGTCGGGGGCACCTCGAAACTCACCGATGCGATCGTCGACTCGCTTCGTTCGCGGGGCGTGCGATTCGTCACGGGATGTCGGGTGCGAGACCGCGCGGAGTTGCCCCCGCACGATGTACTCCTGCTCGATGTGCACCCCGAGCAGGTGGAGGGCATCGTCGGCGGCGCCCTCCCGCCCCGCAGAAAGAAGCGCCTCCGCCGATTCCGGAACGGGCCCTCCGCCTTCAAAGTGGACTTCGTCGTCGACGGTGGGGTGCCGTGGGAGCACGCGACGGTGTCGCGCGCCGGAACGGTGCACGTCGGCGGATCGGCATCCGAGATCGCACGTGCGGAAAGGGAGATCGCCCGCGGACGGATGCCGGATCAGCCCTTCGTGCTCGTCGGTCAGCAGGACGTCGCCGACCCGAGCCGTCGTCGCGGCGAACTGGCGCCCGTCTACGCGTACGCACACGTCCCTCACGGCTACACGGGCGATGCGACGGAAGTGATCATCCAGCAGATCGAGCGGTTCGCCCCGGGGTTCCGGCAGCGGATCATGGCGCAGAGGAGCTACCCCACGATGGATCTCGCGCGTGAGAATCCCAATTTCGTCGGTGGCGACATCCTCACCGGAGCGAAGAACGTGTGGCAGCTCCTGTTCGGCCCCGCGGCACCCCTCGCGCCTTATGACGTCGGTGTCCCCGGCGTGTACCTCTGCTCCGCAGCGACGCCACCGGGACCGGGGGTGCACGGAATGTGCGGATACAACGCCGCTCATCGTGCACTCGCCGTCGCCCGTTCTCGCCGGCGCACCACGGTCGCGCTCTGAGGGCGGCCCTCGCGCATGCGGAGGGTGCGGAGCGTGGAACGGGGAGGGGCGCGAGGGGTGCGCCCCTCCCCGTCTGCCCGGCGACGGGGAGGACACCGGGCGCGATCCGGGGAGACCGCGACGGCCAGGGCCGTCACTATATGAACCTGCCCTGCCTCACTTCGTGACGCAGATCGGTCGAATGCCTCGTGGCGAGACGAAAGGGGGAGCGGCGGCGCCGCTCCCCCTTTCGATGGGAGGGATTCCCTGCCGGGATGGGGCCCGCAGGGGCCCGGCGGGGAGCGCCGGGCGGGTCTTTGACGACTTACCTCTTACACCCCGGCCGTCGTCGATCGTGACGCCGATCCGAAAGATCAGTCGATCAGCTCGACCCCGAACCCCGACACCACGGCCCGCAGCTCGTCGAGATACCGCTGCGCCTGTTCGGTGAGGGGGATCGCGGAGTGGCCGATCCATCCGATCTCGATGCGCTCGTCGATGTCGAGGGGGATCGCGGCGATGGACGGATCAAGGTCGTCGCTGATGATTCCCGTCGAGATCGTGTAGCCGTCGAGTCCGATCATGAGGTTGAAGATGGTGGCGCGGTCCGAGACGCGGATCTCCTGGGGGGTCGACAGGGTCGAGAGGATCTCCTCCGCGAAGTAGAACGAGTTGTTCGCGCCCTGGTCGAAGGTGAGCCGCGGGAAGCCGGCGAGATCGTCGAGGGTCACGCGGTCGCGGGCGGCCAAAGGGTTCCCCCGCGAGATGAAGATGTGCGGGTCGGCGAGGAAGAGCGGGCGGAAGGAGAGGCCCGAGTCGCGCAGCAGCTTGTCGATGACGCTGCGGTTGAAGTCGTTGCGATACAGGATGCCGATCTCGCTGCGCAGGGTGCGGACGTCTTCGATGATGTCCCACGTGCGGGTCTCGCGCAGCGAGAACTCGTACTCCGCGGCGCCGCTGGTCTTCACCATGCGCACGAACGCGTCGATCACGAACGAGTAGTGCTGTGCCGAGACGCCGAGCAGACGCCGCGACGGAGGCCGGCCGAGGTAGCGCTGCTCGAGCAGCTCCACCTGCTCGGTGACCTGACGGGCGTAACCCAGGAACTCCGCGCCGTCGGCGGTCAGCGTCACGCCGCGCGCCGATCGCAGCAGGAGGGTGCGACCGGCCCGCGACTCGAGGTCCTTCATCGCCGCCGACATGGTCGGCTGCGAGACGTAGAGCAGGTCGGCGGCCGCGCTGATCGAGCCCTCCGCCGCGACCTCGACGAAGTACTGGAGCTGCTGGAGGGTGATTCCGCTGGACGAGCGAGCCATAGGGAGAGCCTATATGGATGCATAGTTCGGGGTAGTTACCTGATAGTCGACGATCGGTTGCACGATGGGGGTATCCACTTCCAGCAGATGGGCCGCTCATGGCGAACGACTTCACGTTCCACATCACCACCACGCGCTTCGACGAGGACTACTCGCCGTCGGACGACTCGCGCATCACGACGAACTTCGCGAACCTCGCGCGCGGCGAGCACCGTCAGCAGAACCTGCGCAACGCGCTCACGATGATCGACCGACGTTTCAACGACCTCGCCCACTGGGACAACCCGACCCGCGACCGCTACACGCTCGAGCTCGAGATCGTCTCGGCCGGGCTGGAGTTCACCGCCGAGGGCGAGGATAAGCGTTTCCCGCTGCTCGAGGTGCTCGACATCACGATCGTCGACCGTCTGACCGGGCGCCGCCACCACGGGATCGTGGGCAACAACTTCTCGTCCTATGTGCGCGACTACGACTTCAGCGTGCTGCTGCCGGCCGTGACCGAGGCGGCGGGCACGTTCACACTGCCCGACGACTTCGGCGGTCTGCACGGGCGGCTCTTCCGACGCTTCCTCGCCTCGGAGGCGTACCGCGAGCGCTTCACGACCTCTCCGGTCATCTGCATCAGCGTCTCGACCAGCAAGGAGTACCGCCGCTCGGAGAACCACCACCCGGTGCTCGGTGTCGAGTACCTTCAGGACGACCACTCGCTGACCGACGAGTACTTCGGACGGATGGGGCTGCAGGTTCGGTACTTCATGCCTCCCGGGAGCGTGGCGCCGCTGGCGTTCTACTTCGAGGGCGACCTGTTGAACGACTACACCGACCTGCAGCTCATCGGCACCATCGCGACGATGGAGACGTTCCAGAAGATCTACCGTCCGGAGATCTACAACGCCAACTCGGCGGCGGCGAGCATCTACCGTCCGAGTCTCGGTCAGAACGACTACTCGTCGACCCAGATCGCCTACGACCGCGAGGAGCGCAGCCAGCTCGCGCTCGCGCAGGGCAAGCACACCGAGGAGCACTTCATGAAGCCGCACGGCGAGGTGCTCGCTCAGTGGGCCGCCGGCTACCCGGTCGCGGCCGCGTGACCCGCGGAGCATCATCCGATATGAACACGCTTCTTCCCACCTCGATCGTCGGCAGCCTTCCGAAGCCCTCGTGGCTCGCGCAACCGGAGACCCTCTGGTCGCCCTGGAAGCTCGAGGGCGACGCCCTGGCCGAGGGCAAGCAGGACGCCCTGCGCAGCGCCGTGCAGGAGCAGACCCGGCGCGGAATCGATGTCATCAGCGACGGCGAGCAGACCCGCCAGCACTTCGTCACGACGTTCATCGAGCATCTCAGCGGCGTCGACTTCGATCAGCGTGAGACCGTTCGCATCCGCGACCGCTACGACGCGAGCGTGCCGACCGTCGTCGGTGCCGTCAGCCGGGAGAAGCCGGTGTTCGTCGACGACGCGCGCTTCCTCCGCCAGCAGACCGATCGGCCGATCAAGTGGGCCCTGCCCGGCCCGATGACGATGATCGACACGCTCTCCGACCGCCACTACCGCAGCCGCGAGAAGCTGGCCTGGGAGTTCGCGACCATCCTCAACCAGGAGGCGCGGGAACTCGAAGCCGCGGGCGTCGACGTCATCCAGTTCGACGAGCCCGCGTTCAACGTGTTCTTCGACGAGCTCAAGGACTGGGGCGTCGCGACGCTGGAGCGGGCCGCCGAGGGCCTGCGCGCCGAGACCGTCGTGCACATCTGCTACGGCTACGGAATCAAGGCCAACAACGACTGGAAGGCCACGCTCGGGGAGGAGTGGCGCCAGTACGAGGAGTCGTTCCCCCTGCTGCAGCGGTCGATCATCGACACGGTGTCGCTGGAGCGCGCGAACTCGCACGTGCCGCTCGACCTCATCGAGCTCATCCGCGGCAAGAAGGTCATGCTCGGCGCGATCGACGTGTCGAGCACGACCGTCGAGACGCCCGAGCAGGTCGCCGACACCCTGCGCGACGCGCTCGCCTTCGTCGACGCCGACAAGCTCGTGCCGAGCACGAACTGCGGCATGGCGCCCCTGCCGCGTGACGTCGCACTCGGCAAGCTCAGTGCGCTCAGCGCGGGGGCGGCGCTGCTCCGCGACGAGCTGTCGGCAGGGCGGGACTGAGGGCGGGACTCAGAGCCGCGGTCTCAGGGCCGCGGACTCAGGGGCGCGCGGGTGCCGACGACGGGAGCCATCCGTGCGGAGGCTCGGCGGGCGGCAGGAGCAGCCGGGCCTGGTAACGGTTCATGGCGATCACGACGGCACCCAGAGCGGCGAAGAGCACGCCGCCGATCGCCATGACCCATCCGACGACCGGCGACACGTAGTCGGAGGGGTTGTTCGCGCCGATGACGATGAACACGATCCCGACGACCACGACGAGCGCCGCGAGCGCGAACACTCCGATCGCGGTGACGCGCAGAGCAGCCAGTGATCGCGCCGCGTGGAAGGTGGGGCGGATGCCGAAGCGGGAGTTCGTGTACTCGGCCCAGCGCGCGCCGGTCCACCACCGGCTCGTCGTGCCGGTGATCGGGTACCAGCCGGCGCCGGGGCCCTCCTGCTCGCCGGGGAGCGGGCGGACGATGTCGAGCATCAGCGGCGCCGATGTCGGCACCGGGATGCGGAGCACGATCGTCGTCTGGATCGCGATGCCGAACCACAGCGCCGCGACGAGCATCAGCGGGAATCCTGCGAAGGACACCCCGGGCGTCACCATGCCGAGCACCAGCTGCACGCTCGCCAGCGCGAGGAAGACGACGCCGAGGGCCCAGGTGAAGCCGACCTGCTCCGTGTTGCCCCAATCGGTGCCCGGAGTGCCGTCCGCGCGGAACCGTAGGCCGGTCCACTTGCGGCCGTCCCACCAGCGCGGGGGGCCTGCGGGGGTGGCGTACCACCCGGGCACGGGGCCGGCCGGTGCCGCCGACGGCTGCGCCGGTGCCGCGACCGCAGCGGGAGCATCCACTTCATGCGGTGTCCACTGCGTGCCGTCCCACCAGCGCACGCGCCCCGGCGTGCCCGCGTCGTACCATCCCGGTGCTGCGTTCATGAAGCGACCCTCCCCGTCGGCTGTGGCGGTTCGAGCGTAACGTCTCGACGCTCTCGCCCGCCCCGCACGCCGAGCCCGAACGCAGGCAAACCATGGCAAATCTCGTGGCAAGTTCGTGACGATCACATGACGTACCCTTCGAAAAAGCGCGGTATCACAAGGGTCCCGTGGCACATCTGTGGCACATCGCTTGTCTTGCCGGATCGGCGATCCATACAGTTCCTTCAAGCGAGCGAAAGCGCCGCCCATGAATCAGCTAGCGGACCCGCGCACCCCCGACATCGGCGCCTGACGCTCGATCGTGGTACCTGTTGAGAGTCCGCCAATGGAGGCGAAATGACGAATACTGCAATCCCCAAGAAGACGCCCGCGAAGGCGGCCATCGCTTCCTGGGTCGGCACGACCCTGGAGTACTACGACTTCGCCGTCTACGGCACGGCCGCAGCGCTCGTGCTCAATCAGCTGTTCTTCCCTCCTGAGCTCCCCGAGGGCGTGCGCGTGCTGCTCAGCATGATGACGCTCGCGGTCGGCTACGTGGTCCGCCCGCTCGGCGCCTTCATCCTCGGCCCGCTCGGCGACCGCTTCGGCCGCAAGTTCGTCATGATGCTGACGCTGTTCGGCATCGGCATCTGCACGTTCATCATCGGCTGCCTGCCGACCTTCGAGCAGATCGGCGTCCTCGCCCCGATCCTGCTGGTGGTCATCCGCATCATCCAGGGCCTGTCGGTCTCGGGTGAGCAGGCCAGCGCGATCTCGATGAGTCTCGAGCACGCGTCCGACAACCGCCGCGGCTTCACGACGAGCTTCGTCACGAGCGGTTCCGCCTCGGGTGGCCTGCTCGCGACCGCCGTCTTCATCCCCTTCGCGGCGCTGCCGACGGAGGACCTTCTCGGCTGGGCCTGGCGCATCCCGTTCTGGCTCTCGGCGGTCGTCGTCGTGGTCGCGTACCTCATCCGCCGCAACCTCGAAGAGCCGCCGTCGTTCGTCGAGACCCAGGCGATCAAGGCGCAGCTGCCGCCGATCAAGCAGGTGCTGCGCTTCCACTGGCGCACGATCATCCGTGTCGCTGCCTGCGCCATGATCGCCGGCGTCAGCTACCTGTTCGCGACGTTCTCGGTCGCGTTCGCGACCACCGGATACGGCCTCGACAAGTCGACCATGCTCTGGGTGCCCGTGCTCGCCAGCCTGCTCGCCCTGCTCTACACACCGTTCGCCGGGTACATCTCCGACCTCATCGGACGCAAGACGGTCTTCATCATCGGAGCCGTGGGCGCCGGTGTCACGACCGTGCCGTACCTGTGGGCGATCAGCGAGGGCAACTGGCCGCTGATCTTCACCCTCGGCATCCTCTGCAACGGGTTCTTCTACTCCACGGCCAACGCCGCGTGGCCCGCGTTCTTCGCCGAGATGTTCCCGAACCGCGTCCGTGTCTCGGGTCTCGCGGTGGGCACGCAGATCGGCTTCGCGATCGCCGGTGCCATCGGCCCGGTGGCGTCGACGGCGCTCGCCGGAGAAGACCTGCAGAACTGGTTCGGACCGGCCCTCCTCGGGCTGGGACTCATGGCGATCGCCGTGATCGCGGCGCTCACCGCGAAGGAGACCCGTCGCTACTCGCTCGACGAGGTCGACGACGTGCAGCAGACCCAGAAGGAGAAGGACGCGGTCACCGCGTCGATCCTCGTCCCCTGACGACGGATGCCTCGAAGGGCCCGGGATGCTTCGGCATCCCGGGCCCTTCGTGCGCCCGGGAAGCGGCGAGGGGTCAAGACACGCCGCGCCGCGGCAGTTGTTCAGGGCGTGTCTTGACCCCTCACGGAGAAAAGAAGGAGCGGGAGGGAGCGGGCGTCAGGCCTTACGGGGGCCGGTGGATGCCCGCACCGTGAGGTGCGCCGAGATGTGGTCGATGCGGTCGGAGCGATCGCGGGTCGCGAAGCGGCCGATCAGCATGTCGACCGCGGCGCGACCGGCGCTCTCACCCGGCGAGGTGACGGTGGTCAGCGGCGGATGCGAGAACGACGAGCCGAAGATGTCGTCGCAGCCGACCACGCTGAGGTCGTCGGGGATCGAGACGCCGAGCTGGCGGAACCGGTCGAGCGCCCCGATCGCGAGCACGTCGTTGAAGAAGATGCAGGCGGTCGCGCGGGTGAGCACGACGGCATCCGCTGCGGCCGCCCCGTTCGCGAGGGTCACGTGGTAGCGGCCGACGGCGACGAGGTCGACGCCGTCCTCCTCGGCGGCAGCCGTGATCGCGTCGAAGCGCGTGCCGTCGGTCCAGGAGCCGTGCGGGCCGCGCACGTAGGCGATGCGGGTGTGTCCGAGCGAGTGCAGGTAGTGCACCGCCTGCGCGAGGCCGGCGGGGGTGTCGATCACGACGCCGGAGAGCCCGGGGGACTGGCGGTTGATCACCACCGTCGGCGCGATCTGCGCGACCGCGCGCAGGGCCTCGTCATCGATGCGCGGCGACGATACGACGATGCCGTCGACGGTGCGGGCGAGCTCGCGCAGCCACTGCTCCTCCATCGGCAACGACTCCTCGGTGCTGACGAGCAGGTGCAGGTAGCTCGCCGCCCGGATCTGCGCCTGAGCGCCCCGGGTCACGTCGAGGTTGAACGGGTTGGTGAGGTTCGGGAGCACGAGTGCGATCGTGCCGCGCGCGAGGCGGTTCTCGGCGGCGGGCAGGAGCGCCGAGGTGTAGCCCATCTCCTGCGCCTTGCTGGTGATGCGCTCGTACATCACCGGGCTCACGCGGTTGGGGTTCGAGAGGGCGCGCGAGACCGTCGAGGGGGCGACGCCGAGCGCCTCGGCGATCTCGGTGAGGGTGACGCGGCGCTGCACGCGGCGGGCGGGAACGGCCATGGCTCGATGGTAGCGAAGCGGCGTCGTCATCGGTACCCGTTGCTGGCACGGATTTTGCCAACGGACCAAACCGGATGCCCGATAATCACGGGATTCGAGCGAGGTATCCGGCACGGAAGCGGCACGATCCTGCACCCTCCGGTGCCGACCGTCCTAGCCTTTTCCCGACGGCGGAATCGACGACGAGAGGAGCTGGCGATGACCCGCAGGATCGACCTGGTCGCTGACCTGGGTGAGGGCTTCGGCCCGTGGCGGATGGGCGACGACGCCGCCCTCCTCGACGTGCTCACCTCGGCCAACATCGCGTGCGGCTTCCACGCCGGCGACTCGCAGATCATGGACGAGACCGTCCGCGCCTGCGGGCAGCGCGGCGTCGGCATCGGCGCCCACCCCTCGTTCCCGGATCTGCAGGGCTTCGGGCGTCGCGACATGGGCCTCACGGCCGACGAGGTGCGCACCGACGTGCTCTACCAGTTCGGCGCGCTGCAGGCGATCGCCGCCTTCCACGGCACACAGGTCACCCACCTCGCCCCGCACGGCCGGCTCGGCAACCTCGTCGCGGTGCGCGAGGACTACGCGGATGCCGTCGCCACCGCCGCCGCACGCCTCGACCCCGAGCTCATCGTGCTCGCCCAGGACGGCAAGCTCGCCGACGCCGCCCGGGCCGCGGGTCTGCGCGTGGGCATCGTCGGCATCGCCGACCGCGCCTACGAGGACGACGGCACCCTGGTGCGCCGCACCGAGCCCGGCGCCGTGATCCACGACGCCGAGGAGATCCGTCGGCGCACCGTGCGGATGGTCGTCGACGGCGTGATCGAGAGCCGCAACGGCGTGCTCATCCCCGTCGCCTGCGACACGGTGCTCGTGCACGGAGATACCGACGGCGCGGTGGAGCTCGCCCGCCAGATCCGCGCGGGCCTCGAATCGGCGGGCGTCGAGGTCGCCCCGCTCGCGGACTGGCTGGAGTGAGCGACCCCATGTCATCGGCATCCGTCGTCATCTCGCCCAGCGGCAACTCCGCGCTGCGCGTCGCCAGCACCCTCGCCGACCGCGAAGTGGGCTGGCGCCTCGTGCACCACCTGGCCCGTTTCGTCGACGCGGCCCACGTGCCCGGCGTCGAGTGCGTCATCCCCACCTACGACGCGGCGCTGATCGAGATCGATCCCGCCGAGGTGTCGCTCGAGCGTCTCGGCGAGTACCTCGCGCATGTGGTCGACAGCCTCGATCACGACCGCCCGCTCACCGACAGCCCGCGCACCTTCGACGTGCCGGTGCTCTACGACACTGTCGGCGAGCTCGACCTCCGCACCGTCGCCGATGCCCAGGGCCTCAGCGTCGCCGACGTCATCCGCCTGCACTCCGAACCGACCTACGTGGTGCGCTGCCTCGGTGCTCCCGGCGGCTCGCCCATGCTCGACGGCCCGCCGTTCCCCCTGCCCGTTCCGCGTCTCGCGAGCCCGCGGGCGCACGTGCCGCAGGGCGTGGTGTCGGTCGCCGGACGCCAGGCGACGATCACCCCGGCCGCGGCCCCGGGCGGCTGGCCGCTCATCGGGCGCACGCCGCTCGTCGTGCTCGACCTCGCGGCCGAACCGTTCGTGCCCTACGAGCCCGGCGACCTGATCCGCTTCCGCGCGATCGATCAGGCGGAGTACGACGCACTGCTCGGCACCCGGATGGTGGCGCTGTGAACGCCGGGGCGGGGAACGCGGATGCGGTGAACGCCGGGGCGCTGACGGTCATCGAGGCCGGATCCACCCAGGTCACCGACCTCGGGCGGCGCCGGGGTCCCCGCTTCGGCGTGCCGGTCAATGGCGCCCTCGATCAGCGCTCGGCCCGGATCGCGAACATCCTCGTCGGCAACCCCGAGACCGCCCCGGTGCTCGAGATCACCGCTCTCGACGCCGAGTTCGTCGCCGACATCGACATCCTCATCGCGGTCTCCGGCGCCGACGGGCACCTCACCGTCGACGGCGTCGGCCGGCCCACGAACCAGCCGGTCTCGGTGCGCGCGGGCGAGGCGATCGCCCTGCGGCAGATCCAGGGCGGATTGCGCTCCTACCTCGCGGTGCGCGGGTCGTTCGACGTGCCCCAGCTGCTCGGCAGCTGCGCTCCCGACTCGGTGCTCGGCTTCGGCGGGCGCCTCGTGGTCGGCGAGCGGATCGCGCTGCGCACCGCCACGGCGCCGGTCTTCAACGCGCACTTCACGGCCGAGCTCTACGACCTCGACGTGCCGCGTCTGCCCACGGGCTTCATCGTCGACGTCACCGACGGCCCCGACCTCGACGACTTCGCGGGTACCGCCGACCGACTGTTCGCCCAGCCCTATCTCGTCACCCCGAAGAGCAACCACATCGGGTTGCGCATGACGGGGCCGCTGCCCGAGCGGCGGACACAGGGCGAGGTGCTCTCGCGCGGCGTTCCCGTGGGGGCGGTCGAGGTTCCGCCGGGCGACGAACTGCTCGTGCTGCACCGCGGGCGGGGCGTCACCGCCGGGTACCCGGTGCTCGCGGTCGTCACCTCCGGCTCGCTCGACGTGCTCGCCCAGGTGCGCCCGGGGCAGCACCTCCGCTTCCGGCGCCTCTCGGCATCCGATGCCGCGGCCCGTGCCCGCTTCGAGCTCGTCGAGCTCGAAGCGCTCCGCCTTCGCGTCCGCTCCGTCTTCGACGCGCTGGACGCCCTCTCCACAGCCACCACCGGAAGGACCCTCCTATGACTTTCTCCGACTACCGCACCGCCGTCGTCACCGGCGCGACGAGCGGCGTGGGCCGCGGCGCGATCGACCTCTTCCTCGCGAAGGGTCTCACCGTGCACGCGATCGCCCGCGACGAGCAGAGGCTGGCGGCCCTCGCCGAGAAGGGCGTGATCACCCACGCGCTCGACGTGCGCGACACCGCCGCCCTCACGCGTGCGCTCGACGGGGTCGAGGCCGACATCGTGCTCAACAGCGCCGGTGTCAGCCGCGCGGGAAACATCCTCGACGCCTCGGCCGACGACCTCGACGACCTCGTCGAGGTCAACCTCACGGCGGTCATGCAGATCCTGCGCCTGCTCTACCCGGGCATGGTCGAGCGCGACCGCGGCCACGTGCTCAACATCTCGTCGATCGCCGGGCACTACAACTTCTTCGGCCACACGGCCTATCACGCGACCAAGGCCGCCGTGCACCAGCTGTCGCGCCAGCTGCGCAACGACGCCCTCGGCAAGCGGGTGCGCGTCACCGAGCTGAGCCCGGGCCGCATCGAGACCGAGATCTTCTCGCGCAACCTGGGCGGCACGCCCGAGACGGATGCCGCCGCCTGGGCGACCTACTACGAGGGCTTCGAGTCGCTCACGGTCGACGACATCGTCGCGGCCATCGACTACGCGGTCGACGCCCCCTCGCACGTGAACATCGGGCTCATCGAGCTCATGCCCACCTTCCAGGTGCCCGGAGGACTCACCTTCGACCGCCGCGACGCCGAGCTCGTGGAGTCCGCAGCGACCGCCGCGAGCGCCGAGTAAACGAGAACGCAGAGTAAAGAGGAACGACACCATGGTTCACGTCACCACCAAGATCGAGCGCGCCGAGGCATCCGACATCGCCCGTCTGGGCGAGTTCACCGCCGCGACCATCCACGAGGCCCAGGGCCGCCGCGGCGCACTGAACTCGAACATCACGCCCATCGACCGAGACATGTCGTTCGTCGGCTCGGCGTTCACGGTCGTCTGCGCCCCGCGCGACAACCTCATGCTGCAGGTCGCCATCCACTACGCGCAGCCCGGCGACGTGCTCATCGTCTCGGCGGGCGAGTTCGCCGAGGCCGGCATGTTCGGCGACGTGCTCGGCAACGCCTGCAAGGCCAAGGGCATCGCGGCGCTCGTCACCGACGCCGGTGTGCGCGACACGCAGGAGCTGCGCGAGCTGGGTCTGCCCGTCTTCTCGGGCAGCGTCTCGATCAAGGGCACGGTCAAGGAGACCCTCGGGGCGCTCAACCAGCCCGTCGTCTTCGCGGGCGAGCTGATCCGCCCCGGCGACATCGTCAAGGGCGACGCCGACGGCATCGTCGTCGTGCGCCGCGAAGAGGTGCGCGAGGCGGCCGAGCTGTCGGCGGCGCGCGACGCGCACGAGGCCGAGCTCATCACGAAGTACTGGGCCGGCGGCACGACCATCGAGCTGTGCAACCTCACCGAGGTGCTCAAGGCCAAGGGCCTCACCTCCGACATCGAGGACGCATCGTGACCGCGAGCACCGAGACCCCCGCGTCGTCGTTCCGCGCCGCCGAGCGCCTCGGACGCATCAAGCCCTCGCCCAGCACGGCGGCCGCGGCACGCGTGCGCGAGCTGAAGGGTCAGGGGCGCAGCATCCTCGACCTCACCGTCGGCGAGCCCGACTTCGACACCCCCGCGCACATCAAGCAGGCCGCGATCGCGGCCATCGAGGCCGGCGAGACCAAGTACACGCCCGTGAACGGTACGCCGCGGCTGCGCCAGGCGATCCGCGGTGCGCTGCAGCGCACGCACGGCATCGAGTACTCGGATGCCGAGATCACGGTCGGCGGCGGAGGCAAGCAGGTCATCTTCCTCGCGCTCATGGCGACGGTGGATGCCGGCGACGAGGTGCTCATCCCCGCGCCGTACTGGGTGTCGTACCCCGACATGGTGCGCGCGAACGAGGGAACCCCCGTGATCGTGCCGACGTCGGCCGAGAACGGCTACAAGCTCACGGCCGCGCAGCTCGAGGCCTCGATCACCGACCGCACGACCTGGCTGATCCTGAACAGCCCGGGCAACCCGAGCGGTGCGATCCACACCGCGGAGGAGCTGTCGGCCCTCGCCGAGGTGCTGCGCCGCCACCCCGCGGTGTCGGTGCTCTCCGACGAGATCTACAGCGAGATCTCGTTCACGGGCACCCCCGCCCCGAGCCTCGCCGCGGTCGCCCCCGACCTGCGCCACCGCGTGCTCGTGGTGTCGGGCGTCTCGAAGTCGTACGCGATGACGGGCTGGCGCCTCGGCTATGCGGCGGGCGACCCCGCCCTCGTCGGTGCCATCAACACGCTGCAGTCACAGACCTCGTCGTGCCCGTCGTCGATCAGCCAGGCCGCCGCGGCCGCCGCGCTCGAGGGTCCGCAGGACTTCATCGCCGAGTCGGTGCCGGTGTACCGCGAGCGTCGCGACGTCGCGGTGGCGGGTCTCCGCGCGATCGACGGACTCACCCCGCTCGTGCCCGACGGCGCGTTCTACCTCTACGTCGACTGCGCGGGACTCATCGGCCGCACCACCTCCGAGGGAAAGGTGCTCGCCGACGACCAGGACATGACGTTCTACCTGCTCGATCAGGCCGGCGTCGCCGTGATCCAGGGTTCCGCCTACGGCAGCTCGCCCTTCTTCCGCATCTCGTTCGCGACCGACCTCGGCACCATCACCGCCGCGGTCGAGAAGATCGCCGAAGCCGTGGCGGCGCTGCGATGAGCGACGCCACGGCCAGCAACCGCCTGCGCGTCGTCGTCGCCGCGCCCCTCTCCCCCGAGCTGTGCGACCTGCTGGTCGCCCGCGAGCCTCGCATCGACCTCGTCGTCGATCAGACGCTGCTGCCGCCGATGCGGCATCCCGCCGACTTCTCCGGCGACCCGTCGTTCCGTCGCACGCCCGAGCAGCAGGCCGCCTACGAGGCGCTGATCGACTCGGCCGAGGCGCTGTACGGCATCCCCGACGTCGACCCCGCCGCCCTCGCCCGCGCGGTGCGCGCCAACCCGGCACTGCGCTGGGTGCACACGATGGCGGCCGGTGGCGGCGGTCAGGTGCGCGCCGCGCAGCTCACCGACGACGAGCTACGGCGGGTGACCTTCACGACCTCGGCCGGTGTGCACGGCGATGCGCTCGCCGAGTTCGCGGTGTTCGGCGTCTTCGCCGGCGCCAAGCACCTGCCCCGGCTGCAGCGCCAGCAGCGCGAGCGCGAGTGGAGCGGCCGCTGGGTCATGTCGCAGGTCGCCGACCAGACGGTGCTCGTGCTCGGTCTCGGCGGCATCGGGCAGGCCGTCGCACGCCAGCTCGCCGCCCTCGGCACGACGGTGATCGGCACCTCGCGCAGCGGGGCATCCGTTCCGGGCGTCTCGCGCGTCATCCACCCGGACGACGTCGCCGAGGTGCTGCCCGAGGTCGACGCGGTCGTGGCGACCCTGCCCGGCACCGACGCCACGCACCACCTCGTCGGCCGCGACTTCTTCGCCGCGCTCCGCCCGGGCGCGACGCTCGTCAACGTCGGACGCGGCACCGTCATCGACGAGGGTGCCCTGCTCGAGGCGCTCGACGCCGGAACCGTGGGTCTCGCCGCGCTCGACGTGTTCGAGGTCGAGCCGTTGCCGTCGGACAGCCCCCTGTGGTCGCACCCCGACGTGCTGGTGAGCCCGCACACCGCGGCGCTCGACGCCCGAGAAGACGGGCGCATCGCCGAGCTGTTCGCCGACAACGCCACCCGCCTCCTCGACGGCACGCCACAGCGCAACGTCGTCGACACCATCGAGTTCTACTGATCGGGACGGAGCATCCATGAGCACCCCCTTCGACCTCACCGGGCGTCGCGCCCTGGTCACCGGTTCCAGCCGCGGAATCGGACTCGCGATCGCGCGCTCGCTACTCGAGGCCGGCGCCCACGTCGTCGTGCACGGGCGCGACACCTCCACGGTGGGCGAGACGGCGGACGCCCTCGCCCGGGACTTCGGAGCGGATGCCGTCTCCACGGCTGTCTTCGACGTCACCTCCGAGGAGGCCGTGATCGACGGCATCCGCGGGATCGAGGCCGCCGGCCCCCTCGACATCCTCGTCAACAACGCGGGCCTGCAGCACCGGGAGCCGCTGCTGGAGGTGAGCCTCGAGAACTGGGAGCGCGTCATCCGCACCGACCTCACCAGCGCCTTCCTCGTCGGGCGCACGGCCGCCCGTGCGATGGTGGCGCGGGGGAGCGGTGCGATCGTCAACATCTGCTCAGTGCAGACCGACCTCGCCCGCCCGACGATCGGGGCGTACACCGCCGCGAAGGGCGGGCTGCGCAACCTCACCAAGGCGATGACGGCGGAGTGGGCGGGCAGCGGCGTGCGCGTCAACGGCGTGGCCCCCGGGTACATCCGAACCGAGCTCACGCAGGCGCTCGTCGACGACCCCGCGTTCAACTCCTGGGTGCTCGGACGCACCCCGGTCGGGCGCTGGGGCGAGCCGGAGGACATCGGCGGTGCCGTGGTGTGGCTCTCGTCGGACGCCTCGCGCTTCGTGTCGGGCCAGGTCGTCTTCGTCGACGGCGGAATGACGGCGGTCGTCTGATGGCCGCCGCGCTCCACGCCGTCGTGATCCACGAGGCCGGCGACCTGCGCATCGACCCGATCGCCGAGCCCGTGCCCGCCCCCGACGAGGCCGTGATCGACATCGTCTACGGCGGCATCTGCGGGTCCGACCTGCACTACTGGAAGCACGGAGCCGCGGGGGAGTCGATCCTGCGCGCGCCGATGGTGCTCGGGCACGAGGTGGTCGGCGTGGTCCGGCGGGCCGCCGCCGACGGCAGCGGCCCGTGGGAGGGTGCGCGCGTCGCCGTGCATCCCGCGACTCCGGCGCAGGAGCACGTCCGGCATCCGATCGACCGCCCCAACATCGCGGGCGGCGGGTACCTCGGCTCGGCCGCGCGCTTCCCGCACCGCGACGGCGCGTTCGCCCACCGGGTCGCGATGCCCACGCGGATGCTGCGCACTCTCCCCGAGGGGATCGACCTGCAGGAGGCGGCGCTCATCGAGCCCGCCAGCGTCGCCTGGCACGCCGTCAACCGGATCGGCGACGTCTCCGACCTCTCGGCGCTCGTCGTCGGATGCGGTCCGATCGGACTGCTCGCGGTCGCGGTGCTCAAGGCCCGAGGTGCGCGGCACATCACCGCCGTCGATCTGCACGAGCGCCCGTTGCGCATCGCTCGGGAGCTCGGGGCCGATGTCGTGCTGCAGCAGCCCGATGCCGCCGACGTCGCGGCGATCGACGCCGACGTGGTGATCGAGTCGTCCGGCAGTCCGCAGGGACTCGACACCGCGATCCGTGGTGCCGCCCGTGGCGGCGTGGTCGCGATGGTGGGGCTGTTGCCCAGCGGTCCGCAGCCCGTGCAGGTCGCGCTCGCGATCGCCCGCGAGCTCGATCTGCTCGGCTCGTTCCGCTTCAGCGACGAGATCGACGAGGTGATCGCGGCGCTCGCCGACGGCACGCTGCGCATCGCGCCCGTGATCAGCCACGTCAAGCGCTGGCGATCCGCCGTTGACGCCTTCGCGACCGCCGCCGATCCGACGGTGTCGAGCAAGGTGCTTCTGCAGTTCGGGAAGGCGTGATGACCGTGCTGACCGCCTCCCGTCCGCTCGTCGTGGTGATGGGCGTCGCCGGCTCCGGCAAGTCGACCGTCGGTGCCGCCCTGGCCGACCGGCTGCGGCTGCCGTTCGGCGACGCCGACGACCTGCATCCGTCTGCCAACGTCGAGAAGATGTCGCAGGGCATCCCGCTCACCGACGAGGATCGCGCCCCCTGGCTCGACGCCGTCGGCGAGGAGGTCGCCCGGCACCGCGTACCGGGGCTCGTGATCGCCTGCTCCGCGCTCAAGGTCGCCTACCGCGACGTGCTGCGCGCGCACGCGCCCGAGGTGTTCTTCCTGCACCTCGAGACCACCAAGCGCGTGCTCGCCCAGCGGATGCTGGTGCGCTCCGAGCACTTCATGCCGCTCGCGCTCCTCGACTCGCAGCTCGACACCCTCGAGCCTCTCGCGGGCGATGAGACCGGATTCGCGATCGACGCGCGGCGCAGCGTCGACGAGATCATCGGTGCGGCAGAACGGGTGCTCCGAGCCGAACCGGCCGCCCGACGGTCATGAGCGGGCGCGCGGTCTGGGTATCGGCGCCGCACGGCAGCGTCGCCGGTTACGAGGCGGGATGCCGCACCCGGGCGATGTGCCCGATGGGGCCCGACTCCGACATCCTCACGTGCGCCGAGGCGGCGCTGCGGCGGCGCGGCGACTACCGGTTGGCGCGCATGCCGCTCGATCAGCCCGTGCCGCGCTCGGGCGACGTCGACGAGGTCGTCGTCTCGCCGGGCGGTGTGCGCGAGGTGCACGGCACGCCCTGGGGCTATGCCCGCGGATGCCGCGACCCGCAGTCGTGCCCGAACCGGCGTCTGGGCGCGGTGACTTGCGCCGAGTCGCGTCGTCGCTACGTGCACGACTACGTCTCGCGCCGGGCGGCGGGGGAGGGGGCGCCGATCGATCACGGCACCCCGAACGGTTACTTCATGGGATGCCGTGACCGGCGCCTGTGCCCGCGCGGCGATGACGGCGTCTCGTGCGCCGAGGCCCGGGCCGAGCATCGACGCAGCCTCGCCCGCGCGGCCGGAGTCGCGCCGCGGGCCGAGACCCTCGACTCCGGGGCGGCGGCCGCGCGCATCCGCGACCTGCGCTCGCGCGGCTGGTCGTTGCGGCGGATCGCGGCGGCGACGGGGTGCGGACGCACGACGATCGCGGAGCTCGCCGTGGAGGACGGCCCGGTACGGCGTCGGGTCACCGCCGACACCCTGCAGCGGATCCTGGGGGTGGCCGCGGGGTAGATCGCAGGGCGGGTGGTTGCATCCCGTCAACAGTTGCGCTTTTGCAACTAACGGCGTATGGTTGACACTTATCAACTTTCTACGCTGGAGCGTTCCCCTGTGACAACCATCTCTTCACCCGCGCACGACACCGTGCGCTCACCGCGCGAGGTCTTCACCGCGATCTCCGGGCTCGTCGTCGGCATGTTCGTCGCCGTGCTCTCGGGCACCGTCGTGTCGACCTCGATGCCGGTCATCATCGCCGACCTCGGCGGCACGCAGTCCCAGTACACCTGGGTCATCACCGCGAGCCTGCTCGCCACCGCCGTCTCCACCCCGATCTGGGGCAAGCTGGCCGACCTCGTCGACCGCAAGATCCTCGTGCAGATCTCGCTCATCCTCTTCACGGCCGGCACCGTGATCGCCGGATTCTCGACCGACACGAACATGCTCATCGCGGTGCGCGTCATCCAGGGCATCGGCGTCGGCGGCCTCATGTCGCTCGTCATGATCGCGGTCGCCCTCATCATCTCGCCCCGTGAGCGCGGTAAGTACATGGGCGTCGTCGGCGGCATCATGGCCCTCGGCACCATCGGCGGCCCGCTGCTCGGCGGACTCCTCACCGACGTGTGGGGCTGGCGCTCGAACTTCTTCGTCGGCGTGCCGTTCGCGCTGCTCGCGCTCGTGCTGCTGCAGTTCACGCTGCACCTGCCCAAGCCGCAGCGCGACAGCAAGGTCTCGATCGACTACTTCGGCATCGTCCTGCTCGCGGTCGGCGTCTCGACCCTCCTCATCTGGGTCTCGATGGGCGGCAGCCAGTTCGAGTGGAACTCGTCGACGAGCATCATGCTCGCCGTCATCGCGGGCGTCGCGATCGCCGCGTTCATCACCGTCGAGTTCTTCGTCAAGGAACCGATCGTGCCGATGTCGCTGTTCCGCAACCGCACCTTCACGCTCTCGGTCGTCGCGTCGATCGCGATCGGCGTCTCGATGTTCGCCACCTCGGTGTTCCTCGCGCAGTACTTCCAGCTCGCCCGTGGCGCCACGCCGACCGAGTCGGGTCTCATGACGATCCCGATGATCATCGGCCAGATGGGGGCGTCGATCATCATCGGTCAGCTCGTCAGCCGCTTCGGCAAGTGGAAGGGATGGATGCTCACGGGCTCCGTGCTCACCACGATCGGTGTGAGCCTGATGTCGACGCTGCGCTACGACACCCCGTTCCCGCTGGTCGCCGTGTACATGTTCGTGCTCGGGGCGGGCCTCGGCATGGTCATGCAGAACCTCACGCTCATCGTGCAGAACGACACGGCCCCGCAGCAGCTGGGTGCGGCCTCGTCGAACGTGAACTTCTTCCGCACGATCGCCGGCACCATCGGCGTCACCGTCATGGGTTCGCTGCTCTCGACGAGCGTCGCCGGGTACATGACCGACTCGCTCAAGGGCTTCACCCCGACCACGCCGGAAGAGGTCGAGGCTCTGCAGCACCTCGCCTCGGGTGACGTGCCGAAGGTCACGCAGCTGCCCGACACGATCCGCGCGATCGTCGAGGGTGCCTACGGCCACGGCATCGCGGATGCCTTCATCATCGCCATCCCGCTCGCCGTCATCGCCGTCATCGCGATCGCGTTCCTCAAGAACAAGCCACTGTCGACCAAGAACGCCGCCGAGCAGCTGCGCGAGCAGGCCGAGGAATCGGTGCTCGAGGTCTCGGAGGCCGAGGTCGGTGCGACGATGTCGACCGGTGCGATCCGCATCTCGGGAACGGCATCCGCTTCTTCGTCTTCTCCGTCGACGGGGCCGGTGACCGTGCTCGAACGCGAGGACCGGGAGTCGAGGGGCTGAGATGATCGGCTCGGATGCCGTCGCATCGCTCGACGTGGAGACCGCGCTGGGCGATCTGCAGACGCACCTCAACCTCATCTTCGCCCGCACGCGGACGCTGTGGCGGGAGTCCGCCGCCCGCATCTCGCCCGAGTTGCAGGTGGGCGGCTACAAGCTGCTGACCTTCATCGATCGAGCCGGCTCCGTCAGCGCGCACGAGCTGGCGGAGCGGTTCGAGATGGACAAGTCGGTGGTGAGCCGCCAGGTGCGGATGCTCGAGGACCTCGGTCTGATCGAGTCCCGCCCCGACGACCGCGACGGACGCCTGCGGGTGCTGACGGCGACGCCGTCGGCCTGCGCGGCGCTCGCCGAGCTGCGCCGCGACCACGGGGTGCGGCTGCGCGCGGTGGTCGCCGAGCTCACCCCCGAGGAGATCCACGCGGCATCCAAGGTCTTCCGGCTGCTGTCGGAGGTGTGACACGGAGTGTCTGACACGAAGCCCCGTCGCGTGTTCCGCGGCGGGGCTTCGCCGTTAGGCTGGCGACCATGAGCGCCTCGACCGACGACCCCGCCCGCGAGGGCGAGCCCGCCGCGCAGGCCGCCGCCCATTCCGGAAGCGTCGACATCGACCAGGCCGTCTCGCGCGTCGAGCACGAGCTGGGGCGTCTCTTCGCCCGCATCCGGGTGAGCTGGCGGGAGGCCGCGACCACCGTGCACCCCGACCTCCAGCCCCTCGGCTATCAGGTGCTCACGTCGATCGCGACGGGCAAGGCGACCTCGGCCGGCGCGATCATCGAGCGCCTGCAGACCGACAAGTCGGCGGTCAGCCGCCACGTGCGCCAGCTCGAGCAGTTGGGACTGGTCGAGAGCGTGCCCGATCCCGACGACCGCCGGGCCCGCGTGCTGGTCGCGACCGAGCTCGCGCAGGAGCGGGTCGCGCTGGCCCGCTCACGCTACGAGGCGCGCCTCGCCGAGCGGCTGCGCCGCTGGTCGGCCGAGGACCTCGATCGGTTCACGGAGCTGCTCGCGGCCTTCGGCGACTGAGGCCAGCCCCCGTCATCGAGGTGGGCCCTCAGCACAGCCGACGGGGGTGACGCTGTGACGCGGCGACGGTGACCCGCGGCATCCGCCTGGATAGCCTGGAGGGATGGAGCGCCTCGATTTCCCCGCCGTCGACCTCGCGTACCTCCGGTCGACCCTGGGCGAACCCGAGGCGCCGACCACGCAGAAGATCACGGACTACCTCGACGAGAACTGCCTGACCTTCCTCGCGCACTCGCCGTTCTGCACCCTGGCGACGTCGGATGCCGCGGGCAACTGCGACTCCTCGCCGCGGGGCGACTACCCCGGCTTCGTCCGGGCGCTCGACCCGCGCACGGTCGTGATCCCCGACCGCCTCGGCAACAAGATCGCCGACTCGATGACGAACATCATCGACAACGGACACATCGGGCTGCTGTGCTTCGTGCCGGGCATGACCGAGACCCTCCGCATCAACGGCACCGCCACGGTCACGAACGACCCCTCGCTGCTGGCGATGCTCGAGCAGGATCACGCGGTTCCCGATCTCGCGATCGTCGTGCGCACCGAGCAGGTGTACCTGCACTGCGGTCGTGCGCTCGTGCGGGCAGGATTGTGGGACGCCGAGATGCAGGACCTCGCCGACGAGGTCCCGACCTCGGGCAAGATCTGGGCGAGCATGTCGGGCTTCGATCCCTCGGTCGGCGACGTGATCGACGACGCGATGGCCGGCGCCTACCGGAACCTGTACTGAATGCGCTCCCGGGAGGGTTTGCTGCCCCTGGTCGTCACCGAGGTCGTGCGCGAGACGCCCTCGATCGTCAGCATCCGCCTGGCCGCGTCGGATGGTGCCGTGCTGCCGCCCTGGCAGCCCGGCGCCCACGTCGACGTGCAGCTCATCACACGGCACGAGCGCCAGTACTCGCTGTGCGGCGACCCCGCCGATGTGCACGGGTACCGGATCGCCGTGCTGCGCGAGGAGTTCTCGCGCGGGGGATCGCACTACATCCATTCGTTCCTGCGCGTCGGGAGCCGGGTGTGGGTGCGTCCGCCGCGAAACCTCTTCGCGCTGGCGGATGCTCCGGCGTACCACCTGCTCGCCGCGGGCATCGGCATCACGCCGATCCTGGCGATGGCGCGGCACCTGGCCGCCGAGGATGCCGACTGGCGGATGACGTACCTCGTGCGTCGGCGCGAGGACGTGGCCTTCGCCGACGATCTGGCCGCCCTCGGCGATCGGGTCTCGATCCATGTCGGCACCGAGGCCGGTCGCCTCGACCTGGGCGTGCTCTACGCGGGCCTCGCACCCGGCACCGCGGTCTACGCCTGCGGACCTCAGCGCTTCGTCGACGCGCTCGACGACCTCGCGGCTGCCCTGCCCGGTGGCGCGAGCCTGCACGTGGAGCGCTTCGAGCCGAAGCCGCGCGAGTTCCGGCCGAACGAGCCGTTCACCGTGGTGTGCGCGGGCAGCGACACCACGGTCGAAGTGCCCGCGGAGCGCTCGATGCTCGGAGCGTTGCAGGCAGCGGGCGTGCCGCTCGAGGGCTCGTGCCTGCGCGGCATCTGCGGCTCCTGCGCGGTGACCGTGCTCGACGGCGTCCCGGAGCATCGGGACTCGCTCACGGGCGACGACGCGTCCATGACGATGTACCCGTGCGTCTCGCGGGCGCTGTCGCCGACGCTCGTGATCGATGCCTGAGGCATCGGGTCTCGCCTCCGCGCCGCCTCCCCGATGGGCGGAGAACTCCGTGTCTGGCGGACATTCCGGGCGCGCGCATCCGCCCGACGCCGAGAACTCCGCCCGACGCCGAGAACTCCGCCCGACGCGGGGGCCTCTCAGCCCGAAGCCGGCGGTTCGCAGGCCAGGGTTTGAGAACCTGCGGGAGCTGTGGTGGGGTCGGAGGCATGCGCTCGCGACCCGTGCTCGTCTTCGACGGTGACTGCGGGTTCTGCACGACCGCGGTCGGTGTGCTCGAGAAACGACTCGCGCGGTTCCCCGATGCTCAGCCGTGGCAGTGGCTCGACCTCGGCGACCTCGGCCTGAGCGAGCACGACGTCACGCACTACGTCTGGCTGATCGCGGGGGAGCGGCGGTTCCGCGGACACGCGGCCTTCGCGGCGCTGCTGCAGATGCAACCGTCCTGGGGCATCCGATTCATCGGGCGGATGCTGGTGACCCCGCCGCTCTCGTGGGCTGCAGCGCTCGGCTACGCCCTGATCGCCCGATTCCGTCACCGCCTGCCGGGCGGCACCGCCGCCTGCGCCCTCCCGCGCTGACACGCCCGGGGGCCAACTTAGGATTACCTACCCTAACTAGATTTTTGCTACGGTCGAAGGGCTCCCCTTCCTTCGACAGATTGGTCTTCGCCGTGCTCCGCCGGTCCTCTCTCGCTGCCCTCGTCGCCGCCTCCGCCCTGCTCCTCGCCTCGTGCGCCTCGACGGGAGACGCCGCGGAGCAACCGGAATCGGGGGAGGGCGTCACGCTCGAACACCCCTCGCTCGACGGGCTGTCGATCGACTTCGCCGCGCAGCCCGAGAGCATCGTGATGGACTGCTACGCCTACAGCTCGCTGCACGAGTACGGCATCGAGCCCGTCGCCCTCTTCGGCTACGAGTGCGACAACCCGTTCGTGATGGGCGACGCCGACATCTCCGACATCCCGAAGATCGGCGCCGACGGCGAGATCGACGTCGAGAAGCTCGCCGAGCTGCGCCCCGACGCGATCATCGGCCAGGGCACCGCCGACGGCTGGCAGTGGTTCGACGAAGACGTGAACGCGCAGATCACCCGCGTCGCGCCGTTCGTGCCGCTGCCCGGCAGCGAGACGATCGACGCTCGCATCGCCGACACCCGCACGATCGCCGCCTTCTTCGGCGCCGACGTCACCTCCGACGCCATCGTGCAGTCGGACGCCGACCTCGACGACGCCAAAGAGGCCTTCCGCGCGGCGATCGCCGACAACGGCCTGAACATCATGCTCGCGAGCCCCGCGAAGGAGATGCTCTACACCGGGGTCGGCTTCGCGCAGGCCGAGTTGCTCGAAGAGCTCGGCGCGACCATCGTCGGCGCCGACGCGCCCGAGACCGGCAACCCGTGGGGGCAGGTCGCGTGGGAGGATGCCTCGACCTACCCGGCCGACGTCCTGCTCATCGAGGGCTACGGCGACGACTTCTCCTTCACCGCCGACCTGTGGGACGCCCTGCCCGCCGTGCAGGCCGACCAGCTCGGCGCCTGGAGCTCGAAGGGCGCCATGACGGCCGCGACGTACGCCGTTTGGCTGAACGACGTCGCCGATCTCGTGTCGTCGTCGACGAAGGTCTCCTGACCGTCGGATGAGCCCGCAGCCTGCGGCATCCGGGCCCGCCCCGAACACACTCGTGTCCGGGGCGGACCCGCGTCCGCCCTCGCCCCGTTCCTCCACCCGCCCTTCCGCCGGTCGACGCTGGGCCGGTCTCGTACCGCTCGCGGTCCTCTGCCTCGCGGCCCTGGCCGCCAGCATGCTCGTCGGCTCTCGCGCCGTTCCACCGGCCGAGGTGATCCATGCCCTCCTGCACCCGGATCCCGCGGACGCGATCTCTCAGACCGTCTGGTTCTCACGTGTTCCCCGCA
The DNA here is from genome assembly GCF_044748385.1 of Microbacterium sp. NPDC090003. Lineage (NCBI taxonomy): Bacteria > Bacillati > Actinomycetota > Actinomycetes > Micrococcales > Microbacteriaceae > Microbacterium > Microbacterium sp. NPDC090003. Next base: position 25,138 of record NZ_JBIVFW010000003.1, read on the forward strand.
CCGTGCTCATCCTCGTCGCGGGGGCGGCGCTCGGCGTGGCCGGGGCGCTCATGCAGGCCGTCACCCGCAACCCCATGACCGACCCCGGCATCCTGGGGGTGAACGCGGGCGCCTCGCTCGCGGTCGTGGTGGGGCTCGCGTTCTTCGGCATGGCCGACATCTCGCAGTACATGTGGTGGTCGTTCGCGGGGGCGATGATCACCTCGGTGCTCGTCTTCGTGATCGGCAACACGGGGACCGCCCGCGGCAACCCGGTACGCATGACCCTCTCGGGTGTGGCGCTGGGCGCGGTGCTGATGGGCTTCTCGTCGGCAGTCCTGCTGACGCACTCCGAGATCCTCGAGAAGATGCGCGGCTGGTCGGCGGGCACCACGGCCTCCCAGCCGCTCGAGGCGACGCTCGCGATCGTGCCGTTCATCGTCGTCGGTCTCGTCATCGCCCTGCTCAGCTCGCGCTCCCTCGACGTGCTCTCGTTGGGCGAGGCATCCGCTGTGGCGATGGGGGCGCATCCGAACCGCATCCGTCTCGTCGTGCTCGTCGCGATCGCCCTGCTCGCCGGCGGCGCGACGGCCGCGGCCGGGCCCATCGGCTTCCTGGGGCTGCTCGCCCCGCATCTCGCACGCATGGTCGTCGGCCCGCACCAGGGGTGGATCCTGGCGTACTCGGTGCTCATCGCGCCGACCGTCATGGGATTCGCGGATGTGCTCGGCCGCGTCACCACGGCCGGCGAGGTGCCGGTGGGCGTGGTGACCGCGTTCATCGGCGCGCCCGTGCTCATCTACATGGTGCGGCGCTTCCGCGTCTCGGAGGTGTGACGTGACGACCCACCTCGACTTCGGCCGACGCGTGCACCGCATCGGCCCGCGCTCGCGCCCGTTCCTGCTCGTCGACGCGCGTTCGGCCCGCGTCTGCGCAGGGCTCTGGATCGCGATCGTGTTGCTCGCCGTCTTCGCCGTGTTCTCGGGGTCGGCGCAGATCACCCCGGTCGAGGCGCTCACGGCGCTCGTCGGCCAGGGCGACGCCTACACCTCGATGGTCGTTCTCGAGTGGCGCGCGCCGCGCATCCTCATGGCGGTGCTGCTCGGGGCGTGCCTGGCGATGAGCGGGGCGATCTTCCAGAACCTCACCGGAAACCCGCTGGGCTCGCCCGACGTGATCGGATTCCAGACCGGGTCGTACACGGGCGCGATCGTCGTGATGCTGCTGCTCGGCGGCGGCTCGGTGGAGACCATGGCCGGCGCGCTCGCCGGGGGCGTCGCGACCGCATTCCTCGTCTTCCTGCTCTCGTCGAAGCACGGGGCGGTGCGCGGGGTGCGGCTCATCATCGTGGGGATCGCGGTGAGCGCGATGCTCGCCGCGGTGAACGTGTGGATCCTGCTGACGGCGACCGTCGAAGACGCGATCATGGCGAGCCTGTGGGGTGCCGGGAACCTGTCGGGGGTCTCGTGGGCGACGTTCCTGGGGGCGTTCGGCGGATCGGCCGTCTTCCTGATCGCCGCGATGGCGCTGAGCAGACCGATGCGATTGATGCAGATCGGGATGCCGTTCGCCACCGCCCTCGGACAGAACGTGCGCGCGGTGCAGGTATCGGCGATCGTGATCGGCGTCGGGCTGACCGCCCTCGCCACCGCGACCGTCGGACCGATCTCGTTCATCGCGCTCGCGGCCCCGCAGATCGCGCGCCGCGTGGTGCGCTCCGACGGGCTCGCGCTCGGCCCGACCGCCGCGGTGGGCGCGCTGCTGCTGCTCCTCGCCGATGTCGTGGCGCAGCGCATCCATCCCGATTCGCCCCTGCCCGTCGGCATCGTCACGGTGTCGATCGGCGGACTGTACTTCCTGTGGCTGCTCCTCCGAGAGGGAAAGAAGAGATGACGCGACTGATGGTCGACGGCGCCGCGCTCGGCTATGCCTACAAGCTCGTGTGCGCCGATGTGTCCGTCGAGATCCCCGACGGCGCGTTCACCGTGATCGTGGGCCCGAACGCCTGCGGCAAGTCCACGCTGCTCAAGAGCCTGACCCGGCTCCTGCCCCCGACGCGGGGGAGCGTGCTCCTCGACGGGCGCAGTCTGCACGAGCTGCCCACCAAGCAGGTGGCGCGCGAGGTCGGTCTGCTCCCGCAGGGGCCGGTCGCGCCCGACGGCATCCGCGTGGTCGATCTGGTCACTCGCGGGCGGTACCCGCACCAACGCTTGTTCGCGCCGTGGTCGCCCGAAGACGAAGCCGCCGTCGCCGGCGCGATGGATGCCACCGGCATCCGCCATCTGTCGGGTCGGATGGTCGACGAGCTCTCGGGCGGGCAGCGGCAGCGGGTGTGGATGGCGGTGGCGCTCGCGCAGCAGACGCCGATCCTGCTGCTCGACGAGCCGACGACCTATCTCGACGTGAGCCACCAGATCGAGCTGCTCGAGCTGTGCCGCACGCTCAACCGCACGCAGGGGCACACGCTCGTCGCCGTGCTGCACGACCTCAACCAGGCCGCGCGCTACGCCGATCACGTCATCGCGATGAAGGACGGCGAGGTCGTCGCGACCGGCACACCGGGAGACGTGATCACCGAGGCGCTCGTCGCGGACGTGTTCGGGCTCGACGCCCGGGTCATCCCCGACCCCGAGTCGGCGAGCCCGCTCGTCGTGCCGCGCTGGCCCCACGGCTGAGTTCCGGGGCGCGAGGGGTCGAAACACGCCGAGAACGGATGCCGAGGCGCGGCGTGTCGTGACTCGTCAGCGAGAGAGTCAGGCCCGCGGCGGCGCCGTCGAGGAGCGCACGATCAGCTCGTGCGAGGTCGAGACCGTGCGGGCCTCGTCGCTCGCGGGGCGCAGGATGAGCGTGACGGCGTGCTGCCCCATCTCGAACATCGGGATGCGGGCGGTGGTCAGCGCGGGGGCGACGTCGGCGGCGACCGCGATGTCGTCGAAACCGACGACCGACAGATCGTCGGGAACGCGGATGCCGTGCTGGCGCAGTTCGCTCAGGATGCCGATGGCCATGGCGTCGTTGAGGCCGACGATCGCGGTGAGGCCGCGGGCCGGGAATCCGCCGTCGATGAGCTCGCGCGCCCCGGCGATGCCGCCCTCGCGCGTGAACTCCTTCGAGACGACGGTGAGCTCTACCTCGGCATCCGCGATGCCCTCGCGGAGCCCGGCGATGCGATCGGCCACGGTGTTGAGTTCGAGCGGGCCGGCGACGACCCCGATGCGCCGGTGCCCGAGGGCGGCGAGGTGCGCGCCGACCGAGACGCCGGCGCGGTGGTTGTCGGGCAGCACGGCGTCGATCGGCAGGTAGTGGCGGCCGATGACCGCGGCGCGACCACCGGCGAGCGCGAAGTCGGCGAGTGCGGCGGTCATCTTCTGCTCGTGCTCAGGGTCGGCGTAGCCGGAGCCGGCGATGATGATCGACCCCACGCGCTGCCGCAGCAGCGCCTGCACCTGGGCGAGCTCGCTCTCGGGGGTGCGGTCGGCCTGGGCGATCTGCACGGAGCGGTTCTCGAGGGTGGCGCTGCGGATGACACCGCTGGCGATCTCGGAGAAGTAGGGGTCGCCGATCTCGTGCACCAGCAGGCCGATGGTCGGCACGAGCCCGCCGGCCAGCCCGCGCGCGTGCAGGTTGGGTTCGTATCCGAGCTCCTGCGCGACGCGGCGCACATGGGCGGCGACCTCGGGCGAGATGCCCGATCCCCCGCTCATGGCGCGCGATGCGCTCGCCAGGGAGACCCCGGCCGCCTCGGCGACGTCGACGAGTCGCGGCGTACCTGTACGCTTCACGAAAACCTCCCCTGGAGCAAAATCGACGCTGATCGCGCTGTGGGTTGCTCTCGTTCTTCCACGCAAGTATAGTGGCGGAAGCGCTTACGAAAGCGCTTTCGCTTACGATGACGTAGGAGACACCCGCATGACTGCACGCCGCCAAGGTCGACGGATTGCCGCAGCGATCGGATCGTTGACGATCGCCGCCCTCACGGTTTCGGCCTGTTCCGGAACCGGTGACCAGTCGGAAGGGGGTGGATCGGACGACCCCATCGTCATCGGCATCTCGCTGCCGCTCACCGGCGACTTCTCGGAGCCGGGCAAGGGCGTCGAGCGCGGCTACGAGGCCTGGCGAGACATCGTCAACGAGAACGGCGGACTGCTCGGTCGCCAGGTCGAGCTGAAGATCCTCGACGACCAGTCCAACGCCGACCGTGTCGTCTCGGACTACGAGTCGCTCATCGCCCAGGACGGCGTCGACCTCGTCTTCGGTCCGTTCTCGACCCGTCTGGTCGTGCCCTCGGCGCGTGTCGCGCAGGAGTACGGCATGCTCTTCGTCGAGCCGGCCGGAGCCGCGGCCGAGGTGTTCGAGCAGGGCTTCGACAACCTCTTCTACGCCGCCCCCGCGATCGCGAACGACCACTACAACAACCTCGCCGACTACCTGCTCGCCCTTCCCGAGGACCAGCGTCCCGAGACGGCGGCCGTCGCCGCGATGGACGACCCCTTCGCGCAGGGCACGGCCTACGGCCTGCGCGACAAGCTCGAAGAGGCCGGCGTCGAGATCCTCGTCGACGAGGTCTACCCGCCCAACACGACCGACTTCTCGACGATCGCGGCGAAGATCGCGCAGTCGGATGCCGACATCGTGATCGGCGGCACCCAGTACCAGGACGCGGTCAACCTGATCATCGCGCTGCAGCAGCTGAACTACCAGCCCGAGCTCGCCGCGTTCTCGACCGCCCCGACCAACCCCGAGTTCGCCGCGGCGATCGGCGGGGCGACCGAGGGCATCCTGGCTCCCACCGGCTACTCGCCCGACTCGCAGTTCCCCAGCAACATCGAGTTCGTCGAGAAGTACACCGAGATGCACGGCAACCCGCCGGCCGAGGACGAGGCGAACGCCTACACGACCGGACAGGTCGTCGCCGCGGCCGTCGAGGCCGTCGGCTGCGCCGAGCAGGGGGAGTGCCAGCAGCAGCTCATCGACTGGCTCCGCGACAACGAGGTCGAGACCGTGGTCGGGCCCCTGAGCTGGGACGAGACGGGCAAGCCCACCGGCGCTCACCTCATCCAGCAGTGGGTCGGCGGCGAGATCCGCATCGTCCTCCCCGAGGACGTCAAGGAGACCGACTTCCTCTTCCCGAAGCCGACGTGGTGATCCGTACATCGTGAGTGGAGCACTGCTACTTCAAAGCCTGATCCTCGGCGTGCTGCTGGGAGGGCTCTACGCCCTCCTGGCCGCAGGCCTCACCCTCTACTTCGGCATCATGCGCGTCGTGATGATCGCGCACTCCGCGTTCCTCATCCTCGCCGCGTACCTCGCCTGGTGGTTCAACCGCGAGACCGGGCTCGACCCGCTGCTGTCGCTGGTCGTCACCGTGCCGCTGTTCTTCCTCACCGGCGTCGTGATGCAGCGGCTGCTGGTGTCGCGTCTCAAGCCGCTGACGCTCACCATGATGTCGGTGCTGCTCACCTTCGCGGTGGCGCTGATCATCGAGGGGGCGCTCGGGTTCTTCTTCTCGGGCACCCAGCGGCGCATCCCGCTGCCGTACGCCAGCGCGAGCCTCGACTTCTTCGGGGCCTCGGTGCCGGTCGTCAAGCTCATCGCGTTCGGCCTCGCGGCCGTGGCGCTCGCCGGCCTCTTCGTGCTGCTGAAGTACACGAAGTTCGGCCAGGCGCTCCGGGCCACGATCCAGCATCCGGAGGCGGCGCGGCTGGTCGGCATCAACACCGACCGCGTTGCGGGCTACGGCTTCGGCCTCGGCCTCGCGACCGCCGCGATCGGTGGCACCGCGCTCTCGCTCGATGCCACGATCTACCCCTCGCTGCACTGGCACTGGATCGGCCCGCTCATGGCGATCATCGTCGTCGGCGGTCTCGGCAGCATCCCGGGCGCGGCCATCGCGGCGCTCGTCCTCGGAGTCGCGCAGAGCCTGCTGCAGCTCCCCCTCGGACCCACGTGGGCGCAGACGATCTTCTACGTCGCCCTGTTCGCCACGCTGATGTTCCGCCCGCAAGGATTCTTCGGAGGTCGTCTTGCCCAGCGTTTCTAGCCGCGAACCGATCGCGACCGAGACGGTCGTCATCGCTCCGCCCGCTCCCACCCGTCGTCGCTCGACGACGTGGATCAAGCTCGCCGCTCTCGTCATCGGCGCGGCGCTCATCCTCTCGTTCCCGACCATCGCCCCGAACCCGTACATCCTGTCGGCGGGCGTCGTCATCCTCAACTACGCCGTGCTGTCGACGGGGTGGAACTTCATGGGCGGGTTCACGGGGTACATCTCCCTGGGCCACGCCGCCTACTTCGGGCTCGGCGCCTACGGCACCGCGCTCCTGATCAAGTACCTGGCGCTCCCGGGCTTCGTCGCCTGGGTCCTCGCCGCCCTGCTCGTCGCGGTGATCGCGATCCCGATCGGCATCGCCGCCCTCCGGGTGCGCGGGGCATCGTTCGTGATCGTGTCGATCGCCTTCGTGCTCATCATGCTGCTGGTGTTCCAGAGCTGGCGCGAGGTGACCGGCGGCTCCGAGGGGCTCAACGTCCCCCGGCCGTTCCCGGGCATGCTGCGACCCGAGCACCACCGGGTGTTCTTCTACCTGTTCGTGGCCCTGCTCGCCTTCGCGCTGCTGGTGTGGTGGATCATCGACCGGTCGAAGTTCGGCACCGCGCTCAAGTCCATCCGCGAGGACGAGGACAAGGCGCAGTCGCTGGGCGTGCCGACCACCCGCTACAAGCTCATCGCCTACATCCTCTCGGCGCTGTTCGTGTCGCTGGGCGGCGGCCTCTACGCGCTGTGGTTCGGCGACCTCGACCCGATCTTCCAGTTCTCGATCCTCATCGGCTCGTACATGGTGCTCATGGCGCTGCTCGGCGGGGTGCGCAACCTCTTCGGCCCGCTCCTCGGCGCCGTCGTCGTGGGTGTCGCCCTCGAGTACTTCAAGCTCGAGTTCGGCGACACGCAGTTCCACCTCATCGCCACCGGCATCCTGCTCGGCATCGTCGTGCTCTTCATGCCCGACGGCGTCATCCCCGCGGTGCGCAACCTCATCACCCGCAAATCCGACCAGGCCTCGATCCGCGAGGTGACCGCCGGCGAACTTCTCGAGCAGAACGAGAAACGAACGGCGGATGCCGCGGCGAAGGAGACGTCAGCATGAACGCCGCCACCACCACGCTCGACAGCCTCAGCACCGTCGAGATGACCAAGAGGTTCGGCGGCGTGACCGCCGTCGACGCCGCGACCGTCACCTTCCAGGAGGGCAAGGTCAACGGCCTGATCGGACCGAACGGCTCGGGCAAGACGACCTTCTTCAACTGCGTGACCGGCATGATCAAGCCGGACTCCGGCGAGGTGCGCTACCGGGGGCAGGCGATCACCCGCAAGTCGCCCGACCGCATCGCCCGGGCGGGCATCGGCCGCAGCTTCCAGCTGTGCCGGGTGTTCCCGCGCATGACGGTGATGGAGAACCTGCTGGTCGCCGTGCGCAGCACGAGCATCCGCCAGCAGCTGCGCTCGGCGCACGATCCCGACGAGCTCGAGCGGGCCCGCGGCTGGCTGCGACGCGTCGGCATCGACCACCTCGAGCACGCCGAGGCCCGCAACCTCAGTTACGGCCAGCAGAAGCTGCTCGAGCTCGCGGGCGTGCTCATGGGCGAGCCCGACACGATCATGCTCGACGAGCCGGCCGGTGGCGTGAACCCCGCCCTCATCGGGCGCATCGCGACCCTCGTGCGCGAGCTCAACGAGGAGGGCAAGACCTTCATCATCGTCGAGCACAACATGGAGATGGTCATGAGCCTGTGCGACCACGTGATCGTGTTCGACCGCGGGCGCCCGATCGCCGCGGGCACCCCCGAGATCATCCAGCAAGACCCGCGAGTCCTGGAGGCCTACCTTGGAGTCTGAAGCGAAGAACCTGCTCGAACTGCGCGACATCGAGGCGGGGTACGGCCGGGCGGCGCTCGTGCTGCGCGGTCTCACCGTCGAGGTGCCGCCGGGATCGGTGGTCTGCCTCGTGGGGCCGAACGGCGCCGGCAAATCGACCGTGCTGAAGGTCGCGAGCGGCATGCTCAAGCCGCGCTCGGGCAAGATCGAGGTCGACGGCCGCGACATCACCGGCGAGGGACCGCAGTCGATGCTGCGCCACGGCCTCGCCCACGTGCTGCAGGGCCACAGCGTCTTCCGCGAGATGACGGTCGGCGAGAACGTGATGCTCGGCGCCTTCACCCTCAAGGACCAGAAGGTGATCCAGGAGCGCGTCGAGTTCGTGCAGAATCTCTTCCCCATCGTGGGGGAGCGGTGGAAGCAACTCGCGGGTCTGCTCTCGGGCGGCCAGCAGAAGCAGGTCGAGTTCGCCCGGTCGCTCATGGTGAGCCCCAAGGTCGTGCTCCTCGACGAGCCGTCGATGGGTCTCGACCCCAAGACCACCGAGAAGGTGTTCGAGCAGATCGTGCGCATGCGCGACGCCGGAACCGCGGTGCTGCTCGTCGAGCAGAACGCGCGACGGGCGCTCGAGACCGCCGACATCGGCTGCGTGCTCGACCTCGGTCGCGTGCACATCTCGGGCCCGGCATCCGAACTGCTCGCCGACCCCACCCTCGCCGCGCTCTACCTGGGCGGCAAGCCCGCCACGACCGGCAACTGACTCGCATGAACAGCACCCTGACGGAAGAACGGAACGAGATGTCCCTCACGACCACCGCCTCTGCCGAGGCCCCCGCATCCGCCTTCTCTCCCGCGAATACGCGCGAGATCGGCATCATCATGAACGGCGTCTCGGGGCGCATGGGCTACCGCCAGCACCTCGTGCGCTCGATCCTCGCGATCCGCGACGAGGGCGGCATCGAGCTCTCCGACGGCACGAAGGTGACGGTGCGGCCGCTCCTCGTCGGCCGCAGCGAGACGAAGCTCGCCGAGCTCGCCGAGCGCCACGGCATCGCCGACTACACGACGGATCTCGACGCAGCCCTCGCCGATCCGCAGTGGGAGATCTACGCCGACTTCCTCGTGACGAAGGCGCGGGCCACGGCGCTGCGCAAGGCGATCGCGGCCGGCAAGACGATCTACACCGAGAAGCCGACCGCCGAGTCGCTCGAGGAATCCCTCGAGCTCGCCCGCCTCGCCCGCGAGGCCGGCGTCAAGACCGGTGTCGTGCACGACAAGCTCTACCTGCCCGGTCTGCAGAAGCTCAAGCGACTGATCGACTCGGGCTTCTTCGGACGCATCCTCTCGGTGCGCGGCGAGTTCGGGTACTGGGTCTTCGAGGGCGACTGGCAGCCCGCGCAGCGCCCCAGCTGGAACTACCGCACCGAAGACGGCGGCGGCATCATCGTCGACATGTTCCCGCACTGGAACTACGTGCTCGAGAACCTCTTCGGCACGGTCGAGAGCGTGTACGCCCAGGCGGCCGTGCACATCCCCGACCGCTGGGACGAGAACGGCGAGCGCTACACCGCCACCGCGGAGGACGCCGCCTACGGGATCTTCGAGCTGGAGGGCGGGGCGATCGCGCAGATCAACTCCTCGTGGACCGTGCGCGTCAACCGCGACGAGCTCGTCGAGTTCCACGTCGACGGCACGCTCGGCTCGGCCGTCGTCGGGCTCTTCGGCGCCAAGATCCAGCACCGCAACGCCACCCCGAAGCCGGTGTGGAACCCCGACCTCGCCGATGACCACGACTACGCGGCGGATTGGGCGGGCGTCCCCACGAACGAGGTGTTCCAGAACGGCTTCCGGCAGCAGTGGGAGGAGTTCCTGGAGTCGTACGTGCTCGGCACCGACTACGCGTTCGACCTGCTCGCGGGTGCCCGCGGTGTGCAGCTGGCCGAGGCCGGACTCGCGTCGTCGCGCGAGGGGCGCAAGATCGAACTGACCCCGCTGACCGAGGGGTGACGACCATGGGCGCGCTCACCCTGCTCGCCCCGGACGGCTCGACCTCACAGGTCGAGTTGTCCGAGGCGCCCTCGTACACCCGCCCCGATGGCCCGTTGCGGAGCCGCGTGGCCTACGCCGCGGCGCACGTCGTGCCGAAGGTCGCCGGAGACAACACCCCGGGGCGTCCCGCCGAGATCGACTGGGACGCGACACTCGCCTTCCGCCGCCACGCCTACGCGTGGGGGCTGGGCGTGGCCGACGCGATGGACACCGCCCAGCGCAACATGGGATTGGATGCCGCGGCGACCCGCGAGTTGATCTCGCGCTCGGCCGAGGTCGCCCGCGAGGAGGGCGGCGCGGTCGTCGTCGGGGTCAACACCGACCACGTCGACGACGAGCAGATCACGGTGGATGCCGTCATCGACGCCTACAAGACGCAGCTGCACTTCACCGAGGAGCAGGGAGCGGGGCCCGTGATCATGGCGTCGCGCCACCTGGCCCGCGCCGCCCGTTCGGCCGACGACTACCGCCGGGTGTATCGCGAGGTGTTGGGCGCGGCGACGACCCCGGTCGTGCTGCACTGGCTCGGCACCGCGTTCGATCCCGTGCTGCAGGGGTACTTCGGATCCGACGACTGGCGCACGGCATCCGATGTGCTGATCGAGATCATCGGGGAGAACGCCGACCGGGTGGCCGGAGTCAAGATGAGCCTGCTCGACGCGGCATCCGAAGTCGCCGTGCGCGACCGTCTGCCCGACGGCGTGCGCATGTTCACCGGCGACGACTTCAACTACGTCGGCCTGATCGGCGGGGCCGACGTGCCGGATGCCGCGCAGCCCGTGAGCGAGGCGGCCGAGCCGCGGCGGCACTCCGACGCGTTGCTCGGCGCGTTCGCGGCGCTGACGACGTCGGCATCGGCGGCGATCCAGGCGTTGGACGCCGGTGACCCCGATCGCTACCTCGAGATCCTCGGCCCGACCGAGGCGCTGAGCCGGCAGATCTTCGCGACGCCGACCTTCTACTACAAGACGGGCGTCGCCTTCGTGTCGTGGCTCAACGGCCACCAGCCCGCGTTCCAGATGGTCGGCGGCCTGCACTCCGCGCGCAGCCTGCCGCACCTGTCGCGCATCGTCGAGCTCGCCAACGCCGCACGCGCGTTGGAGAACCCCGACCTCGCGGCCGGCCGCTGGCATGCGCTGCTGAAGCTGAACGGTGTCCTCGCATGAACGGTGTCCTCGCATGAACGGAGTCCTCGCATGACCGCGCCCGACCCCCGTCTGTCGATCAACCAGGCGACCATCAAGCACGCCGACCTCCGCACCGCGCTCGATGTGACGCGCGACGCCGGTGTCGAGGCGATCGGTCTGTGGCGCGAGCCCGTGCAGGCCGTGGGGCTCGCGACCGCCGCGGCGATGCTCGCCGACTCCGGTCTGAGGTTCACGACGCACTGCCGCGGCGGGTTCTTCACGGTGCCCGACGGCGAGGCGCGGCAGGCGTCGCTCGACGACAACCGCGTCGCGATCGACGAGACCGCGGCGCTCGCCGCCGCCGGCGCTCCCGGGTCGACCGCCGTGCTGGTGCTCGTCGCCGGCGGGCTGCCCGAGGGGTCGCGCGACATCGCGGGAGCGCGCGAACGGGTACGCGACGCGATCGGCGACCTGGCGTCCTACGCCGCCGCCGCGGGAGTGACGCTCGCGATCGAGCCGCTGCATCCGATGTTCGCGACCGACCGCTGCGTCGTCTCGACCCTCGGGCAGGCCCTCGACATCGCCGCCGACTTCGACGCGGAGGTCGTGGGCGCCGCCGTCGACACCTTCCACATCTTCTGGGACCCCGATGTGCTCGCGCAGATCGCCCGAGCCGGACGCGGGGGCCGTATCGCGACCTATCAGGTGTGCGACTGGAAGACCCCGCTGCCCGCCGACGTGCTGCTCAGCCGGCACTATCCCGGCGACGGCGTGATCGACCTGCAGGGCCTCACCGAGGCCGTGGTCGCCACCGGGTACGACCGCGACATCGAGGTCGAGATCTTCCACGCCGACATCTGGGCCGATGACCCGGCCGCCGTCGTGCGGCGTACGGCCGAGACCTTCGGGCGCAGCGTCTCGCCGTACCTCGCGCCCGCGCTTCCCCGCCCCGCGTAGTGTCGTGAGCGTGACCCCGAGCGTGCACACCGTCGTCTTCGCCCCCGACAGCTTCAAGGGCACGATCGGTGCCGCCGATGTCGCCGCCGCGCTCGCCGCGGGGTGGGGCTCGGTTCGTCCGGACGATCGTGTGGTGCTGCGGCCGATGGCCGACGGGGGAGAGGGCACGGTCGACGCGTTCGCCGCGGCGATTGACGGGGTGGTGCGCGTGCCGGTGCGGGTGACGGGTCCGGACGGACGGCCGACGGATGCCGCGTGGCTGCGATTGCCGGCGACCACCGATGCTCCGCAGGGCACGGGTGTGGTCGAGCTGGCGTCGACCAGTGGCATCGAACTGCTCGGCGAGCGGCGCGTGGGGGAGGACGCCCACACGCTCGGCTTCGGGCAGGCGATCGCCGCGGCCCTCGACGCCGGGGTGTCGCGCCTCGTGCTCGGGATCGGGTCGAGCGCGTCGACCGACGGCGGGGTCGGGATGCTGACGGCGCTGGGTGCCCGATTCCTCGACGCATCCGGAGCGCCGATCGCCGACGGGGCGCGTGGACTGGCCGAGGTCGCATCGGTCGACCTGACCGGGTTGCGCGCGCTGCCCCCCGGTGGTGTTCTCGTGCTCAGCGACGTGACGAACCCGTTGCTCGGGTCGCTCGGGGCGGCGGCGGTGTTCGGTCCGCAGAAGGGGCTTGCCGATGAGGTGATCGCGCGCGCCGACGCAGGACTCGCGCGCCTCGCGGCTCTCCTGCCCGCCGATCCTGCGATGCCGGGCGCGGGCGCGGCCGGCGGCACCGGATTCGGCCTCCTGGTGTGGGGCGCGCGACTCGTGGCGGGCTCGGCCGAGGTCGGTGAACTCGTGGGACTGCCAGAGGCATTGGCCGCGGCATCCGCTCTCGGTCCTACCGTGGTGATCACGGGCGAGGGCGCGTTCGACGGACAGTCGGGTGCCGGCAAGGTGCCGTCGTATGTCGCCTCGGTCGCCGCCGACGCCCGGGTGCCCGCGCTGCTCGTGGCCGGTCGCATCGACGCGGATGCCGACACCTCGGCGTTCGCCGCGCACGCCGCGCTCACCGATCTCGCGGGCTCCGGCGAGGCCGCGATGCAGGATCCGGCCCGCTGGCTGCATGCGGCCGGGGCGGAGCTCGCGCGCGCACTCGACTGATCTCGGGGCGGGACCCTTCGACAAGCTCAGGGACCCAGTGGCTGGGCCCTTCGACAAGCTCAGGGACCCAGTGGCTGGGCCCTTCGACGAGCTCAGGGACCCAGTCTCAGGAACTGGGTCGCTGAGCCTGTCGAAGCGTCCCCCACGCGCAACACGCGGAGAATTCCGCGTGGGGCGGAAGCATCCGCCCAATTCCTCCGCCCCACGGCGAGAACTCCGCCCGACACGGTGCGTGAGGTCGAAGCATCCCGCCCTTGCCTCCCCCGCGCCCGCGCGCTAGCCTCGACGAAAGCGGTTGCGAAAGCGCTTACGCACGCGCTTCCGTGATGCTGATCGCCCTTCCCTCTGCAGTGCCGCCCCGGGGAGGAGCACGACACCACACCGGCACGACACCACACGACGATGACGTTGAGAGGTCTCTGATGCAGAAGCGAAACACACGGTCGACGAGCGCGAACCGGCGAACGGATGCCGTGCCACCGGGCGGCAGACGCCACCGCAGAGCCGGGGCGGCCGCCATCGCCGCGGCCATGATCGGCACCCTGCTCGCCGCAACCCCCGCGACGGCCGATGCCACGTTCCCCGAGGTGATCGACTTCGAGGGCTACGAGCGCACGGCGCTGAACGGGCAGGACGGCTGGACGGCATCCGCTGCTCCGCGTGTCGTCGCCGACCCGCTCAACGGAAACAACCAGGTCGTCGAGTCGGTCGGCGGCGGCCAGCAGGCGTTCCGCGAGATCCCGGCGATCGCCGACGGCACGACCGGAACGCTCTTCTTCCGCTTCCTGCGCACGGGCAGCGTCGACACCTCGTTCGGTCTGACCGACGTCGACGCCCCGAACGACTACGCGCACAGCCGCGCGTACGTGAACAACCAGAACGACGACGTGCTGCGCGTCCGCGACGGCGGCGCCTTCAGGCCCGCGGGCGTCTGGTCGCGCGATGCCTGGCAGTGCGTCTGGATCGTCGCCGACAACGCCACCGACAAGGTCGCCGTCTACAGTCAGGGCGGCGCCTACGACGAGATCACCCGCCTGCCCGAGGGCACCGAGCAGCAGTTCGGCTTCCGCCAGGCGGTGAACGGCGACCTCGACCGCTTCTTCTGGAAGAACGGCGCCACCAGCACCGGGCGCCTGTTGCTCGACGACGTCGCGATCGACACGACGGGGGAGAACCTCGCGATCGCCACGGGCAACGAGGGCGACTGCGCACCCGGCGAGACCCCGACCGAGCCGCTGCTGAACCCGCTGCCCGACCCGGAGCTCGCGAGCCTGGGCATCGAGGTCACCGAGCTCGCGCAGCTGCCCGAGTCGACGACCACCCCGGCCACACAGGACCCGCGTCTGGTGCGGCACAACCGCATCACGCACCTCGACGAGGTTCCCGATGACTCGGGTCGCCTGATGGTGCCCGACAACAACGCGATCCTCTACCTCGTCGACAAGGCATCGGGCGAGTACGTGCCCTACCTCAACGTGCGCGACGAGTTCGTCGACAACTTCCACAACAGCGCGGGACTGGGCACGGGACTCGGCGCCGCGGAGTTCCACCCGGACTTCGCCGAGAACGGGCTCTTCTACACAGTGCACACCGAGGGCGGTACGGCGCTCACCGAGGACACCCCGGACTTCCCGGCCTTCGGCAACACGCAGTTCCACAGCGTGATCACCGAGTGGACGGCATCCGATCCGTCCGCCGAGACGTTCTCCGGCACGCACCGCGAGGTCATGCGCATCCCGTTCGGCGGCCGCGTGCACACGGTGCAGCAGATCGCGTTCAACCCGACGGCCGCCGAGGGCACCGCCGAGCACGGCATCCTGTACATCCTCGTCGGCGACGGCGGCAACGGCGTCGGCAACGGCAACCCGCAGGATCTCGCCACCCCGCAGGGCAAGGTGCTGCGCATCGACCCGACCGGTGACGACAGCGCGAACGGCGCGTACGGCATCCCCGCCGACAACCCGTTCCTGGACGAGGAGGGTGCGCTCCCCGAGATCTACGCGGTGGGTCTGCGCGACCCGCACCGCATCAGCTGGGACCCCGAGGGCGACCACACCATGTACCTCGCCCACATCGGCGAGTGGCAGGTCGAGTCGGTCTACGCCGTCGAGCCGGGCGACAACTTCGGCTGGTCGGTGCGCGAGGGCTCGTTCCTCGCCGAGAACCGGCAGATCTTCCCGCTGCCCGAGAACGACGCCGAGTTCGGCTTCACCTACCCGGTGGCCGCCTACGACCACAACCGCGACCCCGGCCAGACCGGTGACGCGGGCGTGGCCGTGAACGGCGGCTTCGTCTATCGCGGCGACATCGAGGCGCTGCAGGGTCGGTACCTCTTCACCGACCTGGTGCGCGGATGGGTGCTCTCGACGCAGGCCGACGAGATGGTGCGCAACGACGGCGACATCGCCGATCTCGCGACGATCGAGCAGCTGCGGGTGTTCGAGGACGGCGAGGAGACCACCTTCCAGGAGCTGGTGGGCGACACGCGCGTCGACCTGCGCTTCGGCTCGGATGCCGACGGCGAGCTGTATCTCGTCTCGAAGGCGAACGGCAAGATCTGGAAGGTGACGGGCGCCCGCGAGGCGGGTCCGTCCTCTCCGTTCGTGCTGCCGGAGCTCGCGCCGAACATCGTCACGCACCACGACTTCGACCACCCGGGCTCCGACCCGACCGTCGAGGTCGACCAGGGGCGCTCGGGCACCGACATCGCGCTGATCAACGGCGGTATCGAGCAGCGGGTGACCGACCGTGCCTACTCGGGAGCGGGCAAGGCGCTGCAGACGCAGCAGATGAGTCCGACGACCGCGTCGAACGACGACTGGAAGGCCGGGGTCTACGACGCCACGGGGGTCGACACGCTCGGTGACTTCGCCGGTGCCGAGGAGATCTCGGTGATGGGCTGGTTCAAGCCCACGGGGGATCACCCGGCGCTGAACTCCGGCACCGCGAACCCCGACGACGTCTACAACGCGATCGGTCTCGCGGGCGTGCTCACCGGCACCTCCGACGGCCACGCGGTGCGGGCGCTGCTCGAGGTCATCACGGTCGACGGCGAGCTCAAGCTCGTCGCCCTCGGTCGCCGCGTCGACGGGGCCGGGTCGTGGACGTTCGCGGCCGACCTGCCGTGGGACGAGATCCTGAAGAAGGGGCAGTGGGTGCATCTCGCCGCGACCTTCGACTTCGCCGCGGGAGAGATGAAGCTGTACATGAACGGCGAGGAGCTCGCCGGGCGCTACACGGCAGCCAACCCCTGGGGATCGGGCGCGACGAGCGACACCACCCCCGCCGGCATCAAGATCGGAGGCAGCTTCCCGCAGAACACCCGCGAGTCGAACCCGTTCCACGGCCGGATGGACGACGTGATGCTGCTCGACACGGTGCCGACCGCCGAGCAGATCGCCGCGCAGTACGCGCTCTACGCCGTGCCGCCGGTGGAGCCTCCGGCCCCCGCCGCCTGCACGCCCGACGGGCAGGTGATCACCGACGTGATGGGAGAGGAGAACTGGGCGCCCAGGACTCCCGCCAAATGGGACTTCCCCGGCGACCAGATCGTGCTCACCGAGGCGGGTGCGAACCCGAACGACGGCATCCGTCGTCCCTTCGAATACGCCGTGCTGAACGAGGGGCCCGTGCTCGGGTCGTTCGATCTGACGGCCCAGGTGCGCATCGATGAGAAGGCCTCGGTCAACAACCGCGACGTCATCCTGGTGTTCGGGTGGAAGTCCGACACCGAGTACTCGTACGTGCACCTGTCGAAGGACAACACGATCTACCCGCACAACGGCATCTTCACGGTGAACAACGCCGACCGCGTGCGGGTCGACGACCAGTGGGACGGCTCGGTCGGCGCCCCGCCGGCGATCACCGACGAGGAGTGGCACGACGTGCGTCTCGTGCGCTGCGACACGGGCGAGGTCGCGGTCTACCTCGACGGGCTCGACACCCCGCTGCTCACCGCGACCGACACCACGTTCCCGGAGGGGCGGGTGGGCTTCGGCTCGTTCGACAACTTCGGGCGACTGCGCGACCTGACGGTCACGGCGGCGGCGACCGACACCACGGCTCCCGCCGTGACGGTCAAGCCGGATGCCGGGGCGACGGTCGGCCGCGACGGCGTCTATTCGACCGTCTCGTTCAAGCTGCACGACGAGGGGCTCGTGGCGGGTCTCTCGCTCAACGGCGTCGAGAAGGAGGTGACGGATGCCGTCTGGTCCGACCTCAACGGCGTGAAGCCGGGGGTGTTCGGGGCCGTCGAGGGCGCGAACACCCTGGTCGTGCGCGACGCGGCGGGCAACGAGACGACGGTGCGGTTCACGCTCGACGTCACGCCGCCGACGGTCACGGCGAAACCCGACTCGAAGGGTGCGGGCGCGGATCGCGCATACAAGGTCGTGTCGTTCAAGCTCTACGACGCGCTGAAGGTCGATCGCGTCGTGCTGAACGGGGTGACGACCGAGCTGACCGACAACCCCTGGTCGGATCTCAACGCCGTCAAGGCCGGCCGCTTCGGCGCCGTCGCCGGCGAGAACACCCTGGTGGTGCTCGACGTCGCGGGCAACGCGACGGAGGTGAGGTTCACGCTCGTGCCCTAGCCGCGGCATCCGAGGTCGTCGAGACCCATCACTCTCGCCGAGACCCATCGCCCCGTACGTCGGGGGCGGTGGGTCTCGACGCGTGCGGTGGGTCTCGGCATCCGTCGTGGCGTCGTGGCGTGGCGTGGCGTGGCGTGGTGTGGCGTAATGGGGTGAGGAAGGAAGGCGCGACGGCCGCGCTCAGGCGACCTCGAGGATGCCGCGCTCCAGCGCCTCGCGCGCGAGGACGCGGTACCCCTGCTCCTCGAAGAACACGGTCAGACGGTCGTCCTCGACGCCGACGACCGTGCCGACGCCCCACTCGGTGTGACGGACGGCGTCGTCGGCGCGGATGCCGTCGGGATGGTCTTCGCCCGAGGAGTCGGTCTGCCGGCGCGTGCCCCGCGCGGGTGCCTCGCCCGCATCGCAGCGGTCGCACGCCCCGCATGTGTCGGGGGCCTCGACGCCGAAGTACTCCAACAGGGCGATGCGACGACAGCGCACGGCCTCGGCATAGCCGCGCATGATCGCGATGCGCGACTCGCGGATGCGCCTCTGGGCGTCCTCGTGGTCGCGCACCGCCTTCACGATCGTGGCCGGTGTTCGACGGCCCACCGCCGAGAAGCCCTGCGCGGTGGATGCCGCCGCTCCGACCGCGACGAGCGAGCCGAGCACGCGGCCGGCCGTCCGCGCCGACAGGCCGGCAGCCCCACCGACCGTGGTGGCGCGCACACGTCCACCGGCGTCCCGGAGGGCCTTCCAGACGGCCTTCACCTCGGCAGGACGTGAGTGGCCCCCGGCGAAGAACGCCCGCACCGAGAAGTCCTCGGGGCGATAGTGCAGTACGGCCCGCGACGGCTCTCCGTCGCGCGCTGCCCGGCCGATCTCCTGCGCGTAGGAGTCGAGGGACTCCGTCACGTCGGCGTGCACGACGCGGCGCACGTCGGACTTGTCGATGCCCATCCCGAACGCCGAGGTGGCGACGACGACGTCGAGCTCGCCGGCGCTCCACGCGGCATGCACGGCATCCCGGTCCCGCGCCGACATGCCGCCGTGATACCCCGCTGCTCGGCGCCCGCGCTGGGAGAGCGCATCCGCGTAGTCGCGGGTCTCCTTGCGAGTGGCGACGTACACGAGCGTCGCGCCGGTCTCCGTCGCCGCGTCGTCGATGACGGCGCGGCGCTTCTGCGCGTCATCCTCGTAGCGCTGCACCGCGAGGTGGATCTCGGGGCGGTCCATGCCACGGATCTCGAGGTGCGGGTCGCGCATGCCGAGGCGCTCGACGATGTCGTCACGCACGGGTGAGGAGGCGGTGGCGGTGAGGGCGAGCACCGGCGGATGCCCGAGGGCGTCGACCATGTCACCGATCCGCGCGTAGTCGGGGCGGAAGTCGTGCCCCCAGGCCGAGACGCAGTGGGCCTCGTCGACGACCACCAGGCCCACGCCGGCGGTGACGAGCCGGTCGCGCACCTCGGTGCGGGCGAGCTGCTCGGGTGCGAGGAAGAGGTAGACGGGCTCGCCGCTCTCGACCGCCGCCCAGGCCTCGCGCACGGCACGAGCTGAGGAGCGGGAATTGATCGCGACGGCGGAGGGGGCATCGGGAGCCTGATCGATCGACTCCACCTGGTCGCGCTGCAGAGCGAGCAGCGGCGAGATCACGAGGGTGACGCCGCCGAGTTCGAGCCCGGCGATCTGGTAGACGGCCGACTTCCCCGCGCCGGTCGGGAAGACGACGAGCGTGTCGCGTCCGCCGACGACGGCCTGGATCGCCTCGGCCTGCCCCGGCAGCAGGGTCGACCAGCCGAACGCTTCACGTGCGGCCCGGCGGGTCTCGGCGAGGGTGGGGGGAGCGTTCATGCGGCGGCACCCGTCGGCGCCACGGATGCGGGAGAACCGGTCGGTGCGGCCGGGCGTGCGATCCGCACGCGTGCGAGCAGCACCCCGGCGAGCACGCCGCCGAGTCCGCCCAGGACCATGTCGCCGATCGTGTCCTGATAGGTCACGAAGATCTCGTCGCTGAGGAACGCCCAGCCGACCCACTCGATCATCTCCCAGACCGCGCTGATGGCGAGCGCGATGAGCGGCAGCAGCACGAGGGGAGTGCGCCGGCGCACCCCGGCCTCGCGGGTGAGGGCGACGACTCCCGTGCGCTCGAGCACGACGGCCGCGACGATTGCCAGCACACCGGTGCACACTCCGTGCAGGAGCAGATCCCACCCCGTGATCGTGCGGTAGAGGTCGAACACGTTGCTCCACGCGGCGATCAGCACGGTGACGCACGCGGTGACGTCGAACCAGGGCCGCAGCCCGAGCATCCGGGGCAGCATGAGGGCCGGCAGAGCGAGGGCGGCGATGCCGGCATCGGTGGGCTTCAGCCAGATCGCGGCCGCGACGACCGCCAGCACGCCCAGGGCGCGGAGCACGTCGGCCGCCCACTCGGCCGTGGTGCGCGGCGGGCGCAGGAAGTCCTCTTTCATGGGGTCCATCTGCGTGCGTTCCTGCGGGCGGCACCGTCGACGCGGATCACGGCCTGCACCGCGAGGTGGTCGGACGGGTGCGCACCCGCGAAGGTGCGTGCGTTCGCCCCCGTCGCGCGCACCCGCACGTCGGGAGTGACGGCGATCGCGTCGATGCGCCGGGTGCGAACCCGAGGACGTCGATAGTGCGTGTAGGTGCCCCACTCGGGGGTGAGATGCGCGTCGGCAGCGGCCCAGGCATCCGTGAGCCGGTCTCCGGCGACCAGGGCGCGCACCGACGTCGAGCGGACATCGGCATTGAGGTCGCCCATCACGATCGCGGCCACACCGCGCTCGCCGATGAACGCGGCGATCGCCTCGGACGAGCGCTGCCGGGAGCGCCGCGAGAAGGGATCGAGATGCGTGTTCACGACGAGCAGGCGCGCCCCGGTGGAACGATCGACGAACTCGGCCCACACGGCGATGCGCGGGATGACGTTGCCCCACCCGAGCGAGCCCGGAAGGTCGGGGCGATCGGACAGCGCACGCTGGCCGCCGTCGACGAGCTGCAGGCGCGTGCCGTCGTAGAGCACCGGCGTGCCCTCGCCGGTGCCGCCGCGCCCGCGCCCGCGTCCCAACGATCGGTAGCCGTCGCCGAGCGCCCTCCGGATCGGCGGCATCACGCGCGGAAGGGCCTCCTGCAGGCCGAGCAGGGTCGGACGTTCGGAGGCGAGCAGAGCGTGCACCGCGGGTTCGCGCGTGCTCCAGCGATCGGCTCGAGCGATCAGGGGCCCCTCCATCGCGCGGCGCGCGTTCAGCGTCATCACGTGCACCTCGGGCGGAGCGACCGGGCCGATGAGCGTCGCGCTGCCCGTCATCTGTGGCTCCCGCGAGGTGTCGCCGCCAGTCGCCGGGTGCGGTGGGCGAGCATGCGCCCCCACCGGAACGGCGGGAAGTCGTGGGGCCAGTGCACCAGCACACTGCGCATGCCGCGATGCACGCGCCGGCCGAACCGCCCTCCGGTGAACGGGCGCATGGACATCCCCATCGACAGGCCGGGGAGCGCGCGGATGCGGTGCTCGGCGCCGAGATGGAACGCGAGGTCGAGGTCGTCGTGCACCTCGGGATCGTGGCGGTGCACCTGATCGCGCACGGCGAGCCAGGCGTCTCGGCGGAACGCGAGGTTCGAGCCGAAGAGGGGGCGGTGCCCGAGCGCGAGCCCGGTCACGGCGGCGTAGGCGCCGAGATACACGGCAGCGAGGGGCGCACGCAGGGCGTTCGGACCGTCGGTGAAGTGCGCGCGTCCGGTGAACGCCGCGACGTCGTCGGCCGCGGCGAAGGCGCGGGAGACCTCGCTCACCCAACCCTCGCCCGGGACGCAGTCGGCGTCGAGGCGCAGGATCACCTCGCCGCGCGCGGCGTCGTACCCGGTGGCCGCCGCCGCACCGATGCCCGGGTCCGGGCAGGCGATCACCCGAGCGCCCGCCGCGCGGGCCACATCGGCGGAGGCATCCTGCGACCCGTTGTCGACCACGACGATCTCGCCCGGCGGGGTCGTCTGTCGCGCGAGTGCGGCGAGGCAGACGGCGAGCAGAGCCGCATCGTCCTTCACCGGGATCACGACCGAGGTGGTCAGCGCGCGCGGCGGATGCATGTCCTTCTTCTCCCGTCGTGCCGATCGTCGTCGAGATCCTCGGCGGTGATCGTCTCCTCCCACGGTAGGCGGGCGACGGGGACTGCCGCATCGGGTTGACGCCCGCCGCTCGCGGCGCTAGCGGGAATACCCGCGGGCCCGTGCATCTTGGTCTCCAGTGTGACTCTTTACTCGCCCGCCGTCTTCGGCGCCCTGAACCTGTCCAACCGCGTCGTGATGGCGCCGCTCACGCGCACCCGTGCCGATGACGCCGGCGTTCCCACCGACACGATGGCGGAGTACTACCGCCAGCGCGCGGGACAGGGCCTGATCATCAGCGAGGGCGTGTGGCCCGCGGCGGAGGGCAAGTCGTACCCCGGGCAGCCGGGAATCGTCACGCCCGCGCAGATCGAGGGCTGGCGTCGGGTCGCCGACGCCGTGCACGCGGCCGGCGGAACGATCGTGATGCAGCTCATGCACGGCGGACGCGTCTCGCACCCGCTCATCTCGGGGGAGGACCGCGTCGTCGGCCCCAGCGCGCTCGCCGCTCCGGGCCAGACCCGCACGCCCGAGGGCAAAGCCGACCTGCCCGTTGCGCACGCGCTCACCCTCGACGAGATCCCCGGGGTGGTCGAGCAGTTCGCGCAGGCGGCCCGCAACGCGATCGCGGCAGGGTTCGACGGTGTCGAGGTGCACGGTGCGAACGGCTACCTCGTGCACGAGTTCCTCTCGCCGGTGTCGAACGTGCGCGATGACTCGTACGGCGGATCGCCCGAGAACCGCGCGCGCTTCGCGGTCGAGGTCACGCGCGCGGTCGCCGCGGCGGTCGGGGCGGAGCGCACCGGCATCCGTCTGTCTCCCCAGCACAACATCCAGGGCGTGCTCGAAGAGGACGACGCCGATGCACGAGCCACCTATACCGCCGTCGCGAACGGCCTCGCCGCGCTCGGACTCGCGTTCGTCGACGTGCTCAACGCCGACCCGCGCGCCGACCTGGTGCAGGCGATCCGCGCGGCGTCGAAGGCCCCGCTCATCGTCAACTCCGGCTTCGCGGTCCCCACCACGCGTCAGGAGGCCGAGGAACTGGTCGACGAGGGATGGGCGGATGCCGTCGCCGCCGGGCGCCCCGTCATCGCCAATCCCGACCTCGTCGAGCGGTGGCAGGCACGCGCCGATCTGAACGAGCCCCGCCCCGAACTGTTCTACGGGTCGACCGCCGAGGGCTACACCGACTACCCGTCGCTCGAGGACTCGCGCTCCGTCTGACGCGTTCTCCCAGCTGCGCCGATCGGTGCGAAACGTCGGTTCTGAGGGCTGAAAGTCGACATTTCGCACCGATCGGCGCGCGAGGGGGTGAGGCGAGAGGTGCCGCCCGTCAGACGATGGCCGCGCGCAGCGCCGCGGCTGCGTCTCCGACGTTCTCGGCGCTGTAGATCGCGCTGCCGGCGACGGCGACCTGCGCGCCGGATGCCTGAACCGCGGCGATGCTCGACGCGTTGACGCCACCCGCGACCGAGAAGGCGACACCGGATGCCGCGCCGTCGGTGAGGAGGCTGTCGAGGGAGTAGCCCTCCTGGGCCTGCTCGTCGAGGCCCGCATGCATCTCGACGAACTCCGCGCCCAGGCCGATGACCTGCTGGGCGCGGGCGGCCTTGTCGGCGACGCCGATCAGGTCGACGACGATGCCCTTGCCGTGCTTCTTCGCGGCCTTCACGGCACCGGCGATGGTGCTGTCGTCGGCGGCGCCGAGCACGGTCACGAGGTCGGCGCCCGCGCCGAAGGCGATGTCGGCCTCGAGCTCACCGGCATCCATCGTCTTGAGGTCGGCGAAGATCACCTTGTCGGGGTGGGCCTCCTTCAGCGCGGTGATCGCCGAGAGGCCCTCGCTCTTGATGAGGGGCGTGCCGAGCTCGAGGATGTCGACGTGCGCGGCGGCGGCCGCGGCCAGCTCCAGAGCCTTCTCGGTGCTGAGCGTGTCGATGGCGAACTGCAGTTTCATGGGTGTTCCGTTCTTCGGGGATGGTTTCGGGGATGGTCGGGGGAAGGTCAAGGGACGGGCCTCGGACACGTCATTCGAGGTTTGCGTGCCGCGGCCACAGCTCGTCGGCGCTCGAACCCTGGCGCTGCCAGAGCGCGTGGAAGAGGCCGTCGCCGATCACCACGACGATCTGCTCGAACAGGCCCCCGGCGTACTGCGCCGACGCCTCGGCGCTGCGATCGAGCTTCTGCGCCGCGGGCACCCGCACGCGCACATCGGCGAGGTCGGAGAGGGGCGACGACTCGGCGGTCGTGATCACGCCGACGCGTGCGCCGATCTCGGAGGCGCGGGTGGCCGCGCGCACGATGGACTCGGTGGTGCCCGAGCCGCTCGCGGTGAGCAGCACGTCGCCCGCCGCGATGGCGGGAGTAGTCGTGTCGCCGACCACGTGCACTTCGAGGCCCAGGTGCATGAGGCGCATCGCCGTCATGCGCAGGGCGAGTCCCGAGCGTCCGGCGCCCATCACGAACACCCGGTCGGCGTCGCTGAGGAGGGCGGCGAGGTCGTCGAGCTGTCGCGCGTTCGCGACGCTCGTGCGCTCGGCGGCGTGCAGGAGCTCGTTGGCGACGAGGGAGATCGCCGCTCCCGGGGAGATGGTGGCGGTGAGGGACATGCCCCCAGCCTTCCGAGCATCCGATCGTCGGGCGCTCCTGCCTCGGGACCGTTCCCCCTACCCGAAAGGAGGGGGCGAGATAGAGTGGGTGCCCATGAGCGCCACCGATCACGCCACGCAGACCACGTCGCGCCGCCTCACCGCCGACCACTCCCGCGCGCTCGCCGAGCAGCGCGACCGGTACGCGCTCACGCTCGAATCCCTGCTCGCGACGCTGCGCTCGACCCGCCTCGACGACAAGGCGGCCCGCACGATCGCGGTCGACGTCGCCGCCGGCGCCCTCGTGGGGCTGCGCACCCTGAACGACGAGCAGGGGGCGGGCCTCGAGCCGGTCACCGGGGCGTTCGAACGGCTGCGCGGAGACCTGCGCCCACTCGTGCGGTACAGCGAGCTCGACGTGCAATTCGTCGAACCGCCGGCCAACGGCCGCGCCCTCCCCGGCGACATCGCGCACTCCGCGAGAGCCATCGTGCGCAGCACCGTGCTGGCGATCGTCGACCGCGGCGACACCCGGCGCGTGCGCATCCAGTGGGATTGCGACGGCCTCAACCTGCTCATCGGCATCCGCGACGACGGCCGCGGCGACCTCACCGCCCACGACGACACGCTCCGCTCGATCGGCGAGCAGGTGTCGGCCCTCGCCGGCGACTTCTCGGTGGCGGCGACCCCGGGCTGGGGGTCGGAGGTCGGCATCCGCCTGCCCCTCGACCCCCCGGCGGATGCCGGCGACCTGCCCGCCGCGATCGACGCCAGTCCGCGCGAACGCGACGTGCTGCGGCTGATCGCCGCAGGCCGGCGCAACCGCGAGATCGCGCACACGCTCGGTGTCAGCGAGAACACCGTGAAGTTCCACGTCTCGAACCTGCTGCGCAAGTCCGGCGCCGGCTCGCGGGTCGAGCTCGCGGCGATCGCGCGGGGCTGACCACCCGTTCGGAGGGGCAGGCCCGTGCGAACGGGTGGGGCGGGCCTGCCCGACGGATGCCGTGGACACGCGGCCACCCCTTGACTCCGGCGCTCAGCGATCTAGCCTGGCTGGCATGTGCCGCAACATCATCCCCCTGAACAACCTCGAGCCCCCGGCATCCGACGACGAATGCCACGACGCCGCGCTGCAGTTCGTGCGCAAGATCTCGGGGACGAACGCCCCGTCGCGGGCGAACCGGGAGGTGTTCGACCGGGCGATCGCCGAGATCGAGCGCTCGGTGCGGAATCTGCTCGACGGACTCGTCACCTCGGCGCCCCCGAAGAACCGTCAGGAGCAGGCCGCCAAGCGCCAGGCGCGTTCGGCGGAGCGCTACGAGGCGATCCGGGTGTTCCAGGACGCGAAGCGCGCCGCCCGCACCGCCGAGGCCTGAGTGCGCCGATCGGTGCGAAATGTCGGTTCTCCGGTGCTAAAGCCGGCATTTCCGACCGATCGGTGCGCCTGACGTCGGGGTCAGTCGGCGTCGGGCTGCGGCATCCGTCGCGCCGTTCCCTCGCGCAGCCGCCGGCGGATGCGCAGGACGATGAAGGCGAGCACCAGCAGGGCGATCGCCCCGACCGCGACGTTCGAGATGAGGCCGCTCCACTCCTCGAGCACCGGCTTGATGGCCGGGCCGAACGCGAAGCCGAGACCGATCCAGATCGCGTTCCAGACGCCCGAGCCGATCAGCGTGTAGAGCGTGAACTTCCACAGCGGCATGCGCTCGATGCCCGCGGGGATCGAGATGAACGACCGCACGAGCGGCACGCAGCGACCGAAGAGCACGGCCCCGCCGCCCCAGCGGGCGAAGAACGCCTCGGCCTTGTCGAAGTCGTCGTGGTCGAGCAGCGGGATGCGGCCGACGATCCGACGCGTGCGGTCGCGCCCGACCGCGGCGCCGATCGCGTACCAGATCAGTGCGCCGAGGAGCACGCCGAGGGTGGCCGCCGCCCACGCGCCCCAGGCGCTCATCCGGCCCTCGTAGGCGAGGAACCCGGCGACAGGCAGGATCGCCTCCGAGGGGATCGGCGGCACGAACGTCTCGATGAGGATCGCGATGCCGACGCCCACCTCGCCGAGCGATTCGATGAGGCTCAGCACCCACCCGACGAAACCGTCGTAGGCGGGGGCGGATGCTTCCAGGCTGGGGGTGATGCGGCTCATCGTGTCCTCAGGTGTCGGGGATCGCGGTGGTCGTACCCGTCGACGCTATCCCGTGCACCTGAGTCCCGGCTCAGCGTCCGTTCCGGCTCCGCGTCCGTCCCGGCTCAGCGTCCGAGTCGGAACAGGTCGATCAGCTCCTGTCGGCTCGAGACCTCCAGCTTGCGGAACGCGCCCCGAAGCTGCGACTTGACCGTATTGACGCTCACGTGCTGTTTTGCGGCGATCTCGGTGTTCGACAGCCCGGCCAGGGCCGATGCCACGACCGCGGCTTCGCGGCGGGTGAGCGCCTCGGTGCCCGCGACGACCGTCGTCTCCGGCTGGCCGCGCAGGAGGTGCGCGATCCCGGGCTCGCCGCGCTCCTCGATCAGGTCGGCGAGCGCCCGGCGTGCGGCGGTCGACGCCGACGGGAAGGCGGAGTAGAGGCCGTTCCACGTGGCGAGCGCTGCGGCGCGCTGCAGCAGGTCCTCGCGCTGCGAGGGCGGGCCCGTCTCGGCGGCGATGACGAGGGCGGAGATGATCACCCGGGGTCGAGCGCTCGACGCCTGCAGGAGCGGAGCGACCATGCGGCGCGCAGCGGCGGGTTGTTCGCGCTGCACCAGGCGGCGCGCGAGCAGAGCGGCAGAGGTCTGCGCCACGACGCCCGCATCGGCATCGGGTGCGGTGCTTCCGAGTTCACGGGCCGCACGGTCGGGTTGGTGCAGCAGGAGGAGCAGCAGGTACCGCACCATGGCCGTGTACTCGGCGTTCACGGGAACCTGCGCGTACTCCGGCGCGAGGCCCGCGACGAAGGAGTCGAACTCCGACAGCAGCACCTGCGCCTCGTCGCGCCGATCCGGCGTGATGGTGTAGGCGCGCAGCGCGAAGTACGGCCCCCAGAGGTCGAGCGACAGCGCGATGTCGATCCCGTCGAGGATGGCGCGGGCGGCGTCGGTCTCGAGGCGGTCCACGAGAAGAACGGCCTCCGCGATGCGAGCGGCGGCCGGGGCATCCGCCGCCCACCAGGCATCGGCGGGCACCTCCGGGAGCTGGCCCAGCCAGCGCGCCGCGTCGCGCCCGCGACCGTGCAGTGCATGGATGAGAGCGCTGGCACCGCCGGACGTCGTGCGCACGAGACGGTTGTCGACCGACTCGGCCCAGTCGTAGCTGCGCGCGAACTGCTCGAGCGCATCGTCGAATCGACTGGCCAGGAAGTACGTCAGGCCCCAATGGTAGTGGAGCTCCGGGAGGGCGTTCGCGAAGGTGGGCACCACCTCGACGGGGACGGCGCGCAGGGTCTCCACGGCCCGGTCTGCGTCTGCGGCGGCATCGGCCAGGCGTCCGTCGCCGCGCGCGGTCGCCAGGCGACCGGTGAGGGCGGCGAGGCGGTCGAGCGGTGGTGCGGCCGGGTCGTCCGAGAGGATGTCGGAGTAGGCGCGCCGATGGGGAAGCCGGTTCGACCGTCGGCGCAGGTGCTCCTCGGCGAAGCGCAGGCGAGGGTTCGCGTCGAGGACGGCCGGGGGCAGGGATTCGATCGTGCGGATCAGCAGCTGCGGATGGTCCTGATAGAGAGCGCTCCAGCGTGCACCCAGGATGCCGAGCACCCCGGTCCAGTCACCGTCGTCTCGCGCCGCGGCGAGCGATCGTTCGAGGTCTTCGGCGGCTCCTGCGGTCATCGAATCGATCTCCCTGCTCGTTCCCCTCGACCCTCCCAGTCTCTCAGAAGCGATGCGCGGTGATTGCGCAACCATCGTGCGTCGTGACTAAGGCCTCTCGGGTCGAACCGCAACCCCCTCGGCGACGGCATCCTCCCGTCGCAGGATGGCGGGGATGCCGCGCTAATCGTGGCGCAGAAGGGACACTCTCATGACCGACACCACACCCGTCCAGCGGGTCGCCGAACTGCTCAAGGACTTCCGCTTCGCGATGTTCACCACGCGCAACGCCGAGGGGCGTCTCGTCTCGCATCCGCTCACCGTGCAGGAGGCCGAGTTCGACGGCGACCTGTGGTTCCTCGTGTCGAAGAGCGCCACGCTCGTGCTCGACGCGCAGGCCGACGAGCGGGTGGGCGTCTCGCTCTCGTCGAACGACGCGTGGGTGTCGCTGTCGGGCACCGCGGAGCTGGTCGACGACCCCGCGAAGGTGCGCGAACTCTGGAGCCCCACGGTCGAGGCCTGGTTCACCAACGGACCGGACGACCCCGAGGTGGGCCTGCTGAAGTTCACCGCCGAGTCCGCCGAGTACTGGGACAGCCCGGGTGGGAAGATCGCCTCGCTGTTCAGCTTCGTGAAGTCGAAGATCACCGGCGAGCCCTACGAGGCCGAGAACGAGACGGTCGAGCTCCCGAAGCGGTGACCGTCAACGCGTGAAGATCCACTGGATCGTGGCGACGATCGCGACGACGGAGAAGATGATCCAGTAGAGCGCGCGGGGATCTCAGAGATCCCAGTCGGCGATCGGCATCACGGGAGCCTCCTCGACGAGCGCAGCGGAACTCACGTGCTCGACCGAGATGACGACGCGAGCGCCCGGCGAGACCAGCACGCTCACCAGCCCGTTGCGGTCGGAGATGTCGACGAACGTGGGCTCCGTCCGGGCCGCGGCTTCGATGCGCTCCATGAGCGCCAAGAGGTCGCGGTCCCCGTCCAGGAGGAACTCGCGGCCATCGATGTCGATGCGTGCTCTCGTGTTCGTCCTCGGCTCGTCCATGCGGTCGACGGTAGACCCGATTCCGGCCGATCCTGAGGGGGTTGCGCGACTCGGACGCCGTTGGTAGCCGATGCTCTCCCCGACGACATGCGACCGCGACTATCGTTCCAGTATGGGTTCATTGCACTACGGCGGCTCGGAGGCCCCGATCCGAATCGAGGACCGTGCGCTCGCGCACCTCAAGGTGGCGATCGCCACGAAGCTTCGTCGCAACGAGAGCTTCACGCTGTCGTGGCGCCATGGAGACAGTGACGAGAACGGGCGGTCGACGATCTGGCTGCACCCGTCGATCCCGCTGCGCTTCACGTTCGACGAGCCAGAGGCGCCGCAGCTGAACCTGAAGTGGATCGAGCAGCTGATGATGTCGGCGAACTCCTCGGGCGGCATCAGTCTCGTCGACGAGATGCTCGAGACACCCGAGGAATCCGCGGGCTGAGGTCCGCTCAGCGACGGACGGGGTCGCCCCCGCCGTCGAGGAACCGCCCGAGGTCGCGCATCGTCGGGGCGGCCTCCCAATCGCCCGGCACGAGGCAGGCGATCGCACCGCAGGCATTGGCGCGCCGGAGAGTGCCGGCGATGTCGAGTCCTTCGAGCCGCGCGCTGAGATACCCCGCCACGAACGCGTCACCTGCACCGACCGTGTCGACCACGTCGATCGTGAAGCCGGGGCCGGCGCAGGTGCCGTCGGGCGTGAAGACCGTCGCGCCGTCCGGGCCCTGCTTCAGCACGACGTGCTCGACGCCCGCGGCGTGCAGCAGTCCTGCCGCGTCCGTCTCGGATGCCTCGGGGTACAGCACCGCGAACTCCTCGGCGCCGCCGAAGACGAGGTCGGCGCGCTCCGCGAGTTCCCGCAGGAGGGGACCCGCCTCGGCGACCGGGGCCAGAGCCGAGCGGTAGTTGATGTCGACGCTCACGGTCACCCCGGCGGCCGTCGCGCGGTCGACCGCGACCCGCAGCGTCTCGCGCGCCGAGCTCGACAGCAGCGGGGTGATGCCGGTGACGTGCAGGATCGCCGCGCGCTCGACCCACTCCGCGGGCAGGTCGTCGGGGTGCAGTCGCGATCCGGCCGAGCCCGCGCGGTAGTAGTGCACGGCGGTGGATGCCGCGGACGGCCGTTCCTTCACCATGAGTCCGGTCGGGGCATCCGCGTCCGCGATGCCGTGCACGTCGACGCCCTCGGCGCGGATCTCGCGCAGCACCCGGTCGCCGAGCGAGTCGTCGCCGACCCGACCGAGCCACGAGACGGATGCCCCGAGCCGGCGCAGCCCGATGGCCACGTTGCTCTCGGCTCCTCCGACGCCGAGCGCCATCGCGCTCGCGTGCCGGAGCGAACCGATCTCGGTGGCGCGCATCAGCGCCATGCTCTCGCCGAGCGTGACCACCCCGCGATCGTCGCCCGTCATGGACGCGTCACCAGTCGTGGACGGTGCCGTCGAGCAGACGGTTCACCGGCAGGTACGCCTTGGTGTACTCGTGGCCCGCTGCGGCATCCTCGTCGAGCTCCACGCCCAGGCCGGGGGTCTCACCCGGGTGCAGGAAGCCCTCGTCGAAGGTGAACGAGGTCTGGAAGACCTCGAGCGTCTGCGCGTTGTGCGGCATGTACTCCTGGATCCCGAAGTTGTGGATCGCGAGGTCGAGATGCAGCGCGGCGGCCATGCCGACGGGTGAGATGTCGGTCGGGCCGTGGATGCCCGACTTGATGCCGTAGATCGCGGCGAAGTCGAGGAGCTTCTTCATGGCCGTGATGCCGCCGGTGTGGGTGACCGCCGAGCGCACGTAGTCGATCAGACGCTCGGTGATGAGGGTCTGGTAGTCGTACACCGAGTTGAAGACCTCGCCGATCGCGAGCGGGGTCGTGGAGTGCTGGCGCACCAGGCGCAGGGCCGTCTGGTCCTCACCGGGGGTGCAGTCCTCGAGCCAGAACAGGTCGTAGGGCTCGATGTCCTTCGCGAAGCGCGCGGCCTCGATCGGGGTCATGCGGTGGTGGCCGTCGTGCAGGATGCGCAGGTCGCCTCCGAAGTCCTCGCGGATGCTGGCGAAGACGCCGGGCATGTGGTTCAGGTAGTTGCGGGTGTCCCAGCGCTCCTCGCTGGGACACCCGCCCGAGCGCTTGGCGGGCTCGTAGTCGTAGCGCACGCCCGGACCCGACGACGAGACGCCGTAGATCTGGCCGAGGCCGGGCACGCCGGTCTGCACGCGCACCGCCGTGTAGCCGAGCTCCTGGTAGCCGGCGATCGCGTTCTTGAGGGCGGCGTAGTCGGTGCCGGAGGCGTGGGCGTAGACGCGCACGCCCTCGCGGCTGGCTCCGCCGAGGAGCTGGTACAGGGGCATCCCGGCCTTCTTCGCCTTGATGTCCCACAGGGCCATGTCGACCGCGGCGATCGCGGCCATCGTGACCGGGCCGCGGCGCCAGTACGGCCCGCGGTAGAGGTACTGCCAGGTGTCTTCGATGCGATCCTCGTCGCGGCCGACGAGCATCGAGGCGACGTGGTCGGCGAGGTACGAGGCGACCGCGAGTTCACGCCCGTTGAGGGTCGCGTCACCGAGGCCGGTGATGCCGTCGGAGGTCGTGATCTTGAGCGTGACGAAGTTGCGTCCGGGGCTGGTGATGTTGACGTCGACGAGCTCGATGGTCATGGCGTTCTCGGTTCTCCTGGTGAAGGGGGGCGTGCGGGGTGCGGGTGTGGTGCGGGGTGCGGCCGAAGGTCTCGGCCGCACCCCGGGTCATGGCTCGCGGGGCGATCAGATCGCGTCGCGCGGGTCGGTCAGATCGCGACCGGCCACCTCGGGCATCCAGATCGACGCGACGAGCGCGCAGAGCGTGAAGAACACGAGCATGATGATGATCGGGATGAACGAGCCGGTGACGGCCGAGACCCACGCGGCGGCGATGACGGGGCCTGCGCCGGTCGCGACGATCGCCGCGATCTCGCGGGCCATGGCGGTGAACGTGTAGCGGTTGCGAGCGCCGAAGAGTTCGGGCAGCGTGAGGTTCTCGAGCGAGGCGAAGCTCATCACGGCGAGGTTGTGCAGCACGACATAGCCGACGAAGACCTGCACCGTGTCCTTGCTGCTGATCATGAGCATGGTCGGGACGATGACGATCAGGGCGATGACCGCCCACACCATGTACATGCGCTTGCGGCCGAAACGGTCGCCGAGCCAGCCCGACAGCGGCACCGTGATGAAGGCGACGAGCGACGAGACGATCACGGCGTTGACGCCGATCGAGCGGTCCAGCAGCAGCACGACGGTGATGTAGCTGATGAGGTACGTCTGGATCATGCCGGAGTTGCCGGCCTGGCCGAAGCGCAGCAGCAGGGCGATCGAGAAGGCCTTCCAGGGCTTGCGCTGCATGGCCTCGAGCGTGCGGATGTCGCCGGTCTCGGTGGCGAGCTGGATGGTCTCCTCACGCGAGAGGGCCTTGCCGTCGACGACGTCGTCGCGCTCCTCGAAGACCGGGGTCTCCTTGAGGTTGAAGCGCACCCAGATGGCGAAGAGCATGATGACCGCGCTGGCGATGAAGGGGATGCGCCAGGCCCACGCGATGACCTCGTCCTCGCTGTAGGCGACGAGCAGGATCGCCCAGATGCCCGAGGCGAGCAGCGTGCCGCAGTTCGTGCCGAGGGCGACGAGCGAGGCGATGATGCCGCGGCGCTTGGCCGGCGCGTACTCGGCGAGCATGACGCCGGCGCCCGAGATCTCGGCTCCCGCGCCGAAGCCCTGGGCGATGCGCAGCAGCACGAGCAGGATGGGGGCGAGCACGCCCACCTGCGAGTACGTCGGCAGGAAGCCGATGAGCGTCGTCGCGAGACCCATGAGCAGGATCGTGTAGAAGAGCACCTTGGTGCGGCCGGTCTTGTCGCCGAGGCGGGCGAAGAAGAACGCGCCGACGGGGCGGGCGACGTAGCCGACGCCGTAGGTGGCCATCGCGGCGACGACCGCGACGGCGGGGTTCTCGGACGAGAAGAAGAGATCGGCGAAGACGAGCGCGGCCGCCAGCGAGTAGAGCTGGTAGTCCATGAACTCGAGCGCGGTGCCGAGCCACCCCGAGATGGCGGCGCGCACGAGGTCGCGCACCGACCTCTTCGCGGTGGGATCGGCGGCCGGGGCCGTCGTGGTGGCGTCTGACATGGGAGGTACTCCTTCGGACCGGGACAGGGGGTGTCGGTGGGGGATTACAGGGCGAGCAGCACCTTCGCCGAGGCGGAGGAGTCGCGCGCGATCGTGAACGCGTTCACGGCATCGGATGCCGGGAGGACGTGCGAGATCACGGGGTCGAGAGCATCCGACTCCGCGAGCATGCGCACCGCATCGTCGATCTCGGTCGAGAAGCGGAACGCGCCGCGGATCGTGAGCTCCTTCGCCAGCAGCGGCGCGAGGTTCACGCCGATGTCGGAGTTCGGAAGCATGCCGACCTGCACGATCGTGCCGGTTCGACGGGTGGCGCGCACGGCCTGGGTGAGGGCGACGCCCACGCCCGAGCACTCGAAGACGACGTCGTACGACTCGTTCTCGATCGTGTCGCGGCCGACGAGGGCGACCTCGGTCGCACCGAGCGCCTGCGCGCGGTCGAGGGGCTCGGGGCGCACGTCGCTCGCGCCGACGACGCCGGCACCGGCGTGCACGGCAGCGGCGACCACCAGCAGCCCGATGGGCCCGGCGCCGATCACGAGCACGCGCTTGCCGCTGACGTCGCCCGCGAGACCCACGGCGTGCAGCGCGACGGCCAGGGGCTCGGCGAGCGCCGCGCGCTCGAGCGGCAGACCGTCGGGCAGCACGCGGATCATGTGCTCCTCGACCAACAGGTACTCGGAGGCTCCGCCCTGACGGTGCGGGTTCGCCGCGGCGCTGCCGAGGTAGTCACCGCCCGGGCGCAGGTGCGGGCGATTCTCGAGACCGGGAACGGATGCTCCGTAGCGGGCGGGGTGCACCGTCACCGGAGTGCCCGGGGCGAGGCGGCCGGAGGGGTCGAGGTCGACGACGCCGGAGAGCTCGTGGCCGGGCACCAGCGGCTCGCGGATCGTGTACTCGCCGTTGGCGCCGTGGAAGTAGTAGTGCAGGTCGGATCCGCAGATGCCGACGAAGCCGACGCGCAGTCGCACCTCGCCCGTTCCGGGTTCCGGGGTCTCCCGGTCGTCCCAGCGGATGTCTTCCTTGCCGTGGATGACGAGCGACTTCATCAGCGGGCCTCCTTCGTGGCGTTCGTGGCGTTCGGGTCGTTCTCGAGCATGCCCTCTTCCGTGGCGGAGAGGGCGTCGGTGATCGCCGCGTCGACACCGCTGCGGCGGATCGTGTCGACCAGTTCGCCGACGCGTGCGGCGAAGGCCTCCTGGTGGGCGAGTTCGCTGCCGAACAGGCGCTGGTCGACGATCACGCGGCGGGCGAGGTCGACGCCGTCGCGTGCGCCCGCGGCCAGCGCGGCGAGGCGCTCGCGCGCGGGGTCGGTCATCGCGGCCGCGTGCACGCCGGGGTCGAAACCGCCGAGCGGGGCGTGGCACGACAGGTAGCCGGCGACCGTGAGTGCGATGAGGTGCGGCATCCGCCCCTGCCCGAGCGCGAGGAGTGCGGGCTCCGGGATGCGCTGGCGCAGCTTCACCGAGCCGTCCGATCCGACCTGGCGGGTCTGGTGTCCGAGCGCGCTGTTGCCCCAGCGCTCGAACAGCTCGGCCTCGTAGGCGCGGATGTCGACACCGGTGGGCACGTCGACCGACGGCTCGTATTCGCTGCGCATGACGCCGCGCGCGGCATCCGCGATCCGGTCGATGCCGATCGCCTCGGGGATCGTGCCGACTCCGCGGAGCGCGCCGAGGTAGGCGATGAGCGAGTGCGTGCCGTTGAGCAGACGCACTTTCATCTGCTCGTAGCGGGCGACCTCGGAGGTGAAGACGGCACCACCGGCCTCCCAGGCGGGGCGTCCGCCGGCGAAGGCGTCTTCGATCGCCCACATCGTGAACGGCTCGCCCGGCACGGGGATGCCGTCGACCGCGCCGAGGAGGCCGGCGACCTCGTCGCGCAGTCGCGCGGTGGTCGACGGCACGATGCGATCGACCATGCTCGAGGGGAAGGTGACGGCGCGGTCGATGTAGTCGAGGGCGCCGGACGCTTCGCCGTCGGGCAGAGCCTGCAGGAACTCGCGCACGAGCTTCTCGGTGTGCTTGCCGTTCGCGGCGAGGTTGTCGCAGCTGAGGATCGAGATCGGCTCGGCGCCGGCGCGGGCTCGGGCCTGGAGGCCGCGGGCGAGCTGGCCGATCGTCGACCGCGGCGCGCGGCCCTGCAGATCGGCGCGCACGGTCTCGTCGTCGAGGTCGAGGTGCTCGGTGGCGGGGGAGTAGCTGTAGCCGTTCTCGGTGACGGTGAGCGTGACGATGCGGATGCCGGCGTCGGCGATGTGGCCGACCACGCGCTCGGGCTCGTCGCCGGCGACGAAGGCGTCGGTGTGCACACCGGGGATCGCGAGGCTCGTGCCCGCGGGAGAGATGGTGGCGACCGAGTAGAGGAAGTCCTGCGCGTGCATCGCGTCGACGACGGTGCGTGAGCGGGAGGCGGCGCCGATGATGCCCCAGTCCCCGCCGTCGTGGGCGATGGCGGCGGCCGTGTACATCGCCTGGTGCGCCCGGTGGAAGCTGCCGAGACCCAGGTGCAGGATGCCGGTGCCGGAGGGGGTGACCAGCGGAGCGGTGGCCGCGGGGGTGGCGCGGCTCAGGATCCGGAGATCGGCGTTGATCGTCATGTAAAGCAGTGTGTATGAGTTGTACAAACTTGTCAAGCCAGTTTCATGACGAGGATCGTGCCATAGGATTGCGGCAACCGGAGGGGTGGACGTGGCAGCGACATTGACGGACGTGGCGAAGCGCGCAGGCGTGTCGATCGCCACGGCGTCGCGCGCCTTCGGAGAACCCGACCGCCTCGCCCCCACCACCCGCGAACGCGTGCTCGAGGCGGCCGCCGACCTGGGCTACGCGAACCCCCAGGCGGGCACCGCCACCCGCACCTTCGGCGTGATCGTGCCCGACGTCGCCAACCCCGTCTACGGCAAGCTCCTCAAGGCCGTCCAGGGTCAGGCGTGGCACGGGCGGCATCGCACCGTGCTCTTCGACGCCGACGAGGACCTGCGCCGCGAGCGCGAGCAGATCGAGCAGGCCCGCAAGCTCGACGGCATCCTGCTCTGCTCTCCCCGCCTCCCCGATGCCGATGTCACAGCCCTCATCGGCGGCACCCCGTCGGTCGTCGTCAACCGGCAGATCGACGGCATCCCCAGCGTGCTCATGGATGCCGAGCACGGTCCCGCGCAGGCGATCGAGCACCTCGTCGCACTCGGGCACGAGCACATCGCCTACGCTTCCGGTCCCCGTGGGTCGTGGGCGGACGCCCGTCGATTCGACACCATCGAGCGCGCGTGCGGTCGCCACGGCATCCGTCTCACCCGGCTCAGCCACCACGAGGCGTCGATCCAGGGCGGTCGGGCCGCCGCCGCGCTCGCCGCGGCCAGCGGGGCGACCGCCGTCGTCGCCTACAACGACCTCGTCGCGATCGGCCTCGAAGCGGGCCTCCTCGACCTCGGACTCACCTGCCCCGACGACGTGAGCCTGGTGGGCATCGACGACATCGACCTCGCCGGAGCCGTGACCCCGGGCCTCACCACCGTGCAGATGCCGATCGAGCGCAGCGGCGCCCTCGGGGTCGACCTGCTGCTGCAGGCGATCGGGGGAGCGGTGCTGGGTGAGACCGCCACGCTCGGATCGCAGCTGATCGTGCGGGCGTCGACCGCCGCGCCTCGCCGGGCGTAATCGTCGGGCGCCCTGCGGCGACCGCGTTCTCATGTCGACGTTTTAGTACGACCGTGCTAACTTAACGACATGACGACACGCACCCCGGGGCCGCGCCGATGATCCTCGTCGCCATCATCGCCTGCGAGATCGCGTTCTGGGTCGCGATCGTCGCCGGTCTCGTCGCGCGGTACCCGCTCCGCCGGCCGCGGCTCGGCGTCGGATTCCTCGTCGCCGCACCCCTCATCGATCTCGTGCTCCTGACGCTCGTCACGGTGGACCTCCTCGGCGGGGCGACGGCATCCTGGCACCACGGTCTCGCCGCCCTGTACATCGGCATCTCCGTCGCCTATGGGCACCGGATGATCGCGTGGCTGGATGCTAAGTTCGCGACGCGATTCCGCGGGGCGCCGCGCCGTGCGCCGCTCACGGGATCGGCGTATACGGTGGCCTGCTGGAAGGACGTGGGGCGCACCGTGCTCGCCGTCGCGATCGCGGCCGGGATCCTCGGGGGACTCATCGCCATCGTGGCGGCTCCCGAGCGCACGGCCGAGCTGCTCGGGTTCTTCCGCATCCTCGGAATCGTGCTCGCGGTCGACGTGATCTGGGCGATCAGCTACACGATCTGGCCGAAGAAGGCACCGGCGGAGGCCGCCCCGGTACGGTGAGGACATGCCCAAGCTGATCGACCACGCGCAGCGCGACCGGGAGATCGGTGAGGCGGCCATGCGCGTGCTGGCCCGAGACGGACTCGCCTCCCTCTCGGTGCGCAAGGTCGCCGACGAGGCCGGACTCGCCACGGCGTCCCTGCGTCGGGCCTTCCCCACGCAAGCAGCGCTGCGCACGTTCTGCCTCGACGAGATCCGCACGGCGGTGGCGCGCCGCCTCCGGGCGTTGTCCGGCGAGGGGATGCCGCTCGTCCTCTCGATGCTCGCCGAAGTCCTGCCGCTCGACACGGTGCGGCGACGGGAGATGATCGCGCAGATGCAGTTGGGCGCCCTCGCGCTGACCGACGCGTCGCTCGACGCATCCGTCCGGGAACTCAGCGATGGTGTGCGCTCCGTGTGCGCCGCCGCGATCGCCGAACTCGTGCGCTCGGGGGCGGCGTCCGAGGCGGTCGATGCGGAGTTCGAAGCCGACCGACTGCACGCCCTCCTCGACGGACTCGCGCTCCACCTGCTGTGGCGCACCGATGCGGATGACGGGGCGCGGGCGCAGGGGGTCCTCGAGAGGCATCTGAGCGGGCTGGTCGCGGCCCGCGCCTGACCGACCTTCCGGTACTCCAGCGGTGGAGAGGCCGAAGTCAAGCCCTTTCCGGGGGCCGGGTATTCCGGGGATCATGAGGCGGGACGGCATCGTGGGATGCCGGAAGGAGCACTCTCATGAGCATCGGAACCGGAATCGTCCTCTTCGTGATCGGCGCGATCCTCGCGTTCGCGCTGAACGTGCAGCTGGACTGGGTGAACCTCGACCTCGTCGGCTACATCCTCATGGCCGCCGGAGCGATCACGGCCATCATCGGCATCATCGTCATGGTCTCCCGCCGCGGGCGTACCCGCGGCACGACGACGGTCGTCGAGGACGACCGCATCTGACCCTCGGCACCCTCGCTCGACGCGGAGCGGGTCAGCGCTCGAGGCCGTCGCTCTGATCGAGCGGGTCCTGCTCACCGTCGTGCGGGCTGTCATGGTCGGCGTTCTCGTCGGCCGTGAACACCTTGCCGTCCTCGGCGGGTTCGGCGGCGGCATCCGCGGCGGCGTCGTAGGGGCCGCTGTCGTCGGGGTAGGAGCTCGGGCCGGATTCAGGCGAGGTGTGCGGGTCGTTCATGAGGTCCTCCCGGATGGTCGATGGCGGATGCTTCAGCCTGCGGCATCCGTCGAGGTCGGGCACGCCCGTTGACAATCCGTGTCCGTCCCTTCCACACTCCGGCGCTGCGGGCCCGAGGTCGAGCGGGGATCGCCGCGGCGCGGGAAGGCGAGCATCCGGGTCTCCGCCGGTCGGCCGTGGCATGCTTGCCCGGCAGAGGGGAGTGGGAATGACCGACAGAGAAGTAGAACAGAGCGGGCTGGAGCGAGGGGCGGCCCTCACCGACATTCGTGAGGGGATCGATGCGATCGATCGGGAGATCGTCGCGCTCATCGCGCGCCGTCAGCAGTGGGTCGCACGCGCCGGTGCGTTGAAGCGGGATGAATCCGGGGTGCGCGCCCCGAGCCGTGTCGACGAGGTGATCGCGCGGGTGCGGAGGATGGCGGCTGAGGCGGGAGCCGCCCCGGACGTCGTCGAGGGAGCCTATCGGGCGATGATCGCGGGCTTCATCGACCTTGAGATGTCGATGCTCGCGACACGCACTGCCGACGGTGCACCTGCCGACGGTGCACCTGCCGGCGCTCGTCAGTCCGCGCACGTCTCGAACGCGTAGCCGTCGTCGCGGGGCGTGACGAGCTCGCGGTCGCGCAGCACCATGGAGGCGGGCGACTCGTCGTCGGCGCACATCTCGGCGAAGCTGCGGGGCAGCTCGTCGGTGTACTCGATGTCGATCACGGCCTCGCCGTAGACGTCGGTGTACGCCGAGCACTCCTCGTAGGCCGCGCACTCCTCGGTGACGGCGAAGTCGAAGCCTGCCTCGTCGTGCAGCACCGCGGCATCCTCGGCGGCGTTCTTCTGTCCCGCAGCGAGCCCCGCGTCGTGCGCGGCGTCGACCAGCATCGTGGCGAGGGCGAGGTTGCCGTCGAGTGTCAGCGCACCGTCGGAGCGCGTGTAGGAATCGAGGTTGTCGAACTCGACCGCGTCGAATCCAGCATCCGCACACCCGTCGATCCAGGGCGTGACGAGCGCGGCGATCCGTTCGCGTCGCTCGACGGTCGACGTGTCGACGAGCGCCTCGTCGGGCCAGTCGGGGTCGAAGACCGGAACCCCGTCGCGCTGCAGCAGCAGATCCTCGTCCCAGAGGTCGAACTCGCCCGGTTGCGTCTGGAACCCGTTGACGTAGCAGACCGAGTACACGCCCTCGGCGGGTTCGGCGCCGCGGTCGCGGCCGACGATCGCGACCTCGGGTGCGGGGTCGTACGCGCCGCCGAGCTGGTAGTCGGGTTGCGCTCCGGCGGGCGGTGCGGCCCACGGCTCCGCGCCCGGGGCATCCGTCGCCGCGCATCCCGTGAACAGCAGCAGGGCGACCGCGACGGCGGAGACGAGGCGGATGCGCATGTCGGCAAATCTACCGGCGCGTCAGGAATGCGGATGCCCCGGAGATCGTTCTATGTTTATGCAAGTGCATGTATCGGAAGGATTCTCATGACCACCACGTACGACGTCGGCTTCCTCGTCGGCAGCATCTCCTCGACCTCGATCAACCGCCGCCTGTCGAAGGCGCTCGTGAAGCTCGCGCCGCAGGCCGGCCTGAAGCTCACCGAGATCCCGCTCGCGGACCTGCCCTTCTACTCGGCCGACAACGACAACGCGATCCCTGCCGAGGCCGCTGCGTTCAAGAAGGCGATCGAAGCATCCGACGGCATCATCGTCATCACCCCCGAATACAACCGCTCGGTGCCGGGCGTGCTGAAAAATGCGCTCGACACGGCGAGCCGTCCGTGGGGGCAGAACAGCTTCGCCGGCAAGCCCTCGGCCGTGATCGGCGCGTCGATCGGCGCGATCGGCACCGCCGTCGCCCAGCAGCACCTGCGCTCGATCCTCTCCTTCCTCGCCTCGCCCGAGCTCGCGCAGCCCGAGGCGTACGTGCATCTGCGTGAGGGCCTGATCACCGACGACGGCGAGGTCACCGACGAGTCGACGACCGAGTTCCTTCTCTCGTGGCTCACGGCCGTGCACACGCACATCGCGAAGACGCTCAGCCCCGTCAGCTGATCGTCCCGTCTCCGAAGGGCTCGCAGCCATCCGCTGCGAGCCCTTCCGCGTACCCGGGGGTGGCGGTCGAGCGGATGCTGTGGCACGCTGTTAGTTAGTTCCACTAACAATGACGAAAGTGGAAATGGTTATCACCGTGAACGACGCCGTGCACTCGATGGACCGTGCACCCGATGAACGAGGACTCGATGCTGAGAAGATCCGCCGCCGCTGCGACCGCCGCCCTGCTGATGCTCGCCCTTCCGGCCGCGGCCGTCGCCGCTGCCCCGGACGAGGAGCCTCTGCACACCTTCGTCAAGGACGCCGCGGGTGCCTACGGCTACGGCCCCGACCCCGTCGAGACCTACCCGGGATCGGGGGAGCAGGTCGCCATCCCGACGGAGCTCGAGCCCGAGAACCGGCGCTTCTCGAGCGCCTGGGTGGGCACGATCGGCAACCTCAACTTCGGCAAGCCCGCGGATGCCGCCGACTTCGACGCGAAGTACGCCACCGTGCTCGACGACTTCGCGTCGTGGAACATGAACGCCGTGATCTTCCAGGTGCGTCCGCTGCTCGACGCGTACTACCCGTCGGAGCTCAACCCGTGGTCGGAGTTCCTCGCGGGTCCCCAGGGCACCGACCCCGGCTACGACCCGTTGCAGAAGATGGTCGATGCGACCCATGCCCGCGGCATGGAGTTCCACGCGTGGCTCAACCCCTACCGGGTCACGAACACCAAGATGACCGCGCCCGCGATCCTCACGGCACTCGGCCTCACCGCCGACGAGGTGAAGGCGCTCACGATCCCGGAGTACATCACCGCGCTCAACGACGCCGGCATCCTCGCCGACGACAACTTCGCCGTGCAGCATCCCGACTGGGTGCTGTCGTTCGAGGAGAAGCTCTTCCTCGACCCGGGGCAGCCCGAGGTGCCCGCCTACGTCGCGGCATCCGTCGCCGAGATCGTCGAGAACTACGACGTCGACGCGATCCACTTCGACGACTACTTCTACCCCTACCGGATCACGGTCGACGGCGTGAACGTCTTCTTCGGCGCGCAGGGCGAGGATCGCGCGACCTTCGAGGAGTTCGGGCTCACCTCCGGCTACCCCGACACGCAGGACGGGATCGAGGCCTGGCGCCGCGACAACATCACGGGGCTCGTCACA
The DNA here is from genome assembly GCF_044748385.1 of Microbacterium sp. NPDC090003. Lineage (NCBI taxonomy): Bacteria > Bacillati > Actinomycetota > Actinomycetes > Micrococcales > Microbacteriaceae > Microbacterium > Microbacterium sp. NPDC090003. Next base: position 67,169 of record NZ_JBIVFW010000003.1, read on the forward strand.
CAGGTCGGCGATGTCATCGATGCGCACAACGCGGATGCCGGGACGGCGGTGCAGCTGGGCATCAGCCCCTTCGGCATCTGGGAGCACAAGGCGCTCGACCCCGCCGGATCGAACACCCCGACGGGGTCGTCGCAGACCTACAGCAGCGCCGTGTTCGCCGACACCCGCGGCTGGGTGCAGGACGAGCTGATCGACTACCTCACCCCGCAGATCTACTGGAGCTTCGACCAGGCGGCCGCCCCCTACGGTGAGCTGGCGCAGTGGTGGAGCAACACCGCGCTCGACAGCCGCACCCAGATCTACGTCGGGCATGCGCTCTACAAGCACGTCAACAACGGCGGCTGGGAAGCAGCGTGGATGAACCCCGAAGAGGTGCCGAACCAGATCCGCTTCAACCAGAAGCTCGAGGGCATCGACGGCAGCGTGCTGTTCAGCTACAACGATATGAAGCCGAGCGACATCGCCGCGCTGCCCGCCGACCAGCAGCCCAAGAACCAGGCGAAGAACACCGCGATCGAGCTTCTGAAGGCCGAGGCCTTCGCGCACCCGACGATCGTGCCGGCGAAGCCGTGGCTGTCGGACGGCGCGGTCGCCTCACCCACCGACGCGGCGGTCGAGGACGGTGCGCTCGTCTGGACGGCCGGCGATGCGGCGGAAGCGCGTCAGTACGCGATCTATCGCGGTACGGGGACGGCCGAGGAGATCGTCGCCGCCCCGGGCACGCTGGTCGACACCGTGTGGGCCGGGGGTGCGGGGGAGTTCGCGTATCCGCTGCCCACGGCCGGGGGTGATGCGGCTGAGGGTGAGGCGGGCGCTGGTGATGCGGCTGCCTCGGCTCGCGCGGCGGGCGAGAGCTGGATCGTGACCGCACTGGACGCGGCGGCGGTCGAGAGCGCGCCGGTCGCGGTCGCGGATGCCGTGGACCCCGTGGATCCGGTGGATCCGGTGGATCCGGTGGATCCGGTCGACCCCGCGGACCCGGGCACCCCCGGAAACGGCTCGGGCTCGGGCTCCGGCTCCGGAACGGGGTCGGGCGGGGCATCCGATGCAGGTTCCCAGGACGATCTTGCGACGACCGGCGGGGATGTGCCGGCCGCCGCGCTCTTCCTGGCCGGCGGGCTGCTCGCCGCCGGTGCCGCGACGGCGGGCGCAGCTGCACTGCGCCGCCGCCGCCGCGCCTGAGCGCCGCCCCGCTTGCGGGATCGACGGGTCGCCCCCGGGTTCTCCGGGCCGACCTGTCGATCCCGCCGTGCGGATGAGGCGACGGCGTCGCTTCGGAGATCGGCGGAATCTCGCACGCAATCGGTCGCGCTCGTGCGAGATGGCTGCAGATCTGCGAGATCCTGCGCCCGCGGCAGACTCAGGTCGGGGGAGTCATCGGGGGAGTGGCGGATGCCGGGGTCACGGCGTCCTCGACCTCGGCGGGATTGCGGCGGATGCCGATCCACGACACGATCGCGCCGAGCACGAGCAGTGCGGCAGTGACCCAGGCGGCGCTGTGGAATCCGTCGAGGTCGAGCATGCCGCCGACGATGGTCGACAGCATCGCGACGACGAGGAGGCCGGCGACGCGCGAGACGGCATTGTTGACGGCCGAGGCGATGCCGGAGTGCTCCTGATCGATCGCGCCGAGGATCGCGGCGGTCAGCGGGGCGACGGTGAGAGCGAGGCCGAGGCCCGTCACGATCATGGCCGGCAGTACCTGCCACCAGTAGTCGAAGTCCTCGGCGACGAGCAGCAGCATGAGGGCGCCGACGGCCATGATCGCGGGGCCGACCGTCATGAAGATGCGCGGACCGAATCGCCCGGCCCATGCCCCGGCGCGCGAGCTGATGAGGATCATCAGGATCGTCATGGGCAGGCTCGCGAGACCTGCGGCGGTGGCGCTGAGACCCGCGCCCTGCTGCAGGTAGACGCCCACGACGAATCCGTTGAGCGAGAGCGCGGCGTAGACGAAGAAGGTGGCGAGGTTGCCCCAGCCGAAGTCGCGCACGCGGAAGAGCCACAGCGGCATGAGCGGTGTGGCCGAGCCGCGCTGCCGCAGCAGGAACCACGCGAACAGCGCGGCCCCCGCGACGCCCGGGATCCAGATGGCGGGGGAGGCCCAGCCGTAGTTGGGCTGCTCGATGAGCGCGAACACCACGGCGCCGAGGCCGATCGCGCACAGTGCCCCGCTCCACCAGTCGACGCGGCGGCCGCTCGGCTTCTCGGCCAGTTTCAGCCGCGACAGCAGGATCAGGTTCAGGGTGATCGGAAGCACGTTGATGAGGAACACGAATCGCCACGACAGGTAGTCGACGAAGAGTCCGCCCATGAGCGGGCCGACCAGCTGCGCGGCCGTCGTGAACGCCGTCCAGACCCCGATCGCGCGGGCCTGCACATCGGAGCGCATGGTTGCGGTGATCAGGGCGAGCGAACTCGGCACCAGCAGCGCGCCCGCCGCACCCTGCGCCGCGCGGGCGATGATGAGCACCAGCGGGTCGGGAGCCGCGGCCACCGCGATCGAGGCGATCCCGAAGGCGATGAGGCCGACGCGCATCACCAGCACGCGCCCGTAGGCGTCGGAGACAGACCCCGCCAGCAGGATCAGCGCGCTCAGCGTGATGAGGTACGCATCCACCACCCACTGCTGGGTCGTGATGCCGCCGCCCAGCTCACGGCTGATCGCGGGCAGCGCGACGTTCACGACGGTGCCGTCGAGGAACGTCACGAAAGACGCGAGGACAGCGATCGAGATGACCAGGCGCTGGACGCCGGAGAAGGATGCCACAGGCGAAGGCTACTCCCCGCCACGGACGTCGAGGGCGGATGCCGGGAACTCACTCCCGTGCGGAGGCCGCGGTGGCGGACCCCGCAACGGACCCTCCGGAATCGCTCCCCGCGAGGTGCAGTCGTCGCAGGCCGCGCAGGCCGTCGTGCGCGTGGGCGCGCAGCTGGCGCTCGGCGCCCGTCCCCTCCCTCCGGAGGCGCTCGACGTGCGCGGTGACGAACTCCGCATCGCCGAGCTGCTCGAGCGCGTGCCGCACGACGTCGAGCAGCCGGTGTGCCGCAGTCCAGGCATCCGTCGCCTCGCAGGTCGCAGGATCGGTGACCGTCGCCGCCATTCCGTGCCGCGCGGCGACCCAGAGGCCGGCGTCGATCTGCTCGACCGGGGCCGCCGACACCGGGCCGTCGTCGCTCACCACGATCGCGCGGGCGAGGGCTGCCGCGAAGAGTGCGTCGTCGATCTCGAGCTGCGCATCGCACACGCGCAGCTCGACCGTGGGGAAGCGGTCCGAGAGGCGCGCCGCCCACGACAGCGACGACCGTTCGGGGATCGCGGAGAGCGCGATCAGCCGGTCCACCTGGTCCTCGTAGTCGGCGAGGTCGCGGAACCGGGGCGGTGCCCACGTCGCGGGCAGGCGACGGATCAGGATGCTGCGCCAGCTCGCGAAACCCGTCGCCGCGCCCCCGGCGAAGGGGCTGTTCCCGGTGAGGGCGAGCAACACCGGCAACCAGCCGCGCACCCGGTTGAGCGCTCGCACGCGGTCCTCGGCGTCCGCGACCTCCACGTGCACGTGCAGTCCGTTCACCTCGTGGCCGTGCGCGATCGCACCGAGCTGCGTCGAGACGCGGTCGTAGTGCGGCGACGCGGAGATCGTGGCGCGTCCCGTGGTGTTGAACGGCGTACCGGATGCGGCGATCACGGCGTCCAGCGGGGCGGCGTGCGCCGCGAGTGCAGCGCGGAGGTGGTGCAGCTGAGCTGCGGCATCCGCCATCGACGAGAGGGGATCGGTGACGCACTCGAACTGCGAGGTGAGGAACTCGGGCAGGATCCGCCCGCCGCCCTCGGATGTGAGCCGTTCCCGGGTGCCGTCGGTCATGGCCAGCGGCACGAGCGTGCTCCGGTCGACCAGCAGGAACTCCTCCTCGATGCCGAAGCGCGTCACCGCGGCCGCCTAGTGGTTCCGCAGCATCGAAATGATCTCGGCCTTGCGTTTGCCGCTGTAGCCGGTGATCCCGAGCTCCTTCGCGCGGGCGCGCAGTTCGGAGACCGTCCAGTCCTCGTAGTCGCCGCTCTCTCCGCCGCGCCTGCCGACGGTCTTGCGGCCGTCACGGGCGGCCGCATTCGAGATGCGGGCGGCTTTCTCCTTCGAGGCGCCGTCGTCGCGAAGCTCCTCGTAGAGCTCGGGATCCTTGAGCGAACGGTTGCGTCGTCCGGGCATGATGTCGTCCTCTCCTGTGTTTTCCCTTGGCATTCCAGAGGTGTCCGCGTCAACCCCCTCTGCTCCAGCGGGCATCGGCCCCTACCGTGAGGGCTACAGCAATTCGGGGCGCCCGCCTCGAACAGAAGGGAAGAACGATGAACATCCTCCTCATCATCGTCATCGTCATCGCCGTGATTCTCGCGATCACCGGAGGACTCGTGCAGTCTCTGCAGTTCCTCCTGTGGGTGGGCCTCGTGCTCCTCGCGATCGCCGTGATCGCATGGCTCATTCGATCGATCACCGGCAGCCGCCGCAGCTAGACCAGAAAGAAGAGGCCCGCCCGAGTGGCGGGCCTCTTCTGTGTCCGGACGTCGTGCCGGAGAGCCGGAACCCCGCTCCCAGGAGCGGGGTTCTTCGGTCTCAGCGGTCGAACGCGTCCTTGACGCTCTCGCCCGCCTTGTGGGCGGCGTCCTTCGCGTTCTCGCCCGCCTGCTTGGCGGAGGCCTTCGTCTGGTCTGCGCGACCTTCGGCTTCGAGGCGCTCGTTGTCGGTGAGCTTGCCCGCGCCCTCCTTGGCCTTTCCGGCCAGCTTCTCGGCGTTGTTCTTGATGTCGTCTCCCGCGCTCATGGCGTCTTCCTCTCCTTGTGGGGATCGTTGGAATGGCCACCCTCGCACCGCTCGCGCGAGGCGACCACGGGATTGACAACCAGTCGGGCGCGTGACAGGTGACGCACTCGTTCATGCCCGGATCGGCGGTCTGGTTCGCTGTCTCGCCGCGCTGATGGTGGCTGTGGCTGTGGCTGTGGCTGTGGCTGTGGCTGCGGCTGTGGCTGTGGCTGCGGCTGTGGCTGTGGTTCTGGTGGTGGCGGTGGCGGTGGCGGTGGCTCTGGTGGTGGCGGCGGGAGTGCGGTGGCGTGTGGTGGCTGCGGTGCTGGTGCGTGCGTTGGTGCGTGTGGTGGGTCGGGCGGCGGGTTGGGGTGTGCGCCATTTCTGGTGGGGGTCCCACCAGGCGGGTCCGCGGACGTGGGGGACGCCGTGGTGCATGCGGATGGTCCAGCCGTTGGTGTCGAGGGTGCGGTGGTGGTGCCAGCAGAGGGTGACGCCGTTGTCGGTGGTGGTGGGTCCGCCGCGGGCGTGTTCGGTGACGTGGTGGATCTCGCACCAGGCTGCGGGGACGTGGCAGCCGGGGATGAGGCATTCTTTGTCGCGGAGGGCGATCGCGCGGCGTTGGTGGGCGGTGAAGATCCGGTCGGTGGTGTCGATGCCGATGATGCGCCCGCCCGGGTCGCAGGTGACGCGTTGGATACTGCCCCCGCAGGCGGTGTGCCGGGCGGTCGCGAGGGAAACCGGGGCGTCGTCGATGCCGTCGACGTGCGCCCACCCCCGCCCGGACGCATAATCCTCCGCAGCCACCGACACCACGAGGGTGGGGGCGGCACCACCGAGGGTGGGCATGTCACCGTGTCTCGCGGCGATCCCGAGCACCGCGGCGAGAGCGTCGTGCTGCTTCTGCGCGCGGGACCGGTCATCGACCATCCGCCCCGCATCACCCGACGGGAGGACATCGTCGGCGAGGAGGCTATGCGTCTGGCTGTTCAGCGCATGGTCATCCGCACCGAGCGCAGCGTCGTCGGCGGAAGGGACGAAACGCACTCCGCCCTCGAACCCGTCGTCCGGGAGTGGCACCGCAGGGATCGCTGGTCCATCGACTTTCGGATTCAGGTACGCGTCCCAGATGCGTTGCAACTGCCCCGCCGTTTCGGGCAGCAAAGACCCGCGGATCGGGATCACCCCGTCCTTGACCCGCCCGAGCACGATCCCCCGGGCGCGCATCGCCCGCTCCTCGGCGGGTTCCGCGCCGTCCGGGTCGAGATAAGTCACGATCACCCGCGACAACACCTTCAGATCCTCGGGTGTCGCGGGTGGTCCCGCTTCGACATGGCCATCCGCGTCAGATCCATCGTCGACGGCGACGAGCCCTCGCGCGTACTCCGCCAACTCGGCGTCCGCGAGGAGCCGGTCGGCCGCACCGATGCGCGGCCCGGCCTGCTCCACGGGCCCGGTTGCGGCGAGCAGTCCCGCGACCCCGACCGCACCGTCCAGCAACGTCTCGCGCAGGGCCGGCCAGCGGGCGGGCAGCATCGCCCCCGAGGAGAAGTCCAACTCCCGACGGACGAGCTTCCCGGCTTTCACGACCCGTGCCGCGCCGGCCGCGTCCGTGCGCAGCACCCGCTGGACGAGCTCGTTCATGCTCCGGCATCCGAACCGCCCGCAGAACGCCAGCTCCCCCGACCCCGCCGGACGCTGATCCACCGACCCGACCGTCTCCACCACCGCCGCATCGACCCGCCGGGCGACCTCCCCGGCGGCACGCAACACCTGCATCTTCTCGACATCCGACAACCCCGCCACGACATCCGCGCGCAACACCACGGCCAGGTCACGGGCGACCCGATCCAGAAGCTCGGCAGTGCTGTTCATGCACCCCAGTCCACCAGGGACCACCGACATTCAGACGCGAAAACCCCAGACCAACGAACATATCCACGCGATCGGTGGAGAACTCCCAACCACACCACACCGGTGCAGAACGAGTGCACACGCGGCGGGACCCTTCGACACGCTCAGGGACCCAGTCGCGGGACGGGGTGGGGCCCTTCGACAGGCTCAGGGACCCAGTTGCCGGACGGGGTAGGGCCCTTCGACAAGCTCAGGGACCCAGCCTCCTGCGCGAGCACGGGCCTTTCGACAGGCTCAGGGACCAGTCACGCGGCGAGCCCACCCGCACCGCCCACCCGCACGCCCACGCACCACCCCCGGTCAGCGCGGGTCGTGCGCGGCCAGCGCATCGGCCAGTGCTTCACGCACCGCCATGATCGCCGCATCATCGCGCGACGACGCGCGGGTGGCGGCGAAGATCTCGCGCACGGGCGAGCCGGGCAGTTCCCGCAGGCGCACGGTCGACCGACCCCCGGTCCATACGAGGTCGGGCAGCATCGCGACGGCGTGACCGGCGGCGACGAGCCGGGCGTGCGAGACCAGATCCGTGGCCTCGAAGCGCACGTCGGGCTCGAATCCCGCGGCCCGGCACTGCTGCACGGCCCATCGCCGCACTGCGGCCCCCTGGGGTTCGAGCACCCACGCCCGATCGCGCAGGTCCTCCAGTCCGCGCGCGGCATCCCCGCGGGGCACGGCGAGGCGGATGGGGTCGCGTCCCAGGAGGGTGCGGTCGATTCCGTCGGCGATCTCGCGCGTGTGGCCGGGGTACTGCTCGGCGACGACCAGATCGAATGCGCGCGCCTGCAGCTCGAAGAGCGCGATCTCGGGTGGCAGTTCCACCATCTCGAGGCGGAGTCCCGGCATCCGCTCGGCCAGCAGCGTGAGCGCCGGGGGCACGAGGGCCTCCGCGGCCGTGGGCATGACGGCGATGCGTACCTGCGCCGGCGCCGCCTCCGACAGCTCGGCGCGGGCGGCTTCGTCGAGTTCGAGCGCGCGTGCGGCGTGCGCGGCGAGCAGGCGTCCGCGCGCGGTGAGGCGCACCCGCCGGCCGTCGGGTTCGAGCAGGGCGACCCCGGCCTCGCGCTCGAGCTGCGCGAGTTGCTGCGAGACCGTCGAGGGGCTGAACGACAGGGCGGCGGCGACGTCGGCGATCGTGCCGCGCAGGTGCAGCTCGTGCAGCAGGCGCAGGCGGCGCAGCTCGAACACGGGGACCTCTCTAAAGCATCGAAGACATCGAACAGTACCCATCGTAAACGTTCGCTTTTCATAACGGATGCCGCGCCCCACACTGAGAATCGCACCCACCCGCGCGCGCGCTCGACAAACGAGCTCAGACGAAGAGGACTCCCGATGACGCAGACTTCCCCCGCCCCGACCGGCCACGCCGAGCTCGCCGCCCTCGCCGACGACGCGGTCGCGCTCGTCCAGCGCTGGCTCGTCGAGAGCCGCGAGGTGCCCGCCGACACCGCTGCCAAGCGCCTCGCCGGTGTGCTGAGCGACCCGAACGGTCTCGACTTCACGGTCGGCTTCGTCGACGGCGTCGTGCGCCCCGAAGACCTCAAGGTCGCCGCCGCCAACCTCCGCGACCTCGTGCCGCTCACCCCGGCGTTCCTGCCCGGTGCGCTGCGCGGACTCATCAAGCTCGGCGGTGCGCTCGCCCCCGCCTTCCCCGGCATCGTCGTGCCGATCAGCCGCCGGGTGCTCCGCGGCATGGTGCGCCACCTCATCGTCGACGCCACCGACGCGAAGCTCGGCAAGGCCATCACGCGTATCAAGTCGACCGACGGCGTGCACCTCAACGTCAACCTGCTCGGCGAGGCGATCCTCGGTGAGGAGGAGGCCGCGCGCCGCCTCGACGGCACCCGTCGTCTGCTCGAGCGCAGCGACGTCGACTACGTCTCGATCAAGGTGTCGTCCACCGTCGCCCCGCACAGCCCCTGGGCCTTCGACGACGCCGTCGCGCACGCCGTCGACGCGCTCGCCCCGCTGTACCGCATCGCCGTGAAGCGCGGCAAGTTCATCAACCTCGACATGGAGGAGTTCAAGGACCTCGACCTCACGATCGCGGTGTTCACGACGATCCTCGAGCGCGAGGAGTTCCGCTCGCTCGAGGCCGGCATCGTGCTGCAGGCCTACCTGCCCGACGCCCTCGGCGCGATGATCCGCCTGCAGGAGTGGTCGGCCGCTCGCGTCGCCGACGGTGGGGCGCCGATCAAGGTGCGCGTCGTCAAGGGCGCGAACCTGCCCATGGAGCGCGTCGATGCCGAGTCGCACGACTGGCCGCTCGCGACCTGGCACAGCAAGGAGGCATCGGATGCCTCGTACAAGGCCGTCCTCGACTACGCCCTGCACCCCGACCGCATCGGCAACGTGCGCATCGGCATCGCCGGTCACAACCTCTTCGACATCGCCCTCGCCTGGCTGCTCGCGAACCGTCGCGGCGCCACCGACGGGATCGAGTTCGAGATGCTGCTCGGCATGGCATCCGCGCAGGCCACCGTCGTGCGCCGCACCGTCGGCTCGCTGCTGCTCTACACGCCGGTCGTGCACCCGGCCGAGTTCGACGTCGCGATCGCGTACCTGATCCGCCGCCTCGAAGAGGGCGCCTCGACCGACAACTTCATGTCGGCCGTGTTCGACCTCGACGAGCAGCCCGCGCTCTTCGCCCGCGAGCGCGACCGCTTCCTCGCCTCGATCGCGTCGATGCCGACCGAGGTCCCCGCATCGAACCGCGTGCAGGACCGCACGCAGCCCGCGCCCGCCGCCCGTCGCGACGGCTTCGAGAACACCCCCGACACCGACCCGAGCCTCGCCGCCAACCGCGCGTGGGGCGACGGTATCCGCTCGCGCATGGAGTCGTCGACGCTCGGAGACGAGACCGTTCGCACCCGCACGCTGTCGGATGCCGCGGCCCTCGACACCGTGATCGCCGAGGCCGTCGCCGCAGGTGAGGCCTGGCGTGCGCTCGGTGCCGCCGGTCGCGCGGAGATCCTCCACCGTGCGGGCGACGTGCTCGAGGCCCGTCGCGCCGACCTGCTCGAGGTCATGGGCTCCGAGGCCGGCAAGGTGCTCGAACAGGGCGACCCTGAGGTCTCCGAAGCCATCGACTTCGCGCACTACTACGCCGAGAGCGCCAAGCGCGCCGAGCAGATCCCGGGTGCCGAGCACCGTCCCGTCGGGCTGACCGTGGTCACCCCGCCGTGGAACTTCCCCGTCGCGATCCCCGCCGGCTCGACGCTCGCCGCCCTCGCGGCCGGATCCCCGGTCGTGATCAAGCCCGCCGCCCAGGCCGCCCGATCCGGTGCGGTCATGGTGGAGGCGCTGTGGGAGGCCGGAGTGCCCCGCGAGGTGCTGCAGTACGTGCAGCTCGAAGAGCGCGAGCTCGGCACGCAGCTGATCAGCCACCCGGCCGTCGAGCGCGTCATCCTCACCGGCGGATACGAGACGGCCGAGCTGTTCCGCAGCTTCCGTCCCGACCTGCCCCTGCTCGCCGAGACCAGCGGCAAGAACGCGATCATCGTCACCCCCAGCGCCGACCTCGACCTCGCCGCGAAGGACGTCGCCTACTCGGCGTTCGGTCACGCGGGCCAGAAGTGCTCGGCCGCCTCGCTCGTGATCCTCGTGGGCACGGTCGCCGAGAGCGAGCGGTTCCGCCGCCAGCTCGTCGACGCCGTCGGCTCGTACAAGGTCGGCGCACCCAGCGACGGATCCAGCCGCATCGGACCGCTCATCGCACCCGCCGAGGGCAAGCTGCTCCACGCCCTCACCACGCTCGAGCCCGGCGAGAGCTGGGTCATGAAGCCGCAGAAGCTCGACGACGAGGGGCAGTACTGGCGCCCCGGCATCCGTTCGGGTGTCGCGGCCGGCAGCCCGTTCCACCTCACGGAGTACTTCGGACCCGTACTCGGCATCATGACGGCGAAGACGCTCGAGGAGGCCACGGCCCTCGTCAACGCGATCGACTACGGCCTCACCTCGGGGCTGCACTCGCTCGACGAGGACGAGGTCGCCCAGTGGCTCGCGACGGTGCAGGCCGGAAACCTCTACGTCAACCGCGGCACCACCGGGGCGATCGTGCAGCGTCAGCCCTTCGGCGGCTGGAAGAAGGCCGCCGTCGGCGCCGGCACCAAGGCGGGCGGCCCGAGTTACCTGATCGGACTGTCGGACTGGGTCGACGCCCCGATCGCGGCGGATGCTCCCACCGATGCCCTGTCGAAGGCCGCGCTCGTCGCAGCCGGCGACCTCTCGGGTGAGGACGCGGCGTGGCTCGCCGGCGCGCTGTCGACCGACGTGGCCGCATGGGCCGCGGAGTTCGGCGTCGTGGTCGACGCGACCGGCCTCGAGACCGAGCAGAACGCCCTGCGCTACGACGCCGTGCCCGTCACGGTGCGCATCGAGGACGCGACGGCCGTGCACGCGATCCGCGTCCTCGCGGCGGGGCTCCGCACGGGAGCCGCGCTCACCGTCAGCGCGGCGGCCGACCTTCCGGCATCCGTCTCGTCGTGGTTGCGCGCCGCCGGCGTCGCGATCGCGGTCGAGAACGGCACCGCCTGGACCGCCCGTGCCGCTCGCCTCGCGCAGACCGGCGGACGCATCCGTCTCGTCGGCGGCAGTACGACCGACACCGCGGCCCGCACCGGCGGCTCCCCGGCCGTCGCGGTCTACGGACAGCCGGTCGTCACCGCCGGTCGCATCGAGATGCTTCCGTACCTGCGCGAGCAGGCCGTGTCGGTCTCGGCGCATCGCTTCGGCACCCCGCGCCGCTACGAGATCCCGACGCTCACGGCCTGACCCGTCTGGGACGCTTCGACAGGCTCAGCGACCCAGGTGGGTCCTTGAGCCTGTCGAAGGGTCCGTCCGGTTCGAGGGCCCGCCCCGTCTCGACGGAGCGGGCCCTTCGCCGTGCCGGGCGGGTGTAGGCTCGCCGGGTGATGTTCTCGAGGAGCGCCCGGGTGGCGCAGGCAGGAGCCGCAGGCGCGCACAGCGCCGCGGGCAGAGGCTGACGTTCAGCCGGAGGCGGATGCCGTCTCCGGTGCGTCACCGTCCCCTCATCCTCCACACCTCGACTCGTCCTCCTGTGGCGAGCATCAGACGAAAGCATCCACTCCCATGCGTCCCATCGACGAGCGCGCCATCCGCGCTTCCTTCCGCAACGCCTCTCGCAAAGAGGTCTCCGACCTGAACCTGCCCACGGGCTTCGCCGACATCGACTTCGACCGCCTCGACTACCTCGGCTGGGTCGATCCCAAGGCGCCGCGTCGCGCCTATGTGATCGCCGAGTCGGGCGACGGGTTCACCGGTGCCCTGCTGCAGCAGGCCGAGCAGCGCGTGATCGCCCGCGCCCAGTGCTCGTGGTGCGAAGACGTCACCCTCCGCAACGACGTGCAGCTGTTCACCGCCCGCAAGGCCGGCCCGGCCGGGCGCAAGGGAGACACGATCGGCACCCTCGTGTGCGCGAACTTCGGATGCTCCGAGAACGTGCGTCGGCTGCCCCCGCTCGCCTACGAGGGCTTCGACCGCGAACTCGCGCGCGACCTGCGCATCGTGAAGCTGGGTGAGCACGTGCGTGCCTTCCTCGCGGGCCTCGACGGCTGACCGGTCTCGTGCGGCGACGCGTCGGAAGGCTCAGCGACCCTTCATCCGAGCCGGGTCGCTGAGCCTGTCGAACGGCGTCCCCGCTCAGGGGGCCGGGACGATCTCGACGGTCGTCACGGTCTCCTGGTGGTCGCACGCCTCGCCGACCCAGAGGCGGATCCGCCCGGGCTCGACGCGGCGCGCGCCGTCGCGTCCGGTGAAGGCGAGACGCTCGGTCGGCACGTCGAACGTGACGCGCCCGCTCTCGCCGGCGGCCAGCCCGATCCGCTCGAATCCGATCAGCTGGGCCACGGGGCGCACGACGCTCGCGACCTCGTCGTGCGCGTAGAGCTGCACGACATCGACGCCGTCACGCCCTCCGGCGTTGCGCACTTCGACCGCGACGCGGAACGAGGCGCCGGCGACGACCGTCGCATCGGCCTCGATCGCCGTGTGCGCGAACGACGTGTAGCCGAGTCCGAAGCCGAAGGGCCGAACGGGCGTGGGGTCGACGCTCGTGATGTCGGTGCGTCCGCCGAGGACGGGGTGCAGGTACGAGTACGGCTGAGCCCCGGCGGACCGCGGCAGCGAGACGGGCAGACGCCCCGACGGGGAGGCGCGCCCGGTGAGGAGGCGTGCCAGCGCCGGGGCGCCCTCCTCGCCCGGGAAGAACGCCTGCAGCACCGCGGCCGGTATGCGCGCGGCCGGGGCCTCCGCCGCCGCGCGGGCGGCCGCGGGCGAGTTGACGGCACCGAGACCGGCGGAAGCTCCGCCCGGCGTCGCGCGCGGCGGCAACGCCCAGTCGAGGGCGTAGGGGCGCCCCGTCATCACGACGAGCACCACCGGAGTGCCGGTCCCGACGACCGCCTCGACGAGTTCCCGCTGCACGCCCGGCAGATCGAGGGTGTCGACATCGTTGCCCTCGCCGACCGTTCCGCGGCCGAACAGCCCCGCCCGGTCGCCCACGACGACCACGGCGAGCTCCGCCTCGCGCGCGGCGGCGACGGCATCCGCGATCCCGCTGCGGTCGTCACCCTCGACGGCGCATCCGATCGCGTGCGTGACGGTCGCGTCCGGGAGCTCGGTTCGCAGGGCTTCGAGCACGGTCGGCAGGGCGATGCCGGCCGGCGTCGACGGGTGGTGCGCGAGCACGTGGTTGACGAAGGAGTAGCAGCCCATCAACGCCTCGGTGCTGTCGGCATTGGGGCCGATCACGGCGATGCGCGTGGCGGCGTCCGCGGCCAGGGGCAGGATGCCGTCGTTGCTCAGCAGCACGATCGACTCCTCCGCGAGCTCGCGGGCGAGGGCGCGGTGCGCGGGGGAGTCGAGATCGACGGCCGTCGGCGGAGCGGTCGTGAAGTCGGCGTCGAGCAGCCCGAGCTCCTCCTTCTGCGCGAGTACACGGCCGACCGCGCGATCGAGCAGCTCTTCGGCGAGCGTGCCCGCGCGCACCTGCGCCGCGAGCGTGGTGTAGGCGTCGGGCGAGGGCAGTTCGACGTCGATGCCGGCGGTGAGGGCCAGCGCAGCAGCCTCGGACGAGTCGGCGGCGACGCGGTGCATCGAGCGCAGGAAGTCGACGGCGAAGTAATCCGACACCACCACGCCGTCGAAACCCCACCGCTCGCGCAGGATGTCATCGAGGTAGTGCGCGTCGGCCGCCACGGGGATGCCGTCGATGTCGGTGTACGAGTTCATGACGCTGCGCACCCCGCCCTCGCGCACGGCCATCTCGAACGGCGGCAGGAGCACGTCCTCGATCTCGCGCGCACCGGCGTGAACCGGAGCGTGGTTGCGCCCGGCGCGCGACGCCGAGTACCCGACGAAGTGCTTGAGCGTCGCGTGCACCCCCTGCGACTGCATGCCGCGCACATAGGCGGTGCCGATCACCCCGACGACCAGGGGGTCCTCGGCGATGCACTCGTCGACGCGTCCCCATCGCGGATCGCGCACGACGTCGAGCACGGGAGCCAGCCCCTGGTGGATGCCGAGCGTGCGCATCGACGAGCCGATCGCCGCGCCCACTCGCTCCACGAGCACCGGGTCGAACGACGCGCCCCAGGCGAGCGGCGTCGGATACGTCGCCGCCTGCCATGCCGCGAGGCCGGTCAGGCACTCCTCGTGCACGAGCGCGGGGATGCCGAGGCGGGTCTCGCGCTGTAGGCGGGCCTGCTCCGACCACAGCCAGGCGGCGCGCTCGCCGGGGTCGACGGGACGGGTGCCGTAGACGCGTGTGAGATGGCCGATGCCGTCGGCGGTGGCCTCTTCGTATCGCGTCGAGGTCTTCTTCTCGCCGGCCATCGGGGCGACGACCTCGTCTCCCTGGTCGACCCAGAACCCCACCAGCTGCGCCTGCTTCTCGTCGAGGGTCATCTCGGCGAGGAGCGCGGCGACGCGCGGTGAGAGGGGCGGGCGCGAGGCCCGCGTCGACGCGCTCGGCAGGGAGCGCGCAGTGGTGTCGTGTGACACGGTGATCTCTTTCTGTACGGAGTGCGATGGGGCGCCGACGGCGCGTTCAGCCCTTGACGGCACCGGTGAGCCCGCCCACGATGCGCCGCTCGAACAGGCTGAAGAAGATGAGCGCGGGGATCATCGACAGCGAGGTGAACGCGAGCACCTTGGCGGTGTCGACCGAGTACTGCGACGAGAACGACTGCACGCCGAGTGGGAGGGTGAACGCCGAGGCGTCGTTCAGGATGAACAGCGGCAGCAGGTAGCCGTTCCAGCTGCCGATGAAGGCCAGGATGCCCGTGGTGATGACCCCCGGCAGTGACAGCGGCAGCACCATGCGCCAGAAGAAGCCGATGCGGCTGCAGCCGTCGATGAAGGCCGCCTCCTGGATCTCGTCGGGGATCGCCCGCAGGAACGGCACGAGGATGATGATCGTGGTCGGCAGCGCGAAGGCGATCTGTGGCAGGATCACGCCCCCGAGGGAGTTCATCAGGCCGAGGTTGCGCACCACGATGTACAGCGGGGTGATCGCGACCGTCAACGGGAACATGAGCCCCGCCGCGAAGAAGGCGTAGAGCACGCCGCGGCCGGCGAACCGGTACCGGGCGAGCACGTAGGCGGCCATGAGTCCCAGCGCGACGACCCCGGCGGTGGTGGCGACAGCGACGATCGTCGAGTTCAGCACCTGGCGCCAGAAGATGCCGCCGGTGATGACGTCGAGGTAGTTCGAGAACACCCACGGCTGCGGGAGACCGGAGGGATCGGTCGTGATCTGAGCATTCGTGCGGAAGCCGCCGATGACGATGTACGCGATCGGGGCGAGCATGAGTCCGACGACGATCAGCGCCACGAAATACACGGTCGGATGCGCCCAGGGCAGGCGGGGACGGGCGGAGCGCCCGGTGCGCCCGGGACGCTGCGTGACGAGCAGCGAGGTGGCGGTCATCGGTTCTTCCTCTTCCTCGTGGCGGAGGTCGGCCCGGTGAGGGCGCCCTCGGTGTCGCGCTTGAGCACGGCGCGCTGATAGATCAGGGCGACGACGAGCGAGATCAGGAACAGCACGACGGCGACGGCGTTGCCGTAGCCGAAGTTGCCGGCGTTGCGGCCCTCGCCGACCATGTACGTGGCCATGGTCGAGGTGCCGGCGGTCGAGGCGATGTACTGCCCCCAGATGATGTAGACGAGATCGAACAACTGCAGCGAACCGATGATCGACAGGAAGGCCCAGATGCGCAGCGTCGGGGCGAGCAGCGGCAGCGTGATGCGCCATTGGATCTGCCAGTACGAGGCCCCGTCGATCGCGGCCGCCTCGTGCAGCTCCTCGGGAATGCCCTGGAGCCCGGCGAGGAAGAGGATCACGGCGAACCCGACGTACTTCCACGTGATGATGACCATCAGCGTCCAGATCGCGATGTCGGGATTCGACAGCCAGTCCGCCGCCAACCACCCGAGGCCCGCGTTCTCGAGCAGGGCGTTGAAGGCGCCGCTGGTCTGGAGCATCAGGCTCCACCCGGTGCCGACGACGACCTCGGAGATCACGTAGGGGATGAAGATGAGCACGCGGATCAGCGACTGCCCGCGCATGCGCCGGTTGAGCAGCAGTGCGAGCAGGATGGCGGCCGGGCCCTGCAGCACGAGCGACATCACCAGGATGAAGCCGTTGTGCGCCAGGGCGTCGTGGAACAGCGGGTCCTGCAGGATCGTCAGATAGTTCTTCAGACCCACGAAGTCGGTGGGAGCCCCGTATCCCTGCCAGCTGAAGAAGCCGTAGTAGGCGGCCATCAGCACGGGGAAGATGACGAAGGCGAGGAAGACGATCAGGGCGGGCCCGGCCAGAAGGATCACTTCCAGCCGGGCGGCCGCCTCACGCCTTCGCAGCGGCATCCTGGACAGCCTTGACGATGTCTTCCGGTGATCCCTGACCCGCGAGCATGTCGACGACGGCGACGTTGAGTGCGTTGCCGACGTTCTGGCCGTAGACGGTGTCGAGCCACTGCGACGCGTACGGCGCGGCGTTGTAGGCCTCGAGGATCGACTGCAGGTACGGCTCGGTGACGGCCTCCTGCGCCACCGTGTTCACGGGCGGGGCGTTGAACGCGGTGTAGTAGGCGGTCTGCACCTCGGCCGACCCCAGGTAGTTCAAGAAGTCGACGCAGGCGTCCGGAGCATCGACCGAGCACGAGTACCCGTCGACGCCGCCCATCATCGATCCGGGCTCGCCCTCGCCGCCCTCGATCTCGGGGAACGGGAACCAGGCGAGGTCGGCGAGCGGCTGCTGGTCGGGCGTCAGCGAGCCGATGACGCCGGGGTTCCAGGCGCCCATCAGCTCCATGCCGGCCTGGTGGTTCGCGATGAGCCCGGCCGAGCTGCCCGCGCCCTGCTGGGCCGTGGTCGTGAGGAATCCGGAGTTGAACGGCTCCGTCGCGGCGAAGGCCTCGAGATCCTCGCCCGCGCGCACCCAGCAGTCGTCGTCGAAGGTCATCTCGTCGGCGGCCTTCGCGAGCGTGTCGGCGCTGCACTCGCGCAGGGCCATCCAGTAGTACCAGTGCGCGGCGGGCCAGGCGTCCTTCGCGCCGAGCGCGATGGGTTCGATCCCTGCGGTGCGCAGCGCCGCCGTCGCGTCCTCGAGCTCGGACAGCGTCGTGGGGTTCTCGGTGATGCCGGCCTCGTCGAAGAGGTCCTGGCTGTAGAACAGCCCGCCGGGCAGAACGGCGACGGGCATCGCGTAGATCTTGTCGTCGAGGCTGCTCGCCGAGAACGCGGCGGCCGGGATCTCGTCGGTCACGGCATCCGACAGCGAACCGGTGAGGTCCTTGAGCTGACCGGCCTTGACCATCGCGGCCATCTTGCCGCCTCCGCGCTGCAGGAAGATGTCGGGCGCATCGCCCGAGTTGAGTGCGGTCTGGAGCTTGCCGTCGAGGTCTTCGTTCTGGATCGACTGCACGGTGATCGAGACGCCGGGGTTGGCCTCCTCGAAGTCGGCGACCGTCTTCTCCCAGAACTCCACGCCGGGCCCGGTCGTCGAGTTGTGCCACAGGGTCATCGACGAGCCGTCGCCGTCGCCGCCGTCGGGGGTGCCGCCGGTGCATCCGCTCAGGACGAGCGCGCCAACGGCGGTCAGTGCCGCCGCGGCGGCGAGGGAGTGCCTTCTGCTGTTCATGTGATCGTTCTCCTCATCGAGAGTGTGTGCATCCGCTCCGATGCGGACGCTCGCGGCAGCAGGGTGAGACCGCGTCGCAGAGCAGTCTCTTGCCGGATGAGGGGGCCGTCAAACGTTTTCGAAAACAGTTTCCGAAACGCCGAGCCGTGCGGATACGATGGGCGCTCATGAGCGGGAGGACCACGATCCACGACGTCGCGAAGGCGGCGGGAGTCTCGGTCTCGACCGTGTCGAAGGCCGTGAACGGCCGCTACGGCATCGCCGACGCCACGGTGCGTCGCGTGCTCGACACGGTGCGCGAACTGGGCTACGAGTCCAGCCTCGTGGCCAGCAGCATGCGCGCACGGCGCACGGGCGTGATCGGTGTGCTGCTCGCCGACTTCGAGCCCTTCAGCGCCGAGATCCTCAAGGGCGTCGGCGCCGCGGTGCACGACACGGCGTTCGATCTGCTCGCCTACAGCGGTTCGCACCAGGGGGCGGGGGAGGGGTGGGAGCGTCGGTCGCTGAGCCGACTGTCGGGCACCCTCATCGACGCCGCGATCATGGTGACCCCGACGATCGTGAGCGCGACCACCGAGATCCCGGTGGTCGCCGTCGACCCGCATACCGGGCGCGCCGATCTTCCGACGGTCGAGTCCGACAGCTTCGGCGGCGCGCTGACCGCGACGCGTCACCTGCTCGAGCTCGGGCACCGCCGCATCAGCTTCCTCGGCGGGCGCCCCGACCTGCGCTCCGCGGGTCTGCGCGACGCCGGCTATCGACGGGCGCTCCGGGACGCCGGTCTGCCCGTCGACCCCGACCTCATCCGTCCGGGCCTCTACGAGTGGCAGACCACGCGCGACTCCGCGCGCGTGCTGCTCGCCGGGCCGGATCGGCCGACGGCGGTGTTCGCGGCGAACGATCTCTCGGCCATCGCCGTGATCGACGTCGCCCGCGAGATGGGTATCCGGGTGCCCGATGACCTCTCGGTCATCGGCTTCGACGACGTACCGGAGGCGTCGCGACGCGCACAGCCGCTGACGACGATCCAACAGCCGATGCGCCGACTCGGCGCGGTCGCGGCCGAGATGGTGTTCTCCCTGCTCGCCGGCGAACAGCTCGACGAGCTCCACGTGACCCTGCCGACCCGGCTGGTCGTGCGCGGGACGACGGCCCCGCCACCGGAACGCCTCGTCAGCCCCCGGTGACCGCGCGCACGTGCGCCATGGCCGGACCCTCGAGCGTCTCCGACAGCCAGGCGAACTCGGCGAAGCTGCGGGTGCCCGGCCAATCGGCGGGCAGCATCGACGGCGGCAGGCCCGGGTCGAGGTAGGGGAGCGTGCGCCAGCGGTCCAGCAGGTGCACGTACGCGGCGAACGGCTCGGCGGGCAACGTCGTGAGCGACTCCTGGAACCGGCGGTGCTCGTCGGCCAGGGCGCCGAGGTCCCACCAGGCGGCCGCCGATTCGGCGGGGGTGCGATCGGTCACCGGCATCCCGGCGGGGAAGAGCGTGACCCACGCGCGCGCCCCGACCTCGCCCACGATCTGCCGCACCTCGTCCTGCAGGTGCCCGGGGCAGATCCACAGGGCGGGCGACACGACCCCCGCGCCGATCCAGTGCAGTCGTCGGCGCAGCTGATGCCGCACCGCCCGCTCGGTCTCGGGGATCGAGAACGACACGAGGCACCAGGGATCGGCATCCGTCATCTGCCGCATCGCGAAGATGCGCCGATCGCCGCGCTGCAGCATCGCGAGGGCGGCCGGGTTCAGGCGGTAGCCGACGGCGTCGCGCCGCTCGGCGAGCAGCAGGCCCTTCTGCTTGAGGCGCGCGATGCCGGTGCGGGCCTGCGCGGGCTCGATGCCGAGGTCGCCGGCGAGAGAGACGAGATCGGCCGTCGAGATCCAGCCGAGCGGGCGCAGGAACAGGCCCACGACCGTGCGCAGCAGCGACGCCGTGCTGCCGGGGCGCGCGTCGATGTCGTCGACGACGGACGCCGCGACCCCCGCGCCCTCTGCCGTCGTCGTCATGCGCGCAGCGCGTCGCGCACCGCCAGCACCCCGGTCACCGTCTCGACGTGCGAGGTGCTCAGTGGCGACAGGCCCAGGCGGATGCCGTCGGGGAACCGGAAGTCGGGGATGATCCCCTGCGTCCAGAGCTTCTTCGTGACCTCGCGGAAGTCGGGGTGCCCGATCGTCACGTGGCCGCCGCGCAGGTCTGCGTCGCGCGGACTGAGCAGCCGCACGCCGAGCGGGGCGAGCTCCTCGTCGAACCCGCGCACCGCGAGGTCGGTGAGCGAGCGGGACTTCGCGCGCACCGCATCGATGCCGGACTCCTCGATCAGGTCGAGCATCCCCTGCATCGCCAGCATCGAGGTGACCGGCGGGGTGCCGCTGAGCAGCTGGCGGATGTCGCCGGCGGGAACGTACTCCGGCCCCATGGCGAAGATGTCGGCGGCGCTCCACCATCCCTGGATCGGTTGGCGCAGGGTGCCCTGGTGCGCGCGGTTGAGGTACGCGAACGCGGGGGAGCCGGGGCCGCCGTTCAGATACTTGTACGTGCAGCCGACGGCCATGTCGACGCCCCACGCGTCGAGCTGCATCGGGATCACGCCCGCCGAGTGGCAGAGATCCCACATCATGAGCGCGCCCGAGGCGTGCACCGCATCCGTGATCGCGGGCATGTCGGCCAGCGCGCCGGAGCGGTAGTCGACGTGGCTGAGCGAGACGAGCGCGGTGCGCTCCGACACGACGGCGACGACGTCGGCGACGCTCACGCCGAGCACGGGGTCGGGCTCGATCCACCGCACCGTCATGCCCGTCTCGGCCGCGACCCCCTCAGCGAGGAACCGGTCGGTGGGGAAGTTCCCCGCCTCGATCACGAGCTCGGTGCGGGTCGGGTCGGCGGCGGCCGCGGCGCGCATCAGCTTGTAGATGAGCACGCTCGTCGAGTCGGCGACGACGGTCTGGCCGGATGCCGCGCCCAGCGCGACCCGGCCGATGCGGTCGCCCAGTTCCATCGGAAGCGCCATCCACTGCTCGTCCCACGACCGGATGAGGCGCGTGCCCCAGTCCTCGCGCACGAAGGCCGCGAGCCGCTCGGGGATGTCGCGCAGGGGGCGGCCGAGCGAGTTGCCGTCGAGGTAGGCGTCGACGCCCGGGGCGTCGGCGAAGGCGTCGAGGTGCGCCGCGAGCGGATCGGCGGCGTCGAGGGCGCGGGCGGCCTCGAGAAGGGCGGAGTCGTGAACGGCGGAGTCGTGAACGGCGGAGTCGGGGAGGTCGGTCATGTCACACCTTCAGGTCTTCGGGGAGCAGGGGGCGGGCGCGGAGCGGGTCGACTGAGTCGCCGGGCGTGCGGGGGAGGACGAGCAGGCGCGCGCCGGGGTCGCGCGGGTCGAGCGGGTCGAGGGCGCGCAGCACGGCGTCCTCGTCGAGACCGGCCGCGCGGAGCGCCGCGATCTCGCCGGCGTTCAGGCCCACCGGTGTCGGACCGTTGCCCATGTCGGTGCCGTAGAGCACCGTGCCCCCGGCGGCGTGGAAGCGTCGCACGTTCTCGGTCGCGACGCGGCGGGTCTCGTCGTCGTGCACCGCGAGCGTCGAGATCCATGCGACGGATGCCGCCTGCGCGGCGATCTCGTCATCGTCGAGCATCTCGGTGAAGGGCGTGTGCGCGAGGCGCGCGACGCCGAGTCGCGAGATGCGCTGTGCCTCGCCGGGTCCCTCCGCATGAGCGGTGACGGTGAGGCCGCGGCTCTGGGCGAGGTCGACGATCGCGCGGATGAGTTCATCGCCGAACACCGGCCCGGCGGTCGTGTTGCTGGCGATCTTGATGCTCCGGGCGCCGGCATCCGCCATCTCGTCCACCGCTTCGGCGGCCTGTGCCGGGTCGTTGACCTCGCGCACCGACCCCGCCGGAGCCCACGCGCGGTCGGAGGGGTAGCCGCCCGGGGCCGTGAGGAAGGCGCCGGCGTACTCGAGACGCACGGGCGCGAGCGTCGCGCCCAGACGCGCGACCTCGGTCACGTTCGCTCCGAGGTCGACGACGCGACCGAGCGTCGAGGCCGCGAGACCCGTGGTGTCGACGAGCTGCAGGTGCACGTGGTGGTCGGTGAACCCGCCCGTCACGATGCCGTCGAGGCGGGGGAGGTGGTCGGCCGGGGTCGCATCGCGTACGAGCATCCGACCGTCGGCCAGGGAGATCACGCCTTCGCGCCATTCCTCGCCGTCGAAGAAGGTCGCAGCTCTCATCAGCTGCCGATCTCGGTGCGCACGGCGTACAGCTCGGGGAAGAAGGTCAGATCGAGCGCGCGCTGCAGGAAGCCGACGCCGCTGGATCCGCCGGTGCCGACCTTCATACCGATCGTGCGGGCCACGGTCTTGAGGTGGCGGAAGCGCCAGAACTGGAAGTTGTCCTCGAGGTCGACGAGGTCTTCGCAGGCTTCGTAGAGGTCCCAGTAGCGGCTCGGGTCCTGGTAGATCTCGCGGATCGCCGGCACGAGCGCGGCGGTCATCCGGTAGGGCTCCCGCACGTCGCGGTCGAGGATCTCGGCGGGGATCGGCAGGCCGCGGCGGGCGGCGAAGCGCAGGAACTCGTCGTAGAGGGTGGGCTTCTCCCACTCGGCGGCGAGCAGCGCGAGATTCGCGGGGTGATCGCGGAAGACGCCGAGCATCTTCTCGTTCTTGTTGCCGAGGGCGAACTCGACCGCGCGGTACTGCACCGATTGGAAGCCCGAGGAGTTGCCCAGCGCGCCGCGGAACTGCGCGTACTCGGTGGGGGTGAGGGTGGCGAGGACCGCCCATTGCTGGGTCATGACGTCCTGGATGCGCTTGACCCGGGCGATGCGCTTGAGGGCTTCGCGCAGGTCGTCGCGGGCGAGCAGCTCGCGCGCCGACGAGAGTTCGTGCAGCAGCTGCTTGAGCCACAGCTCGGTGGTCTGGTGCTGGATGATGAACAGCATCTCGTCGTGGTGTTCGGGAGTGCTCACCGGGCGCTGCGCCGTGAGCAGCTGGTCGAGCGCGAGATACGACCCGTAGGTCATCTTGCCTTCGAGGTCGGTCACGATCCCGCCCTCGAGCGCACGCGTGTTCTCGGTGGTGGCGGGGCTGCTCTCGGGGCTCGGGCTCTCGACGCTCATGGGCCAAACATATAACCGATGTGCCGTTCGTCACAATGATGAAATGTCAAGGGGTCCGGGTGATTCGCCTGAGGCCGCTACCGTCGAGGGATGGGTGACAGCATCGACGCGCGCAGTTTCACGCGCCAGGACCGCACGAAGTTCCGCGCCAAGACCGAGCAGTGCCTCGATGCGCTCGCCGAAATGCTCGCCGACGGACGCTTCGACGGAGCGCTGCCGCAGCTCGGTCTCGAGATCGAGCTCAACCTGGTCGACCCCGCCGGCGATCCGGCCATGGCCAACGAGGCGGCGCTCGAAGCCATCGCCAGCCCCGCGTTCCAGACCGAACTCGGCCGCTTCAACATCGAGGTCAACGTCGCACCGCGCCCGATCGGCGGAGGTCGCACGCGCGATCTCGAGACGTCGCTGCGCAACGCCATCGACGAGGCGGATGCGCGGGTGCAGGCGGCGACCGGCAACGCGATCGCGATGATCGGGATGCTGCCCACCCTCGATGAGAACCACTTCACCGAGCGCTGGATCTCGGAGGAGCCTCGCTACAGCCTGCTCGGCCAGCAGGTGCTCGCCGCGCGGGGGGAGGACATCGAGCTCAAGCTGGAGGGCGTACCGCTGGCGGGTGGCCCCCGCGAGAGCCTCGACATCGTGACCGACACGATCCTCCCCGAGGCCGCCTGCACCTCGGTGCAACTGCACCTGCAGGTCGAACCGGATTCCTTCGCGCCGTATTGGAACGCGGCGCAGGCCATGGCCGGCGTGCAGGTCGCGCTCGCCGCCAACTCCCCGTTCTTTGCGGGACGCGCGCTGTGGCACGAAACCCGCATCCCGATGTTCGAGCAGGCCACCGACACCCGCTCGCAGGAGTTGAAGAACCAGGGCGTGCGCCCGCGCGTGTGGTTCGGGGAACGCTGGGTCACCTCGATCTTCGACCTCTTCGAGGAGAACTCGCGGTACTTCCCCGCGTTGCTGCCCGCCGTCACCGACGAAGACCCCTTCGCGGAACTCGCCGCCGGTCGCGCCCCCTCCCTCGCCGAGCTGCGCATGCACAACGGCACGGTGTACCGGTGGAACCGCCCCATCTACGACACGGTCGACGGCACCGCCCATCTGCGCGTCGAGAACCGCGTGCTGCCGGCGGGGCCCACGGTCGTCGACGTGCTCGCCGACACGGCTTTCTACTACGGTCTCGTGCGCACGCTCGCCGAGGCCGATCGTCCGCTGTGGACGCAGATGAGCTTCGACGCCGCCGCCGAGAACCTGCGCACGGGCGCACGCGACGGGATCGAGGCGCGACTCTACTGGCCCGACGTGGGCTGGGTCGGCGCGCGCGAGCTCGTGCTGCGGCGACTGCTGCCGATGGCGGCCGAGGGGCTCGATGCGTACGGTGTCGACCCGGCGGCGCGCGATCGGTACCTCGGCATCATCGAGCAGCGCTGTGTGACCGGGCGCAACGGGGCGACCTGGCAGCGGGGGAGCGTCGCGGCGCGGGAGCGCGCGGGGCAGAGCCGGGCGGATGCGCTGCACGGCATGCTGGGCGACTATCTCGAGCTCGCCCGGGCCGGCGAGCCGGTGCACACCTGGGAGTGAGCGGGGTTCCGTCGCTCAGAGTGCGGGCGTGCGCGGCGGGGGCGTGCGGCGCTCGCCGGGTGCTCCGGACGCCTCGAACGCCGCCGCGAGTCGCAGCAGGTGAGCGTCGTCATAGGCGCGGCCGGCGAAGGTGAGCCCGATGGGCATGCCGATGTCGTCGAGGAGCCCCATCGGCACCGTGACGGTCGGGATGCCGAGGTGACGGATGGCGAGGTTGCCGTGCGCGATCCAGGTGCCGTTGCGCCAGCCGAGGTCGGCGGATGCCGGGTCGACGTCCATGTCGGCGGGGCCGAGGTCGGCGACGGCGGGGAAGACGACGGCGTCGAGGCCGAGCCGATCCATCCACTGCTCGAGATCGCGGCGTCGGGTCTCTTCGAGGCCGTGGAGACCCTCGGGCAGTTCGGGCATGTCGTCGAGGCCGGTGTCGGGATGCGCCCGCACCCAGTCGGGGTATTCGGCGATGTCGTCGTCGAAGCCGGTGTAGCGGTCGGGCAGCGCGCCGTCCGGGTGCGGGAAGATCGTGGCTCCGTCGATGCCGGTCAGCGAGTCGAGGGCGGGATCGCCGTTGGCGCGCAGGAAGTCCTCCCACGCCCACGCCGAGAGATCGACGATCTCACGCCGCAGGTAGGCGGGTGAGACGAGGCCGCGCGTCGCGATCGTCGAGGCGCCGGGGCGGTCGCCCTCGTAGTTCGACACCACGGGGAAGTCGACCTCGACCACGGTCGCCCCTGCCGACTCGAGGTCGCGGCGCGCTGCCGCCCAGCGCGTGAGCACTGAAGGGCGGGTGTCGATGCGCCGACCGGTCGGCCCGCCGATCCCCGGGTGCGCGGCGGTGCCCGCCTCGGGATCGGCGTCGATATACATGCGGGGGATGCCGATCCGGATACCGGCGAGGGCGTTCGCCGAGCCGGGAGGGGCAGCACCGGTCGTGGCGAGCGCCGGATAGGAGTCGGGGCGCACCGCGGAGGCGGCCGGGATCGGCACCCACGGCTGCGTGCGCCAGAAGTCTCCGCGCGTCTCACCGTCGTCGGCCACGATGACCTCGAGCACCTCGAGCAGATCCGCCATCGTTCGAGCGTGCGGCACGACGACGTCCATCGTGGGTACGAGTGGCCAATTGCCGCGCACCGAGATCACCCCGCGGGAGGGTGTGTACGCGCAGAGGGCGTTGTTCGTCGCCGGCCCGCGACCGCTCGACCAGGTCTCCTCGGCCAGGCCGAAGGCGGCGAAGCTCGCGGCGGTCGCGGTGCCCGAGCCGTTCGACGATCCGGAGGCGAAAGGTGCGGTGAGCCACTCCGCGCTGTACGGACTCTCGGCGCGTCCGTAGACCCCGCGCTGCATCCCGCCGTTCGCCATCGGGGGCATGTTCGTGAGTCCGAGGCAGATGGCCCCGCCGGCCCGCAGGCGCTCGATGGTGAACGCGTCGCGCTGGGCGACGAGCCGAGCGAAGGCCGGGCTGCCGGCGGCGGCGGTGAGACCGCGCACGAGGTAGCTGTCCTTCGCCGTGTAGGGGATGCCGTCGAGCGGGCCGAGCGTCTCTCCGCGTGCCCGACGCTCGTCGGACGCCGCCGCCTCGGCCCGTGCGTCCGGGTTGCGCACGACGACCGCGTTCAGCGCGGTGGGCGTGTCCGGGCCGTCGTAGGCGTCGATACGGGCGAGATAGGCGTCGACGAGGTCGACCGCCGTCGCGGCCCCCGCGTCGAGGGCGCGCCGCAGGTCGGCGATCGACGCCTCGACAACGTCGATCACGCGAACGCGCCCGTCGCCGGCGTCTGCCCGAGCGCGGGCTGCTGCTGGGTGATGCAGTGGATGCCGCCCCCGCGGGCGAACAGCTGTCGTGCATCGACGGTGACGATGCGGCGGCCGGGATATGCCTCGGCGAGGATCTCGCTCGCTGCGGCATCCGCCCGTTCGTCGCCGAACCCGCAGGCGACCACGCCGTCGTTCGTCACCAGATGGTTGACGTAGCTCCAGTCCACGAAGCCCTCGTCGTCGCGCAGCGTGGAGGGCGCGGGCAGGTCGATCACCTCGAAGCTGCGGCCCGCGGCATCCGTCTGCTCGACGAGGTGCGCCCGCAACTCGCGCGTCACGGCGTGGTCGGGGTGTGCGGGATCGTTCTGCGCGTGCAGCAGCAGGCGCCCGGGCGAGACGATCGTCGCGACGATGTCGACGTGCCCGTTGGTGCCGAAGTCGTCGTAGTCGCGAGTGAGGCCGCGCGGCAGCCAGACCGCCTTCGTCGCCCCGATCGTGCGCAGCATCTCGGCCTCGACGCGCTGCCGGTCGGCATAGGGGTTGCGGCGCGGGTCGAGCTGCACGGTCTCGGTGAGCAGCACGGTGCCCTGGCCGTCGACGTGGATTCCGCCGCCCTCGTTCACGAGGGTCGAACTCACGAGCTCGGCGTCGACGCCGCGCGCGATGATGCGGGCGTGCTGCGCGGCCGCCGCCCAGTCGGCCCACTCGGGGTCTCCCCAGCCGTTGAAGATCCAGTCGACCGCGCCGAGTGCCTCGGGCCGGTCGTCGTCGATCACGAAGGTCGGTCCGGAGTCGCGCATCCAGAACTCGTCGACCGGCGCCTCCACGATCTCGACACCCGCTCCCAGCATCCGCCGCGCCCGCGCGAGCTCGCGCGGATCGACCAGCATCGTCACCGGCTCGAACTCGGCGACCGCGTGCGCCACCGCCGTCCACGTCGCGTACCCCTCGTCGCGCTCGGCCGCGCTCGCGCCGAGCGTCTGGCCCTCGACGGGGAAGGCCATCCAGGTGCGATCGTGGCGTGCGGTCTCTGCGGGCATGCGCCAGGCCATCGGTGTCTCCTCGCGGTGGAGCGGTTATTGAACATGCGATCAACAGGTGCTACGGTAACCCGTGATGAACACGACGTCAAGAGTCGCCGGCCCCCGGCGCCTCCCTCCCGAAGAGCGCGACCGCTCGATCCTCGAGGGTGCCATCGGGCTCGCCCGCGAGAGCGGGCTGGAGGCTCTCACCGTGCGCGCCGTCGCCGCGCGGGTAGGTGTCACCCCGGCGCTCGTCGCGCACTACCGCCCGGGCATGGATGCGTTCCTCGCCGACGTCTTCGGCGAGATCGTGGCGGCCGAGCGCGACGAGGTGATGGCGTCGTTCGACCCCGGTGCGACCGCGCGCGACAACCTGCTGCACATGA
Source organism: Microbacterium sp. NPDC090003 (assembly GCF_044748385.1). Taxonomy (NCBI): domain Bacteria; kingdom Bacillati; phylum Actinomycetota; class Actinomycetes; order Micrococcales; family Microbacteriaceae; genus Microbacterium; species Microbacterium sp. NPDC090003. The sequence goes on from NZ_JBIVFW010000003.1 coordinate 94,892, forward strand.
CCGAGACGCTGCTCGACGGCCGTCGCGACGACGTGACGCTCGTGTGGGTGCAGGCGTGGGCGCTGGGTGCGCGAAACGAGGCACTCGCCGCGCGAGTTCGCTCCGAGATGGACCTCTGGCAGAGCGCCCTCGAGGCGCACCTCGCCCGTGCCGTCGCCTCGGGTGAGATCTCGGCGGCCCGCACCGAGACCGCCGCCTGGCTGCTGCTCGCGATGATCGACGGCATGAACGCGCACTCCCTGGTGAAGTGGGCGCCGCACGATCGCGCCGCCCTCGCCCGGCGCACGCTCGCCGTCGTGCTCGACCCGCGCGACGATGCACCGGATCCGCTCGATCCGCATGCCCTCCGCCCGAACCCGTTCGACGCCCCGGCGTCCGCTTTCTCCTCCGCGAAGTAAGGAACGCCCCATGGATGCTGTGCGCATGCACGCCGCCTCGCCCGAGTCGACGGCCATCGTCGATGCGGTGCTCGACTACTCCCGACGGCGGATGCTGGCGGCCGACGTGCCGCTCGACAAGCCCCAGAGCGAGGCCGAACTCCACCGGCTCGTCGGCGCGACGATCACCGACGCGGGCCTGGGGGCCAACCGGGCGCTGAGCGTGTTCGAGCACATCCTCGCTCCGGCGTGCCTGACCACGAGCCATCCGCTGTACCTGTCGTTCATCCCCACCGCGCCGACCATGGCGGCGATCGCGTTCGACCTGGTGGTGTCGGCGTCGGGGCTCTACGGCGGCAGCTGGCTCGAGGGAGCGGGTGCCGTGCATGCCGAGAACGAGGTGCTCTCGTTCCTGGCGAAGGAGTTCGGGCTCCCCGACACCGCCGGCGGGGTGTTCGTGCAGGGAGGCACGATCGGCAACCTGTCGGCGCTGGTCGCCGCGCGCGAGGCCGCCAAGGCGCGCCTCCTCGATGCGGGCAAGCAGCTCCCCTCGCGCTGGAAGATCGTCTGCAGCGTCGAGGCGCACTCCTCCAACAAATCGGCAGCGCGCGTGATGGACGCCGACGTGCTGCTCGTGCCGGCGGGCGACGACGGCGTGCTTCGCGCGGATGCCGTGCGCGACGCACTCGCCGAACACGGTGACGAGATCTGCGCGGTCGTCGCGACCGGGGGATCGACGAACTTCGGCATCGTCGACGACATCGCCGGCATCGCGGCGCTCAAGGGCGAGTTCGAGTTCTGGCTGCACATCGACGGCGCATACGGTCTCACCGCGATGCTGTCGCCCGAGGCACGGCACATCTTCGCCGGTGTGGAGCGCGCCGATTCGGTGATCGTCGACCCGCACAAGTGGCTGTTCGCACCGTTCGACTGCTGCGCCCTGATCTACCGCGACCCCGAGTCGGGGCGCCGCGCGCACACCCAGCACGCCGAGTACCTCGATACGCTCACCGACGGCGACGACTTCAGCCCGTCCGATTACTCGATCCAGCTCACCCGGCGCCCCCGCGGACTGCCGCTCTGGTTCTCGCTCGCGACCTACGGCGTCACGTCCTACCGCGACGCCGTCGGGGCGACGATGGCGCTGACCCGCCGCATCGCCGACGAGATCGCGGCGCGCCCCGGGCTCCGGCTCGTGCGCGATCCGCAGCTGTCGGTCGTCGTCTTCGAGCGCGAGGGGTGGGAACGCGCCGACTACGACCGCTGGTCGGCCGCCCTGCTCGACTCGCAGCGCGCGTTCGTCGTGCCGAGCTCGCACCGAGGTCGCCCGAACACGCGCTTCGCGATCCTCAATCCGCGCACGACCTTCGAAGACCTCGTCGGCATCCTCGACACGATGGCCTGAGACGGCGCCCCGGCGATGGCCTGAGACGGCGCATCAGCGACGGGTGTGCGCGTCCAGGAAGTCGATGGTCCGCTGCAGGGCGGTCCGCGCATCCGGCAGGTCGAGATGGAACTGGTACTCGTGGGGGAGTGCCGGTTCGTGAGGTGCGGGCCAGAAGAGCGTCGTGACCTCGACCCCGACCTCGTCGAGGCGCTTCGCCATCGGGATCGACTGCAGCCAGGTGAGGCCGTCGCCGTTTCCACCGGAGATGTACGTCGGGGGGAAGTCCGCGGTCACCCAGTCCACGGTCGACATCGTCGCGCCCGTGGAGTCCTCGGCCCAGGTCTTGGTGCCGGAGTACGCCCACATCGCCGACTTGAAGCCCCAACCGGCGATGCCGTCGAGCTGTGCGAGCGCCGACAGATCGTAGACGCCGCAGTTGAGCACGGTGGCGACCAGCTGTGAGGCCGTGATCGACGGCGTGATGTCCATGATCTCGGCGTAGTCCGGGCTCGTGATGAGCGTCGCCATCTGGCTGGCGAGCTGGGCACCGGCGGAGTCCCCGGCGAGCACGATCTGCGTGGGATCGACGCCCAGCTCGGCGGCGTGCTCGTCGATGTAGGCGAGTGCCTCGTTGAGCTGGTTCACCGCGAGCGGGTACACACCCTCGGGCCCGATCGTGTAGTTGACGCCGATCGTGGTGTACCCCTCGGCGGCGAGGATGCGCAGGTAGGGATCGACGTCTTCCTTCGCGCCCGAGATCCAGGCGCCGCCGTGGATCCAGACGATCGTGGGCAGCGGGCCGGCGGCGGATGCCGGTGAGAAGACGTCGAGGGTCGTGTCGGCGCCCTTGTCGCCGTATGCGACGTCGAGCCGCTCGGTGAGCGCGGTGTCGGGTACGTGCTTCTGCATCTCGGCGGCGGTCTCGGCACCGCCCTTGGTGAACACAGCACGGATGATCATCGCCGAGGGCCAGGGGCTGAGCGAACCGACGATCGCCACGACGGCGGTCACACCGACGACGCAGGCGGCGGCGATCTTCGTCCGCCGCCATGGACGGCGCTTCTTCGCGAGTCGTGCCGGTGCTGTGTCGTGGTCGTGCGCGCTCATGGGGCTCCCTCTCCGCGCACCAGTGTGGCAGGACTCCGCGCGGCCACGCACGCCCGATTCCACACCCCGGAAGTGGATGGAGCGCGGGCGGATCGTGCAGTCGGGGACGAACGCCGACCTCGTCGAGACACCCGGGCCCCACGCGCGGGTCTGGGCGGCGTGGACCGCGGGGTGACCGCCGATCCGCGGAAAATCGCGACGACACGCCCGGCGGACGGGCCGGATTTGCCCGACCCCCGGAATCCACGTAAGTTATTACCTGTTCGCCCCACAGGGAAGCGGAAAGGCCGAGAGCCTCACCCCCCTCAAGCGGAGAACCACCCCCCGAATCCACATCAACTCTTCTGAGTGTTCTGGATGAAGGAACTGCCTCATTCCGATGAGCGAGTCGCCGAAACGCGATTTGACAACAGGAACGAGATCAGTAAGGTAGAGAAGTTGCCCTTCGGGCCTGGTTGTGATGACTGGGTCGTGGGAGCATCCGATCCTTGAGAACTCAACAGCGTGCACTTGTCAAAT
>NZ_JBIVFW010000004.1:0-3841 GCF_044748385.1 Microbacterium sp. NPDC090003
GTAAGGTAGAGAAGTTGCCCTTCGGGCCTGGTTGTGATGACTGGGTCGTGGGAGCATCCGATCCTTGAGAACTCAACAGCGTGCACTTGTCAAATGCCAAATAACCTCGATTCAGCTTCGGCTGGATGAGATTCCTTTGGATCAAAGACCAACCTCCTTGTGGGGTTGGCAACGGATAGTCAGCAATGATTTATCTCTTTGGTCAGCATCAAACTCGCTGCTTCCCGGTTTTTCCCCGGGTGGTATGCATTTCTTTTTTACGGAGAGTTTGATCCTGGCTCAGGATGAACGCTGGCGGCGTGCTTAACACATGCAAGTCGAACGGTGAAGCAGAGCTTGCTCTGTGGATCAGTGGCGAACGGGTGAGTAACACGTGAGCAACCTGCCCCTGACTCTGGGATAAGCGCTGGAAACGGCGTCTAATACTGGATATGTGACGTGACCGCATGGTCTGCGTCTGGAAAGAATTTCGGTTGGGGATGGGCTCGCGGCCTATCAGCTTGTTGGTGAGGTAATGGCTCACCAAGGCGTCGACGGGTAGCCGGCCTGAGAGGGTGACCGGCCACACTGGGACTGAGACACGGCCCAGACTCCTACGGGAGGCAGCAGTGGGGAATATTGCACAATGGGCGGAAGCCTGATGCAGCAACGCCGCGTGAGGGATGACGGCCTTCGGGTTGTAAACCTCTTTTAGCAGGGAAGAAGCGAAAGTGACGGTACCTGCAGAAAAAGCGCCGGCTAACTACGTGCCAGCAGCCGCGGTAATACGTAGGGCGCAAGCGTTATCCGGAATTATTGGGCGTAAAGAGCTCGTAGGCGGTTTGTCGCGTCTGCTGTGAAATCCGGAGGCTCAACCTCCGGCCTGCAGTGGGTACGGGCAGACTAGAGTGCGGTAGGGGAGATTGGAATTCCTGGTGTAGCGGTGGAATGCGCAGATATCAGGAGGAACACCGATGGCGAAGGCAGATCTCTGGGCCGTAACTGACGCTGAGGAGCGAAAGGGTGGGGAGCAAACAGGCTTAGATACCCTGGTAGTCCACCCCGTAAACGTTGGGAACTAGTTGTGGGGTCCATTCCACGGATTCCGTGACGCAGCTAACGCATTAAGTTCCCCGCCTGGGGAGTACGGCCGCAAGGCTAAAACTCAAAGGAATTGACGGGGACCCGCACAAGCGGCGGAGCATGCGGATTAATTCGATGCAACGCGAAGAACCTTACCAAGGCTTGACATATACGAGAACGGGCCAGAAATGGTCAACTCTTTGGACACTCGTAAACAGGTGGTGCATGGTTGTCGTCAGCTCGTGTCGTGAGATGTTGGGTTAAGTCCCGCAACGAGCGCAACCCTCGTTCTATGTTGCCAGCACGTAATGGTGGGAACTCATGGGATACTGCCGGGGTCAACTCGGAGGAAGGTGGGGATGACGTCAAATCATCATGCCCCTTATGTCTTGGGCTTCACGCATGCTACAATGGCCGGTACAAAGGGCTGCAATACCGCGAGGTGGAGCGAATCCCAAAAAGCCGGTCCCAGTTCGGATTGAGGTCTGCAACTCGACCTCATGAAGTCGGAGTCGCTAGTAATCGCAGATCAGCAACGCTGCGGTGAATACGTTCCCGGGTCTTGTACACACCGCCCGTCAAGTCATGAAAGTCGGTAACACCTGAAGCCGGTGGCCTAACCCTTGTGGAGGGAGCCGTCGAAGGTGGGATCGGTAATTAGGACTAAGTCGTAACAAGGTAGCCGTACCGGAAGGTGCGGCTGGATCACCTCCTTTCTAAGGAGCATCTGACATCTTCGGATGTCCAGAACCCAGATCGAAGGCATACGTTCTTCGCTGGGAGCTCATGGGTGGAACATTTGACATGGCATCGAGATCTGATCTCTGGTCGAGTACGCAACTTCGGTTGTTGGAAAGAGTGGGGTGAGGGGGTCGGTTCCTGCACGCTGTTGGGTCCTGAGGGACCGGATGCGCTTTGACCTTCGGGTTGGAAGCATTTGGTTACTCTGGGCCTCTTCTGGTTTCCCCCGTGTGGGGTTGCTGGATGGGGTACCGCCCGTACTTTGAGAACTACACAGTGGACGCGAGCATCTTGCAGCTGATCTTCGGATCGGTTGCACAAGATGATCTTAAAGATCATTAGTCAATTTCATGCCAGGCTTTCGGGCCTGGTGTCGATTCTGATTCAAACTCATGTGATTTCAAGTCTTTAAGAGCAAACGGTGGATGCCTTGGCATCTGGAGCCGAAGAAGGACGTAGCAATCTGCGATAAGCCTCGGGGAACTGATAAGCAAGTTTTGATCCGAGGGTGTCCGAATGGGGAAACCCCGCTGGGCGGCGTGCCGACCTAGTGACTCCCGCCTGAATATATAGGGCGGGTAGAGGGAACGTGGGGAAGTGAAACATCTCAGTACCCACAGGAAGAGAAAGCAACCGCGATTCCGTTAGTAGTGGCGAGCGAAACCGGATCAGGCTAAACCTAGCGTGTGTGATAGCCGGCAGGCGTTGCACGTTGGGGGTTGTGGGACTTTTCAGTCATCTCTGCCGAGGTGGCGGCGTTACAAGAAGGTATAGACGAACGGTCTTGAAAGGCCGGTCATAGAGGGTGCCAACCCCGTAGTCGAAATGCCTCTCTTGGCGCGAAGAGTATCCCAAGTAGCACGGGGCCCGTGAAATCCCGTGTGAATCTGTCAGGACCACCTGATAAGCCTAAATACTCCCAGATGACCGATAGCGGACAAGTACCGTGAGGGAAAGGTGAAAAGTACCCCGGGAGGGGAGTGAAATAGTACCTGAAACCGTTTGCTTACAAACCGTTGGAGCAGCCTTAGTAGCTGTGACAGCGTGCCTTTTGAAGAATGAGCCTGCGAGTTAGCGATATGTGGCGAGGTTAACCCGTGTGGGGTAGCCGTAGCGAAAGCGAGTCTGAATAGGGCGATTCAGTCGCATGTCCTAGACCCGAAGCGAAGTGATCTATCCATGGCCAGGTTGAAGCGACGGTAAGACGTCGTGGAGGACCGAACCCACTTAGGTTGAAAACTGAGGGGATGAGCTGTGGATAGGGGTGAAAGGCCAATCAAACTTCGTGATAGCTGGTTCTCTCCGAAATGCATTTAGGTGCAGCGTTGCGTGTTTCTTGCCGGAGGTAGAGCTACTGGATGGCCGATGGGCCCTACAAGGTTACTGACGTCAGCCAAACTCCGAATGCCGGTAAGTGAGAGCGCAGCAGTGAGACTGTGGGGGATAAGCTTCATAGTCGAGAGGGAAACAACCCAGACCACCAACTAAGGTCCCAAAGCGCGTGCTAAGTGGGAAAGGATGTGGAGTTGCCTTGACAACCAGGAGGTTGGCTTAGAAGCAGCCACCCTTGAAAGAGTGCGTAATAGCTCACTGGTCAAGTGATTCCGCGCCGACAATGTAACGGGGCTCAAGCACGCCACCGAAGTTGTGGCATTGACATTATTGGTAGGCCTTCGTGGTCCAGCCGTGTTGATGGGTAGGAGAGCGTCGTGTGGCCAGCGAAGCGGCGGTGTAAACCAGCCGTGGAGGCTACACGAGTGAGAATGCAGGCATGAGTAGCGAAAGACGTGTGAGAAACACGTCCTCCGAAAGACCAAGGGTTCCAGGGTCAAGCTAATCTTCCCTGGGTAAGTCGGGACCTAAGGCGAGGCCGACAGGCGTAGTCGATGGACAACGGGTTGATATTCCCGTACCGGCGAAGAACCGCCCAAGCTAATCCAGTAGTGCTAAGTGTCTGAATCCCACTGACGGATCCCTTCGGGGTGAAGCGTTGGGCCTAGCGCACGACCCCATTCTGGTGCGGTTAGCGTATTAACAG